>CAVYUB010000021.1:0-76177 GCA_963771565.1 uncultured Acidobacteriaceae bacterium
GGCAAAGGTCATGGTTTTCGATGTTCAGTAATGCCTGCCTAAAATAAGGTTTGAGCATTATCCAAGTTATTGGAGCGGGTCTCGCGGGGTGCGAGGCTGCGTTCCAAGCTGCTGAAGCGGGTGCGCGCGTTGTACTGCACGAAATGCGCCCCCACAAGCGAACACCTGCCCACAAGACTGACGCTTTCGGCGAGTTGGTCTGCAGCAACTCGCTGAAGAGCGAACAAGTTCATTCCGCGCCCTGGCTGCTGAAACAGGAGATGCGGCGGTTCGATTCGCTGCTCATGCGCGCTGCAGAGGCGGCGCGAGTTCCTGGCGGGCACGCGCTTACGGTAGACCGCGAGATTTTTTCGCGCGAAATTACAAGAGCCATCGAATCTCATCCAGGTATCGAAGTTCAGCGCGGTGAAATCGCGCAAATACCATCAACCGGCGTCGTGATCATCGCGACTGGGCCGCTCACAAGCGAAGCTCTGGCCCAGGAAATTAGCCGGATGACTGGTTCCGACCGGCTTTATTTTTACGACAGCATCAGTCCCATCGTCGCGGCTGATTCGATCGACATGTCAGTCGCGTTTCGCGCGTCACGATACGACAAATCGCTTGACGGCACTGACGATTACATAAATTGCCCGTTTAATAGAGAACGATATGATGCCTTCCTCGGCGCGGTCCTACAGGCCGAGCGCTATGAAGCTCATATCGAAGAAGATAAAATTCCGTTCTTCGAGGGATGCCTGCCCATTGAAGAGATTGCTCGACGCGGCCGCGATACGCTGCGCTTCGGGCCGATGAAGCCCGCGGGACTTGCCGATCCAAGAACTGGTAGATGGCCGTATGCTGTCGTGCAGCTGCGGCAAGAGAATCAGCGCGCGGACAGCTACAACCTGGTCGGATTTCAGAATCACTTGAAATTCGGGGACCAAGCGCGGATCCTGCGACTAACCCCGGGCTGGAGCACGCCGAATTCATACGATTCGGGCAAATGCATCGCAACACCTACATCAACTCGCCCGCGCTCTTGAAGCCTACGTTGCAATTAAAGAGGAGCCACGAATCTTCTTCGCGGGACAGATTTCCGGAGTGGAAGGCTATGCGGAATCTATCGGGACGGGTCTTATCGCGGGGCGGAACGCGGCGGCGCTTGTACGGGGCGACGAACCCGAAGCGTTTCCGCGCGAAACGGCGCTGGGAAGTTTGTGCCACTACATTACCAACGCGGACCCGAACCATTTTCAGCCGGCGAACATCACTTTCGATCTCCTGCCGTCGCTTGAAGAGGAAGTAAAGCGCAAGCTGCGGCACGACAAAAAGGCTCGTCATGCGGAAGTGTGCCGGCGAGCGACCGAGGCGATGGACCACTTCCTTCATGGCTGGATATATGGCGGGACATGTACTGCGAGAATGTATTCCGAAGTATCTGGGTGAGCTGGAGCGGCGCGGCGCATCGAAGCACACGCTGCGTAATTACGGCTCGGACCTGGAACAATTCGCGACCTACTTTGAGCCTCCGGGCGAGATAGCACCCGGAATTGAGCAACTGGATCTTGCGCTTTTGCGCGAATGGCTGGCAAGTTTATACGACCAGGGCCTCGAAACCGTGAGTGTCCGCCGGAAACTGGCGGCTGTTCGCGCCATGTTTAAGTTCCTGCTGCAAGAAGGCGTGCTACAGAAGAACATCGCTACCCGGCTGCGAACGCCTAAGACGAAGCAGCTGCTGCCCGATGTAATGAGCGCGGAAAAGACCAACAACTTGCTGGATGCTGTCGAATTGGGCCAAACGATCGAAAAACCATCCAAAGAACGGGATATCGCTATTCTTGAACTCCTCTACGGGTGCGGGATTCGTGTGAGTGAGCTGGTGGGCATCAATCTGGAAGACATCGATTTGAGAGACGGATGGCTGCGGGTTCGGGGAAAAGGAAACAAAGAGCGGCAAGTTCCCATGGGAGGGCGAGCCGTTGCAGCCGCCGAGCGCTTTCTTCAAGTGCGGGCAGCGGCACCCGCGGAGCGAGGCCTATTCGTGAACTCGCGCGGGGCCCGATTGAGCGACCGGCAGGTTAGGAGACTGGTGAAACTGTACGCGCTTGTCATTACGGGCGATTCGACTGTTCACCCCCACAGCTTCCGTCATGCCTATGCGACCCACCTGCTGACGGACGGGGCTGACCTGCGCGCCATTCAGGAACTTCTGGGCCATGCCCGGCTTTCAACCACACAGAAATACACTCAAGTCTCGCTCAAGGATCTACAGGCCGTTTACGACAAAGCGCATCCTAAGGCTTAGGGCTGCTAAAACCGTAGGCTGCGAAAACGGCTTGACCGGCTTTGCTCGTCAAAAAGGCAATGAACTTCCGGGCGGCTCGTAAGTTCTTCGTAGCGGCTACAATCCCGGCTTTTTGGATTATTGGTGGGTGCCAATCCGCCGGAATAACCGTGGCGTTCCTACCCTGTAGAAGCGAGTCGGATGTGAGCACGGCATCAGCATTTCCGCTTTCGAAGAGCTGGAGGGCTTGGCGGACGTTTTCCCCATAAACCACCTTGGGCTGAACCTGCCTCCAGATACCGGCGTGCTCCAGCGCTTCTTGCGCTGCGGCTCCGTAGGGGGCGAGCTTGGGATTGGGTAGCGCTACGAAACGAACCCAATTTTCACCTAAGTCGCTGATTTGGTGATGCTTGCCGTCTTTCCAGAGAATCCCAACGCGACCGACCGCGTAGACCGTGACCGAATCGGGCCGCAATTTACCAAACGAACTCAGCCGGTTGACGAACTGAGCGTTGGCGGAGAGGAAAACGTCGTAAGGCGCCCCATTTTCAATCTGTTGCGAGAGGACGGCGCTGGCTCCTGTTACCCAACGGACCCGAATTGGGTTCGTTTTTTCAAATTGCTGGGCTAGCTGGGGCTCGAGGTCGCTGAGGTCCGCAGCAGCGGCAACGGCCAGTGTAGTCTGTCCGCCAGAGACGAACGTCGCCATGAGTAAGAAAGCGGCTGCGGGGTAACTTGACAGTCTGACACTCATATCTGATAATAGGACAGTGCTAAATAACGGCTGATCGCGGGGCGGTTGGCGGAGGATTGAAATCACATGAGCAAGATTATCGGAATTGACCTCGGAACCACAAATTCAGTGGTTTCCGTGATGGAGGGCGGCCAGCCCGCAGTGATCCCGAACCAGGAAGGTGGTCGGACGACGCCATCGGTGGTTGCGTTCACAAAGAACGGGGAGCGTCTGGTGGGCCAGGTCGCGAAGCGCCAGGCGGTGACGAACCCGGAAAATACGATCTATTCGATCAAGCGGTTTATGGGGCGCCGCATTAATGAGGTTGGCGAGGAGATGAAGCTCGTCCCCTATAAGGTCGTTGCGGGTGACAATGGCGATGCGCGAGTAGAAATCCAGGGCAAGAAATATACGCCGCCCGAGATTTCGGCCATGATTCTGAACAAGCTGAAGGAAGCGGCGGAAGCCTACCTCGGCGAGAAGGTTACCAAGGCCGTGATCACGGTGCCGGCGTACTTCAATGACTCGCAGCGTCAGGCGACGAAGGATGCCGGACAGATTGCCGGTCTCGAGGTAATGCGCATCATTAATGAGCCTACTGCGGCAGCGCTTGCTTACGGGCTGGATAAGAAGAAGGACGAAACCATCGCGGTATACGATTTCGGCGGCGGGACGTTCGATATCTCGATTCTCGAGGTCGGTGACGGCGTAGTGGAAGTGAAATCGACTAATGGCGATACACACCTGGGCGGCGATAATATCGACCAGCGAATCATTGACTGGCTGATTCAGGAATTCAAGAAGGATCAGGGCGTCGATGTTTCCAAAGACCAGATGGCATTGCAACGCCTGAAGGAAGCGGCGGAGAAGGCGAAGATCGAGCTTTCGACGCTTCTCGAGACGGAGATTAATCTGCCGTTCTTGACCGCGGATGCAAGCGGTCCGAAGCACTTAACAATCAAGCTGACGCGGGCTCGTTTCGAGCAGATGGTGGACGATATTCTGCAGCGGTCTGTCGGACCTTGCAAACAGGCTCTGCAGGATGCGAACGTGACGCCGAAGGACATCGACGAGGTGGTCCTGGTTGGTGGTTCAACGCGTATTCCGAAAGTTCAGCAGATGGTTCGCGACCTGTTCGGGAAAGAGCCGAACAAGAGTGTGAATCCGGACGAAGTCGTCGCGGTTGGCGCGGCCGTTCAAGGTGGCGTGCTCGGCGGCGAGGTGAAGGACGTACTGCTGCTGGACGTAACGCCCCTATCGCTCGGAATCGAGACTTTGGGCGGTGTATTCACGAAGCTGATCGACCGCAACACGACGATACCGACGCGCAAGAGCGAGGTCTTCTCGACGGCAGCCGACAGCCAGACTTCGGTAGAGATCAAAGTGTTCCAAGGCGAACGGTCGATGGCTCGGGACAACCGGCTGCTAGGCGTGTTCCAACTGGTTGGTATTCCATCGGCACCCCGCGGAATTCCGCAGATTGAAGTAACGTTCGACATTGACGCGAACGGAATTCTCAATGTGACGGCAAAGGACCGCGCAACCAACAACGAGCAGAAGATCACCATCACCTCTTCTTCGGGCCTGAGCAAGGAAGAAGTAGAGAAGATGGCGCGCGATGCGGAATCGCATGGGGCGGAGGATCGCAAGAAGCGAGACGAGATCGAAGCTCGAAACCGCGCAGACGCGATGATGTACAACGTCGAGAAGATGTTGAAAGAACATCGCGATAAGATTTCCGATGCCGATGCGAAAGAAGTGGAGTCGGCGATTGAGGAAGTCAAGAAAGCGATGGCGGATGGGGGTCTAGAGAAGATCACCGCGGCAACCGATAAGTTGACCACGGCCAGCCACAAGCTTGCTGAAGCGATGTACAAATCGCAGAGCGCGGCAGGTGGGAATGGCGCGGGTGCTCAACCTGGCGCTGGTGCGGAGACTGGCGCGCAGGCCGGCGAGAAGCCGAAAGACAACGTGGTGGATGCTGAATTCGTCGACGTTGAAGACAAAAAGTAACAAAGCTGCACATCAGCTTTGAGTTGGAGGATCGGGCGGCGGTTCGGATACACGGATCGCCGCCTGTCCATAAGTAGTGCGCACGACGGTGCGCTAGGTGAATCAGAATGCCTACTGCGACAAAAAAAGATTATTACGAGACCCTAGCGGTGGGGCGCGGCGCGGATACCGAGGAGATCCGTAAGGCGTATCGGAAGCTGGCGCGCAAATACCATCCGGATTTGAACCCCGGGGATAAGAGCGCGGAAGAGCGATTCAAGAAGGTTCAAGAAGCGTACGATATTCTGAGCGACGACAACAAGCGCAAGATTTACGATCAGTACGGATTCTATTCGGAGAACGTGCCGCCCAATAGCGGTGGGCAGGCAGGCGGTCCTGGTTTTGGCGGATTTGATTTCAGCGAGTATATTCGCCAGCAGCAAGCGGCTGGCGCAAGACCCGGCGCGGGTTACGAGTCACCAGAAGGAGCTAGTGGCGGCTTCCGTGACATTTTCAGCCAGTTCTTCCGTTCGGGTTCGCGCAAGGCCGATACGCAACCGGAGCGCGGAGCCGATCTCGAGTATGGGTTGAATGTCGATTTTTGGCAGTCGATTAAAGGGACTCAGGCAAAGCTCAACATTTCGCGCCAGGAGACGTGCGAGACGTGCCACGGCACGGGTACATCGGGCAAGAACGCGGCCGTCTGTCCTGAATGCGACGGCACAGGGACGGTAACGCAAATGGCGGGCGCGATGAAGTTCAATCTCCCATGCCCACGTTGCGAGGGGACTGGACGCTTAAAGAATGCTTGTCCGACGTGCCGGGGCGAAGGTCTGATATCGCGTTCGGACACGGTCGAAGTGCGGATACCGGCTGGCGTGACGTCTGGATCGAGGCTTCGGGTCGCCGGGAAGGGAAACGCAGGTGCGGCAGGTGGCCCGCCTGGAGACCTATATATAACGATTCGCGTGGAAGAGCATCCGTTTTTTAAGCGGGATGCAGACAATATTGAGGTTCAGGTGCCGCTCACGATTGCTGAGGCTGGACTCGGGGCCAAGATTGAAGTGCCTACAATTGACGGGCGAGCGATACTCAAGATCCCGCAAGGCACGCAGAATGGGCAGAGGTTCCGGCTGCGTGAAAAGGGCGTGTTCAATGCGCGAAAGAACTCGCGCGGCGACGAAATAGTCGAGGTGGTGCTGCGCGCGCCGGACGTGCACGATGAGCGCACACGAGAATTGTTGCGCGAATTGGCACAGGTGCAAAAGGAAGACGTGCGGTCTGAGATGTGGAAGCACGTGCAGTCTGCCGCTTGAATGGATGAGGTGCAGCTATGACGAAGGCGAAAGGTAAAGCGGCGTACATGATCTCGGCGGTGGCCGAGCAATACGAAATTCACCCGCAAACGTTGCGCCTTTATGAGCGCGAGGGATTGCTGGCGCCGTCTCGCAGTGAAGGCAATACGCGCCTCTACACGGATGAAGATCTGGAGCGATTGGAAGTCATTCTGAAGCTGACACGGGAGCTGGGTGTGAATCTTGCCGGGGTTGAGATTATTCTCAATATGCGCGAGAAGATGGAGGCGATGCAGAAGCAGATTCAGGGCTTCGTTGAAACTCTGAATCAAGAGCTTTCGCAGCGCGCTGCGCGCCGGCCAAATGAGAGTAATTCGTTGATGCCGGTGATTCAGATCAACTCGTTGAGTGCGACGCGGACGGACGCGAAGCGAGGGCCTGAGGGGAAGCGGAAGGTTAGGTAGGCGGGCCAATCCGCTTAGACAGCCTCCCCCTTGGCGGCTTGACCACGAAGCAGAAACGTTTTCGGCAACGATCCTTTCCCGCAGATCTTGAATGAGCCGAAGTCCTTCTACCAATCGCCTTCCGGCAGTTCTGGGTTCGAGCCAATCCAGAGCCGAAGATGATTGAGGTCAGCGATGCTGATCGCCCTATCGTCCATCCGGTCTATCAAGTGCTGGCGAACGTTGGGCGGAGTTTGCCCCAAGTCTCGATTTTTGGCATCAGTTGCCAAACAGCATTCGCCCCATCTGATTGCCTAGACGTTTGACCTCCGCCGGATCGGTGGCACTCCTGAACCGCTCGGCGAGATCGAAGAATTCCTGCTGTTTGCGCTTCTCAGCCTGCATGCCGTTCTCGATGAGATCTAGAAGCATCCGGTTGGCACTAAGCCTGCGCGCCTTCGCCAAGCTGCGAACTTGTGCAGCGACGTTCGCGGGGAGGCTAACGCTTTGGCGTACCGTCTTGTTTGCTGTCCTCATATCACCATTGTGCACCAAATTGGTGCAAAAAGGCCGCTCTACAGTGATGAAGATCTGGAGCGGTTGTAAGTCATTCTGAAGCTTACGTGGGAGCTGGGCGTGAATTTTGCGGGGGTTGAGATCATTCTCAACATGCGCGAGAAGATGGAAGCTATGCAGAAGCAGATTCAGGGCTTTGTTGAAACCTTGAATCAGGAGCTTTCACAGCGCGCAGCGCGCCGGCCGAATGAGAGTAATTCCTTGATGCTGTAATTCAGATCGACTCGTTGAGTGCGACGCGGTCGGACGCGAAGCGTCCGCCTGAGGGGAAGCGCAAGGCGCACTGAGAAGAGTGGGGCGGCGGACATGAATGGCAAACATTATCGAGCGCGTTTAGGGGAGGAGTGTCTCTTGTCGAGCTCTCGAATCGCACGCCGAGATTGGACGTCGCAAGCGGGGCAGCTATGCGTCAGGGGGCTCAAGGAACTCTAAATTCAGGAATCTGACTTTCTCGATGCGAGAGCCGAGGGGAGCGCTCCAGCGCTCCTCAAGGAAATGGAGCATTGCCAACCCTCGATTCAGGATCGAATTGGCTGTCCAGTCTTGGAACTGAGCAACGGCAACCTCGCTGTACGAGCCATTGAAGTACCCGCGTACGCCTTCGGCGTCCTGCCTCTTTTTGGCGAACGGCCTGTTCGAAAGGCTCGAATTTCGCCGTTGGGAGAGGGCGAGCAGATTCCCAAGGGAATGCCGCAGCAGGGCGCGTTCACCCTCCGGTCGCTCCTCGAAATCGGGCCAATCGCCTGCGACTGGCGAAGCCGGGTAGATATGTTCGATGCTTACCTGGTCCCGTTTCGTGGAATTTAAGTCTTCCCAGCTTAGTCTGGGTGTTGCCATCTGGGCCCTTTCTCTTACGTATTGTTCGTACTCGAACAAAAAATATCGAAGTCCATCCCAGCTATAAAAACCGTTTTCTCGTTGAAACAGATCGCGCATATTCGCGATAGACTTCTCAGCCGAGAAATAGAAGTTGGTGAGGGTCCCCACTGTCTCTGTCGCTTCGGCCGACGTTTTTTCGCCGCGATAAAGCTGCCCAGCCAGCCTGTAGAACTCACTATCGCCCGCATCTGAGCGCCTTTGTGAGAGTCGACTGACCAGAAACACAAAACGTTCGGCGGCGGCCAATAAGCTCGTCAGCTCAGAATCGTTCACGCTCTTCTGCATTGCAGCCATAATTAGCGGCTCAAATGCGCCTCGGCCTAATCGATCCAGCCGCTGAAGATGGCTGCGCACTTGCTCTGACAAGCCGTCCGCGCGATCGGGAAAGTGAATTGCATGCCATTTCCGGGCTGAAGATTGGATACTGTTTACGTATCGCTGCAGTTCAGCAATGGGGAGCTCGGCTGTGATGACTCTTTGGGTGGTGAAATTCTTTCTTAAGAGAAAATTCGCAAATTGTCCGGCCTCATCTTTGGCAAATTTAAAGTACATGATCCAATGTGCGCGCAAGAAGTCATCATCATCTAACGCTCGACCCTTTTCGCGGCCGAGAAACTCGAAGATTGTCTTCCACGCATCGTTTATGTTGCGACGAAGCGCCTTCCTGTCGGTCTCTCTCGTAGGCTCTGGAATCAGTGTTGACAGGTAAATAAGTCGATTTTTTAGAAGCTCCAGCTGTGAAAGGGGCTTTCCGCGATTATTCATGGTCTCGAACACAACGAAGACCTCTAGTTCTTCCTCCAATTCGTAAACGTTAAAGAGAAATTTCTGCGTGAGCGCTTTGAACAGCCGTTCGAGTTCGGGATGCTCAAGATCTTTTAGTTTTTCGCGGAAGAACTTTTGAGCTGCGGCGAGATTAGCAGTGTATGTAGTTTCCGTGCCCTGGAATTGATTTGAAACTTCGCCCAGAATTTGGGTCTTCAGGTACTCGTAGCTTGGGTTATCCCTCTCGTAACCGAAAAGGTATGCACGGCTCACCTCCCACTCCTGAATGAGGAACTTCTGTCGATATTCCCGCGTGTGCGCGAAGGCGATCCTCCCATCATCGGGTACTCGCTCCAGCAGGCATTTAATGAGAACGATGGCCGTGGTGAGGCGCTGCTGACCATCAACTACGTAGAACGGCACGAAGCTCTTTCCCTCGATCAGCCAAATATCTTCGTCCCAGCGTTTCCACGCGGTTACCGGCACAGGTTCGAGCGTGAGCTGACCCGTGTAATGGTTGCGTTGCCCCCCAGCAGATTGAGATCGTCCCAGAAATCCCTCAATTGTTGCATGCCCCATGCGTATCCGCGCTGGTAGTCAGGGATTCGAAAAACCCGATTGTTGAAGATGCTGTTTAGGTTTTGAAGTGGGGTCGGCATTGGTCGAAAGACGATTTTACCCGGAAACACGCGATCACCGTAAGCATTCTTGAACAGACTATTCCAAAGCGCCAAGCGCGGATGATTGGTGTCTTATCCGGGTGGACCGAGCAAGACGAATTGCACCAATACGTCGCATATCTTCTGAACGTGGGCGGCCTCACCTGTATATTGAGCGTTTAGTAAGCCGGCACGTTAAAGCTTTTCGACCAAGTCAGTAATCGCTTTCAAAGCGTTCCGCCTGTATTCTTCCTTCACTTGGACGCGATGTCCTCCGATGGTTTGTTTCCCGGCTTCTAGTTTTGAAAACGGGCATCCTCTTGCAAATGCGACAACACCGGTTGTTTGAAAATCTCGAACGTCGACCGTTGCATTGTTAGTTTTCGTGAATGTGAAGTAGCTCGGATTGCTGCTTAATAATCTTTGAAGATCATTATCAATCGCCTGAAGGACGGCAAAGTAGGCTGACGCCGGTCCCATGTATTGAGTGAGTCGGTTTTTGACTATCAAATGGACTTGCGGCAGTTTCCTGCCATCTGCCTCAAGTTTGGTGCTGAATGCGTAGGTGGCATATATCGGCGAAGGCAGACTCAGCCCATACACCAGGGAAAGCGCGTTCTGCACCGCTCGTCGCGATGAATCGTCGGCCATCACTGGAAGAACAAGGCGTTCCGACGCCGCAAGTCCAATTTGCGTGTATATCGAGAAGCTTGGGTTGCAGTCCATGAACATCACGTCATACGACGACTTAACGGGTTGAAGCAGGTCTTTAACCCAATCGATAACTGCGACCCACGTATTCGTGCCGGGTATTTGGGTGTTTGACAGCGTATTAATTGCGTTTGTTTGCAGTTCGAGAAGAGGATCGCCACAGACCAAATCGATGTTCGCAGGTATCAAGCGGTTGTAAGTGCAAGGTGTCGTAATAAAGTCGTGAGCACTAAACGTCGGTACGTTATACGGTGATGGCAATCGAATCTGAAAATAACCGCCAATGGTGCACCGGGGCAGTCTGCCCTGTATGGCGAGCAGATTCTTGCTTCCATTGTTGGTCAAGCCACCAAGAAAGAGTTCTGACAGGTTCGCCTGTGGACAGATGTCCACGGCTAGAATTCTCTTCGTTGGGTGGCGTTCCGCATACCTGCAGATCGCTTGAAAGGCTAGGCTCGTCTTGCCCGTCCCGCCTTTGTTATTCCAGAACGCATAGGGCATAATTATTCAAGACGCCTCCCAGCGTCTTATATGGACTATAGCACGTCCAATATGGACTCCAAATGGTCCGAATGGGACGATTCGCGCTTTCCTACAGATTCCCTTACGCTGGAAGACTCGTTCTAGGCTCATGCAGAAGGAGATTCAGGGCTTCGTGGCAACGCTGAATGAAGAGCTCGCAAAGCGCGCTGCACCGCGACTGAATGAGGGTTAACTCCTTGGTGCCGGTGGTTAAGATCAAACTCGCCCTGCGACGCGAGCCGATGCGAAGGCGTCCGCCTGAGGGGAAGCGTAAGGCGCGGTAGCTCTTTCCAACAATGCTTGGACACTCTCGCAACCTTCGCGTGTGGTCGATTTTTTAGGACCCATCCAGCGAAGGACCTGGTCCCAGATAAGAGAGTGTCCCTATGCGAGGAGCGCGCGCAAAGGCCGCGCTGTATCCGGAGAGCGCAACTGACGAAGAGCTTTGGCTTCTATCTGACGAATTCGCTCGCGGGTCACATCAAATTCCTGGCTAATTTCCTCCAGGGTGTGTTCACGCGCGCACCCGATCCCGAACCGCAGCCGGATCACCTTCTCTTCTTTAGGAGAAAGCGTTCTTAGAATATCCGCAGTCCCACTCCGGACATTCGATTCGTTAACGGCATCGGCTGGAGATCCAATCCAGCGGTCCTCAATCAAGTCACCGAGCGCCGATTCGCCGTCCCGCCCCACGGGAGTTTCAAGCGAGACGGGGTCACGCGAAATGATCTTGAGCTGCTGGACCTTTTCAACGGGGACCTCCAGACGCTGGCTGATTTCTTCGTTGGTCGGAACGCGGCCTAACTCTTTCCCCAGCTCACGGTTCGCGCGGAGGAACTTGTTCATACTCTCGTTCATATGAACGGGAATTCGAATCGTTCGCGACTGATCGGCAATGGCGCGTGTCACCGCCTGGCGGATCCACCAAGTCGCGTAGGTGGAAAATTTGAAGCCGCGGCGATACTCAAACTTCTCGGCAGCCCGCATCAGCCCAATATTGCCTTCTTGTACAAGGTCAAGCAGGTGCAGTCCGCGATTCACGTATTTCTTGGCGACCGACACAACCAAGCGAAGGTTGGCTTCCACCAAATCCTTCTTGGCAGATTCGCATTCGACTTCCGCACGACGGATCACCGCGAGGCTGTGCTTCAGATCGGCAAGCGATGTGCCGGCTTCCCTTTCCTTCTGCTTGAGATCGCGTTTCAGCTCCTTCGTACGAAGCTGATTTGCGGCGGCACGCGACCCCTCGAGTCTCTTGATCTCGAGTTCACAAGACGACATCTCATGAGCCGCATTCTCAACCGCTCGGGTGAATTCTTTCCAGCGAGCCGGGACGAACGGAATGGCACGGAGCGATTGAGAAACCTCAACCTTGGCCCTTGCTAACTTGCCGCGCCACTTATTGCGAAGCTTCTTCTTGGCCTTAGGCACGGCGGCTGCCTTGTCAAAAGTCTGGAGCAGCTTCTTGTAACTTGCGGCGTAGGCCACGAACAGCGCTTCCATCTCGCTGCGGCGCTTGAGGTCGGCCGCGCCACCGTCTTCGATGCCGGTTGGCCGGAGGTCAATGTAGCTATCGAGATCTTCGCTGCCTTTACGAATGAGTTCCGAGAATTCCAGGACCTGCTTCTGGACCAGCGGAGAACGGCTGATCACCTTCTGCATGCGGAGCTTCCCGCGATCCATTTTGCGCGCCAGGAGAAACTCGCCTTGACGGGTCAGCAACGGCACCGAACCCATCTCGCGCAAATACACCCGCACTGGGTCGTCGGTAAAAATCGACTCTTGTACGGGCTCCGCGTGGGATTCCGTGTCTGGAACATCGGACGTCTGAAAGAAGCTAATGTCCGCGTCGAAAGGGAGCCCTAGCGGGGCATGCGCATCGGCTGAATAGTGGTCTTCGAATTGATTCAATTTAAGTAAGCTCGACTGGGAAAAGAAATGAGATCCGCGCCTTAGCACGGGGGAGTGGACGGAGGATGTCCTACATCCATTGTACTCGATTTCGACTCAAAATGCTATGTAGGCGTGTCGCCCGCACCGGGCACTTCGGGCGATGCCGTCCAGCCTAGTCAGAAGTAAAATTTCAGCGCCAACTGACACTGTCTTGGCCCGACGGAGGTATAGCTGATCACGCCGAAGTTGGGATCGCCAACGAGCGTGTCCGGCGTACCGAATACGGGATGGTTGAACGCATTCTCCGCCTCCAGGCGTAATTCGAGCTTCATATTTTCATGGCTGGTGGATAAGCCGAATTCCTTCAAAATGGACAAATTAGTCGTGAAGAAGAAGGGACTGCGCACGCTTCCAACAGCCCGCGGCGCATTGCCTAACGTGTACGGGGCCGGGATCTGGAAGACATTCGGGTTGGCGAAATAGTTGTTAATCCAGTTCGAGTCGGGGCCACCACTGCGCTCCGGCGTGCCCATGAGATTGGGTCGCTGGGGGCCGTAAGTCCATATCGGAGTTCCTCCATTTGCGACCGTAAACTGAAGCGGGAAGCCGTCATGAATGGTCCAGACGCCGGCGGTTTTCCAGCCGCCCAAGACGAGATCAAAGGCTCGCGGCATCCTGTTAAGGAAAGCTCTTCCCCGTCCGAACGGCAAATCATAGCTATAGTTCACTTTCAGTTGCGACGGGATGTCGAACGTCGAGAGGCTGCGTTCGAGGTAAGCTCTATTGGGATCCTGCAGATTCGAGCCTGAGTTGGGACCGTTCGCCAGCCAGGCCACGTTGGTGTCGTACGTCGAGGAATCGTCGATGGATTTCGACCACGTGTAGTTCGCCGAGAGTTGCAACCCGTTGGAGTAGCGCTTTTCCACCGTGAGTTGCAGCGCATTATAGATGGAGTTGGCGCTCGGCGGCTCGTCCCCAGTCACGCCGGTGAACTGCGGAAACGGCAACAGCAGTTGATACGCCTGGACGGTTGGGCTTGAAAGAATGCTGTTGGCATAGTAGGGGCCGGTGAGGACCGACGCGAATGGATTGGGCACATAGTTGCCGAGGTTGCCGATCTGAGTTGGGGTTAGATTCTCGATCTGCGGCCCCAAAACGTCCAAATTATTGTTGCCGGCAAAATACAGATGAGTTCCTTTCTTGCCGATGTACTGCGCGCTGACCAGCATACTTGAAGCCAGTTGGCGCTCGATCCCGAAGCTCCAGCTTTGCTCGTAGGGAGTCCTGGCGGCCGCGGCCGTGCGGAGCGGTCCGATAGCTCCATAGCCCACGTCGTTCAACAAACCAAGCGAGCTTCCCGGGGGCTGGATCAGCCCGTTGGGAAAAGGATTGTCCAGATGCAACCAGGGCGTCGCGCCATCGTTTTGATACGTGGTCACCGCATTCGTATACTGGTTGAATCCCTGGGAGCCGTAGCTCAACAGGCCATTGGCCCCGGAGCGGGTTTGGTCGTAATAGATGCCGTAGCCGCCGCGGATGACGGTTTTACTGCCGAGCTGCCAGGCGAAGCCGAAACGTGGCTGGAAGTCTTTCCAGTCGGTCTGCCAATTCGTGCGCTGGTCGGCGCTAGTGAACACCTCTCCGCCATGCAGCGTACCCAGACCGGGAACGGAGAGCGGAGACACAACATTCGGATCGAACCAGTTCATGCGGTTGTGGCGTTCCGTTCTGGGCAGGGACACGTCGTAGCGAAGTCCCAGATTCAGAGTCAGTTTCGGAGTCACCTTCCAGTTGTCCTGGGCAAATCCGGCATATTGGAAGTTTTCCGTCGCCGGTTCAAACTGGATTTCGTAGAAACCGCCCGGGCCTATCATCTGGCCCATCATGAAACTGGCCATGCCGTCGCCGCCGCACTGCGTAATATCGGGGGTCGGGCACTGCGAGCTGCCGAGATTGTTGAAATTGAAGTAACCGACCGGAGCGTTCGTCTGAATATAGTTTTGCTGGTGCAACCGTCCCTCGAAGCCGAACTTCAGCTCATGTTTGCCACGAATCTTCGTAAGAAGCGACGTTAGCTGACCCGTGTCCTGGCCCTGCCGGTAGTTGCCGTATGGATCTTGGCCGATGCTTGTGAAACCAGCGGAATAGTATCCGCTGCCGATGAAGGTGGCGGGAACACCGAGAAAACCGTTGGTTTCCAGATAAGACGGAAAACCCAGCGTGCCGAGGGGATCAGAGTTCAGGCTCTTGTTGTAGGCATTGATCAGTGTCGAGCCTCGCGTGAAGCCAAGCGTGCTGGTCAATATCAGGGTGGGACTGAAGGTGTGAGTATCATTGATCGCGAACAGGTGTGCCGCGCCCTGGTTCGGTCCGCTCCCGCAAGGATCGGTGAAATTTTTGAAGCAGTTGAAAGGAGAATTGTTATTCCAGCCTTGCGAGTACTTTGCGCTTAGCAAATTTTTTTCGCCGAAGCGGTGGTCGATCTTGATGTCGAACTGGTCGTTGGCATTGCCCGACGCTCCCGATCCGATCCAGTTGTCGTAAATGCTGCCGCCTGGGATATTCGGCATGGGGAAGAGCTTCATCATCTTCTGCGCAACGGGATCGATCAGGTTTCCGGGCGCGTGCGGCAACTGGTAGGGCGTGCCGTTCAGGTTGGGATTTCCGGGGCTTGTATAGGTGGCGAGGTTGTTAAAGGGGATATAGGCGCTGCGGTATGCGCCGGCAGGCCCATTCGCCGGAGTTTGGAACGTGCCGGAGTACGGATCATAGAGTTGCCCCGCAATGACGCTGCAGAGTCCCGCCGCAGTGAACGTACCGCCATTCGCGGCGCATAATTCGCCAAAGTTGCCGTTGCGTTCGGCGGCGCTGGGGACACCAGCCTGATAGGTACCCAGATTGGAAGAGCGCGTGCCATCCCAGTCAAAGAAAAAGAAGGTTTTGTTCTTGATGATTGGCCCGCCAACCGTGCCGCCGTAATTGTTCCGGTGTACGGGAGGAAGAGGAACACCGTTCTCATTGTTGAACCAGTTGTTCGCGTCGGTGATTTTATTGCGAAGAAAATCGTACGCGCTGCCGTGGAAGGCGTTGCTGCCCGAACGCGTGATCATGTTCACGACCGATGCGCCGGAAAATCCATATTCCGCGCTAAAGTTTGTCTGCTGCACCTTGAATTCTTCCACAGCTTCTGCTGACGGGGTATAGGTGACCTGGGTGACGCCGCCATTTGGCTCGAAGTTGGTGATCGAGGCGCCATCCATGAGAATGTCTGCGCTTGCCCCGCGGCTGCCGTTGGAAGCAAAGTTCGTTCCCGTGTCACCGACAGAGTTACTGTCACTCATATTGTTGACACCCGGAGCGAGCCCAACAAAGTCAAGAACGTAGCGGTCAACCAGAGGCAAGTCGTTTATGAACCGGCGATTGACCACCTGGCCCGTAACCGCATCCTCGGTTTGAAGAGCCTGCCCCTCTGATCGGACCTCGACGGCTTGCCTCGAAGTGGCGACTTGCAAACGCAGATTTGCCGTCGCGTTCTCGCTAACGTTCACCGTGATGTTGGTGCGTACTGTTTTCTCAAAGCCTTGTATTTCCGTGGATACGGAATACGTCCCCGGCGGAATTGATGTGAACAAGTACCGCCCGCTGTTGTCGGAGGTGGAGGCAAACTGATAGCCCTTCTGCTGGTCAACAAGCGTAACCTTAGCTCCCGGCACTACGCCCCCGCTTGGGTCGGTGATTTCCCCGCTCACGGTCCCAAAGTAGCCTTGACCGAAAAGCATTACTGGTAAAGCAACTACGATGGCGAACAGCAGTCCGCTGGGAAATCGCCGCAGACCTTTAGATTCCTGACTGGAAGCAACTACACTCATGGTCTCTCCTTCGCATTCGTGGAGCCCACACGGCAGTTCACTGCACTCGCTGTGGTTTTGCTGGAGACGTCACAGCGTGGTCCCTTAGAGAAACTGCGACTCTGCGCTGGCACGCAGAGAATTGCCGACACCTCCGTCGGGCCCCTTAAGCGTAATTAGAACGTTTCGTTCAGGTTAAGTATATTGATTGGCTTCTGTCAAGGCAGAACAACACCTGTCTGAAGAGGCAGTCGCGCAAGCAGTACCACGTTGCCGGTACTGTTCGTTACTCAATTATTAGGGAGCAGCAGCCCGATTCTTCAGGCGCTCCTCCTGCTCAGTCGGAAGGGCTCGCTCTGCCTCTCTGGCGGTGAGCCTCGGCACTGTAATGCCACGGTAGACCGCGGCTGCGAGAACCGAGCCAACTAGAGGTGCGACTACGAAGAGCCAAAGCTGCTGCAAGGCCCAACCCCCTACAAAAAGCGCCGGCCCGATACTTCGTGCCGGGTTGACGGACGTATTCGTCACTGGAATGCCCACGAGATGGATTAGGACCAAAACAAAGCCGATCGGAACACCGGCAAAGCCGACGGGCGCTTTGAGATCTGTTGCACCGATCACCGTCAGTACGAGGAAAAAAGTAAGAAGGACTTCTGTGAGTGCAGCAGCGGCCAATCCATACTGTCCGGGAGAGTGCGCTCCGTAGCCATTCGCAGCGAATCCGAGCGTTGCCGGATCATAGCCGTTTGGCGCACCTTTAGCGATCGCGAGTAGGCATGCCGCACCAACGATCGCGCCCAGAATCTGCGCAACCCAATACCCGAGCACATATCGCCGCTCCAGTTTCTTGCTGATAAACAAGCCAAGTGTGACAGCGGGGTTGATATGGCATCCCGAAACATGGCCTATGGTGTATACCATCGCAAGCAGCGAGAGACCGAAGGCGAGAGCTACCCCCATGAATCCGATTTTGTCACCGGCCAATACGGCAGAACCGCACCCGCCAAAGACGAGCACGAATGTCCCGATAAACTCAGCGAAGTATCTCGACATAGTCGCAATCCTCCAGACCTACATAATATGTATTCGAGATCGTCTACGCGGTCAAGGTAAATCTACGGTGTTTTGAGCGCTCTTTTTATGCCTCTGCGCGTCCTTGTTTTCCTTTGCCTCACGCCATTTTGCTTCGCTGGGCCTTCCGGTGAGGCCGTGCACTACGTTGGAGCGCAGGCCTGTGCTCTGTGCCACAAAGACATAGCAGCCACTCAGACGAAGAACGCGATGGCCAACACCTGGCAAGGCACAGTAGCACCATCATTGCCGCTCCACTATAATGCCCGCATCACTGAAGGATCTGCTCCGCCCTTGGCCTACGAAATTCGGCGACTCGGCAACAGGTTCGAGTACTTAATTGCCATGCCCGATGGTGCCAAAGTGACTCTTCCCGTGCGGGTGATCATGGGCGGCACGCGGCACGGCGTTAGCTTTCTCGCTGACATCGACCAAGTGGCGGGCATCCCCCTGGAGCGGCCGGCGCTCATCGAAGCGCGCTATGTGTACAGCTCAGCTCATAATGCGCTTGTGCTCTCGCCAGACTCTATATCTGAAAAGCCGGCTTCATATGTCGCCGCGCTTGGCAGCGCACTCAGTCCGGCGTTTGAGGTAAAGTGCCTAACCTGTCATGGGCAGCCAAACACGCTGGGCGCTGGCAAAGAACGCGGGGTTCACTGCGAGAGCTGCCATGGGCCAGGCTGGACCCACTTACAGGCGGTCGGGAAGGGGAATCCTCGCCAGGGGATTGTCAACCCCAAGAGGCTTAGCCCCGACCAGCAATTAGATGTTTGTGCGAAGTGTCATATCGGATTTACATATTTTGCCGATCCTCTCCCGAACGATGTGCTCGTGTCGAATCAGGTTACGGCGTTGCGCAATACCGAATGCTTCATTCAAAGCGGCAAGGCTCTCACCTGCACGACCTGTCACAACCCGCATAGAGATTCAACCGATGACGAGCAGGCATCGGTGAAGGCCTGCATTGGTTGCCATTCCCCGACAACGAGGCGGCGAGCGGCCATTTGTCCTGTGAACGCCAGTGGCAATTGCCTGGGCTGTCACATGCCCCAGGTCGAAAAAGGGTCGTTCCGCATGGTAGACCACTGGATTCGTGTTCATCCTGAACAGGGGATGAAAGCAACCGGCCACGATCAGAATCTGCGGTCGCAGATTCAGCCGTTATACGAGTTCCTCCGCATCATAGTGACCGATGACCCTGGCAAAGCCGAAGCCGCAACCCGCCGATTGGCGAAAGGCGAACCATTCTTCAGCGTGGCACGCGACGTTTCGATCGATGCCACGGCTGCGATTGGGGGATACATCGGCGGGATGTCGCTAGGCGACATGGACCCGAAGCTGGCCGCCGCTGCCTCTCGGCTGCAATACGGCGAGACAAGCGCTGCCATCGATATGGGAAATCGCTGGATGATACTCCAGCGCCTGGCACGCGATTTCAAGTGGGAGGCCGAACAACTGCACGAGCAGGCGGCCGCATTGAAGCTTCACGGAGATGCGCGCGGCGCTCTCGAAAAGGAGAAGCTGGCGCTCATTGCTTATCCACACTTTCTACGGGGACTCATCTTCATGGGCGTCACACTTGCAGAAAACGGCGATGTACAGCAAGCGAACGGCATTCTTCAGTTCGCCGCGCGCCTGTACCCCAATGACGCGACCACCCAGTTCAATCTTGGCCTCACACTCGGCGGCTTGGGTCGGCGCACCGAAGAAGTTCAGGCATACCGTCGTGCAATCGAGCTCGAGCCAGACCTTGTTTCTGTATATGAGAATCTCGGTGCCGCGCTGTATTCCGCCGGTGAAAAACGGGGGGCAATCGACATATTCCGTCGCGGCCTTCAGGTGGATCCACTCTCGCCCGTGCTTTACTACGACCTGGGCCTGGCGCTTGAGCAGCAAGGCGACCCATCCCGTGCGAAACGCGCCATGACACTCGCCACGAAACTCGATCCGGCTGTCGTCAGCCATCTCCAGAAGTGATGCGCGATTGCCGGTATTCGTGTTTCTAGGCGTTCGAGTGCAATTCGCGCGATGAACGATCCAGAGGCAGGCCTGCTATCTCAATTACCGGTCTGACTTCGACGGTACCTCTGCGCGCTCCCGGAATTCGTGCGGCTATGCGAAGGGCTTCATCGAGATCCTTCGCGTCTACCAGAAAATAGCCGCCGAGCTGCTCGCGCGTCTCCGCAAACGGTCCGTCGGTCACTAGCGGCTTGCCGTCGCGCACCCGAACACTGGTGGCCGTCGATGTCGGGTGGAGAGGAGCGGCCGCCAGGTACTGTCCCTTCGCGTGGAGATCGTGCGCGAGTTGCAGCGATTCCTCGTAACACTGCTCCCGTTCGCTCAAGGCTTCTTCGTCAAGATAAATCAGCAACATGTATTGCATTCGTGTAGCTCCATAACTAATAGTTACCGGATTGCCCCATCCTTTCAGGCGATTCTCCGGAGGATGCCCGTCTGGCCGGCATGATAGGCCTGATGGAAGAAGATCGTGGTCAAGAGCGACCGGACTGTTTCATTTTCATTACCGCTGGGGGAAAACGGAGCGGGCGCGTCCAAAGTTTCTGAAGCGAGATTTGCCAGCCCATCGTCGATACGCTCAGCGGTTTGGTCCCAAGCGGTCATAAGCTCGGAGAGTTGCATTGCTTGATCTGCGTCTTTGATCGGAGGACTGCCGCGATCGTAGCGCTGAAGCGCGCCTGCCTTTATCACGGGCGTCTGTTCGAGCATCGGCAACACGTGCTGGTATACGCAGAGCAGGTGGCCCAACACCCAGTTCAGGCAGTTTCCCGCGGGACGAGGCTGGATCAGGCTCTCCGCCTGGGTCAGACCGTCGACATTAAGGCGGACGACCTTGTGTATTGCGCGGGCGGTGTGGCGAAAGATTTCGATTTCGCTGACACTGCCCGCTCGAGAATTCAGGGATGTACTTGTGCTCATGGTTTCTTCCTTTAACACCTAACGTCGCGCACAACGGGCGACCCAAGCCTGAACGGCCCGGGTTCCCCCCGCCCTGTGCGCTCCATGTATGAGACGAACAGCCCGTATGCAGATCGACAGCTTGTTGGAAAATTATTTAAGAGTATGAACCATGAAGCGGATCAGGCTGTCGAGGAGGTCTATCGCTCCGACTGGGGCCGAATTGTAGCCACTCTAATTCGACTTTTCAATGACTTCGAGATGGCCGAAGAGACAGCACAAGAAGCATTTGCAGCCGCCGTTGATCACTGGCGCACATCTGGAGTTCCAGAGCTGCCTCGCGCCTGGATCATTCAAACGGCTCGACATAAGGCCATCGACCGGTTGCGGCGGCGAGCGCGGTTCACCGAAACGGTCCAATCCCTCGCGGTGTCCGGTTTGAGCCAAGCCATCGAAGAGCCGGAGTACGACACGACCGCGATTGCCGACGATCGGCTGCAATTGATCTTCACCTGCTGCCACCCAGCACTGGCGCCCGAGGTGCAGGTGGCGCTGACGCTTCGAACCCTGGGCGGCCTCGAGACGGACGAGATCGCGCGCGCCTTTCTTGTTTCAACGGCTACCATGGCGCAGCGGCTCGTCCGTGCAAAGCGCAAGATCCGGGACGCGCGTATTCCCTATCAGGTGCCCGGTGTGAACGAAATGCCTGAGCGGCTCGACGCAGTGCTTACCGTGATCTATCTCATCTTCAATGAAGGTTATTTAGCCACTCGCGGTGGACCGGTTGTCAGGGCCGATCTCTGCGCTGAGGCCATCCGCCTTGCACGCTTGGTGCGGACTCTAATGGCACCCCCGCCGGCGGAAGCGACGGGGCTGTTGGCGCTAATGCTCCTTCACAATGCCCGAAGCGCCGCCCGTTTCGATGAGGCTGGCGACCTCATTCTTCTCGATGAGCAGGATCGTAGCCGCTGGGATCGAGCGCAGATCGACGAAGCGTTGCCGCTGGTGCAGGAGGCGCTTGTTGGGGGACCGGGGCCGTATGCCGTGCAGGCAGCTATCGCGGCCCTGCATTGTGGGGCGGCGCAGGCAGAAGAGACGGACTGGCCCCAAATCCTGGGTCTGTACGACGTCCTCGAGCGGTTACAGCCCTCTCCGATCGTGTCACTGAACCGCGCAGTAGCAGTCGCGATGGTGCATGGCGGTCGGCCAGCACTCGCGCTCATTGATGCCCTCGCCGGAGCTGGCGATCTCAATGGCTATCACTTGCTGCACTCCACACGTGCCGATATGCTGCGCCGCCTCGGATCTTCAGACGAAGCAGCGAAAAGCTATACGAGAGCGCTTGCGCTCGTCACCAACGATAGCGAGCGCCGCTTTCTGGAGCGCCGGTTGCGCGAAGTTCAGCCCGAGAAGGCATGAGATAGAGAGGCACGGGTCAGTGCCTCTCGCATTCGTCCTTCAAGCCTTTATACACTTGCTCAGCATGATCGTACGCGGCGCGAGCTGCCGAGAGCTGGTCAGGGGCAATGCGAGGCGCTTTTTGCGTCCAGCACTGATGGACGGCATTCACGCACCACTCGGCACTGGCTCGGGAGGCGCGGATGGGTTTGCCGCCGACCAGAACGAAAATCGGATTCGTGTGCGCGGCGGGCAAAATGCGTACGGCGACCCAACTGCTTTGTTCAATCGGCACATCGAAAGCCACATCATGAACCGCGCCATTGGCGACGACTTGCTTCTGTTGAACGGCCTTGCCGTTAACGACGAGCTCAACGGGCACTTCTCGCGAATCTCCGAGGCGGGCGCGTTCGATGCTCCAATACGGTTTCTGATCGTAGGGCAGCGACTGAATCTCGGGATGCGGGACGGAGTCGAGCAAGGCGGCGACCCGGACTCGGGCGTGAATGGTACCGGGTGCTGGAAGGGACAGTTCACTATTGTGGGTCCCGAGTTCCATGTTGTGAATCGTGAAATCCATCAGATGGGCGCGCCCGTCCGAAACATAAGTACGACCCGCGTTTAACCCGTCTAGCCAAGCACGGTAGCCGAGCGGCGAAGCGAGCTTGACATAACTGCGCCCCTGACCAACACGCTCGTCAGTGATACAGGGAAAATCTGTTTCGCCAGCAAGGCGCGTACGGAAGCCAAGGTTAAGCGTGTGATACCAGATGCTGAGCTCCCACACAACCGGCGTATCGCCAGCCGAGATGAAATCGACCGTGTCCGGCTCAGTGACATCTACGATGTATTCGTTTGCGCCGATGCCGTCGAAGCCCGGCAGCTCGAAGCTGGGCAGGTGGTGATCGGAGACCTGCAGTCCCCAGCCGGAATGTGCGAAACCTGTGATCGCGCCCTGACGCTTGGCCCATTTGAGAATGGGGAGATCCCAGGTAGGCCAATCCTCAATCTTCTTGGTATTCGGATAGTCCTGGTCTTTGAGCCCGAGCAAAACGAGATGGCCTGCGTGACTGGATGGGAAGCCTGAAACTTCAAGATCATAGTGCATGCGGCAACCGGGAGCCGAGAGCGGATCGTCATGCCCAGAAAAGAATTGTTTCTGGAAATAGTAATCCGGCCCCCATGTAAGCACTGCCCCGACGTTGAGCTTCTCGCCCTCCAATTGACGCACCATATCTTTAGGAAGAACGCCTTCGGCGGGGTTCTGATAGTGCGAGCAACCAGCAGCGTGAACGTGGTGGTCACCGGAATACCAGCCAAGTTTTGACGGATCGATCCAGCGATCCAATTGGAAACTCAACGAGGCAGGACCATTGCTGTCGACGGCAAACTCTTTTGTGTGAGACCGGTACTCGGGACCGCCGGTTGTCGCGATGGTGTAGTATCCGGCTGGCAGTTCGATGAATTCACCGTCGGCGCGATAGATCTGGGGCTGAAAAAAGAAATCGGGCGCGAGGCGTTTGGAGGGGTTGGGGTAAAGGCGGTTCCAACGATCGCGTATGGTGAGCGATGCCATTGAGGGATGGCCGCTCTCATCGAGAATGTGCAGCTGAATTCGTCGGGAGGGTTCGGCGTGAAAGAGTACCAAGATGTCGTTGCGGAATCCAATGTCCTGAGTTCCTTGACCGACATTGAAGCTGATGTCAGCCGAGCGCTGACCAGCATCGCGGCTGAAGACTTCGAGTATCTGGTATTCGACTGCCAGGCCTGAAAGCGACTTTTCCATGGGCGGGCCGGTATAGATCGATATCTCTGCCCACCGATCGCGGACGTCTGCAGGGGTGAGCAGCATCTTCGGAGACGGATCACCGTTTGAAGGAATAAAAACGCGTCCGCTGTTAGGACTTGCGGCGACGAGCGGTGATGTTACGTTTGCCTGATTGATGACCTTGACGAGGAAAAAGCGCGATCCCGCCTGCACGAGAGCAGGATCTGCAGGGCCGCGCGAAACCTTGACGCGGCTTTCGGCATTGATGTCGACGACGGCGAGAACGAGTGGATCGAGCGCTTCTTGTAGTTTCTTGACCGCGAGCCTCTCGTCCTTCATTGCGATCGCATCATTGATTGGATTGCTTGTCTTAGCGGGGAGGGGCTGGCCGAGATACGCGAGAGCATCTTCCAGGCGGCGTACCTGCTGCGCCAATGGTTGGAGTGGAACCGAAGCTACACTCTCGAGATGGTGGACGCCGGAAGATTGCTGAGCAGAAGAAAGCCCACCCAGGAGAAGAAGGCCTGCGTAGCTGAAGAATTTGTGCGAGAGCACTTACTCGATTGTCATCTACTGGTTCGCGAGCTTACCGCGAAGAACAATGATTGAAGCCTTGGGGAGTTGGTAAAGCGTATCCGGGCCGCTTGAGGTTACTGTCGACTTGGATGGCGGGCCGTCCGGCGCTGCGTGCCCGCTGCCCCAAGCCCGGCTACTCTCTTCATCGTCGGCGCCAGCAGGCGGCTTAGCATCGGCGGGAACTGGATCGCGATGCCATTGATACTCGGCGGGCCCGAATACAACCCGATCCACCGTGCCTGAGAAGAAGCGATTACGATTGGCAACCGGATCGGCGAACGCCACTTTCACGGAATGATCCTTGTCCTGGTCCTTGTTGACCAACATAATCGACCATTGGCCGTCGGGCCGCTCAAGTGCGTAAGCGGTAACCAGCGTGTTCCCGTCGTTGTCTTTGATGTCACTGTCAACCTTGAAGAGCTTGTGGACAGTATCCACGGGCTGCACCCACTCCTTAGTAATGACCTGCGTTGCCAAATACTGAGGCGGATAAGTTCTGACGTGGTTGTCGTTGTCGATCGGCAGGAAGCCGCCTCCGCGCTCCGACGCAATGTAGTGGAAATAATACGTGCCGCCGGCGCCCGCGGTCATCATCGAACCTACATAATCGGCCAGCCAGAGTGCGCTTTTGACGGTACCTGCTCCTCCGTCCTCCAGGTCGTTACCCTCCGTCATGAAAAACGGCACGTTCGGCAGGCCGTTGTCTTTCCAGGCTTGAACTACGTGGTTCACCCACTCCGGTTCACGGTACAGCGAACTCCAGTCGCCGCATTTCTTTGTCCCCAAACACGGATAGTGCTCGAAAGAGAAGAATGTGAAATCCTGCAGACGGTCACGCGCCTTCAGGTAATCCACAAACCGGCCCAGAAACGAAACTCTTCCGTTCGCGTCCGCCCAGGAATCGACGTCACCGGGCGTTCCCTCGAAAGCCGGCCCACCCAGAGGCGCATTGGGTACCAGCTTATGGATGGCCTTGGCGAACTGGATGTACAGCGTGGCATAATCTTCCGGCAGCACGCGCTGTCCATCCGGCTCCTCGCCCATCTCGATCCATGAGATTGGATACTTCCGTTTGTAGAGGTACGCGATTTCGTTGGCCGCGTCCTCGGGTATGGCGTAGAGAATGGCAATCGGGATCATGGCGGGAAGACCGCGCGTCACCCCGCAATTGAAGAAGAAATCGAATCCGATCTGGTCCCCTCTTCCATAGTCCAGATCGGAAGCGGCATGCCAGGGATCTACTGATGAAGGCCAGGTGATGGTCTGGTTCCGGCTCGGCATGTGTTTGACGAGATCGGTGAACTGCCTGCTGGCGGATATAGTGCCGATATAGAGTTCGTTGATCGCATATCCCACGCAGTTGCGTTTGTCCTCAACGCCATGCGTGTCGCACGTGTTGGACGATTCCGTCATCCAGATGCGCAGGTAGCGCACGGGAATCTTCCAGTTCATCAGCTTCAACGTGGGAGTACCGCCGTTGCCGTCCGAAATCGTGCCCATCGGAAACGTTTGCCAGACACCCTTGTTGATTCCCTCATAGAAGGGCTCCTGTTCGCCCGTCCAGAACTGCACGTAATAGCGCTTGGCGTAGGGGTTAGCCCAGGCGATCTTGATGGCATTGATATCCGTTTTGGCGCCCAAGTCGATCATGACCCATTGCGGGTGCAGGGAATCGTCATCGCCTGTGTAGGCTTTCGTCAAATAGGGATTGCTTTTCCAATAGGATTTCAAATTGCCATCGGTCAGGCGGGACCAGCCGTTTCCGTCGCCCAGAGTGGCGCCCCGATGGGGAAGCGGATACGCCCAGGAGTGGAGAATCTTCTCATTACTCGGCTCGGCGCTGCCCGTGAAGTAGCCTTCCTGTTTGGCCGCATTGCTCCACGTGCCACGCGCGTTCCAGTGCCAGGCCTCGATCATCAATTCGGTGTTCTGGCGATATGTGACGGTTTGCCATCCCGCACCCAGCAACTCCTTGAGGACGGGGTCCGTCAGTAGCCGCTCGGTATTCTTCTCGTTTTCCTCCTTGGTGGTCCCACCGCGCAACCGGTCTATTGCCCCACCCAGCGATCGGAAGGGGCTGAACGAATTCACGACATGGGACGGTGCGGCGTCGACTACAATATTCTGAGCGCTTGCCGCCCCCGCCAGTAAAAGGGAGACGCTTATATAGAGGCTGTTCACGAGAGTGCGTCGATTGATGCTCACTGCGATGGCTGCCTGGTTGACGACGTGCGGACGATTCCACTTTTTGATCACTGTTAAATGAGTGTACCGTCCGGCCACTGCTGCAACAAGCGATCCGCGATATCGGGATAGCGCGAAGAGTTGGTCGACCGGGACATCCGTCGGCTGCTAAAAACTATGCGATACTCAAACCACACTGGGGAAGTTCCATGCACCACCGTTTTCTGGCTGTCTTGATAGCTGGTTTATCCTTTAGCGTTGCATTCGCGCAAAGGCCAGGAGGCGGATCAAGCGGCGGCGGAGCAGGCGGGCGGCCGGGGTCGGGCGGAGTGACCTCGCCGGGCACTTCGACAACGACTTCGAATCCCAATTCGTTTCCGAGCTCTAACCGAACTTACGGTAACACCGGGCCTAATGGGGCGCGCGGCCTTTTTTTATTCGGCTCGGTGATATTCGACGATGGGGCAAAGGCGAGCTCGGATATCCGGATCGAGCGAGTCTGTAACGGCAGCCCGCGGCTGGAGGGGCACACGGATTCGAAAGGCCGATTCTCATTGCAGCTGGGACAAGACTTAGCCGTTGACCCGGACGCGAGCGAAGAACAAACAGGAAACTTTGGCGGCCTGAACGGACCGGGATCTTCGTCATCGACAGGTTCAGCTGTGGGTTCAGGCCGTAATGGCACGAGCGCTTTGTGGAACTGCGATCTTAGAGCGACGTATCCTGGATACCGCTCTGACCTGTTGAGCCTCGCGAGCCGGAGGACGCTGGACGACCCGAACATCGGGACGATCGTGCTGCACCGTTTGGCAAATGTGCGGGGATCGACGATCAGTGTTACCACGGCACTGGCGCCGAAGCATGCGCAAAAGGAGTACGAGAAAGGATTGCAGCTCGAGCAGAAGGGCCGCTTGGATGAAGCGGAGAAGCATCTGCTACAAGCTACCGGGACTTATCCGAAATACGCGATTGCCTGGTATGAGCTTGGGCAGGTGCAAGACGCCGAGGGCAAGGCTGACAACGCGCGTAAGTCCTACCAAGCGGCAATTTCCGCAGATGGGAAGTATGTGAGTCCTTATGACCGGCTCGCGCTGCTCTCGGCCCGCGAGGGCAAATGGGAGGATGCAGCGAGTTTCAGCAAGCAGGTAATTGAACTGAATCCAGTGGAGTTCCCGAGCTCGTATTTCTACAATGCGCTGGGGAATTACAACTTGAAGAAAGTGGATCAAGCGGAGAAGAGCGCCAGAGAGGTTTTGAAGCTCGATACCGGACACAAGTACCCGCAAGCGGAAAGCTTGCTTGCACAGATCATGATGGAGAAGGGCAATTATCCCGAGGCAGCGGCACATCTGCGTGCATATCTCGTGCTGGTTCCGAATGCGAAGAATGCGGATGCTTTAAAGCAGCAATTGCAGAAACTGGAGCAGGCGAGCGCAGAAGTGAAGAAATAAAATGCCTCGCCGCGCGCGATTAGCGCAGCCCTGTCTTGTCTTTTAGCCGCGCGATATCGGTATCGTGCTCATATAACTTGGCGAGGATCAAATCAAGTTTGGTGTTCATTTCCGAACGCAGGCCGTTTATGTCTCCCCGCAGGCTGCTGAAACCACTGTTCATCTCGCCGCGCAGGCCGTTCACGTCGCCCTTGATTCCTGTTATCTGAACCAGGTTCACAATCAGTGCCACGACAATTGCAAATACGGGAAGGGCGATTGCCAGATACAGCTGCAAATTGGTCATCATCGCGTGTGGCCGGCCGACTGTGTTTTAAGTTTACCTCTTCACCTGCGCTTCCGTGAATTGTGGACTGGACGAAACATAATTGAAGAATGAGCCGCCTTTTGCGGAGCGCACTTGCAATCGCCGCGGGCGACGCGATCTTCGGTCTAACCGCAGTTTTATTGTTTCGTATAGCGGGGCGGGATCCTGATGCGCCAGCTCCGATACAATTCATGGCTGCAAGTGTGGCGGTCGGGGTAATAGCGGCTGCGATTGGCGGTTGGGTTGCGGCCGCAATAGCTAGCCACCATCGGCGAGAGCACGCGGCCGTACTCGGCATATTGATCGGATTGGGTGCACTCATCTCGCTCTTGCTGAGGCCTGGCTCGGAGGCAATCTGGACGCAAATCGCCGCAGTTGTTTTGATGGCGCCGGCGGCGCTGATCGGATCTTGGCCATGGTGGCCGAGACGCGCGAGTTCACGAAAATGATTGTTTAAGAGCGAGAAAAGAGCGCGCTAATCTGGATTTGGATGGCGTTACCTGAGTCTGTCCCCGATGCGGCACGAGAAAGGCTCGTAGAGGTCCGGGAGACCCTACTGGTCTTACACAAAGCGCTGCTAGATTCCGAACGGACCGCCTATGAGATAGTGCATGGGCCGATTGCGTCGCCGGCAGCATTTTTGCAGTTGCTAATCAACGATAACTGGTTCGCATGGCTGCGGCCGATTACGACATTGGTTGTGCAAATTGATGAGACGTTAGCTGCCAAAAAGCCGCCAGCAACTTCCCGAGACTTCGAACGGTTAGTGAATGACACACGCGCGCTGCTCTCGCCATCGCGAGAGGCGAATGGATTCTGGCAGCGGTATTCCGGAGTAATGCAGCGTGACCCTGGCGTCGCGGTGGTGCATGGGGAAATAAAGAAGAAGTTGGGCTGAGCAGCCTGTCAGCTTCGTTCTGGGCTGTGTTAGCGATAAGCCGGAATACCGGTCACATTCTCACCAATGACTAGGGTGTGGATGTGCTCGGTGCCCTCGTAGGTCTTGACCGTTTCGAGATTGCACATGTGGCGCATGATGGGATATTCGTCCATGATGCCGTTTGCTCCTAGCAAATCGCGGCTGAGGCGCGCGCACTCGAGGGCGATCGCGACGTTATTGCGCTTCAGCATCGAAATGTGGGCCGCCTCGACTTTGCCGGCATCTTTCAGCTTCGCCACCTGAAGCGCGAGTAATTGCGCCTTGGTAATTTCGGTGATCATCCAGGCAAGTTTTTCTTGCACCAACTGGTGACCGGCGAGCGGCTTGTCATCAAACTGCTTGCGTGCGAGAGTATAGCTGCGGGCCGTCTCGTAACAATCCATGGCCGCGCCGAGAACGCCCCAACCGATGCCGAATCGCGCCTGCGAGAGACAGCCGAGAGCGGCTTTGAGACCCTTGCCGCACGGTAACTGATTCTCCTCCGGGATGACGCAATCAGAGAAGTGAAGGCTGGAAGTGACAGAAGCACGCATGGACAGTTTGCCATGAATCTCGCTGGTGGAATAGCCGGGCGTACCTTTTTCGACTAGGAAGCCGCGGACGCCCTCTGACGTGCGTGCCCACACGACAGCGATGTCGGCAACTGACCCGTTCGTAATCCAAGTTTTCTCGCCGTTGAGGATCCACGTAGCGCCACGTTTTTCGGCAGCAGTGCGCATTGCAGCCGGGTTGGAACCGAAATCGGGCTCAGTAAGGCCAAAGCAGCCGATAGCCTCGCCAGATTGCAGCTTGGGCAACCAATATCGCTTTTGCTCCTCTGATCCGTGCGTGTAAATGGGATACATCACGAGAGCGCCTTGGACGCTGACGAAGCTGCGGAGGCCGGAATCTCCGCGCTCGAGTTCCTGCATGATTAAGCCGTATTCAACGTTATTCATGCCGGCGCAGCCGTAACCTTCGAGATTGGCTCCGAAGAAGCCCAGATGGGCCATTTCGGGGATAAGGTGATTGGGGAACGCACCATTGTTGAACGCCTCGCGAATGATCGGCAGCACGCGATCGTCGACAAATTGACGGGCGGTTTGGCGCACCATGAGTTCCTGTTCGCTCAGAAGTGAGTCAAATTGCAGGTAATCGACGCCAGGAAAACGAGGCATACCGCTTCATTTTAGCGGGAAGACTGTATCGCGAGTTGGTGAGATTCCGGGTTGAGTAGAGCAACTAGTTAACAAGGAATGCTCACCCGATTTGTCCCCATTTGCGTTCTGCTGACAGGGGTTACCTGCAGCTATTCGCAGACAACGGATGCAGAACTGACACAGGCTTATAAGTTTCTCGTCCAAAAGGACTACGATTCAGCGATCGCATTTTTTCGGAAGGCTCTGGCCATGCGATCGGATAATCCTGGCGTTCACAAGGATTTGGCGTACACGCTTTTGAAGGCGGGCGAAAATGCCGATGCGCGGGATGAGTTCGAGAGCGCCTTGAAGCTGAACCGGAATGATGAGACTGCGGGACTCGAGTACGCGTTCCTTTGTTTCGAGACCGGGAAAAAGATTGAGGCGCGGCGGACATTCGATCGCTTACGGCACAGCGGGAGTTCGGCGACACGCGCCACAGCCGAGCAAGCATTTCAGCACATTGACAAACCGCTAGCAGATGGAATCGCGCGATGGAAAGAGGCTCTGGCGCGATCGGCCAACGCGAACGAGCTTCCGATGTTCAGCGCGCATTGGGAATTGGCCCAGCTTGCGGAGTTGCGAGACGACCTGCCTCTCGCGGCCGAGCAATACGAGATCTGCCGGAAATTGAAACCGACTCTCCAAGAGCTGCTCTTGCATCTGGCTCGAGTGTGGCAGCAACTCAATCGCCTGGACGAAGCGCGTGCGGCTTTGCTCGCGGCGTCTCGATGTAGGGAGTCCCGAACGGCGGAGCTGGCCTTAGATGAGTTGGGATCGCGGTATCCGTATCCTTATGAATTCTTGAATGCCATCACGCTCGATCCGCAGAACGTAGGTCTGCGAAGGGAATTGGCTTTTCTTTATCTGGCCATGCACAAAGAGCGTGAGGCGATGGAGCAGTTTGAAGCGGCGCTTGCAATCGAGCCGGCGGACCAATTGTCCCGCGAGCAGTTAGATGCGCTGCGAGGCGTGAAAAAGCTTCCGCAGAGCAGCGTTAGCCCCGCTGCATCGGGCGCAACTGGGGCGCATGCTGCTTCTGGAGCTGCATCGGGTGCGGCGGCTGGCACGGACGCGAAAAGCATGGGAATGAAAAGCCTCGCGGCAGGCTATATTCCGGATGCAATTAAGTACTTGAAGCAGGCTCACGAGGATGATCCGGACGATGCGGAGGTGATGCTGAAGTTGGGATGGGCTTACAACGCGAAGAAACAGGACGACGAGGCGTGTCAGTGGTTTGATCAAGCCCGGCATTCCGATGACCCGGCGATTGCGGCGCAGGCTACTAAGGCATTTCATACCCTGAACGGCGATCCCATGCCCCAAACGACAGTTTGGGTCCTGCCCATGTTTTCCACGCGCTGGAAGGATGGGTTTACCTATGGGCAGGTGAAGCGGACAATTCCGCTTCCTTGGTTGGGGAAAGCGAACAAGCTGATCTCGTTTTATGTCTCGATGCGATTTGACGGAGATGTGAAGAGCGGCCTACCTGTTGCCGTCGCTCCCACGTATCTTTCCGAAAACGCGTTGATTTTTGGAGCCGGCGTGTCATCGCGTCCGTGGCATCACGTCACGGCCTGGGTCGAAGCTGGCGAGTCCGTCAGTTACTTGCCGGATAGACGCGATGTGGGGGCGGCCATTCCGGACTACCGCGGCGGCGTTAACGCCGCGAAGGGATTCGGGAGTTTGTTGGGAGGTCATACGCCAGGTTTCTTCTACGAGACCACCGCGGACGGCATTTATGTCAGCCGCTTCGATAAGGACTGGCTGATTTATTGGCAGCAACGAGGCGGGCGGACGTTCCACGCGTGGGGGAACACGTTGGCGCAGGCGCTATTCAATATTAATTTCACTCATGACCTAAAGAGCGAATACTGGGCCAACACGGTCGAAATGGGGCCTGGCATGAAATTGCATCTGCCTTGGATGGCACCGAATGTGTACCTATCGGCGGACTTCCTGCGCGGCGTTTATACGAATAACCAATTCAATCCACGCAGGCCAAATTACTACGATACGCGAATAAGTCTCCGGTACGCGATCACGAAATAACATGCGCATCGCACAGTTGAGTCTCATGATGTTGGTTGCTGTCTTGCCTGCGTTTGCCGCTGCACCAACATATCGGGCGACGGGAACGGACGCAGCGTCGTGGGGAAAGATATTTGCCTCGATCGGAATGGTGAAGAGTGGGACGGCCGATCCGATGGTGGTGGTCGCGGGCGCTAACGAGACGGCTGTTGCTAAGTTGGCGCAAAGCCATATTGTGATTCTCGAGGGCAACACTGCAGCTTCACAGAGTTTGGGGTTCATCGCGAAAACAGAAACCGTCGAGGTGCGGCGTATCTGTGATGTGCACGCACCTAAGATGAACATTATCTGGGAGCAGGCGGTGAGTGTCAAGGCAGTTGATGTGCCGGCTGGATTTCAAGTTTTCGCGACCGAGAAGTGGAAGGGCATTCCGGTCATAGCGGGCAAACGCGCCGGAAATGGGGCTATTTTGTGGATTGCCACTCCGCCCGGTGCAACAGGAATTGAGCGGTACCCATACCTGCTTCAGGCTCTTGTTGATTTAGGTCTTTCGTTACCGCTGCGGAGTACTAGTTTGTGGGCATTCTTCGATTCTTCCTATCGAATTCGCGCCGACGTTGACTACCTGGCAAGACGTTGGAGACAGTCGGGTATCAGTGTTCTTCATGTGGCAGCCTGGCACAATGTGGAACCGGATGCGGTGCAGGACGAGTTTTTGAATAGGCTGATAGAGGCATGCCATCGCAACGCAATTTTGGTGTATGCGTGGCTGGAGCTGCCGCATGTCAGTGAAAAATTTTGGGCGGACCATCCGGCGTGGCGTGAAAAGACGGCAATCGGACAAGATGCACAACTGGATTGGCGCAAGCTGATGAACTTGCAGAATCCGGATTGCCATCGCGAGGTCGCGAAGGAAATTGGAGCTCTGCTCGAGAGATTCGATTGGGATGGCGTGAACGTCGCGGAACTGTATTTCGAGTCTTTGGAAGGCGCATCTAATCCCGCGAGGTTCACACCTATGAACGATGACGTGCGGCAGGAATTCAAGCGAACGGGCGGTTTTGACCCTAAGCTATTATTCGATCCAGCGTCATCTTATTCCGCGGGGAAGAATCCGCAGGGTCTGCGAGCATTCCTGGATTTCCGTGCCGGACTCGCTTCGCGGATGCAGGCTGATTGGCTCGACGTTATCGATCGCACGAGATCGTCGAAACCATATCTCGACGTAGTCCTTACTCATATCGACGACCGTTTCGAACCCGGTATTCGCGATGCGCTTGGAGCTGACGTCGCGCGCAGCTTACCGCTGATTCAAGCGCGGCATAGCACCTTGCTGGTGGAAGATCCGGCAACTCTTTGGAATCTGGGAGCTGAGCGTTATTCCAAGCTTGCCGGGAAGTATCACGAGCTGACGCCGGATCACAGCCAGATCGCAATAGACATCAACGTTGTGGAGCGATATCAGGACGTATATCCGACCAAGAAACAAACCGGGGTTGAGTTATTGGAACTGGTCCACGAGGCAACCGCTTCGTTCCATCGCGTGGCACTGTATTTTGAAAACTCGCTGGAGAAGCAGGATCTGGCGTTGCTGCCTAGCGCCGCCACAACTGCAACGGTAACTGAGAAGAGCGTAGACGAGATGGAGATCGACGCCTCTGAGCCAACCCGGGTTCTCTGGCAAGGCCCGGTCGAAGTTGACGGGAAGCTCTGGCCGATGAAGAGCGAACAGTCTGTTCTTGCACCGGCCGGGAGGCACCGGCTGAGCACCGGAACGGGTGAAGCCGCCGTGATAATCGCGGACTTCAATGGCGAGATTCGATCTGCGGTGGCATCGCAAGAGAGCGTCGACGTTTCATACTCCAGCCGCAGTCGTGCTATAGCACTATTCGGTTCACCAGTTTCATCTGTCGAGATAGATGGCGCGCCCCTTTGGAAGCGTGTTGCAGATCAGCCCACGATGTCGATTGTGCTTCCGGCGGGACAGCACGTTGTGACATTTAATCGGTAAAATTGCTTTTCAGGCGGTCACGGCGGCAGCAGTTGTAAGCAGACCACCCTGCGCTTGGAATCGTTGGAGCATTTCCTGCTCATCCGATGTGCTGAGGCTCTTGACTGCATCCGTAACAAGCTCTACTTGCGCTCCCGTCTTCAGCAGGCCGAACGCGGCGCACTGCACACAATACTCGGTCACAACGCCATAAACGACATACCGGTCCGCACCGATGACGTCGAGCAAAGGGCGCAGATTCGGGTTAGTGAAGCAATCGAGGGTCTGTTTTTCGACAATGATCTGAGCGGCATTGCCGACGCGGGAACGTATTGCATCGAGAGAGCCATGGGTGCTGCTCAAAACAAGTGCCTGATTGAGGAGAGTGTTGGTAGTCTTTTGTTGTCCCGCAGTTCCAATGACGCAGTGCGGTCGCCAAGTTTTGAACTCCGCGTCATCCTCGGCATGGGCATCCGTGTCCGAAATGATTTGGAAGCGGTTGGCGGCTGCGAACCGTGTCAACGCGCCCAAGGTTTTGACAATCTTCTCTGCGCCGGGAACGTAAAGCGCGCCAGCCGGGAATAAAAAGTCGATCTGCGTGTCGACATCGAAGAAGACGGTCTTCACAACTCAATTATCAAACTGGGGACCTCACGAACCGGCGAGCTGGTGCTCGGTGCGAATGCTCTCGGCCAACTCGAATAGACGGGGACTGATTTCGACTCGGTAGGGAACGGTCTCTTTCAGCGAATGTAATTCCTTGGGCAGCGCCGCTATCGCAGATATGGCCTTGGATCGCAGTTTGGTAATGGGCGGCGACGGTTCCAGCAATGTGCCGCCGGTCATGATTGGGCGCAGCAGGGGCTCGCCCTGGAAATCGTTGTTGCACTCGCTATACAGGGCTATGACGTCGCAATTTGGATAACGGTAAATCTGCTTGGCGCCGGGTAAAGTGCTTTTCTCGTCGCTGAACTTGGCTTTATAGTGAAGCGCATCACCTCTCGCCAGCTCGACTAATTTGTAGACGGCAGAAAGACTCGGGGCATCGGCAGACGTGGCGAGTTCGGTACCGACTCCGAAAACATCGATGGGCGCCCCGGAACGGACCAATTCTGCCAGCCGATCTTCATTCAGATCGTTGCTGGCTATGATCTTTGCATCGCGGAAACCGGCTTGATCGAGGATCCGGCGTACTTGCCTGGCCAATGCGCCGAGGTCGCCACTATCCAGCCGGACGCCCCAGAAGGGCGGTCCAAGTTGCACCGCGAGACGTGCGCCCTCTATCGTGTCGTATGTGTCAATGAGGAAGACGGTGGAATCTCCTAGCAGACGCTGCAGGGCTCGGAACGATTCTTCCTCGTCGCGAAAAGCCATGGTCCAAGAATGCGCGGCGGTACCCGATACGGGAATCCCAAAACGCATTCCTGCTTCGGTATTGCTTGTCCCCGCGCATCCGGCGAGGTAGGCGGCGCGGCCTGCGAGAACGCCGGCTGCCGGTGAATGGGCGCGGCGACTGCCAAACTCGACAATCGGGCGTCCTCCGGCGGCAATCAGGCAGCGTGCCGCTTTTGAGGCAATGGTGGTCTGGAAGGCGAAAGTCGACAGCAGATAGGTCTCGACGAGCTGAGCCTGGACAATAGGCGCGCGGACGATTGCGATTGGCTCGTTCGCGAATATGGGAGTGCCTTCGGGAACTGCAAAGAGATCGCCAGTAAATCGAAGTTGAGCGAGAAAGTCGAAGAATTCAGAGGGAGTGTTCTTAAATTGCTCGAGCGAACGTAAGTAGTCGATCTCATCCGGCAGGAATTGCAAGCTGGACAGAAACTCGACTGCTTGCTGCAGACCTGCAGCTACCAGAAAATTGCGCTTCTCGGGCAGGCGCCGTACCGAAAGCTCAAACGTAGCAATCTCTTGGGTCTTTCCAGCGGCGAAATACCCCGCCGCCATCGTTAACTCATACAGGTCCGTGTTGAGGGCAGACATGATGGGCCTTCCGGCCGCTATTTCTTCGGGGCAGAGGCTGTTTGCTTGATGTTGTTACTTGCTTCCAGAATATCGTTTACGGATTTGGCGTCGAGCTCATACAGAGCGGGCTCGTTCTCGCGACGGGCAATATAGCCATTAGGGCTTTTCGCGAATTCCACTTTTTCGATGCGCTTGCCGCTGTTCGAAGTGACTGCGATGCTAAGCATGGCGGTCGCAAATCCAGTGTCAACGAACCTGCTGGCCGAAAGGTCACGCAATTTATCGATAAATGCCTGAATTGAGCGCGCGTCCATGGTGTTAGCGTTGAGCTTCCAATTGTCGCCGCTCTTCTGGTACACCTTCGTAGTGTCTCCCTGTTGCACTTCTATTTTCGTAGGATCACTGAATCCGAAGTCGAAGATCTTCTTGTTACGAAAATCGTCGAGAGGTTTCTCGATCTCCTTCCCCAGATCGGAAGACACCTTATAAACGCCTTTTACAACGCTGCTCTCTGCGTAATAGTCGTCCTTGTCCTTTTTGATCTCAAGCGTCTGCGTCCCTGCCGCATCGCTGACCTTTGCGGTCCCAACCCGCTGGCCGGCGGAAAAAGCCGCATCTGTCTTTTTCACATCTGCCGAGTTGCTGGAAAGATCCATCTTTGCATCGCCCAACTTGCGCAAAAGTTCTTCCACCTGGAAGCTGTCGGCCCGATATGGCTTAGGCTTGAGAATTTGCCACTCGTTCTGATTGTTCTTGCCGAATTCGGTGTCCGATTTGCCCGAGACGAGCTCCACGCGGGTAACCTGATTCGAATCGAAAGTAAGTAAGCGCTTGTCGCGGAGATCGTTTAGAGTCTTATCGAACGAGCTTTTGACGGAATTCGATACAGTATAAACTGCTGGTCTGAGATTAGTACGAGCGTACACGAGAGATCCCGCCGGGACATCATCGCCGAAAGCGAGTTGATTGCTTTTTCCAGTTTTCTCCTTAATAGTAACGGTCAGGCTCGGCGTGGTTAGTCCGTACTTACTAAGATCCGACGGCTTATCTTCGACAACACTATCCGCAGTAACTGGGTTTAACGAGGACACGATAGTGCCGACAGCGTCCTGATCGGCGGGCACAGACTCCGGAGATGTGATTGTCCATTTCCCGTTCTTCCGATCGAGAACAACGGTTGAACCATCCTTCTTTTTGAGCTCGATCTGCTGCACTGCAGAATCGGATATCGCTGCGAGCTTGGGTGCAGGAGGGGTGTTTGTGGTCGAGCTAGCCGATTCAGGATGCCGCTTGGCCCACCACACGGCTCCGCTGAGAGCAGCAAGGAGGACGGCTGCTACGACTAAATTTCGAGGCTTCATGTTATCTCCGCTTCAGGAGAATCGATGTGCCCCACACGATAATAAGCAGCGGAATCGCGATGAGATCAGCGTACATGAACATGCTCATCTGGCGTTGTGTCACGTTCAGACGCCGATCTTCGGGCTCCTTGGGACGAATCGAAATAAGATCTTCGTCGGACGAAAGCCAGTTGACGGCGTTAACTGCAAGATCCCGATTTCCTTGAAATCCGATCATGCCGTTATCCACAAATCCGGAACTGCCGATAACCACAAACCGGCCGGGATCATTAGGCTTGCCCGTGTTGTAAGTGCCGGCAGCGCCGAGGACAAACGGACCTTTCTTGTTCTTCGGATCCTCGGGATTGACCTCGTTACTGTTGAGGCGAGTTGTTGCTATGGCGCGATCCGTGGTTGAAAAGAGCTTCTCAACAGTTGTCTTATCCCCGTTCTTCACTTCAAGCGAACGAGCCACCGGGAAGCCAGTAACGGCGCCTTTCAAATCGTTTACGATCGGCTGAGATTCATACTTCGATACCAAGGGGATCTCAGGTCCGAAGCCGAAAAGTTGAGCCATGGCATTCTGCTCGAGCACGAGATCGTTGTCCGGGGTAACACCCCAACTTTCCAGAAGCTTCATCAGGCCTTGATTCTGCGCAATGTGCTCCTTGCCGAAATCGAGAGGCGGGTCGGTGAGAAACAAGGCGCGTCCACCGTTCTCGACGTAACTCTTGATTGCAGTCACTTCGTTAGGACTATAGTCAAGCTGGGCGCCAGCAACTACAAGTACGGTGCAATCTTTCGGAACCTCTGTTTTTTCTACCAAGGAAATTGGCTCGACTTGATAGTTGTCGCGTTCCAACAGGGTCTTGTAAGTTGATAGGCCGTTCTCTTGAGTGTCGTCAAGTTGATGCTCCTTACTCCCGGTGACAAAGCAGACCTTTCGAACGCCCTTGAGATCTTTGAGGAACGCACCGGTTATACCTTCCTCTGTTACAGCCTTTGCTTCTTCACGCCTGTCGCCAACCTCGACATAAGCACTGCCGGCGAAGCGCGGGGCATAGGTACGAGCTAGTGTTGGCTGCTTCTTTGGATCGATGTACTGAAGATGGATTTTCGGCGAGAGGTTTGCGTAACGGTCCAACATGCCCTTCGCCTGACTGAAATTAGTGCTGTAGTCGATATATGTGATCGTAGCGTTGGACTTCAGTCCTTTTACGATCTTCTTAGTTTCCTGCGACAAAGTGAAGCGCTTATTGCTGGTTGTATCATAGGATTTGTTGTAGCGGTTCGCCAGCCAGTTCACCATCACGAGCGCGGCGATGACGATGATGGCGTATAAAGTAGCAGTCGCGCCAAAACGAGCTTGCCGAGCGGCAAGAACATTTTTAGTTTTACCGGCCGCCATCTATGCTCTCCACCGCAAGGACTCGAGAGAGCGAGCCGTTAGAAATAAGCCAAGAAAAATCATCGAGAGATAGTAAATTACATCCTTACTGTCGATCACGCCGCGCGTAAAGCTATCAAGGTGGCTCAATATCGAGAGATATCCGAGAACCTGCACAGTCGGAGAATTACCGAACGACGTTGTCCAATTAAGTATCCATAACAGTAAGGCCAACGCAAACCCGACCGCACCCGCCACGATTTGATTCTTTGTAGTTGTCGAAATAAATGTCCCTAATGCGAGGAGGCATGCACCTTGTAACAGAATGCCGAGCAAGCCAGTGGCTACAGGTTTCCAATCCGGTTGTCCATAGATGAACAGAAAGGAGAAATCGATCAGCAACACCAGCAGCAACGCACAGTACATAATTACGGCGGACAGCCACTTCCCGCTAATCACTTCTAAATCGTGCACCGGAGAGGTAATCAACAACTCGATCGTGCCTTGGCGCTTCTCCTCGGCAAATAGACGCATGGAAATGAGCGGGATCAGGAACAAACCAATTACCGCCACGTTTGAGAATAGCGGCGAGATCACCTGCTCATTGATATTCATCGGGAACGATTGTCCCCTCATCTGGCCTTCGAGCGAGGCAGTCACGAAACTTGCCGTGACAATGTAAGTGAAGGCTCCACTTAAGAAAGCAAAGATAGTTAATAAAACCCAGGCGATGGGCGATACAAAGTAGCTGTACAGCTCGCGACGGCAAATTGTCCAAACGTTTCTCACTGGACGCCTCCGGCAGGCGGGTTTGAGGCCGTGGTTTCAGTATTCGATGCGGTAAGTTCAAGAAATACTTCTTCGAGGCTGAAGGTCAGCGACTTCAATTCCAGCAGATTCCATCCAGAGTGCACGACGGCACGCGCTATATCGGCACGCGCATTCCGTTCGGGCAGACTGTCAACTTCGAAGATGAACCTGTCGCCCGAGACGGTCTTGTCGAGTACTTTGCTTACGCCAGGAACTTGCTCGAGTTTTTGGTGAACCGCCATTGCATCGCCATCCCCGGCCGTATCGACCTGTACTTGAACGGCGTTGGTTAAACCGGCTCGATTTTTAAGATTTTCGACGGAATCCGTCGCGACAAGTTTACCTTTATTGATAATGATGACCTTCTGACAGACAGCTTCAACTTCGGGGAGAATATGCGTGCTGAGAATGATGGTGTGTTCACCAGAGAGCGATTTTATTAGCTCGCGAGTTTCGTTTATCTGCTTGGGGTCGAGTCCGGAAGTCGGCTCGTCGAGAATCAGCACGTCCGGATTATGAATGATGGCTTGAGCCAGGCCCACACGCTGGCGATAGCCCCTGGAGAGCTTCGAGATGAGCTTCGGCTTCACATCAGCGACGGCGCAGCGTTCCATTACTTCTTCCGTGCGGCGCTTGATCTCGGAGTTGGGGAGATTTTTCAGGCGAGCCACGAAACTGAGGTAGCCAGCGACGCTCATCTCCGGATAAAGGGGAGGTGTTTCGGGAAGATAGCCGATGCGTTTCTTAACTTCGAATGGCTGCTCAAAGACATCGAACCCCGCGACCGTAGCTTTGCCCGCTGTAGGCGGCATAAAGCACGTCAAAATGCGCATCGTAGTGGTCTTTCCGGCCCCGTTTGGACCCAAAAATCCCACGATGTCGCCTTTGTTCACCGAAAACGAAATGTTATCCACCGCGACAGTGCGCGCGTAATTCTTCGAAAGGCCTTCGACCTGAATCATATTGTTGAATGTTGAAGACTTAGCTCAAAGAAACACGGTCGTCCGGTTCTTTGTTGAGTCTTCGCAGCGCTGCAGTACTTGAAACCACTAGGATAGTGAAGCCTGAAAGGCTCTGTCAATTGAGACGGACCAGCGGCCCGAGCGTTAGGTAAATGCGTCTTCTTAGGCAGCGAAAGCGTCCTCACTCAGTGCCCACCAAGACCGACTGTTTGGAATCCGGCATCTACGAATACTATATTTCCTGTAACTCCCCGGCCAAGATCGCTGGCGAGAAAAACCGCCGTATCGGCTACTTCGGCCGGCTCCGTGTTTCTTCGAAGCGGTGCGTTAGCCGCCACTCCGTCCAATACCTTGGAGAAATCCTTAACTGCGCGCGCTGACGCAGTTTTGATTGGACCAGCAGAAATGGCATTGACGCGGATGTTGCCAGGCCCGAGATCGCTGGCCAGATAGCGAACGCAAGCTTCCAGTGCGGCTTTCGCCACTCCCATAACATTATAATTCTGTACGACGCGAGTAGAGCCGAGGTAAGTCAAAGTTGTAACAGATCCGCCTTTTGTCATCAGCGGAGCAACTGCCCGGGATACTGATACCAGCGAATAAGCACTTACTTCCTGGGCAAGAAGATAACCATCACGACTGGTTTCGAGAAATGGGCGGCTCAGATCGTCCTTATTAGCAAACGCGATGCTGTGGACAACAGCGTCAAGAACAGGCGAGCTCTTTTTCAACTCCGAGACAAGATGCTCGAGCTCATCCGATTTCGTCACATCGCAATTCAAGACCTTCGATACCTTCAGCTCAGAGCCCAACTCTTCCACGGTTTGACGCTGGCGTTCGCCTTGATACGTGAGGACAACCGACGCGCCTTCGCGAACAAACGCAGAGGATATGGCGTAAGCAATGCTCCATTTGTTGGCGACGCCGAGGACAAGGGCCGTCTTGCCCGCGAGTAGCTGTGCCATGAAAGTGCCATTGTAGCGTGCCGATCATAATTTTCCGCTGCGCTTGGATTACGAGCCTGACTGCGCAAGAGACGTCTTTGTAAAGTGCGAAAGCCGAGATGTCATGAACCGAAAACGGCGTCCCAAAATCATTTTGATGAGCAGATGATCCGTGCTTCGAGTCACGCCTACGCCGACTCCGAAGTTGAGTTCCCAATCCGGACCGAGATTGAAATCGAGCGCCGGTACAATTTGCTGTTGTTGCTCGGCGACAGGATCGAATCCGATGATATCGCCGAGAGACCCGTAGTATTCAAGGCCGGCCGCCAATCGTTTGTTTACTTGATAACTGGCCTTGAAGTTTGGAGAGAACTCGACACCATGCGGGACGCTTGGACCATGCCAAGATCTTTCGAGAGCTGGGTTGAATGCCAGGTACCAAGGCCCCAGTTGCTTGTCGACAATGGGCCGAATTTCCCAAGTCCAGGTGTCACGGGAGAACAAGGGCCGTTGATACCCGATTTCGGTGGACACACTGACGCCGACAGGCCATTTCCAGCTCTCGGGCACGCGGACACGAGGGCGAATGTGGTCTCCGACCCACCTGTAGCCCTGGCCAGGGCCCAGGCTCGTGAAAATATAGAACCCGGTTTCGAACCAATTTGTCCAGCCCTGGGTGATTTCAACCGTTTCATGTTCCTGGTGATTCGTAGGCAACGTGTTATCGGTTGTGGTCTTGCTTCCCTCTACCGTAAAGTTGCTGTGCAGCTCCATCATCGTCACGCCGGGAGGCACAGTGTCGGAAGCATACACTTGAATTTCGTAATTTCCTTGCGCGTGAATGCCGGAACAGCACGCAGCCGTTAACAGAACCAGCCGGAGAATGCGACGCCCTGTTCGGGAATTTTTTTCCTTAGAAATGTCGGGACCGTGCAATCATCTGTAGTCTAACTTGGTGAGAAGTAAGGTTGTCCGAATTGGCACTCCGTTTGCATCGTCATTGCTGGAGGAGATAAAACAAAACATGAAATACTTGCTTGCATGGATTTTGGGAGTGCCGGGCGGGCTGATTTTACTCTGGTTCCTGTTCAATCACATGCACTGAGCAGTGGAAATTAAGAACTGCTCACGCCGGCCATCTTGAGCACGTATACGTCACGGTACGGAATCTTTGAACGCAGTGAATCGGGAATTTCAACCTGAAGGCGATTGCCTTCTGATTGAGACCGCAACTCGTCTCCGGATTCAAGTAGTGTGACCCTTGCGCCGGATCCTGCTCTGACGCCCTCAAGCGAAATTTGATTGGCGGGCCAACGCGGCAGCAACGCATACAAGACATGGTTTTTGGCCGTGAAGAAAGCATCCACGCGCGCGTAACCCGCTGGTGGTGTATCCACCAACTTAGAGATGTCGTACTCGGACATAAATTCCTTGTCTTCCATATGCGGAATGGCTCCGGTGCTCCATTGGCGGCTTTGCTTGGGGGCGTGCGTTCCGTAAATTGCTTCAGCATTCGTGCGGAGCCAATTTCCGATTTCGATCAGCCGCTCCTCCATGATCACGGGAATGCGGCCGTCCGCTGTAGGACCGATATCCAGCAGCAAATTCCCTCCGCGGCTTACGATGTCGATCAGCATCAACAAGAGTTCCCGGTTCGTGTGATAGTCTTTCCAGGTTTCCATCCGGTTGTACCCGTATGAAAAACCCATCCCGCGGCTCTCCTCCCACGGATGTTGGGACTGCTGCAATCCCGACGTGTATTCGGTAGTGAAATAGCCGCCGTGTTTGTGGCGAGTATCTTTTCCCCAGCGATCATCAATGACAACTTCATCGGCAACCGGCGAATCATTGAAAAGCCACGCGAGCAGTTCCGGTGAGCGCCACTCGGCGCTACTCATTTCCCATTCACCATCGGAAAAAATGATTGACGGCTTTACATGCATCACGACGTCTTTAAATTGTGGAAACAGATGTTCGGCGACATAGCGCTTTCTGTCCGAGAGCCAGAGCGGGTTGTACCACTCATAGAGGGAATAATAAATTCCCATGCGTAATCCTTTGCGCCGCCCGGCTTCGCTGAGTTCCATTACGAGATCGCGCTTCGGACCTATGTCGACGCTGTTCCATGGCCGGCCCCAAGCGCGATTGGCTTCCGCACTCCGCCAAAGCGTGAAGCCTTCGTGATGCTTCGACGTCAACGCCACATAACGCGCTCCGGATCGCGAAAAGACGTCCGCCCAGCGATCGGGATCGAACAGTTCGGCGCGGAACATGCGTGCAAAATCGAAATACGGGAAATCGGGACCATACACGCGCTTGTGAAAGCCCCAAGTAAGGGCGCCATCTCCGGTTGAGGCATTCGCTTTCTTTCCTTCGGTAAGGGAATGCCAATACCACTCAGCGTAGGGAGTCTGGTCCTTCACGTTGACGGGGGCGAAAGAGGGAACCGAGTAGACGCCCCAGTGAATGAAAATTCCAAATTTCGCGTCCGTGTACCACGGCGGCATCGGACGAGTGTCGAGCGAGGCCCAATCTGCCCTGTACCGGCGAGGCTGAGCACCAGCGCGCAGGTCGACAGAAACTCCGAGCGGCACCGTGGCCATCGCCTTCAGAACGTCTCGTCGTCGCATAGTCTGGCGAATATCGTATCAGGTAATGTGCCTGTCAAAAGATCTGGGCCCAGAACCATTCGAAGTAGTGTCAATCTGGTTGAATCTACCGCGAAATTCCTCAGAGGTAAAGATGAAATCGAACAATCTTACAAAGCTGCTTTTGACCTTGGTTGCCCTGCTGTTGAGCGCGAACCTAATTCGACCCTTTCTGGATGGTGCCCCTTCTCATGCTCAATCCCAAGACCAGGCCTACGCGGTCTATATTGAACGGAGTGACTACGTTGCGAGCTCCTGACGGAAGCAGACAAGTCTTAGGAAAAGTCGTTGTCGATTTGCACAACGGGAACGTCTGGGGTTTTCCTACGACGACGGACCAAGCCTATCCTATTGATGTCACGAAGCAGGACCCGCCGACTTCCACGCCATTTCGGCTTGGGCGCTTCGATTTTTCCAAGGTGACTCAGCAATGACGATATAGAGCTAATTTGGCGAGTGACTCACAGCGAAGCTAGCCAGCGGCGAATGAGCGTTTTAGTTGACTCATCTGCCTCTCCGTCGGCGAGTCTCACTTGACGCGTATGAACTTCAAGCGACTTGTCCGGTGCACTGTCCCTCTTGCCGCTCTTCCACGCATGTAAACGTATGACGGGGTCGTGCGGCTCATCCGAAACCCGGATAACCCATCCTTTCGTCAGCCCGCTCTCGTGGTTTACAAAATTCTCTATCGCCTCGCGTTTTGGGGTGTGTGCGTCCATGGCACAATCCTAACGCGTTAGATTGGGCTTGCCGCTCGCGTTGATTCACTTGCCGATGCAAAAAGTCGAAAAGATCCGGTTCAGAATATCGTCCGCAGTCGTTGCGCCTGTTACAGCATCAATCGGTCGCAGCGCGGCATACAAATCGAGCAGTAGCATCTCGTGTGGAATCTGAAATTCGACTGCTCTGCGCGCATTCTCGAGCGCTTCAAGGCTCTCGCGTAAGAGTGCCTCGTGACGGATGCTAGTGAGACTACCGCTCTCCGGCGCGACTAATCCATCAGGTGCGAGCCGCCTCAAAATGGTTTGCTGCAAACACCCGACGCCTTCGCCGGTGATAGCTGAAACGGGTAGTAAATCCAGGGACTCTCCCAGAGGCTGTGCAATATCGCTCTTGTTCCCCACTACGACCGGCCTTCGATCCTCCAGCTTCTTCAATAGCAGCTTGTCTGCTTCGGTGATTCCCGCCGAGAGATCGAGAACCAGGAGGGTGAGATCGGCATCGGCCATCGCCTGATAGGTCCGCTCGATGCCCAGGCTCTCGACTAAGTCCTTCGAGTCTCGAATGCCAGCCGTATCCACCAATCTCACTGGAATGCCTACAAGCGAAGTCGCCTCTGAGACCAAATCCCGTGTCGTCCCCGGGATCTCCGTGACGATGGCGCGATCCTGCTCGAGCAGCCGGTTAAATAGGCTGCTCTTACCTACATTCGGCCGCCCTGCGATTGCAAGCGTGAATCCGTGATGAACCAGTTTGCCAGCCGCGAAGCTTCGCAGCAGATTCCGTACTGCACTCCGGATGGGTTCAAGACGCCGCAGGATCTCATCTGCAGAGGCAACGCTAATATCGTCTTCGGCGAAATCGATACCGGCTTCGAGCAGTGCGATCAATTCGAGCAATTGATTCTTAATCGGACGAATCCGCCGTGAAACAGAACCCTCAATCTGTTGCGCGGCCACTCGAGCTTGATACAGCGTCGTGGCATCGATCAAGTCGCGGACTGCTTCCGCCTGCGGCAGGTCGATCCGGCCGTTTATGTACGCGCGGAGCGTAAACTCTCCGGGTTCTGCCAGGCGCGCGCCCTCCTCCACCGCACGTTCGAGGGCGAAGCGCAGCACCACCGGGGCCCCGTGGCATGAAATTTCCACTACATCTTCCGCGGTGTATGACCGCGGCCCCTCGAAAAAAGAGACAACTACCTGATCGATTACTCCACCATCGGCATCGATCAGCTCGGCGTATTCGCTTGTCCAACTGCGCCAAAGTGGCTGATGTGTAAATCGCAGCATACGTGCGGCGATCTGGCGGCTCTTGGTTCCAGAGAGGCGCACAATTCCAAGACCGCCGCGAGCAAAGGGAGTGGCAATAGCGACGATCGTGTCGCGCGCATTCATCTAAACCGTTGGACTAGCGTGGGCCGCGGCCTCGCCCGCCGCCGGGCGGCCGATTCCCTCTCCGATGCTGCCCCTCGCGACGGCTGGTTCCGCTTCGATTTCCGTCTCCGCTGCGATATCCGTTTCCACGCGCGCCTCGGTGTGGTGCGGGTAACGGCGGCGCTGGCGGCGTTGGCATGTCGGAGGGTACGATTACAACTGCACGTGCTGGTCCAAAACCCACGCTTTCGCTGCGCAAATCCTTTTCGTCGCGCAACGCCAGATGAATGACCCGCCGCTCTCGGCTACTCATCGGGTTGAAATGGAACGGCACTCGCGTACGCTTCACTTTTTCAGCAGCGGCCAACGCGCTCATGCGGAGTTCTTCCACCCTCAGCAGACGGTAATCGTTCGCGTCGAACGAAATCAGCGAGTGGTCCTCTGCCGGAATACGCAGCGCTTCCATCGATACATGCTCCAATGCAAGCAATAGCTCGGCGCGGTTAGTCAGCAACATTTCGACATCCGCGCCGTGAAACCTGACTGTAACTTCCGGATTCTCTACCTCCGGATGCGGGTTCTCGCCCGTATGCAACTCGTATGTCAAATCAAAGCCCGCACGCTCGAGTAGCGGGCTTAGAAACTGATCCAGCTTCGGCCGCAGCGAGTCGACGGTGTATTTCATGCGGTTTATTTCTTAGCTGTTTTCTTGGCAGGCGCTTTGGGAGCTGGCGGCGCGGGGGCAGGGGGAGGCATGAACTTATTAATAATGAGTTGCTGAGCGATTCCCACTAGATTACTGGTCAACCAATATAGTACAAGTCCCGACGATGCGTAGTAGAAGAAGAATCCCATCATCAAAGGCATGAACATCATCATCTTCTGCTGGTTTGGATCGACACCTGCAGCCGGCGTCAGCTTCTGTGAAAAGAACTGCGTCGCAATCAGGATTATCGGGAGCAGGTGAATGGGCAACGCCTCGGCGGAAGAGAGGTCCGGCACCCACAGCCACTGCGCGTGCCGCAGCTCAATCGCAATATTCAGTACGCGATAAAACGCGTAAAAAAACGGCAACTGCAGCAACATGGGCAGGCATCCACCCAGGGGATTGACGCCCTCCTTCTTATAGAGCGCCATGACCTCCTGATTCTGCTCGGCCTTTCGCGGATCGCGAATGCTGATGTCCTTGTATTTCGCGTTGATGGCCTGAATTTGCGGCTGCAATTTTTGCATCTTGCGCGCGGATTTCAAACTCGTGAGCTTGAAAGGGAACAATAGGATATTGATGATCAGCGTGACCAGGATGATCGCCCAGCCGTAATTGTTCGTCCAATGGTCGTGTACCCAGTTCAGTGAGAGGAACAGCGGCTTGGCGAGGATTCCGAAAAAACCCCAATCCACAAGCTGTGTTAGCTTCGGATTTACTTTTCTGAGAACGTCGATATCCTTCGGTCCCACGTAAAGCGAGAAATCGTTTTGTGCGCCGGTTGAGATGCCCACCCCGATATACGGCGTCGGCTTATCCTCACCGGGAGTCTTCACCTCGTCACTATACGTTCGTATCTCTAAGGACGAGGAATCCTGCGGCATGGCCACCGCCGCGAAAAAATTATCTTCCAAGCCGCCGAACGTATAATTGCCGGTGTCCGTAATTGGTCCGTTCTTGGCATCTTTTACGGTTTTCTTGATCAACTTTCCGGCACTCGTGTCATATCGCACGGTCTGCTCAGATGCAGCAGCATTCCGAACCTTCAGATCGCCGAAGCCGCCTCGCCACACCAGGAAATGCGGAACGGGAAGGTTATTCTCGAGCACGACGGAGCGAACGTTCGCCAGAAAACTGTCCTCACCGAAGCGGAACGATTTCCGGATATCAGTCGTACCGTCGGAAAACTCGTAATCGATCTCAGCGCCATCGGCCGTAAACCTCGGTTGATAAAGAACGGTGTCGGGATCTACCGAAAGCTTCCGGTCCTTTATCTCGATCATGAACGGCAAAGCAATGTTCGCGGCGGCCGGATCAATTAGTTCGAGCGGCTTCCCCGCATTATCCCGGTACCCTTTCAGAACCCAACTCTTTACAGCCGCGCCTCGGTTCGTGAATACGATGTGATACAGCTTCGTATCGATGTCGCTCGTAACTTCCGAGGTCGCTTGAAATTGGCCCGCCGTGCCGCTGGCCTCAGGCAGCACTTGCGCCTGAGAAGCGACCGGCGCTGGCTTCTCGGCCACTGTTGCCGCAGCTTTGTTGTTCACCGGGTTAACTGGCTTCGGCCCGGGCGCCGGCTTGAAAAAGTATTGTGAGGCCAACAACACCAGCATCATCAGCGCCAGCGCAATGGGCAGGCGCTTCTCTAACGAGAGTGGTTGGCTCGCATTGGCGGAATTATTGGGCATAGCTCCTAGGCATAGTTCGATCTCTAAACTTCGTCACCGCACTGGGTCGAATCCGCCCTCATGGAATGGATGACAACGGCCGACGCGCTTGAGGCCCATCCAGACTCCCCGCAATGTTCCATGCTTACCGACGGCTTCGCTCATGTACTCCGAGCAGGTCGGATAAAAACGGCACGCAGATGGCAATAGCGGGGACACAAATGCTTTGTAGCCTCTAAGAATAGCGATCACAATTCTCTGCATCGCGCAAAAATTCTGCCGACTTCCCGGCACAAATCCTCGAAAGACGCTTCCAAAACGCTGCGCCTCGGATTGAACACAATCGCCCAGTTAGGCGGGATTATGCCCAACTGAGCCCGAACAGCTTCCCTCATCCGGCGTTTCAGCCGATTGCGTTCGACCGCTTTCCCCAAGCTGCGCGGAACTGTAAAGCCAAATCGCGCTGGCATCGCTTCGCCGTCGCTACGTAAACAGAATGCGGCAAAAAAGCGACTCGTCATACGAACACCGGTTTCATAAATCTTGCGGAATTCAGAGGACCGGAGAACCCGTCTTGGCTTAGGAAGTGACAGCGGACCAAATTGATCGTGCGCCGGTTACTTCGCGTCCCGAACAGCCGGCTCGTCGCTCACCGTCAATTTGTGCCGCCCCTTTGCGCGCCGTCGCGCAAGCACGGCCCGGCCATCTGAAGTCTTCATCCGCTTTCGGAAGCCGTGTGTCTTCGCCCGATGACGATTATTCGGCTGAAACGTACGTTTTGGCATTACAAATCCTTACTCTGCTTGACGTGGGATGCCTGCGGGAACGGCGCGAAGACGCACCAATACTATTCCACTGAACCCAAAAGACCAGTATACAAGGACGATGGGCAAGGAATAGCGAACAGTACTAGTCTACATTGACATGCCGGTCCAGATCGACTATTCGAGTACAGGAGGTATTAACTTGCAGTGTAAACTCGCTTTACTTTTCTCCTGCGCAACCGCCGGGTTGTGCGTTATTTCGCCAACATTGTTCGCGCAGGCACAGGCACAAGCCCAGACAAAGATACCGAAATTGAAGGCCTACTCCTGGGTCAAGCCGGGGCCGAATCCGGCTGCAGTACAAGCTATGACAAATCTCGCGGCTACCGGCTCGAGCAAAACATTACCCCTGTTTACATTCTTCACCGAGTCATCGCGAGACGAGGTCGGTTACACCGGCGTAATGGTGGGCAGGGATCCGTTTCATGGTGGCGGCAGTATTAGCGTCACGACATTCATCGTTCCGCTGGTAATCAAAACGAACACCATTGGCACTGGCATTAGCAACACAGGCATTATTTCCACCAAGCCGGGCGTGACCACTTTCAATCCGACCCTGGCCGACAGGGCCTGCTTGACCGCGCCTAATGATGTTCCACTGACTTTGTTCCAACAATCTCCGATTTTCAAACCAGCAGACTTCAACTTCGGTGGGACCGATGTCGGTACAACGCAGTACGTCGATGCTTTCCAGCGGGCCAACTTCTGGCAGGTAGACGATCACGACACATTCCATACCTTGCTCGGTCCAGTTAGAACTCTTAGCCCAATCGTGATAAACGTACCTGCGAAGGACGGTACGACTCTTCCTACTTCCTTAACCGGCACGTGCGCTACTGAGGGGATTGTCGACATTAATTGGTTCGATGCTTACCTCGACAGCACCGTAATTCCTGCGCTGGTTTCGCAAGGTGTCAACCCAGCCAATTTCCCAATGTTCTTAGTGCACAACCTCGTATGGGCTTCTCCAGCCACTGACCTCAATACTTGCTGCATCATCGGATATCATGGCTTCACTGGCCTCCCTATTCAGACTTACTCGCCGGTCGATTTTGACAGTAACGCGGGGTTCTTCGTCAGCCCTGAGATTAGAGACACGTATCCGGCATCTCATGAAGTAGGAGAATGGATGGACGACCCGTTCGACAATAACGCTACTCCGCCGTGGGGAAATGTTGGACAGGTATTAGGCTGCTCCAATGCGCTTGAAGTGGGTGATCCCTTGACCGGAGAGCCGTCCATTCGTATCGCTGGGTCCAATGGATTCACCTATCATCTCCAGGAATTGGCGTTCTTCTCGTGGTTCTTTGGTGCCCCCTCTATCGGCATCCACCACTGGTTTTCCAATAACGCTACCTTCTTGACCGATGCAGGGCCGCCCTGCCAATAAGTAGATTAAGCGTTCGGCACAGGTATAGGCTGCCGTTATTCCGGTAGCCTGTACCCAAGCCATAAAATATGTTCTCGCGCTTGATCAGGCACGAGTAGCTCGCGAAACAGTCTGCGCCAAGGTACTTCTACGGGAGAGCGTAACTTCGAAGCGTATGTTTGGCGTCGCTTTCATCGTCTGTGCTAGCAGCTTGCTTTCAGTCTGATTTTGCAGGGTCTGCGAATCAGCGTGCGCAGCCGAGTTGCGATGCAACAATGAGGATTAGGGCGCTATGCGGAAGACACTTTTCCTAAACCCGCCATCTTTCGACGGTTTCGACGGGGGAGCAGGGGCGCGCTATCAAGCAAGACGCGAGATCACCTCCTACTGGTTTCCCACTTGGCTCGCGCAGCCTGCTGCACTGGTACCGGGCAGCAAATTAATGGATGCCCCGCCTCACCATCAGACCGTAGATGATGTGCTGAACATCGCAAACGAGTACGAACTTTTTGTTCTTCATACGAGCACGCCATCACTCAACAATGACATCAAGTGTGCCGAGGCGATTAAAGCGAAGAACCCGTATGCACATATCGGCTTTGTTGGGGCTCACGTCGCGGTGCTGCCCGGTCCCACATTGCGGGATGCGCCGGTGATCGATTTCGTCTGCCGTAACGAATTCGACTACACGTGTCTCGAGCTTGCAGAGGGTAAGCCCTGGAGCGAGATCCGGGGCTTGAGCTATCGCGATGCGAACGGTCACGTTCACCACAACCCCGAACGCGAACTGCTGCATGATTGGGACTCGATGCCAAGCGTTTTTCCCGTGTATCATCGCGATCTCGCCATTGAAAACTACTTCAGCGGTTACCTTAGCCATCCGTACATATCTTTCTATACTGGCCGCGGATGCCCCGCAAAATGCACATTCTGTTTGTGGCCACAAACTATAGGTGGGCATGCTTATCGCGCGAAATCGCCGGCGGCGGTTATCCGTGAGCTTGAGCTTGGGAAAGATCTGTTTGGCCAGCAAGTGCGGGAATGGATGTTTGATGATGATACTTTCACCATCGATCGGCGGCGAGCGATAGAGATCGCGAAGGGCATGAAGAAGCTGAAGCTGACATGGTCTTGCAACGCACGCGCAAACCTGGACTATGAGACGCTGCGTCAGCTCCGCGACAACGGATTGCGGCTGCTATTGGTGGGCTTCGAGTCAGGCAATCAAGAAATTTTGAACCGAATGAAAAAAGGCCTGCGGCTCGAAACCGCCCGTACTTTCATGCGCAACTGCCGCAAGCTGGGGATCAGAGTCCACGGAACGTTCATGATCGGCCTCCCCGTCGAAACTCCCGATAGCATCGAGCAGACGATTCGTTTCGCGCAAGAACTTGACCCGTTCTCGATTCAGGTTTCGATTGCGACACCGTACCCCGGTACAGAGTTGTACAGGCAAGCGATCGAAAATGGCTGGGTGGATAGCAGGGTTCTGGTTTCAGGTAATGGAATACAGACCTCAACTCTACGGTATCCACATCTTTCGCCCGAGCAGGTCGAAGAGGGTGTAGAGCGCATGTATCGCCGTTTCTATTTCCGTAGAAAGCCCATTCTACGGTTTGTGCGTGAAATGGCGACGAGTCGGCAAATGCTTGTCCGCCGCCTGCGTGAGGGTAACGAGTTCTTCAGCTATCTGAAAGAGCGGCGCGAAATGGTGCGGGATCGGCAAAAATCACAATCGCAAGCCGCTTTAGCATAGTCAGCGGAAGATTCGGCCGACAGCTTTCGGACCGACATTCGGCTGGCGTATTCAGAATTGGCGAACACGGTCCAGCGCTTAACGCAGTTGTACGGATATGCATTCAATCGCAGCGGGCAAAACCATGAGCAGACAACAGGGCGAGCGTGGCTGCTACTAGCGCGCTTCCATGACCCGAAACGTTCATGCCTGCGTACCCTGCCGCAAAACCACCAACTAAGTAAACGACTGTAAAAGCTCCATTACCCACCGTAGCCACGTACAGAAACCTCCTCGCGGACAGTCGTGTTCAACCAGCAGCTAGCGGTACGAGTGAGCCGGGTAAGAGCGAAAACTTGCCGGTGAATATGGCGCCAGAAGTCCTCTATAAACAAAACTGGCCATCTTCGGAAAGCGTTCGTTCCAGTGCTTGGAGCACACTCGCCTAAAGTAGCCGTCCGATGCGGACAATCCGACGCGGAACCACAAGCAATCTGCGAGGAAAGCCGCTCCGAAAACGACGGCAAAAGCAAAAGAGATGTTAAACTGGCCGCTCGAAGCGAGTACACCCATTGCGGTCACGAAGGGCGGGGATGGAACCGAAACGGCAGCCTGATCAAGAAAGACCAGAATGAAGACGGCCAAGTAACCGTGTGTCCCGACGAGATGGATTATGTGATGGGCTCGCCACCATAGTAGATCAACTGCGAGGGCTGGACGTTACGAACTGATCGGCGTCAATCCAACAGGAATCAGCCAAGCTTAGCTAAGCGAGACAGGACTGGCGCATTTTCAAGAACGGCGCCGAGTGACTCAAGATTGCGCCCGGCCGCTAAAGCCTTGAGGGCAGGGAGCACACGTCCTTCGGCCAAGTGATCGAGTGCGTTACCGATCGAGACTGCGAAATGCAACATCACACTCGAATCGCGATAGCAATCGGCCATGCACGCAGTGCAACCATCCCGCACCAGCGGCGTTTCCGGAAAATCCCAGACGGAGCAAAGCCGCTCACTCCAGGAATCGCAGCGCCAGATATCGAAGTTCCAATCCATGTAGAAGCTCTTGTAACCGCCGTAACAGACGAAGCGCTCCGGCTCGCCGCGTAGGTGCCGCTTCATGTCAGCGACCGAAGCGCGCGGATTGTTTACCGGGAATTCGCTGCGCACGTCGTCGACCGCATCGAACGCTGCAATCAGTTCCGCCGTCGTGAAATTGACGAGACGGGAATCCGCCGACCAAGCGAGTGAGGACGACCCAAGCCGCGCTCTTTGCGGATAGGAGAAGGCAACGGCTGCGAAGCCGAGGTCACGCAGAAGAGGCACAAGCGCGCGGTAGTCGCTGATCAACTTGCTCATGGTTACCTGCGCGAGCGGCGTTATGCCCAGGCTCGGCATGCGGGAGGTGGCTGAGCGGATTCGCTCACCGACGCGTTTAAGACCGCGGTTTGCTTCGTGCTCCGCCATATCGGCAGCGTCAATCGAGACGTACACGGTCTTCAGACCGGCTTCGGCAAGCCGCTCGAGGCGCGCTGGCAAAAACCAACCGTTCGTGATCACAGCGGCGCTCATGCCCTTGGTCTGCACCGTCGCTATCATGTCGGCCAAACGCGGATGGAGAAGCGGCTCGCCGCCGAAGAAGCTGATGTAGCGGACATCCCGTTCGCAGAGGATGTCGAGCGCGCTATCGAACTGGCCGGCGTCAATCCAGCGCAGATCGCGAGATCGCACTTTGCCTTGAGCGAAGTTGCAGAAATCGCACTTGGCGTTGCAGGAGTTGGTTACAGCGACATTGCAGATCGCAGGACCACCACGGCGCATTAGCCGCAGTATGTCGAGGCTCTTGGAGGCAATTGTCTTCACGGCTCATCCCCGAATCGCGAACTATATCGGGAAATATATCAGACGTGGACGAGCTTTCGGTCGCCAAAACCCTTCGCCGGCAACTCGGTTTTCAAGGCCCGAAGTGGAAACCAAGCATCATTGAAGGACGTACCACGGCGATTCGGTTCGACGAGGGTGTTATCTGGTTTCCATGCGTTAACACCACCGATTCCGGTAAATAGCTCGGCCCAGTCCTGCCACAGCGGGAGAGTGGCTTGACCGCCAAATGGTGGCAGGGTGAACCTCGATCGGTCCATCGCCGGGCGGCCTATGCAACGGGGACATTCCTGGCCACCAGAGATTAACGGAACGTTTGTAAACCTCAATGGAGCCTCAAACCCTTGGCCTGTCGGTGAGAGATCAAACCCGAACGATTCGACTCTCAAGTCTTTCAGAAATCCAGAACGGGAAGAGCCGTTGGGGACTGATAGCTCCGATTGCCTGACCGATTTGAGAGTTGGCAGCTCGCTTCCCCCACCGGTTTGATGATTGCGGTATCCACCTGATTTTGGGCGAACGTACCGATAGAACCAAAGAGAAGTCCTAGCAGGCAGGGGACAAGAAGTCGCCGCATCGCTTCAATGACGTGCACGGGACTGTTTCGTTTACACATTCATTCAGGCCTTTTGAACGGATTTCGTTTCCAGAACTTCGGTAGCGGCGGTTTGAAAGCTCAAGTACGCCACTATCAAACCTTTCAGCAAACCTTCAGATTCGCCTGCCATGATTTCAGCATCGACGATCTATTTGCCCCGGAAGATGTCCCCTGGGAAATCTGTCCAAACTGCCGTAAAGTTGCGACGTTCGTGGAGTTTGGGCCCGGCCTTGTGGTATGCGATCTTTGTGGGGAAGAAACAACCTGGGAAAAGATAGATCGAGCCTCCGACTCCCAGAACAGCGATGAGTGACAGAAAACGCTGAACATCTAACCTGCGGGAAAGCACGGAGGTGCAGCCTGGCGTCCAGCCGGGAAGGGGCAGTGCGACTCTGCTACCCCGCTCCAGATCTCGCAACGCCAACCTAAGGCTGTGCGCCGCTTTAATTACGGGTGTCACACCAATGTTCGCCGAATCCGGCAGAAGTTGTAATCATGCAAGCGTTCGCTGTTCCGGCTTAAACGCGGCTTTCAGTCACTACCCCGGACGGCCGTGCAGAATATGAACAGCAGTCCTATGTTATTTTGGATGCCTTAAAGGTTGCGGCCACGTCGGATCCCGCGAATCCTTGCTCACGTTTAGCGTATGAAAATTGCGGGGCTTTTGTTGATGCTGGCCGGCTGGATCACCGTACTCGCGGCCGTCGTGATGCTTGCCTCTTTAGCATCCAGAACGATCTTTGTGCTCGTGGCCACAGGCATCGAAGCGCTCGGCTTTGTGCTCCTTACGCGTTCGCACGTCGCTTCGAGGAGTGTTAAGGGTGACTTCTGAAGATCCGGTAGTGTTCTCAGACTCTACCGTTGCCATTTGCCTTTTTCTGATTCTGCTTGTCCCCTTTGCTATCGCTGGACTCTCTCTCATCAGCACTGGATTGAATCGTTCGCGTAGTGCCGCTCATGGGATGCTTATGTCTCTTTGCGTATGCTCGGTCGCAGTCCTGGTGTATTTTGCTTGCGGGTTTGGCTGGCAGGGGTTTAGCGGCGGACCGGCGCATATCGTCAATGCAGCGGGGAAGGCTTGGAATTGGCTCGGGGCTGGCCCACTCTTTCTGCGAGATTTCGAATTCATCGGCTCCCCCAGATCGCTTACGCTACTTCTGCAGATGTTCAGCGTTGCTTTGGCGTCGATCATTCCGGTGGCCAGCGGCGCAGAACGCTGGCGAATAGGTGCAGCCTGCGCGTCAACGGCTCTTTTAGCAGGTTGGACTTATCCGCTATTTGCACATTGGGTTTGCAGTGGCGGTTGGTTGGCGGAGCTCGGCGCAAATTTCGGAACCGGGCGCGGTTTTGTGGACCCAGGCGGAGCCAGTTTTATCCATGTGGTGGGCGGTCTCACAGCTTTGTCCATCGCTTGGCTACTTGGCCCGCGGCACGGTAAGTTTGCGCCGGACGGACTACCGGCAGCCATGCCGGGTCACAACGCGGTGATCGTATTGTTCGGCTGTCTTCTGGCCCTTATCGGTTGGTTGGGTTTGAATTCGGCGGGGGTCATATTATTCGCCGGAATGCAACCCGCACGATCGATCCTGATTGCAGTGAATACCAGCCTTTCCGCGGCATCCGCCGCCATGGCTGCTGTGGTGATCACACGCGTACGTTTTGGCAAGCCAGACGCCTCTCTTACCGCGAACGGATGGGTGAGTGGGTTGGTTGCCAGCAGTGCTGTCTGTGGATTTGTAAAGCCGGCAGAGGCTGTGATTATCGGAATGGTCGCGGGCGGCTTGGTTATTTTCGCGATCGAGGTGGTCGAATTGCGAATGGGTGTGGATGATCCTGCAGGCGCAATTTCTGTGCATGCTGCGGGAGGGATTTGGGGCGTGCTCGCGGTTGGCATTTTCGGTCAATTCCCAAGTCAGGCGGCCAATCACGATTCAGGACAATTTCTGGCCCAACTGGTAGGTGTTGCTACTTTGATCGGATTTGTTTTGCCACTGACCTATTCCTTGAACTGGCTTCTCGATCGTTGTCTGCGGCAACGGGTATCTTTGGAGGCCGAACGGCAGGGCATAGATCTTTTCGAACTCGGTGCCGGCGCCTATCCCGATTTCGTTACGCACCGCGAAGATCTTCGACACTGAGCGGATAAAGATGAGGGGCTTATTCATCCGATCAGCTGTGACGAGCCACGTACAGCAGTAATCCGAACACCACAACAGGAATCGCCGCCAGCATTAGATAGAACAAAACTCTTCTCCGCCAGGGTGAGCGCCTGTCCTTCCATTCCCGCAGCTCAGGGCGGTCGCTCACGCCGACTTGATCTTGATTCATCAAATCCCAAGCAAACTCCCGGGCGCTACTGTATCTGTTCTTCGGATCGCGCTCCAGCGCACGATAGATGATCTCCTGCAACGTAGGCGAGATATCTGGATCGACTTCCCGGGGTGGAACAGGATTGTTCAACAGCCGATCGTTCATGATCGCGAAGGCATTGGTTCCGCGAAAAGGCACTTGGCCAGTTAACATTTCGTACAGCATCACTCCCAGCGCGTAAATGTCGCTGCGGGCATCACCACGTTTTCCTTTGACCTGCTCGGGAGAGATGTAGTCCGGCGTTCCCATCAACTGTGAAAGCTTCGCAAACGTCAGGCGCCGAGCGCCTTCCTGACCCGCAATACCGAAATCAATCAGTTTGATTCCATCTTGTGCATCGACCATGATGTTTTCGGGCTTCAGATCGCGATGCACCACGCCGTGGTTGTGAATGTAATCCAGTGCAGAACAGATTCCTAGGGTGATTTTAATTGCACGTTCCGGAGGCAGTTTGCCTTCTTCTCTGAGGATTTGACGTAGCAGGCGGCCTTCTACCCACTCCATCGCCATATAGACCTGGCTGCGGTCCGGATCAGTTAAAACTTTCATCACACCCGGGTGATCTAGTTTTTGACCGATATCCTGCTCGCGCTGGAAGCGATCGAAGGAAGCGGGATCGCTCTCTACTTCCGGATGAGGAATCTTGATAGCGACCTGATGACCCGTTCGCACATCGGTTCCACGGAAAATTGACGCCATTCCGCTGCGGGCCACCAGCTTATCAATACGGTAATGGTCAAGCTCATCGCCTTCGCGCACTGTACTCATCGAGGTCGCAGGGCGCTGAAACAGTGGCTTCGAACGCCTTATTGAAGCTTATAATGTCTCCCGCGGTACATGCCAACGCGTTCTACGTCGCGGATGCGGATAATCTGAAGGCTGATGTTGTCACTTCCGTCGCGCTGATTGGCCAGAGCAACCAGGCTACGGGCGGCCGTAGTCAGGTCCGAGCCGTTGCCAGCGGTGCGCGCGATATCTGTCGCGGAAATAGAATTGTGCAACCCATCGGAACAAAGCACCAATACGTCGCCCGCATACAGATGGTGCTCATTTGTTTCCACGCTGATGAACATTTCGTTCCCAAGCGCCCGGCTAAGCAGATGAGAGGTGTTTGCATCGGCAGACTCGCGCGGCGATATGAGTCCCAAACGGAGTTGTTCATTAGAAACAGTATGATCGCGCGTGAGCGAGACTGCATTGCCCGCGCGAACCAGATAGCACCGCGAGTCTCCAACGTGTGCCACTATCGCGCGATCGAACCGCAGAGCGCAGGTAACGATCGTAGTGGCAATCAAACTTCCGCCTGGCCCCGTCGACAGCCCCGCTTCGAACACTCGAGTGTTCGCAGTCTGCACTAGCCGTGAAAGCAGAGAGTTGAGGGGCTCGCCGCCACTCGCTTTACGGAATCCGGCCACTATGGCTTCGATCGCAGTGGTCGATGCGACCTCACCACGGTCTTGGCCTCCTACACCGTCAGCCAATGCAAACAGCCAGCCGCGCCTGCGAGCCTCGTCCGGCGTTTGCGGGAGCACATGGCCGAGGTAATCCTCGTTATGATCCCGAATTAGGCCGGGATGAGAAATTTGGGCGAATTCCAGGTCCAACATGGACCGGAGCTGATTAGAAACTTCCGAGGCGCGCCTCCTTATGAAGGAGAGTTGTCCGTCCAGTGACCCTGGATGTCCGGAGGAAGTAGACGGCGCCGTAAAGGCCCCACACAAGCGCTATTCCCAACGCCAGCAGCGGTTCCATTTTTGTGCCGAACCCCATGAAGGGTCCGATCAGGTAAAAGGCCATGCAGGCGAGATTCGCAGCCAGTCCGAAAACCGGGACGATGAAGTGCCGGATGGGGCTGAACTTAGGATGCTTATGATACGCAACGATACAAATCACGCAACTCAGCATATAGAGGAGAAAGGTGCCGAAGTTCGACGCTAACGTGACCATAAGCAGCGTATTGGGAAGAGCAGCCATTTTGTCGTGCGAGAGATAGCCGAAACTCGACCAGAAGCCATGCGGCAGCGCTTGGATGGTGGCGTCAGTCGGCGCAGAAGCATCACCGAATATAACCGACGCGCCAATGACACCGATTACGGCGGAAATAACCGCGAGTGTCCAGATCGCGCGATGCGGAGTGAGATTTGCAGCATGCAGCGAACCCAAACTATCGGGCAGCTCTTGATCTTTTCCCATCGCATAAGTCACGCGCGCTCCTGTATTCATGCACGAGAGCGTAGTACCGATAATCGCTAGAAACACGGTAAATGCCTCGACCAACATAAAGGCCCTCCCGTGTCCGGGCCCGAAGACCGCATCGCCCACGACGACCATCATGTCCCCGATCGGCGCGGCAGAGCCTGATGCGCTTTGCATTGGATAGCCGCTATTTAGGAAGTAATTCGCCGCAAAATACTCGACGAGATAACAAAACGCCCCTTGTACCAGCAAGGATGTAATCACTGCAATGGGAACATCGCGTTTTGGATTTTTGGCCTCACCCCCCATGGCCGTTACCGATTCAAAGCCAACCAGAATGAGGATCGCTACCGTAGCCTGAACGAAGACCCAACCGAAATTGTGCGGCCCGAGAACCGATCCCGCACTAGGATGGCTGACGAAATTTCCTTTCTCGTCTTGAGCCGGATAGCTGATGTGAAACGGTACAGACTTTCCAGAAGCGTCCAGCTTAGGCTTGGGAACGCCGCTGGCATCTCTTACGATCGTTTCCGTTGTCTGGCCGTTTGCCGTCGCCTTGGTTGTCGCGAATTCATACGTGTATGCTTCCCCCGAAGTGGAATCGAATTGAAACGCCACGCTTCCCGGCGGATGGTTCGTGCGGTAGCCCAGCGCCATGACAGAAAAAACCAGCAGCGCGGAAATCTGAATGATGTTGATGGCGATGTTCACTGAAGTGGAACCATTCACACCGCGATGTGCAATGTAGGCGACCCCAAACGAAAACACAATCGCCACTAAGGCCATAAAGGCCGGGCCGGGATTCGAGGCGCTCATAAAATTTGGCCAGATCGTGCCGACAAGATACCCGCAGAGCACTCCCATGACCGCCACCATCACGCCCGGATAGATCCAATAGTAGAGGTGTGAGCCCCAGCCCACGATGAACTTCGAAATTCTTGCGTATCGCCAGGCTTTCTCGTGATTGAGGAATGACTGTTCGGCGAAGTAGTACGAACTTCCTGTTCCTGGATACAGCTTTGCCATTTCCGCATAACAGACCGCCGTGGCAAGGCAGAGCAGAAGCGCGAGAACTATGCCAAGCCACATGGATGGCGCTGTTATGCCCGTGGCGCCCTGTATGGCAAATGTCAGCCACAGGAACGCCCCGGGGGCAATGAGTGCCATCGCGTTCATAGTCAACCCCGTTAAGCCCAGGGTTGGTTTCATTTCTGGTGCGGTGTTTTCTGCCATGTATATCTCTCCTGGAGGTCTTTATTTGAAATCGATTGCTGATGAGCTGAAGTCACCGCCACTAGCTTTTGGGAGGCGGGAAGAACGCAATGAAGCCGACTGTGACGGTAGTTTGGCTCTTCGTGGCCGCGGGTACAGTGCCGCGATCGAAGAAGGGAACGTTGGACCCATCGTGCCGGTATTCCGCTCGGCTCAGCAGTCCGGACAGTATCTTGTACTCCCCAGTCAGCGTTACTTCGTGAAGCTTCTGCGGCGTGCCGGTCGTAAATCCACTTGGGTCGTTGTAGTATTCAGCGCGTGGGCTGAAAGCAAAACGCTTGTTCAACTGAAAATGAAGAGCTCCGGCAAAGCCGATCCAGTGGTCGGAACCTGAAATCGGACGGTGCTGCTCGCCGTAATCAAAATTCAAGTACGCATTCACTTTGTCATTGGGGGTCAGAAGCAGAGTTGTGTCGTATAAGCTGCGGTTCTTGTTAATATTTGCGATTGCGGTGTTCTGCGGGCCGACGTAATAGTTGTGACTCCACGTGAATTTCTTGCGTGTGATTGCGCCTGTTAAACCAACTGTGGTCATGTTCAAACCGCTTGGCGCCACGATGTTATTCCAGCCATTCACTACCTGAACACCCAGATTTAGGCTGTTGCCAATCGGCATGGACGTGCGCACTCCGAAGTGGTAGTAAGGAATGGCCCAGGCAAAAAGTAGCGAGCGCGAGTAGTTCCAGTTGTCTTTGGTCTCGATTACTTCGGCACCGGCGGATGTTACAAAATCTCCGAAGTCCGCCTCAAATCCCTTCCAACCTTTAGGCTTCACGCTGACATACGCTTGCTCTACATACCGGAAGAACTCAGGATCGGGTTTAACCGAATGAATAATGTCGAATGCGCGGCCCAGCCCGATATCTACGCGAAAGCCAATTGGAGCTGGATCGACACTCGCCGTCAGCTTAAGCATGTTCAGGTCAACCTGATTCGTCTTGTCGTTGAAGTTGTACAGCTCGTTGAAGTCGGAGTTGGGGTGGTTGTCGTTAAAACTGTAATAGCCATCAACCATACCGGAGAAATTGACCTTGCCGACACTCGTCCAACTGGGAGTCGAAGGGGCGGCTGGAGCCGGAGCCGGCGTTGGAGATTGCGTCGAGCCGGATGGCGCCGTCTGCGGTGCGCCCGCTGCTTGCCCAGTTGATTCCTGGGACGAGCTAGCTGCCTGTGCCCAAGTATTTGTGCACATCAATACGGGTAGTGCTAGGAGGCCAATTGTTACCCTGTGCGATCGCATGTTCCCTTTCAGAAGTCAGATTCGACACAGAACGGGGTGTCAGGGGCAACGACGGGGTAAGTTGGTTGGATCTACTGGGCCAAGTATTACTCTACGCGCCAGTGTTTCAGAATTCCAATCAAAAATTTATATGATCTTCATGGTTCTGTAGGAGTGTAGAGAAATTGGCACAACTCAGTGAGGAAGGTTACCGATCGAAAAATAGTGGGAGCGCCGTGGCCATAGACCGTCATGATTCTGTATGCTACGTTCGAGCATGGGGACAGTAAGAAGTCCAGCCGAGCCGCCGGGCTCCCACGTATCACTCCTGCATCGAATCAGCAACATTGTCAGTTCCGATCTCTCCCTAGACGAAATGCTTGGGGAAATTGTGGGCCTTACAGCCCAAGTTACAGAGTGTGATGCGTGTCTCGTTTACCTGATGGAACGAGAGACAAACGAGATCGTGTTGCGCGCCTCCCAAGTGCCTCACCAGAGCGACCTCGGCAACATTCGCCTTAAAATTGGTGAAGGCGTTACCGGATGGGTGGTTGAGCATCGTTCGGTAGTCGCTCTTCCAAAGGATGCGACCGCGGATCGCCGTTTCAAGCGGTTCCAAGCTCTAGTTGAAGACACGTACGAGGCATTCCTGTCTGTTCCGCTCATAAGCGGCGGCGACGTGATTGGAGTCATCAATGTTCACCATCGCGAGCCTCATTACCAAACGCCTGAGGAAATCTCAATCCTGACGTTTGTAGGCGAGCAAATGGGCGGTGCGATCACGAAGTCGTTTTTGGCCGAAGAGAATGCTCGACTCCAGGACGAGACGGCAGAAATGCGCCTGCAGCTTGAGACGCGGAAGGTCGTCGAGCGCGCCAAAGGCATTCTGCAGCGGCGCGACCAACTGACCGAAGAAGAAGCCTATCTGCGCTTGCGTAATGAGAGCAGGCGATTACGGCGACCCATGCGGGAGCTCGCCGACGCGATAATTCTTTCGGAAGAGCTCAGCAGGAAGAGCAACACAGTGGCTTAGCTGCTTCATTCTGCCGTCCACAAAACAAGTGAGGAAGGGAGCTTTATGCCGTCCGCGAAGCTGCTGATGATCGTTGGTGATTACGTAGAAGATTACGAAGTAATGGTCCCGTTCCAGGCCTTACAGATGGTCGGTCACACCGTCGACGCTGTATGTCCTGATAAGAAAGCAGGGCAGTTCGTACGCACAGCCATTCACGATTTCGAAGGCGACCAAACGTATTCCGAGAAACGCGGCCACAATTTCGTCCTGAATGCAAATTTCGCCGCCGTGATACCGTCCGACTACGACGGCCTTGTCATTCCAGGCGGCCGCGCACCCGAATATCTACGGCTCAACCCGAAGGTTATCGAAGTTGTTCAACATTTCGAAAACGCGAAGAAGCCGATCGCGGCCCTCTGTCATGGAGCCCAAATACTCGCGGCCGCTCGCGTGATTGAGGGCAAGCGCGTTAGTGCTTATCCGGCGTGCGCTCCGGAGGTGGAAGCGGCTGGCGGCACTTACGCGCAACTGGAAATGGACCAAGCCATCACACACGACAATCTTGTTAGCGGTCCGGCTTGGCCTGCTCACCCGGCCTTCCTTGCTCAGTTCCTCGAAGTGCTCAATCAATACCTCGCGAAACGCAAAACCGCTGCTGCTTAGTCCCGCCGAGGCCGGCTGTTATGACTTTTCCACGAAGACCGCCGTTCCGTAGGCCAGCACTTCAGTAACGCCCTGCATTACCTCATTGGCGTCGTAGCGCATCCCTATGACGGCATTCGCGCCCATTTGTGCGGCGTGTTGCAACATTAATTCGAACGCTTCTGAACGCGCCCTTTCGCAGAGGTTGGTGAACGCGGTAATATTCCCGCCGACAATCGTGTGTAGAGACCCGCCGAGCGTACCGAGGATGGAGCGGGATCGAACCGTGATGCCGCGGACGATGCCCAAATTCTGTGTGATGTGAAAGCCGTCTAATTCTAAGGCTGTCGTGACCATGTTGTGCGCGACCATAACAGGTTTCACTCTACTCGATCGGTTGTGGTAAAAGCACAGTCTGTCACCACCTCGCCTGGACCGAAAAGATGGGTCCGCGGAAATGGACATCTACGCCGTTGCCCGATACGCTCGTCGAGTGCAGGTCCGCACTCTCGGCGCGATAACCGGCTTGAAATGTCAGCGGCCCAAAACCGATGCCACCGTTTACTGTTCCTTCGACGTAATGGCCATAGCCGCCAAATGCCATCCCGCGGACGGCTCCATCGATCTCGAGCAGCTTGCGTCCGGGGATCACGAAGACGCGACCTTCAGCACCGGCGAGCGGCATTCCGAGCGTCTCCGATTTCGTCGCCACCAACCCGCTCTGAACCCCGTGTATGGTTCCAGTCGCGTTTAGATACGCGCCTCCGACGGAAAACCCCAGATGTCCGGCCGGAACGCTGACCACATCATATTGATAGCCACCGAAGAAGTAGTTCACGTCGGCTGACGATTGCAGCGTCTGCCCCGCAGTAAATGTCTGACCGTGATATATGACGGTCCGGTTTATCGTGTTCGTGCCATCCAGCCTGATCGGCGTCCCTTCGATGACGATGCGGTGCTTGCGGCTGGGCTTGATCACCAAACGCCCGTAGAACGTTGGTTGGCGTTGCTTCACGCCCAAATCGCTCACCAGGTCAATGGCGGTTCCCGGGGCAATGAAGGACGGTGCTGCACCGCTAGCCCGAATCGTCCCGCCCGAATTTACGAGCCACGCCGACCCGATCAGCTCGACCCGAAAATTTTCAGGGTCATTCTGGTTGCTGGTCTTCGCGTCGGCCGATGCCGTGCAGTCTGTCCGTGGACAAGCGTCCAGCAGAAGCAGAAAAGGATTGAGGAAGACTTCAAAAGCGTCCGGATCACCTAACCAACACTAGCGCAGACGGTGAAACCAGTATTACTTTCCTCTCCGCAGGTGCAACTGTCCTGCATGTGGAAGTCATCTAAGGCGTAGACGGGAGGATCGGGGCATTAAAGGCACTAGCTGGTTTGCTAAACTGACGGGTCGGTTCGTGCGTTTGGACTTGTCGCCTTACAGGAGCGGGCGGCATGCACACAATTAACACAAAACGCAGAATGTTGAGTGCTTTCGCGGCGCTGTTGCTGTTCCCGATATTTGGGTTCGGCGCAGCAGATGACCACAGTAAGGGTGAAGGTAAAGTTGACCAGGCCAACATAATAGCCAAGTACCTGGAAGCGATTCAACGACAGAAAGATACAATCCAGAACGCTTCCATGCAGGTGGATATCGCGGCTTCGGTGCCGAAATTGAAAGAGCAAGGCAAGTTACGGGCGCTGCGGATTATTTCGAAAGTCGGGCACATCACATACCGGGTACTTGGGTTCCAGGGCGATAACACGATCAAAAACCAGGTTATTGCGCGCTATCTGCAAGCCGAGCAGCAGGGTCAAGGAAACAACACGCTCGACGTCACTCCAGACAATTACAAATTCAAATACAAAGGTAAGTGGCAGTTCGAGGGCAAAGATGCATATCTCTTCTCGCTCTCGCCGCGAAAGAAGAGAGTGGGCGTATTCAAGGGTGAGCTTTGGCTGGATGCCACGACATATTTGCCCATCTATGAAAAGGGTCGACTCGTAAAGAACCCCAGCGTTTTCTTCAAAAGAGTAGTGTTCCAGCGCGCTTTTGAGATTCAGAACGGTATAGCTATTCCGCGCTATATGACTTCCACCATTGATATGCGGATAATTGGAAAGGTAGAACTGACGATTAGCTATTCCAACTTCGTGCTGAATCCCGGTCCTGCTGCCCAGGAGGCGCAATCCACGGTTGTGCCGGCCGCTGTTAAGTAAGTTCCGCAATCCGCTTAATGCCACAATAAAGCCATAGGCCTCCAGTACGACGCCGGTCGCGTTTCGCGGGGTTGAGTGCGGGGGAGAAACCAACTACGCTAAAGGAATTACGCAAGGGAGTCCATGAGAACGCTTTTTCTGAACCCTCCTTCTTTTGAAGGGTTTGATGGTGGTGCAGGTTCCCGCTGGCCTGCTGCGCGAGAGATCGAATCATATTGGTATCCGGTTTGGCTTTGCTACCCGGCCGGCATGCTTCCCGACAGTAAGGTCGTGGACGCTCCTCCGCACAAGGTTTCCATAGATCAGACGGTGGCCATGGCGGGCGATTTCGAGTTGCTGGTCCTGTTCACTTCGACGCCTGGATTCGACGTGGACGTGAAGATTGCGGAGATGATGAAGGACGTCAATCCGAAGCTCAAGGTGGCGTTTGTCGGACCGCCCGTCACGATAGAACCCGAGAAGAGCCTGCGTGCTTCGAAGGCCATTGATTTCGTCGTGAAGCGTGAATTTGACTATCAAATACGCGATTACGCGATGGGGAAGCAACTCGAGGAGATCCCCAATGTGGTGTTCCGGAAAAACGGCGGGTTCCAGCACAATCCGGAGCGTGGGGTAATCGAGAATCTCGATGAGTTACCGTGGGTCACGAAGGTTTACAAGCGCGACCTGGATTTCCGGCGCTACAACGTTCCGTTTCTGCTGAATCCATACATCTCGTTCTATACCACTCGCGGCTGCCCCGCGCAATGCACGTTTTGCCTTTGGCCACAAACGCATTCGGGGCATCGGTGGCGGCTGCGGTCGTCCGATGACATTGTTAATGAATGCCGCTGGGCCCTCGAAAATTTCCCAGGTCTCAAGGAGATCTTCTTTGACGACGACACCTTCAATTACCAGAAGGCCCGCACGGTCGAGCTCTGCAGCAAGCTGAAGGACTTGAAATTCACCTGGAGCTGCACCTCGCGCGTAACGACGGACCACGACACGCTCAAGGCGATGAAAGAGGCGGGCTGCCGGCTCTTGATTGTGGGTTATGAATCGGGCGATCAGCAGATTCTAAAGAACATCAAGAAGGGCGCCACAATCGATATGGCACGCCGGTTTACGGCGAACTGCAAAAAGCTGGGCCTGACCATCCACGGCGATTTTATCGTTGGCCTGCCGGGCGAAACGCGGGAAACCATCCGGAAGAGCATCAATTTCGCGAAGGAACTGGACGTCGAAACCATTCAGGTGTCGATTGGCCATGCATTTCCAGGCACGGAATTTTACGATCACATCACGAAGAACGGCCTGATCAATCTGGACCAGAAAATGGCAGATGAAGCTGGCCATCAGCTTCCGAATTACGCTTACCCGGGCCTGGATCGAGGCGAGCTTGTCGAGTGGGTTGAGCGTTTCTATAGCGAGTTCTATTTTCGGCCCAAGGTTGCGCTGCGACTGGTGAGTAAAGCTATGTTCAACGGCGCCGAGCGGCGCAGGCTCTACAAAGAAGCCCGGGAGTATCTGGCGCTCCGTTCAAAGCGCAAGCAGTTCATTAAGGACGAAAAGCAGCAATCTACGGTTTTGAGTGCGGGTGATTGATCTGGATTGCGTTCCTGCCGGCCGCGGGATATCAATGTCTTGCGATCTACGCGGCAGTGCGCCATCTATTGAAACGGCGCTCGAAACCACCGAGCTCTGAGCCAGACAGTAACCCCGGCGTTTCGGTCTTGAAGCCGCTGCGGGGCCTCGATCCGAATACTTACGAGGCGTTTGTCTCGCAAATACGACAGCAATACCCCAGGTTCGAGATCCTGTTCGGCGTGCGCGATGAGGATGATCCCGCGGCCAGAGAGGTGCGTCGCCTGATGCGCGATTTTCCCGATGCTCCCGTCCGCCTGATCATTGGGGCTGCGAGCGCGGCAAATGGGAAAGTAGGCGTGCTGATGGAACTGGCTCGCCACGCCCGGTATCCAATTTGGGTAGTGAACGACAGCGATATCAATGTCACGCCGACTTACCTGTCCAGCGTTGTCCTTCCGCTTGGGGACGAGAAAATCGGCCTTGTGACGTGCCTTTATCGAGGCAGAGCGCACAGCTTGCCCGCAACTTGGGAAGCACTGGGAATCGGGACGGATTTTATGCCGAGCACTTTGGTTGCGCCGCTGCTAGGGGTTCGCGAATTTGGTCTCGGCTCAACGCTTGCGTTCCACGCGGCTGATTTAAACCGGCTGGGCGGGTTCGCGGCTGTCGCGGATTATCTCGCTGACGATTATCAGCTTGCGAAACAAATCACGAGGCTCGGGAAGCGCGTTCTGCTCTCGACTTACATCGTTGAGACCTCCGTTAACGATTCAACTTGGCAGGGCGTTTGGCACCATCAAGTGCGGTGGGCTCGTACAATCCGCATCTCGAAAGGTCGCAGCTATGCCGGCCTGCCAATTACACATGCGGGTTTGTGGGCTCTGATCGCCGCTGCCTGCGGAGCGTGGGTTCCAGTTCACTGTTTTGCTCGCGGCAAGAATAACCTCCGCCTTAATCACGGGCGGCCTGATGCTGCGCAGTTCCGTTGCGACTGCTCTTTTTTGGCTGGCGCCGGTGTGGGACCTTTATGCATTTGCGGTTTGGATAGCGTCCTATCTGAGCAGGGACGTTCGATGGCGGGACGGCAGGCTGAGCATCGATAGCGCAGGGCCGTATTCAGATCTGAGGAGCATGTAGCCGGTGTGCATGTTAGGCTGATTATCGGCATGGATTTTGACTCGTCACAAAAATACGCACACATGATATTTCTTAAACTTCGGAGCGTTCTGCTCGTTGCCTCTATGGGAGCCCTCGCCGTAACGGCCGCTCACGCGCAGACCATCCCTCCTTCGAGAGTTGCAATTATCAACGCCCAGAAATCGGTTGCCGACACCCAGGAAATGAAGAAGGCGCAGGCAGCGCTGGAAGCGAAGTATCGGCCGAGGCAGCAAGAAATCGAGACTCTTCAGCGCGATCTCCAGAACATCCAGCAGCAATTGAACACTCCAAATCTGCCGCCTGACAAAGCAGCTCAACTCAGGGCGGACGGCACGCATAAGCAGAAAGAAGCGCAGCGGCTCAGCGAGGATCTGCAGGCGGATGTGAATAACGAGCGACAGGATATTCTTGGCCGCGCGGGCCGGCAAATGACCGAAGTAGTGAAGAAGGTGGCAGAAGCGCGGGGCCTTGATATCGTGATTGACATTACAAACACTCTTTATTTCAAACCGGCGCTCGATATCACCGCCGAGGCGACCGCGGCTTACGACAGGACATATCCTGCGAAGTAGATAGTTGGATGCGCAATGGGCATTCCGTATTTACAGCAATATGGAGCCGAGGATGAGCGCCGAAGTCGGCTAATAAAAAGAATCGTCATTGCGGGCGTTGTCGTTGTAGTCTTGGCAATTACCGCTTATCTTCTCTTTCACAACTATCCCGAAAAGCAGGCGGTGAAGCACTTCCTTGCGGAAGTAAATGGACATCAGTACCAGGCTGCCTATCGCGATTGGGGGTGCACCACCAGCCATCCCTGTCGCGATTACGATTTCAACCGATTCATGCAGGATTGGGGTTCGAACTCCTCACCATGGAAGATCGCTTCTGTCGATGGCTGCAAGACCTTTGTGACGGTAAACGTTCAGGCAAACGGCGCAGAGCTGCAATCGCTGGCCGTCGAGCGAGGCGCACACAGCATGAGCTTTGCTCCAGCGCCGGAATGCCAGGAGAAGACAGTGGCACTGGAAGCAGTTCTTCCACCGGATCTTCGGCGGGTCGTAGAGTGCGCGGATTCCCATCAACGCGGCTCGGCTAAGTCAGGTTCATAGGCCGGCAAAACGTCGCGATCACCAGCGATCCACGTATAGATTGTAGGGAGCACGTACACGCTCAGCAACAGCGTCGCACTTAATCCTCCGACAATCACAATTGCGAAGGGCTTCTGCGAATCTGAGCCGATGCCTGTCGAAATGGCTGCAGGCAGCAAACCTAGAGTCGCAACCAGCATGGTCATCATTATGGGACGTAACCTCAACACTGCGCCCTCGACCGCCGCCTCGTTAATACTGTACCCGCGTGCACGTAGCTGGTTGATGTACTCAATCATGATGACCCCGGTTTCGACGGCAACGCCGAAAAGCGCGAGCGTACCAATGCCGGAAGAGACGCTGAAATGGGTTCCCGTAAAGTACAAGGCGAAAAGCGCGCCGATTGGAGACAGAGCAACGCTTACCATCGCCAATGCGGCCCATTTGAACGAGCCGAACATCGAATACAGCAGGAAGAAGATCACGGCAACCGTGACCGGCACGATGACGGCCAAGCGGGCGTTCGCGCGTTTTGCGCTCGCGTATTCACCGGCCCATTGAAGGTAATAGCCGGGGGGCAACTTCACTCTCTGATTTACATTCTGAATCGCCTCTTCGACCGTGCTGCCCAGGTCGCGTCCGCGCACGCTGTATTTGATCGCAACGTAGCGTGAATTGTCTTCGCGGTAGATTTGCGAGGCGCCATCGCGCATTGCAATGTTGCTCACCTGATCCAACGCCACGCGCTCACCCGATGGGGCCAAAAGGCGAATTCTGCTTATAGCGTCGGGCGTAGTGCGGTATTGCGGCTGGTAACGAACCATGAGGTCATAGCGCTGCTCGCCCTGCAAAATTTGTCCTTGAGCTTTACCACCCACGGCGGTTTCGATGGCGTCTTGGATGTCGGATACATTCAAACCAAATCGATCAGCCCTATTGCGATCGACAACGACGTTCAGATTAGGCTGCCCGATTACACGAAAGAGGCCCAGGTCCTGAACCCCCCGAATCCCTTGCATCACCTTGACGATTTCGTCGCCTTTACCCTCGAGTTCTTTTAGATCGGTACCGAAGATCTTGATCGCCAGCTCGCCCTTGACGCCACTGACAGCTTCTTCCATGTTGTCCGCGATAGGCTGCGAGAAATTCCAGAGTGCGCCAGGTATTTTCTCCACTTCGCGATCCATCGCGCGAATCAGAGCCTCCTTGTTCTCTTTAAAGACGGGGCGCCACTGTGCCTTAGGCTTGAGATCCACAAAGTATTCCGTGTTCGAGAACAACGAGGAGTCGGTGCCATCGTCCGGACGGCCTACCTGACTCACCACTTGAGTCACTTCCGGGAAGCTGGCAAACATCAGCCGGGCTTTCCTCATAACACGCTCGCCTTCGGCAGGGCCAGTGCTTGGCGCTAACGTGCCGCGCGCCCAAATCGCACCTTCATCGAGATGGGGTAAGAACTCGGAGCCGATCGCGCCGCTAATCATCAACGAGCCAGCGATGAGCAGCAAACCGAGTGCGGTTCCCAATACGATGAGCCGCCGGCGGGTGGACTTCAAGGTCCATTCGAGCGACCGGCGATATCCGCTGATGATGGCCATCAGAATAGGGTTGCGCCACTCCTTCGTGCTCGGCCCGAAGAGAAGAAGGGCCAAAACCGGCAGGATGGAAAGCGAGAAAAGGAGCGCGCCAATAAGTGCAAAGGCAACAGTCAATGCCATGGGCCGGAACAGGCGGCCTTCGACGTGCTGCAGCGTGAAAATCGGCAAATAGGCAGTGATGATGATGGCGCGGGCAAAAAAGACCGGCCGCTGTACTTCATGAACCGCCTCGCGGATCAGTTCCATTACAGTCCGCTCGCCGTGCCTCTGGCTGCCTATATGCCGAAGCACATTTTCTACTACAACTACGGATCCGTCGACCACCATGCCGAAATCCAGCGCTCCGAGCGAAAGCAGGTTAGCGGGCACGTGGCTCAGATCGAGACAGATCGACGCGAATAGTAGCGCGAAGGGAATGGTCAATACGACGATGAGCGCGGAACGCACATTGCCCAGAAAAAGAAAAAGAATAATGGAGACGAGCAGGATTCCTTCGGTCAAGTTATGCATCACCGTGTGCGTGGTGAAGTGAACCAGGTCGCTACGGTCAAGGAATGGCACGATCTTCACGCCGGGCGGCAGGAAATGGTCGTTCATATCCTTGACTTTTTCGTGCAGCGCTGTGAGCATAGCGTCTCCGTCGGCGCCTTTGCGCAGCAACACGATTCCTTCAACTGTGTCGGGAGTGTCCAGAATCACACCGTTTCTTCGGGGAATCGCCTTGCCGATTTGTCCTAAACGAATCTTTGGCCCTTGAGTGACAACGCTCAAGTCCCTGACACGGATTGCCGTGCCATTTGAATTTTTCAAGAACGTTTCACCAATGTTGCGTACATTGCTGAACAGGCCCACCTGCCGAATATTGATCTGCTGCCCGCCCTCTTGAATAAAGCTGCCGCCTGAATTAGTGTTGTTGTTAGCGAGAGCTTGTTCGACCTGCTGAAGACCGAGGCCATAGGAAACCAGCTTATTGGGATCAACCTGGACTTGATATTCGCGTGTGAGTCCACCGAAGCTCGAAACATCGATAACGTCAGGAACAGATTTCAGCTGCTTCTCGATGACCCAATCCTCCAATGACTTCAGCTCCATCAAGTCGTACTGCGGATTGGTACTCGTCAGCGTATACCAGTACAACTGCCCGACGGGACTATAGTCGGGCCCGATTGTCGGCTGCAGATTGCTTGGCAACGTTACCATCGACAGTCGCTCGAGCACCTTCTGCCGATTCCAATCGTTGTTCGACTCGTCATCGAAGTTCATGGTCACTACCGATAAGCCGAACTCCGAGATAGAACGTACGTTGGCGAGATGAGGAATTCCGGCCATCTGCACCTCTATTGGAATCGTGACCTGCTGCTCAACTTCCTCACCGGCACGTCCCGGCCACTGGGTGATCACCTGAACGTAGTTATTCGCCACGTCCGGGTACGCCTCAACAGGCAAATTCTTGAACGAAATCGCGCCCCAGGCAAGCAGTAGGATGCCAACTGCCAGAACGAGCAGCTTATTACGAAGCGAGTAATCGACAAACGCGCGGATCATATTCTCTTACGCGAGCTCACCTCTATTGCTGGCTTTCGGTGTTGAGAGCAAGAGCATTGGCTACAACCTGCTGTCCTGGCGAGATGCCGGCCAGAATGTCTTGTAGTCCGCCGATGATCTTACCGGCGGTGACTTCCGTTCTGCGGAATCTGCCGTTGCCAATCGGCACGAATACCCAATCGCGATCGTGCAGATGCAAAACCGCGCCTGTGGGCACCGTGGCGTAGATTCGTCCGTGCTGCCCGATAGAACGTCGCAGTGACGAACATTCCGGATCGCATCAGCCCGCCCGCGTTCGCCAGCTCGATTCGTACCTTTGCAGTTCGGATGTTAGGATCGAGCACTTTCCCGATATTCGTAATCCGGCCGTGGAAGGTGCGATCCGGATAGGCGTTTAGTCTGACGTCCGCCTTGTCCCCCAACCTCACCATGGGAATATCGTTCTCGTAAACGTCGGCGATCACCCAAACTACCGATAAATTCGAAATTGTAAACAGATTAGGCTGATTATCCGGCGTATGCACAGACGCCGACATGACAACATTTTGTTCGACGATGGTTCCGTCCGATGGAGCATAGATGTTTACAACAGGATCTTCATGGTTGAGGTCTGCGCCGAGGGTGTGAAGTTGCTGAGCCGCCGTTTGCGAGGCTTACTTTTGCTTTCTGCTCGGTGTCTTCGGCTACTTCGAAGTCGTTCAGCGAAATTGCTCCGTGCTCATACAGGAGTTTCGCCCGCTCCAGCTGTTTGCGCGCTAATGCTTCGTCTGCTTTGGCTTGGTCGTAAGTTTGAAAGCCGGCCGCAATATCGTTGCTCAGCACTTTGAGCAACAATTGACCCTTTTTCACATCGTCGCCGAGTTTGGCATATGTCCCTACGACTCGACCAGATGCAAGTGAAATCACTGGAATGGATTTCTCCACGTCGGGGTTCACGACGCCGGTGGCATTTAGCTCGGGGAGCTCTTCGCGTTGCCCAGCTCGTACAAGAGTGAATCGTTCCGGCCGCTCGACCTGAATGATGTTGACGTCAGGCTGTTCCTCTACTTTGGCAGGTGGCGGGGCAGCCGCTGCTTCGTCCACCTTTCCACTCGAGCGGCACCCCAACAGGACCGCGCTTATGATCGTCAAACCAGCGATCGCGACATGCACCCGCTTCATCGAATTACCTCACGTCCTACGGCAAAGTTCACCTGGTTGGCGGCGGAAAAATACGAGCCCACGAGATTCAAATAGTTCAACTCTGTCTGCCGGTATTCCCTTTGGGCATCGAGAAAATCGAGCAATGATGCGGCGCCATGCTGATACGCGAATGAAACCGTCGAGCGCACGGCTTGCGCTTCCTCCAAATACTTGGCCTTATATGGCCGCAAGAGCTGCAACGTACTCTCGAGCGTTGCGTAGGCGGAGTCCACATCGTGCAGAGCGGTCTGCTCGGCGGCGTCGCGCAGCTTCTCGTTGCGGCCGATGTCTAAGAGCTGTGTGCAGTTTGTCGCCTTGATTCCGGTCGAAAATGCGGAGCGGAATGCTGACACTGGCGCCAACTGTGTTGAAGGCAGCCGGATTGTTGAACGAACCGTTGTGCGTCCACCAACCGCTGAAGGTCGGATCGGTCGAGCCGTTCGCGATCGCCAATTGGTGATCGGTTCTCGCTTTGTCGAGCGACTGCTCTGCCTCTTTCAAGTCCGGGCGGGTGTCCAACGCAATCCTGCGCAGCTCCTCCAAGGAGGCGATCGAATCGTGGAAATCGAAGTTTTCGGTGACATCGAACTGATCCACCGGCGTTCGCTCCCGGAGCAGCTGCAGCAGATCAATTTTTGCCGTGCGTAAATTTACCATCGCGGTTTGCAAGTCGGATTCGAATTGGACACGCTGTAACTCCATGCGCTGGAAGTCCACTTGCGCAATATCGCCCACTTTGAAGCGGTCCCGATTGATAGCGATTTCTTTGTCGTAGTATTCGAGATTCTCTTTCGCGACTCCCAGGACAGCCTTGGCCTGAAGAACGCGGACAAACGCATCGCGCAAGTTGAACATGAGGTTTCGTTCCAGATCGGATTGCGCAGATATTGAGATTTCGGTCGCTTGCTCGTGCGCTGGCCAGGCGGAGTTCGCGCTTATGCTGCCGTTCGTGCAGATAGCTCACGCTGGGTATAAACAGAGTACCGGCGAATGGCCGCCATATTCCTTGGGAAGGAGCGATTTGAGTCCCATCCGTCGTCAGAGTGAAATCCGGATTGGGCCGCAAATAGGCGGTGATCTCGTCAGCGCGCGACTCGTCTATCGTTACTTGCCCGGCGAGTAACGTGGGATTATTCGCTTTGAACTTCTCTTGGGTCTCCTGCCATGTAAGTGCTCGCTGGGTGCCAGTCTGGGCTAAGCATCCGGTTGCAAACAGGAGACCGAGATACAAACGCCAAATTCGGCGCTGCATTTCTCCCTCCTCGGAATTTTGCTGCTGTGGTCGGTTAGGACGTTGCCAGACGTGGCGGCGAGCGGCCGGCGTGCAGTGGCGCAATGCGCTCGATCAGCCTTGCGACTGGAGTGAATACGATGGAAATGAAAAAGAAGACCAGCGAAACTTCGGAAACAGGGCAGACCAGTGGGCTGTCCATGGTCTCGTAAAGCCGCATCAGATCGTCGTTTTGGGTCTGCTTACTCGGGTGGCGGGGATCGTGCTGGGCCTTGAAGTGCTCGATGCGGAGCACATCATCGGTAGCGGAGATGTATGGAAACAGGGCTGCAACAATTAGCCCTACGCCCACAATGTGAAGCCAGCGGGATTTTGGAGTCCGGACGCCCGATTGGCCGAAAGTGACACGAATGGTTCTGGCGAGGGCTAAGGCGCCCAGTGACAACCACACCACGTTTAACGTCGTGTCAAAATGCACTCTTTTTTACCCTAACAAATGTTTTAAGCACTCGATACGTGTATGGATTTTCGAGAGGCGTTACCGGTATGCCGGGAAGTGGTGCC
>CAVYUB010000022.1:0-737725 GCA_963771565.1 uncultured Acidobacteriaceae bacterium
CGATTTTCATTCCCTCGCGCTCGATATCGGTAGGGTGGCGCAGATCGACAATTGTGAGTTGCCCGCTATCGAGTAATTCGCGAGCTGCTTCGGGAGTGATGCGATTGATGCGCAACTCGCGCATAAAAAGCCAACGCTGGAAATATTTCGCCGCGATATAAAGCGCGATCAGCGAAATGGCGACCACTCCAGCTCTGTGCCCGAACAATCCGAGCCAAAGGACAACGGCGTCGACCTGGTGGTGAAAAATGAGGCCCAGGAGTAGATAAGCACTGGCCCAGAGAGCACAGCCTCCCGCATCGGCGACCAGGAAGCGCCAAGGCGGCATTTTCGTTACGCCCGCGAGCGCTGTCGAAATCAGGCTGGTGCCGGGCACAAATTTCGAAAAAAGTAAGGCGCGGGCACGCCGGTTCGCGAACAAAGATTCAGTTTTTCGAACGCATGTGTCGGGCTCGAGCGACAGTTTGCACAGGAGGCCCAGAACGGAACGCCCTCGCAAACGGCCGAACTGATACCAAAAACAATCCCCTATTAGACCTGCCAGCAGCGCCGCGATCAGTGATTTAAGGAAGGAGTAGCGATGGTCACCTACCAGCGCGCCCATAACCAAGAAGAGCGGGTCTGCAGGAATTGGCAAACCGATCTGAGCGGCGAAGACATACACAAACAGGAATAAGTAGCCGTGCCGGAATAGGAGGTAGCGTAATGAGAACACAAGGGTCTAGTAATGAATGCGACGTTCATCAGGATAACGTATAGACCGGCAGTTCAGGTTAACTTAAGAAGGGTGGCCGGGAAGGAATAGCGCTCGCTCTTTCGTGGCCGCTAGCGAACCTCTCGATGTGGCGTGATGTCCAGTACGGTCTGCGGCAAGTACGTGAGAGCAAGCTATTCGCGGCCGCAGTGGTCTTGCTGCTCGCGTCCGGCATTGGGGCGAATACAGTCATCTTCAGCTTCGTGAATGCACTGCTGCTGAATCCATTACCCGTTCGCAATCCCGAGAATTTATACCTGCTGCAGAAGATGCGCGCAAAGCAGGTGCGGCCGGATACATCGTTCTTTTACCGACAGTTTGAGGCGATAGCCCAGCACAAGGAGGTGTTCTCTTCCGTTATTGCAGAGCAAGAGTGGGGCGAAGGCAGCTTTCAACCGTTTACAGAGGCCGACAGGATACGGCTGATCACGACACAAACGGTTTCGCCGAATTATTTTTCGGAACTCGGCGTGAGGGCGGTTATCGGGCGAGTGCTGAGCGAGGCAGATTCCACGGCATCATCAGAGATCCCAGTAGTGCTCAGCTATCAGTTCTGGGCATCCGAATTCAATCGGGACAAGGGCGTCATCGGACGCATTATTCGCGTAAAGAACCATCCCTTCCTCGTCGTCGGAATCTTAACGCGCGAATTTCATGGAATTGATGTGGAGAGGGCTCCGGATGTTCGTCTGCCCATTTCTGCAGCTGCAATGCTGACGGGGAGCGCGGTAACCGAGCCGGGGGGAGACTACCCGATTCGCTTTGAAATTCTGGCACGTCTCAGCCGGGGTGTTTGGGCCAGGCGGGCAGCGGCAGCGGTTCTTTCCGTCACGGAGCAAATGGAAGAAACGCTTTGGCGGGATTGGAATGCGCGAAGTACGAAACCTTCGTCGCCGGAAGAGCTGCACGAGGTAATTGCATGGGAGCGATCTTATCATCTTGCACTGCTCGAGGTGAGCCGCGGCGTTTCTCAACTGCGTGAGCAATTCTCTCGAGCCGTGTTTCTTCTGATGGGAGCTGTTGGATTGCTGTTACTCGCCGTGTGTGCGAACGTTGCGGGATTGCTGCTTGGAAGATGTGAAGAGCGAAAGCGGGAAATCGCGGTCCGGTTATCGGTAGGCGCAAATGGTGTGAGGCTGTTGCGCCAGCTATTCGTCGAGAACTTACTATTGGCGCTTCCGAGTACCGCTTTCGGTGTGGCGCTGGCATACGGAATTGGTCCGTGGCTATTGAGACTGTTGCCTCGGCCGCGCGGATTCGTTTCCTATGCGACACCGCTGCTGCTGGACGTTACGCCGGATAAACGGGTCCTGCTCTTCGCCATCGCGCTTTCTCTCATTACTCTTGTTCTGTTTGGAATCTTGCCCGCCCGGCACGCCCTGAGGACGGATCTGAATGAGCAGCTAAAAGGGGCCAACACACGCACCACGGCTGCGAGTCCACGAAGCGCGACAGTTGCGATTCAAGTTGCTTTTGTTGGCAGTGGCGGCAACTGTTATGTTCAGGACTTTCTGGAATCTCGAGCATCTGAATCCGGGATTTGACCGTGCCCACGTTGTGGAGTTCACGATCGATCCGTGGGACGCTGGTTACTCCGGCACGCGGGTAGGAGGCTTGCTCCGCGATTTGAGAGGGCGGGTAAGTGCAATTCCTGGAGTTCGTGCGGTGAGCTTCGCAAGTAGCGGGCTAATGCGTGGCGTGGGCACGAAAACGACGGTCGCGCCGCAAGGTGTAGTTCTGCCAGAAAAGACTTTCCTAAACACGAGTTTGAATTGCGTGACTGAGGGATATTTCAGCACCCTAGGAATCCCACTACTCGCGGGCCGTAATTTGAACCTAGGCGATGTGGGCCGGAAACCCGAGCGAATCGTTATTAATAAAGCTTTTGCGAATCTCCTTTTCCGGCAGCAGAACCCCATCGGCAAAGCTGTTGTGCAGGGAGTCGACGGTACTAAGTCGCCAACCGCTGTGATCGTCGGAGTGGTCGCAACGGCGAAATATCGATCTTTTCGTGAACCAGATCCGCCCATCTACTACAGTGTTTCTGATGACACGAACGCAGGGGGGATCATGTATGTGCGGACATTTGGGGAACCGGCCCAAATCATCAATGCTGTTCGCAGCATATTGCGAAATCTCGCTCCAACAGTTCCCGTTGTAGATGTATTCACGCTAGAGCAGGAAGTACAAAATTCACTCTGGCAGGAGCGCCTTGTAACAATCCTTTGTATGTTCTTTGCCGTGACAGCGCTTCTGATTTCCAGCGCGGGATTATATGGCGTACTGGCTTATTCTGTCGCCAGACGGTCTCGCGAACTCGGCATTAGAATTGCAGTTGGCGCACAGGTCCGGCATATTCTTGAGACGGTCTGCGTGCGAATACTCGTGTCGGTTGCGATTGGTCTGGTTGTGGGAGTGATGTGGGCAGCAGTGATCATGCGCGTTACGGGTAGCCTGGTCTTCGGCATCAGTCCCGAGGATCCAATGTCTTTCTCAGTAGCTGCGGTCGTTCTGCTCCTGTGTATGGCTTTCGCGGCTATCGGACCAGCTTGGCGCGCGACGAGAACGGATCCCGTGACGGCCTTAAGAGCAGAGTGACTGTCATGCTGATACTCGCACTATCATTTCTTGCCATCGCGTCCGACTGGGGCTACTATGGCGGCGATCCGGGCGGAACACGATACTCGCGGATCGATTCGATTAACGTCAAAAACGTTACCGGGTTAAAAAAAGCCTGGGAATACCATACAGGTGCCTTGCAGCCAGAGACGGATCTCAACCACAAAGCTGCATTTGAATGCACTCCGATTCTGGTGAACGGAATGTTGTACGTGACAACCCCGTTCAACCAGATCGTCGCGCTCGATCCGGCGACCGGCACGGAGAAGTGGAAATACGATCCAGAAGTGGACCGGCACCGAGATTATTCGGAAGTGTCGTCACGAGGGGTCGCGGCGTGGGCGGATTCAAAGGCGCAACCCGGTAGCGCATGCCGGACAAGGTTGTTCGAGGGCACGATTGATGCACGGCTGATTTCAGTCGATGCTGCGACCGGCGGGTTATGCGATGCCTTCGGAGATCATGGGCATGTCGATCTAACGAAAGATGTGCGGCTGCGTGATCGCGGTGATTATCAAGTGACGTCGGCGCCCACGGTGGTTGGTGATGTCGTGGTTACGGGATCATCGATCGGCGATAACCGGGCGTTTGACGTCGAGCGCGGTGTTGTACGCGGCTACGATGCGCGAACCGGAGCGTTGAAATGGAGCTGGGACCCGATTCCATGGAGTCCTGACCGTCCGGCGCAGACAGGCGCGGCAAATGCGTGGGGCACGATTTCCGCCGATCCGGAGCGCGATCTGATTTTCGTCCCGACGGGAAGTGCGAGCCCGGATTTTTACGGCGGCATGCGACCCGGTAACGATGAACATGCCGATTCGGTGATTGCGCTGCGTGCCTCCACGGGAGAAATGGTGTGGAGCTACCAGGTGGTGCACCACGATCTTTGGGATTACGACGTTGCAGCGCAGCCGGCACTGATCGATTTTCACGGACGTCCGGCTGTGGCTGTAGCAACTAAGATGGGACTGCTGTTTGTACTTGATCGCGAAACGGGCAAGCCGCTGCATGAAGTGGTTGAAAGGGCTGTGCCGAAGAGCGACATAAAGGGCGAGGAGAGTTCCCCTACGCAGCCGATTCCGACCTGGGATTCTCTCGTGCCGGCGGGGCTGAAGCAGGAGGAAGCGTGGGGACCAACCCCGGAAGTTCGCAAGTGGTGCGGCGACTGGATCGCGAAATTGCGAAACGAAGGATTCTATACGCCACCGAGCCTACAGGGCACGCTGGTTTTTCCCGGTAATGCGGGTGGCGTGAACTGGGGCAGCGTGGCGGTCGACACTGAACGCGGTGTGCTGTATGCGAACACGAACCGTTTGGCGGGGATGGTCCGGCTGATTCCTCGAGACGAGTACGTGAGTGCGCGAGAGAAGGCGGAGAAGAATCGATTTCTGGGCGAGTTTGGGAGGCAGTCTGGCACGCCGTACGCGATGTACCGCGAGTGGTTGATTTCACCTCAACGCACTCTATGCAATAAGCCACCCTGGGGTGCTTTGGTTGCCTTCGACCTGAATACCGGGAAGGTGAAGTGGCAAGCGCCATTGGGAAGCATGGTTCCAGGGGTGCAGACCGGAACTCCCAACCTGGGCGGACCGATGCTAACTGCAGGTGGCCTAGTGTTCTCGGCAGCTGCGACGGACACTTTTCTGCGTGGATTTGACGCCCAAACAGGAAAGGAATTGTGGAAAGCCGAATTGCCGGCCAGCGCCCAATCGACACCAATGACGTATCGCCTGGGGAACAAGCAGTATGTCGTCATCTGCGCAGGCGGTCACGGCAAACTCGGGACGAAGATGGGAGATTCCGTCGTGGCGTTTGCGTTGGAGTGAAGAACCCGCCGGCGGCCTGGACAATCGACGGGTGTGACGGGCTTAAGAGGCGTCCAGATAGAAAGGACCATCGTAATGCACGACAAATTACCTCAAATACGCCCCCCGATAGCGTGCAACCGGCCGTTTCGGCGAGCCCGGTTTCATTATTTCCCACTCCGTGTCTTTCCGGGATTCCTACTCGTAGCAGGCTTGCTGTCGCAAGAAAGGCTGAGCGGCCCTCAGGAAAAAGGTGTCGTCGATATCCTTAAGCTACATTGAGAAGAGCGCCGTGCACATTTCGATCATGATATTGATGCGCTTATAGCTCGCGTCGCGCCCTCGCTTATCGGTCCGTGATGGACAGATAACACGTATTGCGCGCGAGGATATCCGGGAACGGTTCAGGGAATATTTTCGGAACGCACACTTCTCCTCGTGGGATGACCTGGAGCCGCCGATTGTGCGTGTATCTCCCGATGGACAGATGGCGTGGATGATTGTTCGAGTGCGAATCAGCTACACAGAAACCGATGCATCCGGGAAAACCAAATCTCAGCGGAGTACCGGCGCCTGGATGGCCGCCTACGAAAGGCAGGCCGGAAAATGGTCGATGATAGCGGTCACCTCTACGTTCCACGAGGGCTAGATCGAGGCGCGCTACACAAGGCATCGAGCATGGCTGAAATCGGTGTGGTTGATAATTGTTGTTTTGGATGAACCGCGGCTGAGCCAAGCTGGCACTTCCCGATCACTGAGTGGGATCAATAAGGATTGCTCGACATAGATTTGCGGGCGACGTCTTAGGAGAGAAGTATGTGGATCGTTCGCCTCGCATTGCGGCGGCCGTACACGTTTGTTGTTTTATCGCTGTTGCTGTTCATTGTGGCGCCTGTCGTCATTCTGCGAACCCCGACTGACATCTTCCCGAACATCGACATACCAGTGGTAAGCGTAGTGTGGCAATATGCGGGTCTCTCGGCTGAGGAAATGTCGGACCGGATCGTTTATATCACCGAGCGGGCATTGACCACGACGGTCAACAATATTGAGCACATCGAATCGCAGTCCATGGACGGACGGTCGGTTGTCAAGATTTTCTTTCAACCGCATTCGGATATCGCTTCCGCGATTGCACAGGTGACAGCCATCTCGCAGACACAGCTCCGGCAATTGCCCGAGGGAACCACGCCGCCGCTGGTTATCACGTATAACGCTTCAACAGTGCCGATCCTGCAGCTTGCTTTATCCGGGCAAGGGCTGACCGAACAAGAACTAAACGATTTCGGCCAGAATTTCATTCGCACGCAGCTCGTCACGATACCCGGAACCGCGATCCCGTATTCCTATGGCGGCAAACAGCGCCAAGTCCAGGTTGATCTGAACACTCAGGCCCTGCAGTCGAAGGGACTCGGGCCGTCCGATGTGGTCAACGCGATTGGCAACCAGAATTTGATTCTGCCGGGAGGTACCTCGAAGATCGGGCCGCTCGAATATGACGTGCAAATAAACGGCAGTCCGGGAAATGTTACGGAGCTGAACGATCTACCGATTAAAACGTTGAACGGAGCAACCATTTACGTTCGCGATGTAGCGCATGTACGGGACGGCTACCCGCCGCAGACGAATATTGTGCGATCAGATGGGGCGCGTGGGTCTCTAATGACAGTTCTGAAATCGGGGGATGTCTCAACACTGGATATCGTTGCGGGCATCCGCAAGATGTTGCCTGCGATTGCGTCTACGCTTCCTCCGCAACTCAGGATCACGCCGATCGCGGATCAGTCCATCTTTGTGCGCGCTTCAATCAGCAGCGTTTTGCGTGAGGCCGTGATCGCAGCATGTCTCACCGCGATCATGATTCTGGTCTTTCTAGGCAGTTGGCGCAGCACTCTCATCATCGCCGTCTCCATTCCGCTGTCCATCTTGTGTTCCCTATTCGTGCTAAGCGCCCTCGGCGAGACCATCAACATCATGACGCTGGGAGGATTTGCGCTTGCAGTTGGCATCCTGGTGGACGACGCCACGGTTGAGATTGAAAACATCAATCGGAATTTCGAAATGGGAAAGGAAATCGAGCAAGCCATTCTGGATGGCGCCGCTCAGATCGCAGTGCCCGCCTTTGTTTCTACGCTGAGCATCTGTATCGTGTTTGTGCCGATGTTCTTCCTGACTGGCGTGGCGCGTTACCTGTTTGTTCCTTTAGCCGAGGCTATCTCGTTCGCGATGCTCGCCTCCTATCTGCTCTCTCGCACGATCGTGCCAACTATGGCTAAGTATCTGCTGAAAGGGCATTCGCATCACGATGCGATGGCCCATGCGGACAGACGCAATCTCTTCGTGCGGCTGCAAACCGGTATTTGAGACTGGATTTGAAAAGGTCCGCACGAAATATCGCTCGCTGCTTGAGGTATGCATAGCCCATAGCCGCGTCTTCACGATTTTGTTTTTTGCGGCCTGCGTTGCTTCATTCGGTCTATTCCTATGGCTTGGTCAGGACTTCTTTCCGGCGGTTGACAGCGGGCAGTTCAGACTTCACGTCCGTGCCCGGACAGGTACGCGCATTGAAGAGACGGCCAAACTCTGCGACATCATCGAGAACAGTATCCGCGAAGTGATACCCGCAGAAAGAGTTAACGAACATTCTCGACAACATCGGGCTTCCATATAGCGGTATCAACACTTCGTATAGCAACTCCGGTGTTATCGGGCCGGCCGACGCCGACATTCAGGTATCGCTTGCCGAGAAGCATCGGCCAACTGCCGAATATATCGCGACGTTGCGGGCAACGCTTCAGGACAAGTTTCCCGGTGTGACGTTTTATTTCTTGCCATCCGACATGGTGAGCCAGATTTTGAACTTTGGCCTACCCGCGCCAATTGACGTTCAGATCGTGGGCGCCGAATCTCGAGCGGCAATCGCGATTTCGCGGACAGGCTTTTACAGCAGATGAAGTACATTCCAGGAGCTACCGATCTGAGGATTCAGCAACCTTTCAATCAGCCGAAATTTTTTATCAATATCGACCGCACGAAATCGCAGCAGGTGGGGTACAGTGCGCGCGATATCGCTGGAAATGTTCTGGTGTCGTTGAGCGGCAGCTTTCAGACCTGCTCCCACGTTCTGGCTCAATCCGCGTAACGGCGTCAGCTATAACATCGTGGCGCAATCACCGCAGTACGAGATGGATTCTCTGCAGGACCTGAGGAATATTCCGATGAGCGGGCAACGGCACGGCTGCTCAACTTCTGACTAGCGTGGCCTCTATCAAGCGAGGCACAGGCCTCGCTACGGTTTCGCACTACAACATCGCGCCGGTCATCGATATCTATGGCTCGGTGCAGGGTACGGATCTGGGGGGCGTATCGCGGGAACTGGATCGACTGATACAAAGAAGCGCGAAGGACCTTCCAGCGTGGCTCTCACGTCGTCGTGCGGGGTCAGATCGAGACTATGCGGTCTTCCTTTAGCGGCCTGTTAGCGGGCCTGCTGTTCTCGATCGTTCTCGTCTACATGCTGATCGTGATCAATTTTCAGTCCTGGCTGGATCCCTTCATCATCATCTCGGCGTTGCCCGCGGCTTTGGCTGGAATTGTATGGTTCTTGTTCATAACACACACGACCGTCAGCGTGCCCGCACTCACCGGATCGATCATGTGCATGGGCGTCGCCACCGCTAATAGCATTCTGGTTGTAAGTTTCGCCCAAGAGCAGCTTCCCGATGTCGAGACAGCGGCCGAGGCGGCGATTCTTGCAGGCTTCACGCGATTCCGTCCGGTGCTGATGACTGCGCTGGCCATGATTATTGGAATGCTGCCGATGGCGCTAGGACTGGGTGAAGGCGCTGAGCAGAATGCGCCGCTGGGGCGCGCAGTGATCGGCGGGCTTCTGTTTGCAACCGTTGCTACGTTGTTTTTCGTTCCTGTATTCTTCAGCCTTCTGCACCGCAAACGGAAGGGTGCATGAAGCTGAGTCGGAGAGCATCGCGTTTGCGTGCCTTCTTAGTGTTTGCGGTAGTAGTGGCAATCGTGGCGGTTGCAGTTGTCTTAGGCATCGTTCCAAGATTGCGGGCGCGACAGGCTTTGCGTGAAGAAACGAACCGCCTGGCGGTACCGGTTGTGACGGTGGTGCGTCCCCAGCGCGAAGCACCTTCCGAAGAGGTAATCCTTCCTGGAAATATCCAGGCGTTCATCGATGCACCCATATATGCGCGCACAAGCGGTTACCTGAAGAAGTGGTATGCGGATATCGGCACGCACGTGAAAGAGGGCGAGTTGCTTGCCGAAATCGAAACTCCGGAAGTTGATCAGCAGCTACAGCAGGCTCGCGCAGATTTGGCGACAGGCGAAGCGAACCTGAAACTTTCGCAGATCACAGCCAACCGGTATTCTACGCTTTTCAAGACCGATTCGGTGGCTAAGCAGGACGTGGATAACGCGGTCCAGGATGCGGCCGCCAAGATGGCGACGGTCAAATCCGCAGCAGGCCAACGTCAGGCGACTCGAGCAATTGGTCTCGTTCGAGAAGATTTATGCGCCATTCGATGGCGTGGTCACAGCGCGTAATACCGATATCGGACAACTGATCGATCCCGGGTCATCCGCTGGTTCTACGCGTGAGCTTTTCCATGTTGCAGCGGTTCGGAAACTGCGCGTGTTTGTGAACGTTCCACAGGTCTACTCGCACGACGCGATTCCCGGGATAAAAGCCGATTTAACTTTGCCGGAGCTGCCAAGCCGCCGTTTTCAGGGCACGCTGGTTCGCACCGCCGATGCGATGGACCCTGCCACACGTACACTGCTGGTGGAAGTGGATGTTGTGAATTCGACGGGATTGCTTTTTCCGGGCGCCTATACGGAGGTTCATCTCAAAATCAGGAGCAATATTCCGACGTTGCTCATCGCGGCCAGCTCGCTGATATTTCGCTCCGAAGGTCTGCGCGTGGCTACTATTGTGAACGGCAATCACGCAGCTCTGGTCCCCATCGTCTTAGGCCGGGATTTTGGAAACGAGGTCGAGGTAGTTTCGGGTCTTTCCGAGAATGCATCCGTTGTTCTCACGCCGCCGGATTCGCTTGTGGATGGGCAAGAGGTGCGCGTGGTCGAGTCGAAGCCGGGTGAAGGGACGCAGAAACCCGCACAGAGTGGGCCCAATACGGCTGCGCGTCCTCGCTGAAGGCTAATTACCTAATTGGTGTCGCTGTTACTTCGACCTGCATTTTGTGCGTCGATGTGGGGTCATCGGACGAGAAGATCACCGTAGGCTTCCTGAGCGGTATGAGCACATCGGAACGCCATCTGTTCTGGCGCAGTAACGGCAACGGCCCGCTCGAAGCTGTTTGGCCAGGCGCCAAATTGCTTACCTCTGTGCTGACGTGCAATTCTAGCTGATTCTCTAGTTCCCTGGCCGACTGGCAGTCGATACTCACACCTACATCCAAGTATTCAGAACCTTTGTCGGAATGGTACGGCACTTTATTGCCGGTCCGAATTTCACCGAGGAAATTTTGAGTTCCGGTCGAAATCATCGTCGAGTAACTCCGGCTGTTGATTACTTTTCCGCCGTCAACCTCTTTCACCACGAAGTCGAGGTGATAGAACTTTTGCTGCTCGTCTTTATTCTTATCGCTTTGGGCCAAGCAAGTTCCGGCAATCAGCACGCCAATTAGCAAAGGCGCCCACGAGTTTTTCATTTCAAGCATTTTTCTCCCTATTCCTGGCCACCGTCTTGCAATGGCTCTATCTGGATCTCTTTGATTTGGATTGGCTCCGTAATTCGGCTCTTCGCGTCGGCCAAAACCTCTTCGGCTTGTTTAGGCGAGCACGCGACAAATGCCAGCAAGGCACGTTCTTCGTCCGTCAAGGGCGTAGGCGTTGGGAACTGTTCGTGTTTTGGCAATGGCAGTGGCACGTGCTTCGCGCTCGGCCTGATGGCTGCAGCGAGGTGTTTCTGAATTCTGCTTACCGCTCCCTTACGGTCACGGCTCTGAAAAACGGTCGAGTATTGCAGGGTTGCGGCTGAATCCTTGACCGTGCTGCGTGCCGGCTTAGACGCGTCAGAAATCCAAAACACCAGCAGAAGGAGCGCCGCGAACGCCGGAATCGTCACGGCCCAGCGCAACCATGCGAATCTGCGCGCCTGTCCTGACGCACGAATTCGACTCAAGACGCGAGTTTCCAGCCCGGGCCGAGCTTCCTCCTGGGAGTAGCTTGATAACGCGCTATCTAAGATCTTGTCGAGTTCGTCACTTCTCATAACGGCCTTCCATCAAAGCACCCAACTTTTGCTTCAGGATCTGCCGCGCTCGCATTAAGCGCGTGCGCACTGTTCCTTCGGCAATTCCCATCATTACGGCAATCTCTCGGGAACTCATCTCTTCTAGTGTCGAGAGCGCAAGCGGTTGCCTCAACTCCTCCGGTAAAGCATCCACAAGCCGGTGCACCAACGCATTCCAATGTGCAGAAATTAAAGCCTGCTCCGGGCTCGCCTCAGCCGATGGTGCGTCAAAATCAGGTGCCTCGTTTCCTCGCTTCTTTCGTTTCTGCCCCAGCCTTTCGACGGCGATCCGCCAAGCCGCACGCGCAAGGAAAGCTTTTTCGTCTTGGATGCCTTCCCACGCCCCCGCACGATAGATCTTCAGAAACGTCTCTTGGACGACATCTTCGGCGTCGTATGGGTTCCGAAGTATGGCATAGACCACACGAAACACGAACTGCGATTGCCGCTCCACAAGAGCCGTAAAACCGGCTTCCCGGGCCGTGGCCTCTTCCTGATGTGCCAAGCGACTCGGCTCCTGAACCTCGGTCTGCGCTGAAAACTGCGTCATGCATGAGGCGCGTTCATCAGCTAAGACCGGCCGAGTAGCCACAGCGTTCACATTTTTCGGAAGAATTCTTCACCGCTTAAAAGTCTTTCCAGCTTAACGCTTTAGTCGCAGATACGCGATCTGCTATCCTAATGGAGATCGAGGCACTTCCGCCCGCTCGTCCGGTCATCTGAACTAAGTCGGATGATCTGAACTTTTCCCTCTTAGCCAACGGTCGCGTCGAAAAAGGTGAAAGATGCACTTCGTGTATGAAGGTTTTACGCATGACGGTGGTACAAGGCGGTTTATGTTTCGTGGGGTTGAAGAACGAAGCCGTGCAAGTGTATTTACCATAGACGTCGCGTTACCTTTGTTCGCGGAAAATCGTGTGTCGGTTCAGGATGGTCCGGCTTTTTGCCTGCAGCTTCTCACGACTGCATCTCTTGGTGACCCTAGTCAGCTCGAGAGATTGCAGCACTACAAGGTGGTCGAGGAGGATTTTCGGCCGCTGCTGATGGAGCGTGAACGGCGTGCGGCGGAAAAGGCGCTGAAAAAGGCACCGCGGCGGCCATTTCGAAAACCGCCAATTTCATCGAACCTGCGCGGTCTCGGAAGACCGTCACAAGAGCACTAAGGCACAGGCGACAGAAAACGATCGTCTGCGCCACCGAGCACTAGGGACCGCTATACTTCGCCGCGCCGAAAGCCCTCGAGCAAGTGATCGCATGCACGAACTGTGATTGCCATCATCGTGAGCGTCGGATTCTGACATCCCGACGAGACAAAGCAAGCACCATCCATTACACAAACATTCTTGACATCGTGCAAGCGGTTGAATGGGTCGGTAACAGACTTCTTGGGATCTGCGCCCATACGCGCTGTGCCTAGCTCATGGATAGCCATTCCAGGCTCGGCCAGTGATGAGCGGATGCGGATGTTCTTTGCACCTGCCGACTCGAGCATTTCTGCGGCCGTCACTGCGGCATCTTCGTGCAGAGCCTTTTCGTTATCGCCGTGCGTCATGGAGATGTGCAGCGCGGGAATGCCCCATGCATCCTTCAGCTCCGGATCAATCGAAACATAATTATCGTTCCGGGCGAGCGACTCTCCGAACGCGCCAAGACTGATCCCGTAGGAACCGTTCCTGACAGCACGCTTAAAATCGGCGCCATATCCTGGCGCATTGAAGTTGAATTCCGCTTCCGCGCCTCCTTGAAAGCCATAGCCGCGGATGAAGCCGGGATGCTGCGGTCCTTTAGCCAGATTTCGAAAGCGGATGACGTAAATGCCGTTCGCGCGGTGAGGCCCGCTGTAAGGGGTCGGCTTGGTATCAAAGCCCGGTAACTCACCGCCTGCTCCGGCTCCGGTCGAATGGTCCATCAATCCGCGACCTAGCAGGCCGCTCGAGTTGCCGAGCCCGGATACGTGTTCACGCGTCGAAGAGTTCAGAAGGATTCTTGTAGACTCGAGAGCCTGAGCACACAAAATTACTGTTTTGGCGCGCACGCTTTTTGTCTCCCGCGTGATGCAGTCCACAAAAGTTACGCCTGTTGCGCGATTCGTTGCCGGGTCCGTATTGACACGGGCGACTACCGCGTTTGTGATGAGCGTGCACTTGCCGGTGTTGAGAGCGTCTTTGAGGGTGGTGAAAGGACTGCTGAAGTAAGAGAACGTGCTGCAACCGCGCTCACAGGGGCCACAGTAATGGCACGCTAGGCGGCCATTGTGATTCTTCGTTAGGATGGCCGTGCGACCGATTGTCACGGTACGTCCAAACTGTTTCTGCACGCACTCCCTCATGTGCACTTCTCCGCACGTCATCTTCATGGGTGGCAGGAAATGACCATCTGGTAGCGCATCATTTTCTTCTGCAGCGCCACTAATGCCGACGTAATCTTCGACAAGATCGTAGTAAGGCGCGAGATCCTTATAGGAAAATGGCCAATCGTCGCCATAGCCGTCGTGGCTTGCGGCTTTGAAATCCAAGTCGCTCAAACGGTAACTTTGACGGCCCCATACGAGCGTGCGACCACCGACAATACGCAGCCGCTGCCACGTAAACGGCTTATCTGGGGGCGTACTGTACGGATTCTGAAGATCGTCTACGAACCAGTCGTAGTTGTATTCCATGCAGGCGTAACACTGCTTCTGTACGGGGCGCGATTTGAGCCAGTCGAGCGATACATTCCGGTACTTGAGATGAAACGCCGGCATGTGCTCCGTAAACTCTTTGGGCGAGACATTGCGGCCGGCTTCGAGGACAGCGACAGTGAGGCCGGCCTCGGAAAGACGTTTTGCAGCCCAGCCTCCTGTGGCGCCAGACCCAACAATGACTGCGTCGTAAGTTTTCGTCAGACTGTCCTGGAACATGACATTCACCTGTTGAGGGCACCTATTGAGGGGCCTTGGTATTGTGCTCGTTTGCGGAATGATCGCATCCTGAGAACATACCGTGCGGGAAGGTGCCGTCCCACCCGAGTTCTTTGAGGCCAATCGGAGAGCTGTAATACGCGCCTACAATCCAGTTCTTCAGTTTCTCGAAATGCGTACGACCCGGGAAGTCCGCTTGCCCTTCACCCCATGTTTCGAGGGAATGTGGATAGGCGATCAGAGTCAGAAATTCGAGCTGCTGCTCACGCGGAACATAGATGAAAGCCGAATTATAACGGCGCATGCACTCACCATCGATGTAGGCCAGGGCAGCGATGAAGGCACGTTGGGTTTCGGCTATCTCCGCGCTCAGCAGTAAATCCAAGAAGCGATTCACCAGAGCTTCTTTCGCTCCCGGCGTCTCGCTGACCGGGATGATCAGATCGCTCAAGACAATCAGAGTTTCATTCTGATGGGCATCAAGAAAAACGGGCTTCCAATCTGGACGTTCCAGGTCTTTCGAGGCGTCATAGCCAGCAGGAAACTCACGAGCGTGAGCGGAAGGAACGGTTGCAGTTGCGCCAAGAGCGCCGAGGACGGTAGAACGCAGGAGATCGCGGCGATTCATAGTGGGACCGCATTCTATTGTATGTAAGACGCGACCAAATCCATGCGTCGGGATTTAAGGCCCAGCCATTTCCTTAGCCGTGCAGCTTGGCCCCAGACCTGGATTACTGGGCTCGTAATAGTACCCGTGCCACAACAAGGTTCCTGTGAGAGGGTTGCCAGCCCAGACCGTCAAGTGAATGCCGTCGGAGCCGCTGCACGCGCGGAACGTTTCGACCTTGCCGTTCTGATCGAGATCGGCTTGCACAGTGTTGTTCGGCCCCATCGAAAATTTAGTTGGGGCACCCAGTACCGCTATGAGCGGGGTCAACTTCTGAATAGATCCCTGCGAAACGTGAAGTTCGTAGTTAGAAACGATTGGATCTACCTCTTTACTCACGGGGCAAGCACTTTGGGATGGCCCTGCAACTTCGGCTTGATTAAAGCCGGCGGGCGGCAGAGGTGAAACCAGCGTTACAGGCGAACTTGGAGCAACATTGGCATTGTGAGTGGCCATGCATGTCCTGCCGCTTGTACTGACGGCTATCCCGATTCGCGGTGTGTAAGTAGCGGGAGCGGCCGATGTGCCTCCTGTTGCGGTAGGTGTGGATTGGGTCTCGGCCTCTTTCTTCGAGCCGCACGAAAGTGAAAGGAGTAAAAGTGCGATCGTGATAATGCGCCTCAATCAGGTGTCCTCTCAAGCTAGACGCGCTGGAGTGTGAGAATGAGACGCTACAGAACAATCTGAAAAATTACCGCAGCGCGCCACCGCAGCTTGAACCCGCACCCGCCGTGCAACCGAAACAGTGGTGTCCTGTGGCAATAGGTTTGAAGGAGACAGCATCGAATGATTCGACATCCCAGATAGTGGCTCGGTTTGTTAGCGGCATTTCTAGCATCTGATTAAAGTCGCAATCGTATAAGTGGCCGTCCCATGCGACGCTCACGAGAAACCGGCACATGAGGTGATCCAGCGTGGCTGAGTTAAATCGATCGAATAGAAGCTGGAGGTAAGTTTCCCGCTGGCCGCTTCGCGTGAGAAAATCGGCGAAGCGTTTGATTGGCATGTTTGTGATTGTGAACAGACGATTGAATTGGATACCGAAGTCCTCTTGTAAATGCCGTTTATAGTCTGCTTCGAGCGCATCCTGCGAGGGCGGCAAAGAGGCGCCGAGCGGATTATAGACCAGGTTCAATGTTAGTGCCGGATCTATTCCGTATCCCAGGCGATTCAGCATTTGAAGAGCTTCAATGCTTTTATCGAATACTCCCCGGCCGCGTTGCGCGTCAACATTCTCGCGTGTATAACATGGCAAGCTGGCAATCACTTCCACCTGATTGCGCGCAAGAAAGGTTGACAGGTCCTCAAATCCCGGCTCAAGCAAAATCGTCAGATTGCAGCGGTCGATGACGTGAAGACGCTGGGCCCGACTCTCCTCGACCAATCGTCGAAAATTGGGATTCAGCTCCGGAGCGCCGCCCGTGATGTCGACTGTTTTGACGCTCGGGCTGGATTTCACAAGCGACAGAACTCGCTCGGCCGTTCGCGCCGTCATACTCTCGGTTCGCCTTGGACCGGCATCAACGTGGCAATGTTGGCAGGCTTGGTTACAAATCTTTCCGACGTTGATTTGAACCGTGGTGATATCGACCTTGGTGAGAACCGCGCACCCATTTTCTTCAAGCGTTGATTCGAAGCGGGGAATGGCAGTAAGCATCGCCTCTTTTAAGCTTAGGCTCATGGCCTTCGATTACGACATGGTTGTCATTGGCGGCGGAGCCGGTGGGCTGACCGCGGCGGGTATGTCTTCCGTACTTGGCGCTAAGACGGCGTTGGTGGAAGCACATCGGCTTGGCGGCGACTGCACCTGGTACGGCTGCATACCCAGTAAGACGCTTCTACGCGCGGCAAAAATAGTGCACGAAACTCGTAAGGCGGAGAGTCGCGGACTTATTTCGGATCAGCTTACTGTCGATTTCAATCGCGTGATGGAGCTTGTCCGGCAGACACGACAGCAAGTCTATGAACGCGCGGACGCGCCAGTACATTTTGAGAAGCTCGGCGTCACTGTGCTTCAGGCGAAGGCACATTTCCAGAACGCACATACCCTCGAATTGGTTAATGCGGCAGGTGACGTAAATACCGTTACGTCGCGCTTTTTTGTGATTGCAACGGGCAGCCGGCCTCGGGACGCAAATTTTCACGCCGCCGTTCTGACGAACGAATCCGTCTTTGAATTGACGGCGCGGCCTGATCATCTTATCACTCTTGGGGGCGGACCTGTCGGGATCGAAATGGCTCAGGGATTTCAGCGATTGGGTTCTTCAGTTACCGTCGTTACATCAGACTCGCGCATCTTGCCGAAAGACGACCCGGAGTTGACAGAACTGCTTAGCGAAAATTTGAAAGGCGAAGGCGTGCAGTTTATCTTCGGCCACAAGGCAAATGAGGTAAAGCGAGGCGAAGATGGACTGGAGATGTTGCTGGACAGCGGCCAGCAGATCAAATGCGATGCCGTGCTCTCGGCGACGGGGCGGCAGCCCAACGTAGAGGAGCTAAATCTCCAGACCGCCGGTGTTGTGGTGACCGAGAAGGGCGTGAGCGTGGATCGACGTTGCCGCACTTCTCAGCCCCACATTTATGCAGTGGGCGACGTGGTGGGGCGATATCAATTTACGCATATAGCCGAGCATATGAGCAAAGTGGCGGTGACGAATGCCCTTCTCCGGATTCCACGATTCGTTGACGAGCGGCATATCGTGTGGTGTACGTTCGCCGATCCGGAGCTCGCGCGACTGGGCGAATCCGAAGCCACTCTGCGAGAGCGAAACGCGCAGTTCTCTGTTTATCGGTTTCCTTTTGAGAAGATTGATCGGGCGACTACCGAAGGTGACGCAAGCGGTTTGATTAAAGTGTTGACGAACGCTCGTGGGCGAATCCTTGGTGTGAGCATTCTGGGTAAAAACGCCGGGGAGATGATCAGCGAGTGGGCTCTCGCGATGCGTAATGGGCTTTCATTACGGAATGTCGCTGATACGCTTCACCCGTATCCGACGTACAGCCTGGGCAATCGGCAAACAGCAGATCAGTGGTACACTCGCCGGCTCGGCTCCCCATTGTTTCGGCTTATCGGCAAGTTACTGGGATATCGTGGCGAACCGAAGCGGTTGTGAATCCGAGCAGCCTTCAGGGAAATAACTCGCGAATCTTCGAATAGAGCCGGCAATCCCACTGATTGAAGTGCTCGATGATCGCGCGCGTCGATTCGCCCGTGCTCTCCCGGTACCTTTCACCCTTGTTCACGACTTCAAGTGATGCTCGAGGTTTCCAATTGAACCTTTTCTGCAACGAGGTATAAGCTTCATCGGCCCGGTCCTGGTATCCGACAAATTTGAACCGTGTGCGTACATGCTCCACTGCAAGGTCGTAAACACGTTGATCCACATGACCCGGTGGAACATCGTTTTCGTCGACTCCGCTAAAGCAGCGCACCATAAGGTTGTCAAGGTTTACAGTTCTACGCAGCTCAAGCATTTCGGTGAGTGATATGGCTGCAGATCCGTCGAATGTGATCTCAGGTTGAGTCTGGAGCAAGTAGTGATAATGAGAGATCACCCGGTCGACTGGGTCTCGAACGATGGTGACGTAAGTGTATTCCTGCGGAAAAAACTCATGAATACCGTACTGGAAGTGGCCCATGACCAATCGAAATTTGGCCGCGCTGTTCCAAAGGTAGTAGCCCTAAGTCGGAAACCAGAAATCCCGGAGGATGGGGATAAAGATAAGCAACTTGCGAGTGCTTATAGTTTTCGGTCAGGGCTTCCCGAAACGCTGTTCCAGCGGTTTTGGGAATATGCATGAATAGAATGGTCTCGGAATGTAGAGGCACATCGCGCGAGGGTATTTTAACTGTGAGGGGAGAATTGGACAGGGGCCGTCTATCGGAGAATTTCGCCTCAACCCGCGCAGCAGCCTTAGGCGTGCAGCATTCGGTCAAGTCGAAAAAGAAGCTGTGCTCCTTCACGTCCGGACGGTAATGAAGAGCGAGCACTTCGCCCACAGGACGGCCATCGACATAAAACGTGACCTTAGGAGGTACCGACATCTGATTTTTGTCGAGAGCCCAGCCGTAAAGTTCACCTTTCACGTCGCCATCCAATCTGCCCAACAGACTTCGCACGTGATTAACTTCAGCTTCCTGCTCACCGGCACGATTCTGGAATAGTAACGAGTGTGCAAGTTTGCGGCGAAGAAACTGCTCGCACAAAGCGGGTGAGGAATAGCACGCAGCCGTAATTCCCGGCGGCGATCCACGTGACGCGATTTAGGCTGAGCATCCCAACGGGCGGAATGAAGAAGTAAGCGGTAACGAGAGTGGCTAACAGTAGGGCGGCGAAACCAGGACCGAAGCCGAATAGTGTCGAGCAAGCGACAGCCATCATGAAAGGGATGATGTAAGGGGAGCTAAACACATAAGCGGAATAGGAAAACCAGATAGCCGCCATGGCAACACTCACGAGCTGCAAAGGCATAACCTATCCAGCGGGGACGGAGCCAAGGAAATTGTTCGACCAGGATCATTGTCTTTTATTGTGCAAAATGAGACATCGGTGAAGATGGCGTGATTCGCTTTTCGGGCTGCTTCCGCTTAGTCTCCGAAAATGTCCTAGACAAGTTTCTGAGTCGCGCGAACCGCCGCTTTAAGATTTACTTCGCTCAAGTTTTCGCTCAAGATCTGCCGAATCTTGAATAGGCGGTAAGAACGCAACCAGATGAGCACTCTAAAGGCCACGCAGATCGAGACTTACGAGACATCGCGCGTCACAGCGGAGGTTCGAGAGCAGCTGATCCTAGAGCATTTGCCGCAGGTGAAGTTAATCGCAAGGCGAATCCATGAAAGGCTGCCGGGATCGGTAAGCCTAGACGATCTGATCTCGACAGGCGTGGTCGGGTTAATCGCCGCTATAGATCGTTACGACGCAACGCACGACGTCAAATTGAAAACGTATGCCGAGTACAAAATTCGAGGGGCAATTCTCGACAGCCTCAGAGGGCTAGACTGGGCGCCGCGCCAGCAGCGCAGGCGTGCCAAGCTTATCGAAGCCGCTATCGCATCACTTGAACAGCAGCATCAACGAACACCAGCAGAGGAAGAAATCGCGGCCCATCTTGGGCTGTCGATTGCCGAGTATCAGAGCTGGTTATCCGAAGTTCGCGGGCTAACCGCTCGGCAGTCTCGAGAACGCCGGCACAGAGGAGGAGGGCTGCGATCTGCTCCGTTACTTGGCGGACAAGGACGAGCACTGGCCGTCGCAGATCGTGGAGCGCGCCGAACTCGAGCGCATACTCGCTGAGGCAATTGAGAAAATGCCGAACCTAGAGCGAACGGTCCTTGGTCTCTACTACTACGAAGAGATGACGCTTCGCGAGATCGCCAAGATCGTGGATTTGCACGAGTCGCGAATCTCGCAATTGAAGTCCCAAGCAGTGCTGCGCCTGAGATCTTATATGCAAAAACGTTGGCCAGTGCAGCGCGGTTCTCTGTGACCGCTCGCGAGACGGTTATATTTCTATTGCGGATATTCACGCGGCTCGACGTTCAGCGTGAGCTGCTTATGATCGCGCATGACAATCACCGAAACTGGTGTGTTCGGCTGGCGCTGCATTCTCAGGAAACCAATGACATCGTGAGGCGTAGCGACGGGCCGGTCTCCGATAGAGGTCAAAACATCGCCCGCCTTCAAACCCGCCTTTTCCGCGGGAGAGCCCTTCGTGACCGAACGCACGAGCAGCCCGTGTTTCACTCCGAAGTACTCCGCTAACTGCGAATCCACCGGCTCGCACTCGATTCCGAATGCCGAGATTTTCCACATCAAGAACGGACTCGGTATGTCGGGCATGGGAAAGTTTCGAATATCGGGCATATCGAAATGCGCAAAACCCCTTGGTACATCGAAAGCCGAGGTGTGGCGGGCTTCGGTGATCACCGTCAGACTTTGCGCTCTGCCATCGCGCCAGAGCTGAACCCTGATTTTTCTGCCCTCCGGCGTCTCCGCGACTAACCTTCCGAGTTGTTGAGCGCCGAGAATGTTTTCACCGTTATAGGTGAGAAGAACATCGCCAGGCTTAATTCCGGCCTTCTCGGCGGGGCTTCCCTCCTCCACTCTTATAACTTCAACTCCGCGGGGCTCGTCAAGCTTGAGCGGCTTTCGCGCGATCCGCGTCCATGTCGGCCAGACTTATACCCAAATAGCTGCCCGACATCCGACCTTCGGCCCATGAGCAAGAAGTTGTTTTCAGGCCCAGATCTGGCTTGTCCCATCAGAGCTGTTACGCCGATCAGTGCGATCAGCAGAAAAGGAGTACGCATAAATTACCTACCGCGCAGCGGACTAATAGATATCGGGCGCGTTCATTTCGCGCAACAGCTGCATACAGCGCATGCGAACGTAATCGTCAACCTGTTCGGAGCGCACGATCTCTTGAAAAGTACCTGTCAGCTCCGGGCTGAGTTCGACATTTCCGGTCACAGGAGCCAGTACATCGATGGCCTGAGAACGTACCGCCGAACTGTCATCGTGCTGCAGAACGAACGCCAAGCTCTCCCGCGTAGCAGGATCATTTACAAACCGGCGCAAGCCTTCTAGAGCCTTCGACCGGACACCCGCATTTGGATCGTTCCGCACCGCATAGATCAAAGCATCGCGGACATCGCTGCCGTCCTGATCCTTCAGTGCGTCGACGGAATCTACACGAAGACCGGGGTCGGAGGAATCTTTGGCGGCCGCGAATAATAGCCGCCGTACTTCTTGATCGTCACTACGTCCAGTTATTTCGCGCTCGCGAGTCTGGTCGACAATGATGCGGACGCGGTTATTATCACTTGACTGGATATCACGGACATGTGCCGTTGAAGGATCGAATAAACCCGCTTCCGATCCGCCGTTAGCGTTGAAACCACTCGGCAGACCGTTTCGATCAAGCCAACGTCCGGCAGTAAAACCAACCAGAACCAGAAAAGATGCAACCGCGATCTGCGTGGACCAAGCTGAAGCCGAAAAACCAAGCTGGCCTATCCAACGCCAGAACGCGGAGCGTTTCTCATTATGGATTCCTGAGGGTGGGAGCGCGGCTTTCAATTGACGCCGACACGCTGACAAAAGCTCGAGCGGAACATCGACGCGTTCTGCATTTAGCGTGCTGTGCCACGCCTTCTCTCGCTCCAGAGCACGTTTGCACAAAGCGCATTCGTTCAAATGCTGCTCGAGTTCTTCCTCCTGCGAGAAGTCCAGTTCGCCGTAAAGATAGAGTGACAGATTCATTCGGACTTGCTGGCAAGTCATACAAAGTCCCCCAGCGCAGACCGCATCTTTTGCGTTGCGCGGAACAGACAGTTCTTTGCGGCCTCTTCACTGACACCGAGCGCTTCGCCAATCGCACGCAATCTCATGCCTTGAAAGTGGCGCATCTCAAAGACCAACCGCTCCCGTGGGGTGAGGCGGTCCAAGACTTCCTGTACGCGGGTATTGACTTCTGCGCTCATCAGTTGGCGCTGTGGATCGACATCGGCACGATTTTCGGCTACAAACTGGAACCGGTCCATCTCCCCGGTGCCCGTGCTCACAGCCGCGGATTCTTCTTTGCGTACCTTGCGCTTGCGGATCTGGTCGAGGCAGAGATTGGCGACAATGCGATACAACCAAGTGCTAAAGCTACACTCAAATCGGAAACGGGGGAGATTGCGATAGACGCGAAGGAAAGCCTCTTGGTAGATATCGCGCGCATCTTCCTGGGAATGCAACAGATTGAGAGCCATTCTGAGCACGTTCTGGTCGTAGGAGCGAACCAGTTGCTCGAAGGCTTCCGAATCTCCGCCCTGCGCCGCACGGATTAGAGCCGACTCCTCTACCCGATCAGCCGCGCTGCGCACGGCTATATTCCCAATCGCGTCCGCCCGAATGTCCACCACAGTGATGGACGTGCAACTTTGGGTTTTGTCACGGCCGCAGACCCCTTACGAACGCGGCTGGCAGCAGTTCGTGGTAGCTGGATTAATCAACTCGCTAACTCCAGCTCTATCAATCCCTTATCTAGATCCAGATTTGCGATCCGGAAGCTCCGCACCTGGCCGGCCCGGGCCAGTTCTTTAGCTCTCGTAGCCGGGCCACTCTGTTTCCATTTCGCTGCGAGCATCGCGCTTAGGGAAGCAACATCGGTAGCCTTGGCTGGAGGTGGAGCTGCGGAGGTGTCCTGGGCTGCCTTCAATTGGCAGGTACCCATGACACCTTCGCCGAGCTCCACAGTCGCTTTGTTTCCCTGCACCTCGACCAGGCGACCGCTGACGGTCTCCCCTCGCTGGTGCTCCGATATGAAGTCGTCGACGCTCGTCGGCTCAAGCTGCTTCATGCCAAGGCGGATGCGCCGACGGTCGCGGTCAACTTCCAGCACCGCAGCCTTGACCGTCTGGCCCTTTGCCAGCTTTTCCTTGGGGTGATTGAGCCGCTTCTCGTTCGTGATGTCGGAAATGTGCACCATCCCTTCGATGCCATCCCCGAGGTCAATGAACGCCCCAAAGGCCGTGAGGTTTGTAACTGGTCCCTCGACCGGTGAACCGACGGGAAATTTTCGCGAAGCCGTATCCCAAGGGTTGCCCAAAACTTGCTTGTACCCGAGGCCAATCCTGCGTTCTTCCGTGTTCATTTGAAGAATCACAGTTTCTACTCGCTCCCCGATTTTGAGCAAATCAGCGGGCTTGCGAACGCGTTTGTCCCAAGACAACTCGGAAATGTGAATCAAACCGTCGACTCCAGGCAGCAACTCGAGAAAAGCGCCGAAGTCAGTCAGCCGTGAGACGGTACCACTTACGCGATCGCCTACATGAAACGTGCGCCCCGCGGTGGTCCAAGGATCCTCCTGCAGCTGCTTCAGTCCTACTGAAATCTTCTTGGCTGCTAGGTCGATTTTGAGGATCTTGACTTCCAGTTCATCGCCCTGGTTCACAACGTCGCTAGCTTTGCCGATGCGAGCATAAGAAATATCAGCAACGTGGAGCAATCCATCTACGCCACCGAGATCGATGAATGCGCCAAAATCCATCACATTTCGAACTTTGCCGCGGATGATAGCCCCTTCTTGAAGCTCTCGAAACGATTGTTCCCGCCGTTGCGCCTCTTGCTCTTCCAAAATGACACGGCGGTCTACCACCAGATCTTCTTTGTCGATATCGAGCTTAGTAATGCGGCATTCGATTTCTTGCCCGACGAGCGCTTCCATTTCAGCCGCGTCGCGAACACCGCTCCTCGATGCGGGCATGAATGCGCGCACGCCCAGATCTACTCGAAAACCGCCCTTCACCTGCTCGGCCACTACGCCCGCGATATTCTTCTTTTCCGCGAATGCCTTCTGCAAACCGCTCCAGTCTTTGGGTCGCTCAACGCTTACCGTTGATAACTGGTAATAGCCCTCCTCGTTCCGTGGTCCGACGGTTACTGTCACGACAGCACCGGGTTGAGGCTCGCTCTGCCCCGTTTCGCGCCATTTTGATACCGGCAAAGAGCCTTCTATCTTGCGTCCGACATCTACGAGAATGACTTCAGGGTCAACCGAAACAACTGTGCCCGTAACAGTGTCACCTCCGGTTCCGTCACCATGTTGTTGATCGAAATTCGACAACATTTCCGCAAAGCTGGACTCTTCCTGCGGCTCTGGATTAGCGGCAGGAACAGACGGATCCAAGTTCAAATTACTCATGAGGAGCGGGGATAATCTTATTCTGTCATAGAGCCCTAACCATGAGCGACGCGGCAATCGGGAACGAGAAATCAGCTTTCAGACCTGCGAATCTGTTTCAGGCACAGGACTTCGCATGGCTGCTATTCGTAATCATTCTGATCGCCACAGCACCTGAAACTAATTACGATGCCCTGATCCTGTTGCCGCTAATTGGTGCGTTTCAAATTATCGAGCCTCGCTTGAGACTCTTTTCCTCCCGACGAGGGCAAATCATTTCCATTGTTCTGAAGCTGCTGTTGAGTTATTTATTGATCGGGTTTACGCACGGAATCGATACCTATTACTACGCGATTTTTCTTATCCCTGTCGTCTCAGCAGCCACCATCCTCGAGTTGCCCGGTGTGCTTCTTGTTACCGCGATCGCCAGCTTGGCCTATTTCTCGTTCCTGCTACCAATTTTCTTCGATTACAGTAGGTTTAACTTGCCGCCAGATCAGATCCGCATCATGTCGCTGCGGGCAGCTTTCTACGCGATAGTTGCCTTTCTCGTATATCAACAAGCAAATGCGAAACGCCAGGAGATGAAACGAACTCAGGATGCGGCCGAGCGCCTGGCCGAATCGAACCGGAATCTGCGGCATGCCCAGGCCTCACTTCGCCGCAGTGAGCGCCTTGCGGCGCTAGGGCAGCTTACGGCCGGCCTCGCGCACGAGCTAAGGAATCCATTAGGAACAATTAAGGCATCGGCTGAAATGTTAACGAAAGATTCCACGAAGTGCCGCCCTGAAGTGATGTCCGAAATGACGGAGTACATCGTGAGCGAGGTTGATCGATTAAATGGGTTGATAGCAAGCTTTCTGGATTTTGCGAAGCCGCTGCATATTCGGCCCATGGCTGCCGACCTGCGTTCGGTGATCGACGATGTAGTCCGGCAACAAGCGGATTTGGCACGCAGCCGGAATGTAGAGGTATCTGTTCACATGAACGGATCCTTATCGTTTGTCTTCGATCCGGATCTACTAAACCCGGCTATTTCAAACCTCTTGCAGAATGCCATCGAGGCAAGCGGTCCCGGACAGAGTATCGAGATACGGGCCGAGAGTCGAGATGAGAATGTGATGATCTTTGTTGGCGATCATGGCGAAGGAATACGACCGCAGCACCTTGAAAACATTTTCAATCCTTTCTTCACGACAAAGCCGCAGGGAACCGGTCTGGGGCTGGCCATCGTATCGAAAATCATTGACGAACACCAAGGCCGCATAAATGTTTTCAGCGAAGCCGGGGCGGGTACAACGTTTGAGATTACGCTACCCGAAGGACAGCAGATTTGATCATGTCTGCCGGACGCATACTGGTTGTTGAGGACGAAGACAAACTCCGACGTGTAATCCAGCTGCATCTCGAATCAGCAGGGTTCGACGCCGATGGCGCAGCGAGCGCCGAACAGGCTATGCCTTTGACGGGCATGGCCGATCTCATCATTACGGATCTTCGTTTGCCCGGCATGGACGGGCTGCAATTCATCCAGCAACTGCAAGCGAGGGGCGCACAAGCGGCGATCCTTGTCATTACGGCCCATGGGTCGATCGAAGCTGCTGTTAATGCAATGAAGCTCGGGGCAGTGGATTTTTTGCAAAAGCCCTTCTCGCTCGATCACCTTGCAGCGGTTGTGCAGAAGGTAATGGTCCTGCAGTCCCTTCGCGCCGAGAATCAGCGTTTGCACGAAGAACTTGACCGGCGGTATCAGTTCGACAACATCGTCGGGCGTAGTCCAGCAATGCGCGATATTTTTCACACCGTCGAGCGTGTGGCACCTACGCGGGCGACTGTTTTGCTGGCCGGAGAAAGCGGGGTTGGCAAGGACATGATCGCCCGCGCGATTCATCAGCACTCGCCGCGTAAGAATCATGCGTTTGTCAAGATTAACTGCACCGCTTTGCCGGAAAATCTCATGGAGAGTGAGTTGTTTGGCTATGAAAAAGGCGCTTTTACGGGAGCCAATACGAGCAAACCCGGCAAGTTCGAACAAGCCGATCAAGGTACAGCGTTTCTCGACGAAATCGGTGATGTTCCGGGCAGCATACAAGTAAAACTCTTACGAATTCTTCAGGAGCGGCAATTCGAACGGCTTGGATCAAATGTCACTCGCAATGTAGATGTTCGAATAATTGCTGCTACGAACGTCGATTTACGCGCTGCACTTGAAGAAGGCCGATTCCGTGAAGATCTCTATTACCGGCTCAACGTTGTTCCCATCAGCATCCCGCCATTACGCGATCGGAAGGAAGACATTCCTTTTCTAGCAATTCACTTCGTCAACAAACTTTCAAAAGAACTTGGAGCAACGGCCAAGGAGATCAGCGCCGCCGCTCTCGACAGATTGCTAAGTCATCCTTGGCCCGGAAATGTACGTGAATTAGAAAACACGATCGAGCGAAGTTTAGTATTGGCATCTGGTGAGATCTTGCAGGCCGCCGACATCAGAATCGAAGCTCCAAGAAATGCCTCTGTTCTCGCATCGCAGCAGACAGCTCTACTGCCGGAAGGCGAAACGCTGGAGCATTGGGAGCAAATGATGATCCGGGAGGCACTGCGGCGAGCTAACGGGAACAAGAGCCAAGCAGCCCGGGTGTTAGGGCTTACGCGGAACGCATTACGCTATCGGCTGTCTCAAATGGGCCTGGATAGCGGCGCGGCGGAAGACGGCGAGTCAACGACGGCAAGCAGTTAAACTACGCCGTCGCTTCGGGGTTGAGAACGAATCGGGCAACACTTCGCTTACGCTCGGGCTCGGTTTCGAGTCCGATCAGAGGCGAACAATCTTGTTCGAGCGGTGGCCCTTCAGCGCGTTTCTCGTGTCTACGATCAACTTACTGCGTTCTATGATCGCCGGATAGTCGAACGCACTGTGGTTAGTAATAATCACGACGCAGTCTGCCGGCTCGATGCCCACCAGCGCGTCTTGCGATTGGAGATTCGTTCCGTCCACGTGAACGTTTGGGACGTATGGATCCGAAAATGTGACCAAAGCACCGCGACGCTGGAGCAATTGGATGATATCGAGCGCAGGCGATTCACGTACATCTTCAATGTCTTGCTTGTATGCCACGCCCAAAATGTGAACGCGCGAACCTCGAAGCGGCTTTGAAACATCGTTCAAGGCGTTTTGAATCTTCTCAATTACGAACTCCGGCATGCGGCCGTTGATATAACCCGCCAACTCGATGAACCGGGCTTCGATACCGGCCTGTTTGCTTTTCCAGGATAGATAAAACGGGTCAATTGGAATGCAATGGCCGCCGAGCCCAGGCCCGGGATAGAAGGGCATGAAGCCGAAAGGCTTGGTGGCCGCCGCATCGATGATTTCCCAAACATCGATGTTCATGCGGTCACACATCAGCGCGAGCTCATTCGCCAAGCCGATGTTGATCATGCGGAACGTATTCTCGAGCAGCTTCACCATTTCGGCAACGCGTGTAGAGCTCACAGGCACTACCGTTTCGAGAGCCTGTCTGTAGAACAGCGCGCCCATTTCGGTGCAGGTTGGCGTAATTCCGCCGACCACTTTGGGGATATTCCGCGTATGAAATTTTGGATTTCCTGGATCGACCCGCTCAGGTGAGAAACAGAGGAAAAAGTCGCGCCCAACGCCGAGGCCAGTCGCTTCGAGCTTCGGAAGCAGCAACTCGTCCGTGGTTCCTGGATAAGTGGTGGATTCCAACATGACCAGTAACCCAGGATGCAAGTGCTCGGCAATAGCATCGGTTGCGGAGACCACGAAGCTCATGTCAGGGTCCTTGGTTTTGCGTAGGGGAGTGGGTACGCAGATGTCGATGGTGTCCAGTTGCTGGATCACCGAATAATCGGAAGTCGCGCGCAATTTGCCACTTTCGACGAGTGGACCGAACACGCTGTCTTCTACATCCTTCACATACGATTTGCCACGGTTAAACTCGTCCACCTTAGTTTGCTGGACATCGATGCCAACGACTTCGAATCCGGCTCTGGCAAACTCGACGGCAAGGGGCAGTCCGACATAACCAAGGCCGAGCACGCCGACACGTGCTGTTTTCTTTGAAATTCGCTCTCGTAACTCAGGCGCAGCAGAAGAGGTCTGCTCGCGCGTATGCTCAACCGTTTCAGAGATCAAGAAAAGCCCTTCCTTCCCCAATTAATTCCGCCGGTCCAGCCAGATAGACATCGCGGTCCCACCGCAGGCTCAGGCTTCCCGCTGGCGTCCGCACCTCGACGGGGCTTTCGGCTATCTTCCTGAGAATAGCAGCGACGGCAGCCGCAGTCGAGCCCGTACCCGAACTTCTGGTAACCCCCACGCCTCGTTCGTAAAAGACAGCCTGGATCGTATGCTTATCCAGTACCCGAACGAAGGAGATATTGCTGTGGTGCGGGAAACGCTCATGCCGTTCAGCCTGTTCCGCGGCAAGCCGCCAATTATCTGGAAAGTGATCCACGAAAATTGCGCATTGCGGATTGCCGACGTTCAGAATGGTCGCGTCAAAATCGGTTCCGGCCAGATGAATAGTTGCGCGGATATCTTCAAGTTGGGGCAGCCCCATATTCATCTCAAACAGAAATTCATTACCTCGTTGCGATCGCAACTGAAGCATCTTTTTCCCTGCACCCGTCGCGACGGAAATGTCGGGCGGCAAGACGACGTTCTTTACAATCCCAAATGCAGCAGCGCAGCGGGTGCCATTCCCTGATATTTCCGCTTCGCCGCCGTCCGCGTTGAATAAACGTGTGCCCAGCCCTCCATCTTGAATCCAGACGACCATCCATCCATCGGCACCGATACCTGTGGTCCGCGCGCAAATCCGCCTGGCGATTTCCGGCAAGCCGCTATTTGGAGCTTCGTCCTTCCACGTGAACAGAAAATCATTTTCGGCACCATGCAGCTTCGTGAAAGGAACTTCGATCATGGCTCGTCGTCAGGGGGCTTCGGAGAAGGTTTGATATCCCATCGATAAATCTCGACGGCAGGCGCGCCCGGCACCTGTACTTGGTGGACTATTTGATAAGGCAAATTTACACTACGGTTGATGGCAATTGCAACATAGTCGCCTTGCTGCGCCAGTGCCCACAACGCAGGATGAAAGAGATCGGGTCGCGAAGTGGCCGCGACCCAGGCCGGACCATTGCCTTGATGCAGGGTTTCGGCGAGGTGAATGCGCGCGCTGCAGAAGATAGCTGCCAGATCCCCGGATGGGGTGGCAGTCAGAATGCCCTGCCCGGCGTCGTAACGGGCACGAAGGAAATCCACACTCGCCGAGGTCCAGGCTCGACGGGAGAACGAGTTCACCTGTGACTCCTTCCAGCAAATCCAGTTTTGGGGCGACGGACGAACGATCCAAACTGCGGCCGACAGCAGCGGGAGCACGAGAGCGTACCGTCTCAATTTAGCCGACAGGGCAAGTACGATCGCGCCTGCTGCGAACGCGGCCAATGGGACGACGGCGATTCCATACCGAGTGTTGTAGTAAGTAAATGGCCAAAGCTGCGGGACATGAATGGGCGTCGCCCCTGAAGAGTGAATACTCCAGACATAAAATATGGGCGTTAACAGCAGAAACAGCAACGGAGTGAGTACCTTTTTAATTGCCGCACAAACTACGCCAACGGCGCCTAACAACACCAGCGGCCACCCGGCACAGAGCTGGCAAGCTTTTCCGTAGTAGAGAAACGCGAGCGCCCAGTCGTGCTCTCCGGGATATGGCTTCGCACCCTGTATCGCTCGTGGCGAGTACGGGCCGTTGTAAAAATCGAGCGCATTACCGGTTTCCCACCAGTTATGTGCAAACCAGTAGAGCGGAGCAAGACTCGCTATGAGGCCGAATCCAATCAATACCAGCCATCGCCGGTGATTTGCAAACAAAGCGAAACCGATCGCTACGAATGGGATGAGAAACCAGCCATCGTATCTTGTCAGGCTCATTGACCAGGACGCAGCCACCCCAATCCAAACGAATCGGGGTTCCCGTGTGGCACGGAAACGAAGCAGCGCGAGCAGCATGATGGAAAGACCTGCAAGGAACACGACTTCTGTCATGGGGATTGACGCCAAATACAGAATATTTGGATTCAGGACGAAACAGGCGATCACCACCGCGGCTGCGATAGAACTCCGATAGGCATCCAAGGCAGCCAGATAGAAGGCAATCCCTGCCACAACGAAACACGCGGCAACCGGAATTGTGCCGGCGAGGCCACTGCTCCAAAGCGAATCGTTGACGACGAACGGCAGACAGATTACGTGAAGCATGGGCAACCACACCGTGCCAAGCTGATCGTAGCCAGGCGTGCGCGAATCGATGATGCTACGGCTGAGGTTCAGGTGCGACTGGGCGTCGCCGTAGTAAAGAATGTAACCACGATGAAAGCACCAAATTGCACTCCAAATAGCTAACGCGCCAAGCAGCGCGCAGACAATAGCGGCGCGCGCTATACGACTTCGCTGGCTAGAATGCAGTGAATCGCCGGAATTCGTCAAAGCGGTGGTCGATCTCTTTTAGGGTCAGTGTTCGAAAACGTTCAACGCCGAATTGCTCACAACAAAAACTTCCCATAACCGAGCCATAGATTACGGCACGATGCAGCTCTTGAACATCGACATGGCGGTCCTGAAGATCAAATCCACGTTTGGCCAAGTAGCCGACGAATCCGCCCGCAAAGCAATCGCCCGCTCCCGTGGGATCGAATACATCTTCCAAAAGGTAACCCGGGACCATGAATAACGTGTCGCGCCGGAACAGCATGGCGCCGTGCTCACCGCGCTTGATTACCAGAGTGTGGGGTCCCAGATCGAGAATTTTCTGAGCGGCTTTTCGGAGGTTATTCTGTCCAACCAGCATTCGCGCTTCACTGTCGTTGACCAATAAGAAATCCCAGTGCCGGATGGTCTCGAGAAGCTCATCTCGATTCTGCGCAATCCAGAAATTCATCGTGTCTCCGCCCACGAAACGAGGCTGACGCATTTGCCTGTATACGTCACTTTGCAGCGCCGGCTGAATGTTGCCCAAGAAGAGGTAGTGCTGGCCGGCATACGGCGCGGGAAGTTTCGGCTGGAACTCCGCGAATACATTCAGGTCCGTACGGAGCGTAGTGCGATCGTTCATGTCGGCCGAGTAGACCCCCGACCAAAAGAACGTTTTGCCAGGGACCTGTTCGAGTCCTTCGAGGTCGACGCCTTTGCTTGAAAGGAACGAACGATCCTCGTTTGCGAAATCTTCTCCAACCACTGCAACAATTGAAGGCTTTACAAAGTAACTTGCGCTAAGCGCAATGTAGGTACAGGAACCGCCGAGAGTGCGTTCCCTTTTTCCGTATGGTGTCTCAATCGCATCATAAGCGACAGAACCAACGACAACTAATGACATTGCCTTGCATTGTACTGGAGGAATCCGAATTTAAGACAAAGTTTGCCGATACAATGTAGTGTGAACAATGTTCAGATCATGCACGTTGCGGATATCGGCGTTCGACTATTTGCCTGCTGGGTATTATCGCCCAGGTATTCATAAGCCGGCGTCTCCCGTCACTTGTGCAGTTCCTGATCCTCTCGGATATTCACGCCAATTGGCATGCCCTTGAAGCGGTACTGAAAGATGCGGAGGGCAAGTTTCAGCAGATCACTTGTTGCGGCGATATTGTCGGATACAATCCGCGACCAGCAGAAGCGCTCGAGTGGACGAGAGCACATTGCGCGTACGTCATTCGAGGCAACCACGACAAGGTTGTGGCTGGTATTGACGACCTGGAGTGGTTTAATGACGTTGCTCAAGTCGCTGCGCTCTGGACGAGAGAACAGCTGACTAGCGAACAGCTTAAGTACTTGCGTGACCTCGAAATGGGCCCGCTGAAGCTGGAGCACTTCCATATCTGGCACGGCTCTCCTCTTGATGAGGATGAGTACATTACAACCCCGAATGAGGCAAGCAAATGCTTCGCTTCTTTCGAATTACCGCTTGCGTTTTTCGGCCACACGCACCTGCAAGGCGGGTACTTTCTCCGGCGCCGAAGAACTGGCCGCATTGCTCCAGTTCCAGAAGAGCACCAGGAATCGGTGTTAGCACTCGAGCCGGACACTCTTTACATGGTCAACCCTGGTTCAGTTGGCCAGCCTCGTGACGGAGATCCTCGCGCGGCATACGCGATCTTTGATTCTGAGCAAAACACCGTGTCGTTGCGGAGGGTTGAATACCCGATTCAGAAGACAGCGGAGGAGATATTGAAGGCCGGCTTACCCGACGTACTCGCACTACGTCTGTTTGAAGGTATGTAAACTTCCGGATTCCCGAGTTGTGGCGATCTGCACAAACGAAGGTGGCGCGTTGTATTCGATCAAGAAAAGCTCGTATCCGTGTAGCAGCGGCTTTACCTACGACTCGCGTCAGCTCCTGATCGGTTGTTTGACGAATGCGCTCCAGGCTACCGAATGTGCGCAATAGTTTCTCCACGGTCTTTTCGCCGATTCCGGGAGCATCATGCAGCTCCGAAGTCAAGCGTTTCGCATTTCGCCGGGTTCTGTGAAATGTGACGGCGAACCGGTGCGCTTCGTCCCGAATGATCTGGATCAGATGCAAGATGGGTGAGAACTTATCCAAAACAATCGGTTCATCCTCCTGCCCATAGACGTAGATCCACTCTTCCCGCTTCGCAATGGAGGCAAGCGGCTGATACGTGATACCAATCTGTTCTAGCGCGCTCGCCGCGGCATGCAGCTGTCCGAGACCGCCATCCACCAGCACGAGCCCTGGAAACTGCCGCTTCTCTTCCTGAAGTTTCGAATAACGGCGGGTAATGACCTCGCGCATGGAGGCGAAATCGTCGTTACCCACAACGGTTCTGATGATGAACTTGCGATAATCCGACTTCTTCATTTTCCCGTCTTCCCACACGACCATGCTGGCCACTTTATCGGTACCTTGAATATGGGAAATATCGAAGCATTCAATGCGGCGAGGAGGCTCGGGCAAGTTGAACGCGTCCTGCAGTGCCTCTTGAATGCCCTTTGAACTCGGCTTCATGACGCGAAAACGCTGATCAAAACTGTGCTTTGCGTTGGTCTCAACGAGCGCGAGCAGGGCTTTCTTAGAACCACGGTGCGGCGTTGCGATTTCGACCCTTTTGCGGCGCACTTCGGAAAGAAACTCCTCCAGTTCCTCGCGCCCTTCGAAATCGGCAGGCACGTGAATGCGACCCGGGATGTATTTACTGTTGAGATAAACCTGCTTGAGAAGCGCTTCGAAGAACTCGGGTGGATCAAAATCTACCTGGTCTTCCCAAAAGAACTCGCGCCGGTCGACGATAGTTCCATTCCGCAAATGAAATAGATTGACAGCTACAAGAGGCGGCTCTGCATGATGAGCAAAGATGTCGATATTCTCGCCTTCCACGGCCGCCATCTTCTGCTTCTCTTCCATTTCGCGAACGGTGGAGGCGAGATTGCGCAGACTGGCCGCTTCCTCGAATCGCGTTTCCTCGGCGGCGACGGCCATACGTGTTTCAAGCTGATCCGCCAGATCGCGATGCCGTCCTTCGAGGAACAGGCGCACATCTCGCACGGCCGCTGCATACGCCTCATCAGTGGTGAGACCCGATACGCACGGACCGAGACAGCGGTGAATGTGGTATTGCAGACAGGGATGCGTATGCCTGCGCCCGAGATCGATTTTGCAGGATGGAACCTTGAAGTGACGATGGATGAAATGAACTAAGCGATGCGCCAGATTGGCTGGAAAAAACGGGCCATAGTAGGTTGCGCCGTCCTTCAAAATCCGGCGTGTGACATAAACGCGCGGATACTTTTCGTTGGTTAGCTTGACGTAGGGGTAGGTTTTGTCGTCTCGCAGGAGGACATTGAAGCGAGGCTTGTACTGCTTTATGAGATTGTTTTCGAGCGCTAGCGCTTCTTTGTTGTTGTCCACTTCGATAAAGTGGATGTCGCGCGCTTCCGCAATAAGGCTTCCCGTCTTCGCTTCCGCCAGCTTGTCATCGCTAAAATAACTCCTCACACGGCTGCGAAGGTTATTCGCTTTACCGACGTAAAGCACATTTCCTTCTGCATCCTTGTACAGGTAAACGCCTGGTTCGGTGGGAAGCTGCGCTACTTTTTCTCGCAATTCCATCGGCAGCTATAATTCAATTGTGACACGCACGTTGTTTTCTGCTTGTCTACTCGCGTTGACCATCGCGTCTGGTTCTGAAGCACAATCGAAGAATAATCCCCCTCAGCAGAATCAGAAGGCGACACAGCAACCGAACGCAAATACACCGGCAGTTCAACAACCGCCCGAAGAAGATAACCCTCCCGAAGAGGATGCCTCAGTAGCACCGAAAGTATATCCATTCGATCCGCTTGAGTCGGAACGCAATATCAAGGTAGGAAACTTCTACATGCATAAGGGCACTCTTCGAGGTTACCGGGCTGCGCTGGGCCGGTTTGAAGATGCCACGAAGTATGATCCGAATTCCGCAGAGGCGTTTTTCCGCTTGGGAGAGGCACAAGAAAAGCTCAAAAACAAAGACGGGGCCAGAGCGGCTTTCGAGAAAGTTTTACACCTTGCCCCCGATTCAAAACTTGCTCACGACGGCGAAGAAGAAACTGGGCAGCAAGAGTTAGTTTTCGCACTGTGTGACAGAGAAGCCTATTTCCAGGGAGATTTCCCCACCAAATTGCGTCGAATCGCTTCCGCGGCAGCTTCGATTCCGAGCGTGATATCGATGTAGACGATACCGCTCAAATCGGACGGTATTTCTAAAGCGCCTTTGTGAAGCAGAATGATTCGACCGCTCTGACGGCGCATCAGGCCGTGGAAATAGCCGAGTTCGAATATAACGTTTTGCCTGGCCCGCGCTTGAGCCGAGCCAGGTGCGGTCGAGACATGACCGGTATCATCTGGCGTTAGCAGGACGAAGACCCAGTCGACATCCGCGGCGTATGCTTCGAACTTCTCAAGTATGGTTGCTCCCAATGAAGGTTGCTCGGCCAGGAGTGTGGGTTCGTCAAAGCCGAGCCAATTCTGCAAATAATTTTTCAACTCAAGTGCGCTTTTTTTGTCATGACCGTGCACGATAAACGATTTTGCGCGCACTTCTGCCGGATCGAAAACCTGCTTGACTGCTCGAATCAGCTCCGCTGGATTCGGCGACTTACGTAGAAATATCGCACCCTCAATTTGAGACGAAATGCGCTCAAGATCCGCGTCCGGGGCTGCTGATTGGACAATGACCTTTGTGGACGGAGAGGCCCTCTTGATCTCCCTAGCGAATACGAGGCCGGTTTTGTGGCCTCCAGATGTGTCGAGGGAGTCAAAACAGGTACCCGGAGGCATCTTTAGATCGACAATAATTAACGGAAACTTCCCGCGACGAGAGAGCTCCCAGGCTTGGTCTACAGAATGAGACTGCGTGACAGCATACCCACCGAGATCAGTCAGCAGGTTTGCCGCATAGTAGGTATAGAAGACGTCGTCGTCAACAACCAGAATTCTACGTTTAGATTTGCGCACGGAAGCTCCGTTCAGGGCAGCAAGGAGCAACGCGCTCCGACGAAAATTGAACCCCATGAATAAATAGTTCCTGTCGGCTCGCGCGATCAGGCCAGAACAGTGCGTGCAAGTCATTGAAACGACAGTGGAATTATTTGTAAAGGATCCTGCGACTGAATTGCAGGGGTCTCCACTCAGTGGCCGGAGTTGACGAACCCGTCAATCTGTTCAACGAACGTTTCAGGATCGATCGGCTTGGACAGATATCCGTCGAAGCCAGCCCGGAGAACACGATCACGATCGCCAACCATCGCGAGTGCTGTCACCGCCACTGTGGGAATCGAGCGAGACTCAGGATCACTCTTCAACCTACGCACGACCTCGTATCCGTCCATCTTGGGAAGATGTACGTCGCAAAGGATCAGGTCAGGTTTCTCCTGAGCCGTCACGCGCAACGCCTCTTGGCCGTCGCGAGCGGGGATAGCCATGTATCCAAACGCGCCGAGCAAATAGACCATCAAGTCGAGGTTCGCTGTGTTGTCTTCTACAACCAGAATTCGTGCGTGCATATTACCCCCGGGCTAGCGTCAATCGAAACGTGCTGCCCTTGCCAAACTCACTGTGAAACGTAATCTGTCCCAAAAGCAGCTCTGCGAGCTTCTGACTGAGATGCAGGCCGAGACCGGTTCCCTGATAGCACGGATCGCTCGAAACACTCACTCGGCTGAAAGACTGAAAAAGTTTGTGCTGGTCTTCCGGGCGGATGCCGATACCAGTATCAACAACTCCGAATTCCACTAGCGCGTGCTTGCCCACGTCTCTCTCGCCGAGTTCGAACCGCACGGAGCCCGCCTCTGTGAACTTCACAGCGTTGTTGCCCAAATTCAGCAAAATCTGATGGAGAGCGCGGCGATCTGTCTGTAGCACGACCTCACATGAGGGTGTATCGATACAGATGATGACGTCCTTGCTCTCAGCCATCGGCCGGAGATAACTGGCTATCTCGTGGAGCAGCTCTGTGCAGTTAACGGATTCTCGTCTCAATTCAACTTTTCCGGATTCAATTTTGGCGAGATCCAACAAGTCATCAATGAGCGATAGCAAGTGCCTACCGCTGGCTTGAATAGTTCGTAACTGTTTTTCCTGATCCGGCGTTAGGGGACCAGGTAGTCGCATCAACAACGTTCCTGTGAAGCCAATAATGGCGTTCAGAGGAGTGCGCAATTCGTGGCTCATGCTGGCGAGAAATCGATTCTTAGCCTCACTTGCTTTTTCGAGCTCAACATTCTTTTCACGCAGAGCGCTTTCAAAGCGTAACTTCTTCTCTGCATTGCGGCGATCCAACGGCTCATGGCCTAGCTCTTGTTCGGGCTCGCCATCGGGCATGGAAGCGCTGGAGAAGACCTTTCGAAAGAACTCACGCATGGATCGGCTCCAAGATAGTGTCGGGACTTTACCGAAGAGAGGGCCGAGTGGGTGGGTGGTGCCGGCTCCTCGGCGCAAGCTGTTCGGGGTGAATGGGTTACAAGTGAGTTATCTTTCTTTCATTCGTTGTGACTCGTCGATTTCGGAAGTAACTACTCGCCGCGCAGGACCTCAAGCGGCCGTTGGTCCAAAATGCGGGCACTCGCTAGCCACCCGGCGAGGTTGGCGAGTAGCGCCGTGCTAATCATCACTACCAGTAACGAAGTCCAATTAAACGCAGGGGAGGTCTCGATGAATTTTTCCGACACTATCCTGGTGAATACGTTTGCTAGCACTCCACCGACCAGACCGGAAACTGCGCCGAGTATGGAGAACTCGATTGAAAAAATTGCGCTGATGCGCCGCCTTGTTCCGCCGAGCGTCTTAAGAATTGCCACCTCGCGAATACGCCTGTAACGTGTGCCTGCGACGCTCGACGAGAGAATGATGACTCCGGCGGCTATCGCAAAGAGCGCGAGGAAACGGACCACGAGCGCGACCTCGTCCACGGCTTCCTGTATGCGCTTCAGAACATCGGCAAGATTCATGACCGTCACTGTGGGAAACCGCTCAAACAGAGTCTCTTCAAGCTGAGGAATATTTGCGGGATCGACGTGAACAGCGCCGTAATAGACCACTGGGAGCGTTTGCAGCGCACCGCGGGGAAAGACGAGATCATAGCGGACTGGGGCGCGCGCCGATCGCCGGAAAACAGCAACGAGCGGCGCATTCACAAGGCGGCCTGCGACTTGAAACTGCAGTTGATCACCTAGCTTGAGGCCAAAATCACGCTTCGCCTCATCAGAGGCGGCGAGCTGCGGCTCCCGACTGTTTGAAGCCCACCAGCGCCCTTGATCAAGTTCAAGCGTCGCAGGCATGGATTCGGCAGTTGTGATTCGAACTGTCTGCATGCGATTCTTGCGCTCGGAAGGAAGCGGGAGTTTCTCCGTAGGTACGCCGTTCTTTCCGAGCATTCGGGCGACAATGTAGCCGACAAGCTCGACTTTACCCGTTACGCCTGGCTGGGATTCAATCAGCTTTGTCACGTCGGATGAATCTCGGACGTCGAGCAAAAAAACATTGCCGGATTTTCCCGGTCCCTCACTAGTTACCTCCCGCAGAACCGTCCGCTGCAGCAAATACGTACTGAGCGTAAACATGACACCGACTCCCAAGGCAACCAGGACGGATCGGGCTTGATTCCCCGGCCTGTACAAATTGGCGAAGCCGTGTCGAAATGGAGGCGGCAGACGCCTGTTCCACATCCTGACCAGCTTGCGCATGGAACCAAGTAGAAGAACCGCAACGATGGTGAGCACCAGAATGCTGGTTGTCAGGCCAACCATAAAGTAGGAACCCATTTTCCAGGAGCCGCCCAGCCAGACAGCAATTAAGCTGAAGCCGACCAGAATGAGCTAGGGCGCCCAAAAAGCTAGGGACCTTCTCGCGCCAGTGCTTGCGAGTCTCTATCGCGGCGTCGGCCATATCCCTTCGGAAAACTAAACTTGGACGCACATTACGAATGCTCAGAAGCGGTGGCAGCGTAAATAGCAGCGTCGCCAAAATGCCCAAACTCATTCCCTGAAGACTGAAAGACCAATCCCACGCGACTTGCGGCAGTAGCGAAAATACGCGCTGGATTATGAACGGGAATGACTTCTGAACGAGTGCGCCTACGACTACGCCGATGAGACCGCCCGCCACGCCAAGCCACAACGTCTGGAGTAAATAGATCTGCAATATCTGATTGGAGCGCGCGCCCACGGCCTTCATGACGGCAATGGTGTCCATTCGCTGCTGCAGATGCGAGTACATCGCCATAGCGACACCCAACGAACCAACAATCAGCGCAATCAAGCTGACGAGGCTCAAGAAAGTGGTCGTATTATCGATAGCTTTACCAACAATGGGACTGCCGTCGCGATAGTCGCTGATGAAAACTCTGGGTAGCGTGGATTTCAACTGCGCCTTTAAGTGATCGAGATTTACGTTCGGGTTTGAGCTTGAATAGGAATCGTTGGGCTGCCCGGCTGCCGAATTGAATCAGCCCAGTTCGATCCAGCCCCGCGCGAGACATGAGAACCCGCATACCGGGACCAAAGCCCGAGGCAAGTCGATCGGGCTCGCCCGTCAGCGTGCCTGTGATATGGAAATCCGTTCCTCCCAGGCGGATCACGTCACCGCGCTTTACTTTGAAGCGCATTAGTAACTCCGGTGTGACGACGACGGAAGAATCATCTTTCAGCAGTTCGGAAAGTGGAAGTGCCGGTTCCAATTTCAAAGTGCCGTAAAACGGGTAGACGGCAGGATCGACGGCTTTGATGGACACCATCTGCGGCACGCGTTCGCGGCCGGAAGCTGCCATGGAGATAGTTTCTGTAACGCGGGTCAGCACGCCATACTGCCTAGCAATTCCGTTTACCCGGTCAATCTGCTCAGGCGTTGGGGCGTTCCAAGTTTGCGCCTGAACATCGGCAGCGATCAATTGCTTGGCGTTGCGCAGCAGCATGCCCTTAAATGCGTAGCCAAAGCCCTTGACGCCGCTGAGGGCGCCGACCCCTACAGCAACAGCGAGAATGACGAAGAAGAATTTCGCCGGGGCGGCATGTAGCTCGCGCCACGCAATCTTAGAGGCGGTGCGGAGGAACACAGCTATACTTCCACCGGACGCACGGCCAACTCGTCACTGAGAACGCGGCCGTCATGCAGTGAGATGATCCGGTCCGCGTATTCGGCCAGGCGGCGATCATGAGTGACCAGAATCAGAGTGGTCTTCTCTTCACGGTTTAGCTGAACCAGCAGATCCAATACATGTTGCCCATTGGCGCTGTCCAAATTGCCCGTCGGCTCATCTGCCATTAAAATCGGGCGGCTCTGTAATGAAGGCGCGCGCTAAAGCGACACGCTGCTGCTCCCCTCCGGATAACTGAACCGGGTAATGGTGGCCCCGATTGCTGAGCCCCACGCGCATGAGAAGATCTTTCGCACGACGCCTGGGGTCGCCCCGAGAGCCACTTAACTCCGCAGGAAGCAAAATGTTTTCTTCAGCCGTGAGAGTTGGAACGAGTTGATAGGACTGGAACACGAATCCGATCTTTCGGCCGCGGAGACGCGCCAGGTCGTCCTCTCGCAAAGTCGGTGATATCCACACCGTCAAGGACGATGGTTCCGGAGGTCACCGTGTCCAGACCGGCCATCAAGCCGAGCAAAGTACTCTTACCGCTGCCGGACGCACCCATAATCGCAACGAAACTGCCCGGGCGGTACTGAGAAGGTCACGTCACGAAGAATTTCAACCCGGCTCGGCGGATTTTCAATCGTTTTGGAAAGCTGACGGATTTGTATTACGTCCGTCTGAACCGTAAATGAGGGCATGTCAATCTTAAATACGTGGGCAGAAGGCGGTCTCTTGTCATTGTTGCAGTCACGTTGATTTGGTTTCTGATCACTGCGTCTTGCAGCCGAGAATCGAATGCTCCAAGTGCCTCTAACGCTCCTACTCAAGAAGAACGTGATGTTGAGACCCCCAGTTCCACTTCTTCTCCAGCGCCCCATAGCATTGGTCACGAGAACTACCCGGTGATCGTAACGTTCGGGGACAGTCTGACGCAGGGGGTAGCCGGCAGAAGCTATCCGGATTATTTGCAGGATCTTATAGATAAGAATGGCTACCGCTATCGAATCGACAATCAAGGAGTAAGCGGGGATACTAGCAGCGATGGGTTAGCTCGCATCGATAACGTCATTGCTGTACATCCCGCACTTGTAATCCTCGAATTCGGGGGAAACGATGGATTGCGGGGGGTCCCAATCGAATCGACGCGCAAACATCTGGAAGAGATGATCACGCGGCTCAAGCAAGCGAAGATACCGGTTGTGCTTGCCGGAATCACACTGCCGCCGAATTATGGGCCGGATTACGTAAAGCCGTTTACTGCGATGTTTCCCGAGCTAGCGCGCAAATATCAGATAAAGCTGCTTCCCTTCTTGTTGGTTCATGTGTATCAAAATCCGGGAATGATGCAGCCCGATGGCATCCATCCCAATGGGGCCGGCAATGAAGTCATTGCGAAAGACATATTCGATCTAATAAGGCCGCTGCTGATAAGAGATCGCGGCTAATAAGAAAGTTGCAACGCTCTATCGGTATCCCGACGCGATGGAACGGGCAGTTTATTACAATCTCTCACATGCCTGAGGTCGAAATTGCTCTTCGAAAAGAGCTCGGGCTTCGTGATTTGGTGCTGTTCAATATCGCCGCACTGATCAGCACACGTTGGATCGGGGTCGCCGCACACGTTGGACCGGGCGCTATCGGACTTTGGGTATTGGCGGCGGCGCTATTCCTGGTACCCTGCGCGTTCGTGGTGGCCAATCTGTCGCGTAGATTTCCCGAAGAAGGCGGGCTCTATATCTGGACTCGCGAAGCTTTCGGCGAATGGCATGCATTCGCCTGCGGCTGGTTCTACTATCTCAGCAACGTGTTCTGGATACCAGGCGTTCTTGTTGCGTCGATCGGAATGATCACTTACGCCTTCAGTCCGAGAATCGAGAAATTATCCGAGAATCCGCGTTTCGTGTTGCCATTCGCATTCGCCTTTCTCATCGGCATTGTTGCATCTAATTACGTCGGTCTTCGAGTCGCTAAATGGGTGGATAATGTCGGCGGCGTTGGTGCGTACGTGATCGGCTCGATCCTTGTTCTTTGTGGCGTGGTCGCCTGGGTGACCAGAGGACCTGCGACCCAGTTTCACGCACTGCCCCGCTTGGATTTACAAAAGCTGAATTTCTGGTCTCAACTTGCTTTCGCGATGACGGGCCTGGAACTGAGCCCGATCATGTCGGGCGAAATTCGCGATCCTCGCCGAAACATTTTTCGGGCGACTTGGATTAGCGCGGGCTTAGTGGTTCTCTTCTACGTGGCTGGCACGAGCTCGATCCTGACGTTGCTGAAGCCCGATCAAGTAAGTCCTGTAGTAGGTTTGGCCCAGGCCAGCCAGCAGGCCTCAGTCACATTGGGGTGGTCGTGGGTACCGCTCGCGATTGGTATGTGTATTTTGCTGAGCGTCGGCGGTCAACTTGGTACATATGTGGGTGCGTGCGCGCGTCTACCCTTTGTGCTTGGAATTTCCAATTTGCTTCCGCCGGCGTTCGCAAAGCTGCATCCGAAGTATGGAACGCCTTACGTTTCGATATTGTTCCTCGGCATTGCGACTGCTGTACTGATTGTGATCAGTCAAGTGGGTGAAACTTTCCGGGGAGCTTACCAACTAGCTGTTGACATGAGCGTCATCACTCTGTTCATCCCATTCGTATATATTTTTGGCGCGGCCTGGAGATTTGGGCAAAAGATACCGGCTTTATGCGGTTTCTCGGTATCTGCTATCGCCATCGTCTTCTCTTTTTTACCGACGGCGGACGTCAGATCGGCATGGTGGTTTGAGGTAAAGCTACTCGGCGGCTGTATCCTCCTGTTTGTGATAGCCCGCCTGTTCTATATGCACTACCGCGACAAGGCATTGTGAGCTATCCCGACTCGGTCCGGTATCTATACTCGCTCGGCAACGAACTGAAAGCGGGTGCAAAGCTGGGGCTCGAGCGCATGCAAACGCTCTTAGGTCAACTCGGGAATCCAGAACGCGGACAGCGCTTTGTGCATGTAGCGGGAACAAACGGTAAGGGCTCGACATGCGCCATGATCGCGAATGCGCTTCGGCATGCAGGGTATCGAACCGGGATGTACACATCGCCGCATCTTGTCGAACCTACAGAACGCATACAGATAGACGGACGTGCGGTTACTCCGGCCCAATTCGTTTACGCGTTCGAGAAAGTTCATGCGGCTGCAGAAACGCTCTTGCAAAACGATCGATTGGACGCGCATCCCTCTTACTTCGAGACAGTGACGGCTATGGCGCTCGTCACATTTCGCGAACGCTGCGATATCAGCGTTCTGGAAGTTGGCTTGGGAGGCCGATTGGATGCCACGAACGTGGTCACTCCCGCTTTGTCTGTGATCACTCCAGTTGCGTTCGATCACGAGTCGTTCCTGGGCAATTCGCTCAAGGCTATCGCGTCCGAAAAGGCGGGCATTTTGAAGCCGGGGATTGCGGTGGTTGTGGCAAGACAATTAGCGCCGGCGGGAGCTGAGATAACACGAAGGGCATGTGAGCTTAAGTGCAAGGTCGCTCGAACCGAAGACACGCCTGTTTCAATGTTGAGAGCGGCAGGGGACGGCTCCACATTCTGCCTCGACGGCATCTCCTACGACTGTGCGCTCCCTGGAAGGCATCAGGTGGAGAATGCAACCACAGCCATTCTGTCGTGCCGAGAATTGGACGTGGAGACCTCGGCAATTCAAGCTGGCCTAAAAGACGTGAAGTGGCCGGGACGCCTGGAGTTGGTTTCGAGAGAGCCCGATTTCATGCTCGATGGAGCTCACAATCCAGCCGGCGCTGCAGCTCTCAGCGCTTATATCCGCGAGTTCTGTGCGAATCGCCCAGTTTGGATCGTGTACGGGGCGATGCGGGATAAAGCTATCGAGGAGGTGACCAGCGAACTGTTTCCATTGGCGAATCGGGTAATCGCGACTGCGCCTAATTTTCCTAGAGCGCTTCGCCCCGAAGCAATCCTTGCTACGACCGATCACCCTAATTCGAGCGTTGCAGAAACCGTTTGCGAGGCAATCGAAATGGCACGGGGTGCGCCGAAAAATGGCGTAGTGTTCTTTACTGGGTCGTTGTTTCTGGTGGGCGAAGTGCGCGGGTTGCTAGTCGGCGCTAATCGGGCGGTTTCGTAAAATGAGCATTCATGAAACGGCTGCGTGGACTATTGATCGCTGATCCCTGCGTCATTTTGGCGACTATTGTTTTCGGCACAGTCAGCCTCGCCGTTTCTTTGTTCGATCGAACCGGCAGGATCCAGATCAGAGTTGCGCGGGCCTGGGCCAGAACACTACTTGCGGTCAGTGGCGTTCGTGTAAAAGCAGAAGGACTCGAACAGGTTGTCTCGTCAGAGAGTTGCGTGTTCGTATCGAACCACTTGAGCTTTATGGACACGCCTGTGGTGCTTGCGAATATCCCGGTGCAATTTCGATTTCTCGCGAAGCGGGGGCTTTTCCAGATCCCGTTTCTGGGCCAACACCTCAGCCGTGCGGGGCACATCCCGGTTCCGCGCGAAGATGCTCGGGCAGCAGTGAAGACTATGCAGGTGGCGGCGGAGACAATCCGACGAAAGAGGATCTCGTTACTGATGTTTCCCGAGGGAGGACGTTCTCACAATGGAGAGCTACAGCCCTTTAAACAGGGCGCTGCCTATATCGCTATCCGCGCAGGCGTGCCACTGGTTCCGGTCGCAATCAGCGGTACACGCGAATTGCTGCCCTGGGGCTCAGGGATCGTATTACCGGGCTGTGTGAGGTTGCAAATTCTAAAGCCGATCGAAACAACCCACCTGAGCTTGAAAGATCGAGGGATGGTAACCGAACAAGTGCGGACCTTGATTTCGGACACGCTAATCAGCAGCAGCCAGTTTTCGCAAGCACAATTTCATCGATTTGCACGAGAGTAGGATACTTGCCCGTGTAGCAGGAGTAACAGAACCGGTGCTCTGAATCTTGAACTGATGTGCGCAAAGATTCAATCGAGAGATAGGCCAGCGAATCTGCTTCGACGTATTCCTGAATCTGCTTTACGCTGTAGTTCGCCGCGATTAGTTCGCGGTGCGAGGGTGTATCGACGCCGTAGTAGCAGGGCGAGATAGTCGGAGGACACGAGATACGGAGATGTACTTCGCGGGCACCGGCATCTCGCATCATGCGTACAATTTTGCGGCTAGTGGTCCCGCGTACGATCGAATCATCCACCAGAATGACCCGCTGTCCTTCGAGCAAATGCCGGACCGGGTTTAGCTTTAGCCTGACTCCGAAATCTCGAATGGCTTGTGATGGCTCGATAAAAGTTCGCCCTACGTAGTGGTTACGAATCAGCGCTTGTTTGTATGGGATGCCTGATTCCGCTGCGTAGCCTATTGCGGCGCCTACTCCGGAATCCGGCACCGGCACAACCACGTCGGCTTCGACCGGGTGCTCACGAGCGAGCAATCTTCCCATAAGCTCTCTGGATTGTGCGACGGACTTTCCAAAGACGATTGAGTCGGGCCGTGAGAAATATACATGCTCGAATACGCAGTGGGCCGGAGCTTCTTGCGGCGTGTAGCGCTCACGCATGATGCCCTCGGGCGCCACAATCACCATTTCGCCAGGTTCTACATCGTCGACATAGGTCGCACCGATTAAATCAAAGGCACAGGTTTCTGAAGCAAATACGGTTGCTACATGTCCGTCGGGAAGTTCTAGATGTCCCATCGCGAGAGGGCGGAAGCCGCGTGGATCGCGCGCAACAATAATTCGATCCTCAGCTAAAAACACCAGGGAAAAAGCGCCTTCAATCTGCAATAGCGCATCGCGCAATGCTCCAGCCAGGGTTCGCTCCCGCGAACGGGCTACAAGGTGAAGTATGACTTCGGTATCGCTCGTGCCCTGAAAAATAGAGCCGTCTTCTTCCAGGTCGCGGCGCAGCTCAATAGCGTTGGTCAGGTTGCCGTTGTGCGCGACAGCAACATGCCCTTTGCTGCAGACGACAGAAAAAGGCTGAGCATTTTGAAGAATGGTTTCTCCGGCAGTCGAGTATCTCGTATGTCCAATGGCCAGAGTTCCGGGCAATTGATTCAACACGTCGGGCGTGAAGATATCCACTACGTGGCCCATTTTGCGGAAATTGTAGATCTTCCGGCCGTCGCTGGATGCTATGCCCGCGCTTTCCTGGCCGCGGTGCTGTAGCGCATGCAAACCGAGGTAAACGATATTTGCCGCTTCAGGATGTCCATAGAGCGCAAAAACTCCACACTCTTCGTGGAGCTTATCGAATGGACTTCCATCTTCCCAATCAAGCATTGTTTTTTACACCATCACGGGGTTATGGAGGAGGTGTTCTAGGGCGTTCTGCCAGACGGTCTTTAGCTCAGCAACGTGGCTATCAATCGAAATCTTTTTTGGATTGCGGATGATCACCCTTGAATCGAGTGTAACGCCAATTTCCAGGGCTTCAACGCAGTTCCTGTTCGCAGACGCGAAAACTCGCTCAGGAGTTGCAGTAGAAACCAAGACCCTTGATGGTCCCTCATGGAACAGGAGCAGCTCCGGTGCGAGCTCGGAATCCAGGGTAATATCGGCTCCGACGTTTACGGGACCAAACGCGCATTCCGCGAGAGCTACTGCGAGGCCGCCATCCCCTATATCGTGCGCCGATTCGAGCGCGCCTTCCCGCACAAGCTCTCGAATGGTCGTCTGCACTTGTTTTTCGTACTTCATATCGAGGCGGGGCGGTTTGCCCCACAGCGAGTCTGAAATCACCTTGGCGTACTGAGTGCCACCAAACTCATGACAATCGGGAGCGCCCAATCCGCCCAGCAAAATTACGGAACGTCCGGCGCGTTTAAAGGAGACGCCTATCGGAGGCGCAGTACTGAGCGTCCCGACAATGCCCACCACCGGAGTCGGGAAGATCGGGTTGCCCAGCGTTTCGTTGTACAGACTCACATTGCCGCCTGTTACCGGCACTTCAAAGAAGCGGCAAGCCTCAGCAAGGCCCTCAATTGACTCGACAATCTGGCCCATAATTTCAGGCCTCTCCGGATTCCCGAAGTTGAGGTTATTCGTTGTGGCGATCGGAAGCGCTCCAACCGTCGAAAGATTGCGGCAGCATTCAGCCACAATCAGCTTCGTTCCCTCACGTGGATCGAGGGCGCAGTACCGGCCGTTTCCATCCAACGACATGGCTATAGATTGATTTGTACCTTTGATGCGAACGATGGCGGCATCGGATCCGGGGCCGGCAATGGTGTTTGTACGTACCTGGTGGTCATACTGCTGCCAGATCCATTGTTTGGAGCAGAGATCGCCGGAAGCGAGCAGCGCCTTGAGGTCCGCGGTCAAGTTTTGGCTTTGGATATCCGGCCCATGCAACGGCGCGGTACGCAGCGGGGTTGTGTAAGGCCGGTTGTAAACGGGCGCTTCGTTGGCAAGAGCGTGGTTTGGAATTTCCGCAAAAATCTCGCCGCGATCCTTGACGCGCAGCATGCCATCCGCCGTTACTGAGCCGATTTTGACTGCATCCAAGCCCCACTTACTAAAGACGGCCAGCACTTCGTCCTCGCGGCCACGTTCAGAAACAAGCAGCATGCGTTCCTGCGATTCGGAGAGCATTATGTCGTAAGCCGTCATGCCCGTTTCCCGCTGCGGCACACGTTCGAGATCGATTTCAATGCCGGTACCTGCACGGCTGCCCATCTCACAGCTAGAGGAAGTGAGACCCGCGGCACCCATGTCCTGAATGCCGACGACGGCGCGGGTCTTCATCGCCTCAAGACAAGCTTCGAGCAGCAGCTTCTCCATGAAGGGGTCACCAACTTGCACGTTGGGGCGTTTCTGCTTCGATTCCTCAGTAAACTCCGCCGAAGCCATTGAAGCTCCATGTATGCCGTCGCGGCCGGTCTTCGCTCCGACGTAAATTACGGAATTTCCCACACCCGTTGCTTTGCCGTAGAAGATCTCGTCGTGACGGAATACGCCCAGCGCGAAAACGTTGATCAGCGGATTACCGTCGTAGGATTCTTCGAAAACACATTCGCCTCCGACAGTGGGGACGCCAAAACAGTTTCCGTAATGCGCGATTCCTGAGACGACGCCTTCGAGAAGCCGCCTGTTTCGCGGACCAGTTTTCTCGTCGTCAAGCTTGCCGAAGCGGATGGAGTCCATGACGGCAATGGGACGCGCACCCATGGTAAAAATATCGCGCAAAATTCCGCCAACACCGGTCGCAGCGCCCTGAAACGGCTCTATAAAACTCGGATGATTGTGCGATTCGATTTTGAACGCGATGGCCACTCCGTCCCCAATGTCGATAATTCCTGCGTTCTCGCCAGGCCCTTGCAATATGTGCGGACCCTGAGTGGGCAGCTTCTTCAAATGGATGCGCGAACTCTTATACGAGCAATGCTCACTCCACATGGCGCTGAAGATTCCGAGCTCGGTGAACGTTGGCGCGCGACCCAGCAGAGTCAGGATCTTTTCGTACTCGGAGGGTGTAAGCTGGTGGGCCTCAATCACTCCAGGAGTGACCTTGCTCATGATCCACAATGCGCAAGGGTGGGCGTTTTCGCCGCGTGCGCGGCAAGCATCGAGCCTAAAATCACGGTCCCGTCGGTACCGCCTACAAGCGGATCGGAAGCGCGCTCGGGATGAGGCATGAGACCCATTACGTTGCGCTCCGCGTTCACGATCCCGGCTATATCGCGCATGGATCCGTTCGGATTATCGCGGTAGCGAAGCATAACGCGGTCCTCAGCCTCGAGGCGATCGAGTGTCGATTCATCGGCGACGTAACAGCCTTCCCCATGCGCCACAGGTAGGTTCAGGATTTGGGCCTTAGTCGCTATGTGCGTGAAGGGCGAGTTCGTGCTTCTAACTTCCAAGGTCACGGTGTGGCATACAAATTGACGATTCGCGTTTCGAACCAGAGCACCGGGCAACAAACCGGCTTCAGTGAGTACCTGAAAACCATTGCAGATGCCGAGCACCAACCCGCCGTCTCGAGCGAATTTTTTGACAGCTCTCATAACCGGTGAAAATTTTGCGATGGCGCCGCAGCGAAGATAATCTCCGAAAGCGAAACCGCCAGGGAGGATGACCGCGTCTACGTCCCCAACATGGGTCGATTCGTGCCAGATGAACTCGGCTTGATGATGGAGATTCCCGGAAATGGCAAACCAGGCGTCATGGTCGCAGTTACTACCAGGAAAAACTACGATGCCGACCTTCATTCTTAGGAAGGAACCTTTTGGACTGGTGAGTTACGCTCCCGCTGGAGCGGCTTTCTTGCGGCTGGCACGGCGCTTTTCGACGGGCGGCTGACGATCGCTTTTCTTGAGCGCCGGCAAAACGATCGAAGTAACGAACTTCTTCTCACCATGATCGTCAAACTTGATCACGACGTACTCGTCGTTACACGACAGTACCGAGCCAAGACCAAACCGCCCGTGCTCGACTTGTGCTCCCTGGGCGTAGGCCGGTTTGTTCGCCATGGTAGGAAACCCTCCTACATCATTGTAACAATTGAACGACTGGTAAGTTAAAAGCGCTTAAAATTCGCTTCCCTATAATGGGTTCAGCAAAGAGATAATGGATTCGGCGAAAGCATGGAAGACCTAAAGAAGAAGTTGCAGGAGGAGGTCTCCGCTCTCGAGTACGAACTACGGAACGAGTTGCCAAAGGAGATTCTCAGGGCTCGTGGTCATGGGGATTTAAGCGAAAACGCCGAGTATCATGCTGCGAAAGAGCGGCAATCATGGGTGAGCGCGCGGTTAGGTCAACTGCAGGCACGGCTCCGCGACTTCTCCATGGTCGATTTATCGAAAATCCCGCGCGATCGGGTGGGGCTGGGGTCACACGTGGTGGTCCTGGATTTGAAGAAGGACGAGGAATTTACATACAATCTGGTGTTAAGCGAAGAGGCCGATGTAGCGAACGGCAAAATTTCTACAAGTTCTCCGATCGGGCGCGGGCTCTTGGGAAAGCAGGTTGGAGATACCGTCAAAATCCAGATTCCCGATGGCATGAAGGAGCTGGAAATTCTGAGTCTTACAACCATTCACGATTTGGCCGCATCATAGAGTAAAAAGAGATGACCTTCACTCGGGCAATCGGCGTTACCGCGAATCGAATCATACGCGTGATTGTGCGAGGATTGGCACTATCAAAAATTAACCCGAACGTCCTTACATTTCTGGGACTGGTCATTAACATGATCGCGGCGACATTTCTAGCTTTCGGCCACTTCAGAACTGCGGGATGCGTGATCATTTTCGCGGGGCTTTTCGACATGGTTGACGGTCGAGTGGCCCGGGAGACGAATCGAGTGACGCGTTTCGGGGCGTTTTTCGATTCTGTGCTCGACCGCTACTCGGACATCGCTCTTCTGGTGGGACTACTTGTCTATTACGGAACCATTAACAGGCCCTCTTACGTGGTGCTGACTGCGATTGTCATGGCAGCTTCCGTAATGATCAGTTACACACGCACTCGAGCGGAGAATATCATTCCGACGTGCAAAGTTGGCTTTCTCGAGAGACCGGAAAGAGTTGTTTTGCTGATAATCGGGGCGCTTTTCGACCGCATGGCGCCTGTCTTGTGGGTTATTGCTGTCCTTGGCAACCTGACGGTGGTACATCGCATGATCTTCACTTATCAGGAATCGAAGCGGCTTGAAGAGGCTCAGTTACGGACGAGATCGGTGGGGGCGCCGAGCGGTAAGAGCATTTGAACGAAGATTCGGAGTCGAAACGGGTTATTTCCTGTCTTCCAGAATTACAACCGCGAATGCGGTTTCGGCCGTGTGGGTCAGTGAAATAGAAATGCGCTCGACCCCCATTGCTGCCGCGGTCTGAAGCGCTACGCCGCTGAGGCGCAGAGTTGGCTTTCCAGAACTTTCATTTAATACTTCAAAGTCTTTCCATGTAATACCTCTGCGCCAACCTGTGCCAATGGCCTTCATTCCGGCTTCTTTGGCAGCAAACCGGGCAGCGAACCGCTCTGCCGAGTTTGCCTTGCTACGGGCGTAGGCGCGCTCCCGATCCGTGTAGACGCGGTTCAGGAAACGATCGCCATACTGCGCGATGCTGTGGCGGATACGCTCCACCTGCGCCAAGTCGCTGCCGATCCCGAGGATCATATCTCAATGATGCACACACTGATGAGAGAATAAAGTCCGATGCACATCCCGGATAATTTTCTATCTCCTCCGGTTTGGGCGACTCTCGACGCGGTGGCCATTCCTGCAGTGGCGATCGTGTCGCGTCAAGCGCATCGCAACACAGACGGCAACCGTTTGCCACTTCTCGGCGTAATGGGCGCGTTCGTGTTCGCCGCGCAGATGATTAACTTTCCGGTAGGTCTGGGCACGAGTGGGCACCTGGTTGGCGGCACGTTGCTGGCCTGCCTCCTAGGACCGTGGGCCGCGGCGCTGGTAGTGACGGCAATCCTCATCGTTCAAGCGCTGATCTTCCAAGATGGCGGTGTGCTGGCGCTAGGCGCAAACATCATCAACATGGCACTAATGGGAGTGTTCGTGGGATATCTGCCTGCACGCTGGTTCTTCCAGACGAGGTGGAAATCATACGGAGTGTTCTTGGGCGGCACCTGTTCCGTATTGGTGAGCGGCATTCTGGCATTAGCTGAGTTGCTGGTATCGGGTATTCGGATGCCAAGCACGCTGATCGGCGCGTCACTCGCATTGTTCGCGGTAAACGCGATTCTCGAAGGCGCAATTACGGTTTCGGTTTTGCGGGCGATTGAACGGCTGAACCCAGCGCTAACGCCAGCGGCAGATAGTGCGAGAAGTGTATCAGTCGCCAGTAAGCCGCTATGGCCCAGGCTTGTGTCCTGGGTTGCATGTGCGTCAGTGACGCTTGCAGCGATCGGGATATTGGCGGCATCCACGCTACCAGACGGGCTGGAAAATGTGGCCCGAAAACTCGGATTGCCGTTCGGAGCGCATCCAGTGTTTCGGTCTCCGCTGAGCGATTACCAGATCCGCGTCCTCGGAGGAAACTGGCTCAGCCGGGCAAGCGCAGGACTTGTGGGTCTGCTGTTGATCTACGCCGTTTGTGCGTTGGGGGGCCATTTACTCGCTCGGGGACGCCGATCCTATTCTTAGCCGGTGAAATTGGGGCATGATTGCGTCACGTTAGCTTTGCGCGGCTGAGTAAGCAAGCGAGCGTCGTTCACCGGCTTGACGCCAGAGTAAAGTTACCGCTGTTGGTGGCGTTCCTGGTTTCGGTGGCCCTGTTACGCGAGCTCTCGGTCGTTCAGCTTGCCGTCTATTTCATTTTTCTGATTTGTGTTGGAAGGGCAGCGCGGCTTCCAGTGCTGCGGATAGTGCGCGTTTCGCTGCTTGCAGTGCCATTTGTAGGGCTGTTCTCGTTAGTAGTTTATTTATCGGGCGATGGTCAGCGTGCCTGGTCCATTCTGGCCAAGAGTTACCTTTCTGCGTTCAGCGTGTTGATAGCCGTATGTACGACGCCATTGCCGCAGCTCCTTTCGGCAGCGCATTTCTTTCATGTTCCTGCCCTGTTAGTCGAGGTGACGGGTTTGATCTACCGGTATTTATTTGTGCTGAGCGCTGAGGCACAGCAGATGAAGATAGCGTTTGCCGCGCGCGCGGGCAGGCCGGGGTTGCGCGCTGTCCAAGCTTGCTCAGGCATGATTGGCGTACTCTTCAGCCGATCGTATGCGAAAGCGGCGATGATCCACCAGGCGATGTGCGGGCGGGGATTCTCCGGAAGCTTATCTCGTCGCGAGTTTACGCCGCTCAGAGTTTTTGATATGGGGATTCTCGGTGGTGGCTTGCTGCTGGCCGTTGCCTTGCACTTCGTCTAACCTATACGGAATGCTCAAACGTCATCTGGGGCAGGACGATGCTGCTTGACGTGAGGAATTTTACCTACCGGCACGATGACGGCACTAAAGCCCTCGATGACGTTTCACTGCAATTAGAAGAAGGAGAAAATCTGGTCCTACTTGGCCGGAATGGTTCGGGGAAGACCACATTGCTACTAAATGTAAACGGAACACTGAGGGGCTCAGGCACGATTCGCGTTACCGGGCTGGAGGTTACTAAGGAGAATCTGCGAGAAATTCGACGCCGCGTCGGAATCGTTTTTCAGGATGCTGATGACCAGTTATTCATGCCTACGGTATTAGACGATGTTATGTTCGGACCGCTGAACTTAGGATGGAGCGTGGAAGAGGCCGAGAGCCGGGCGGTCCATGTACTTAGCGAGGTGGGTATTGCGGGGGATCTGCTAGGACGTCCCCCTTTCAATCTTAGTGCCGGCGAGAAGCGCCGCGTAACATTGGCCGGCGTGCTGGTAATGGAGCCGCAGCTTTTGCTTCTGGATGAGCCAACGACCTGGCTGGACCCTCCGGGGCAACGAGCCTTACTCGAACTCTTACGAGCCTTGCCGCAGCCCAAAATAATCGCAACTCACGACGTGCACTTCGCCGGTGCACTTAGCAGGCGAGCAGTTTTTCTCGAGAGCGGGCGATTAGTGGCAGACGGTGAGCTTGGAGAAGTGGTTCGAGAATTCGACTGGAATCCCTATTCCTGATTCCTGCGGAAGGCTGCCCAGCGCTTTTTCTGCGCTGCTGCAATTCTCTTGCGGGCTTCAGCACTCAAGGTACGCCTCTTACGGGCCGGGGCGCCCCTTCTGGATGCATTGAGCTCACCGCCGTTCCCTTTCGGTGGTCGCCCGACCCGGCGGCCCATCATGGTGCGCACCTGGTCGATCTGTTCGTCTAACTTCTGCCTCTGGGCTTCCAAACCTTGGAGAGCCGCTTCAAGAATTTCTCTACTTGGGGCGGCAGACTTTCTTGCCATATATCTTAGTTAGTAACACAAATACTAACACAACGGTAATTTTCCACAACCGTCCGTGTAAACTTACGATTCGGAATAGCACATTAGGGTTACGGGACCGTCATTTACTAGACGGACTTCCATATGCGCCTGAAAAACCCAGTCGAGACGAACACGTGTTTATCCCTGCATAACTTGACAAAATACTCGTATAACGGCTCGGCTAGTTCCGGTCTCGCAGCCTTTGAGTAGGATGGCCTGTTGCCCTTTCGGTGTCCCCGTAGAGTGTAAATTGGGAGACAATTAGCATCTCGCCGGAGATGTCGACTAAACTTCGGTTCATTTTACCCTGATCGTCGGGGAAGATTCGCAACTGGACTACCTTTCGCGCCAAGTGCTCAGCGCGCGCATGAGTGTCGTCGAATTTTACGCCCAGTAAGATGAGCAGTCCTCTGACCGATCTGACCTGCCACCGACCCCTGGACTGCGACACTTGCCTCCGAGACTCTTTGTACCAACGCGCGCATAAAGACTATTGAACACGAGAAGGGATATGTAAACTCCGATATATTCTCCGGTTCGGGAGTACTAGATATGAGATCGCACCAACATAGTGCGTCTCGACGTTGAGCACTCTTTTGATCTTCTCCGCTACCCTTTGGCCCGTCGTGTTCTGGGCGTCCGTCTTCTGGGTTGCGGTTCTTATTCCGGTTTACGCATACGTTGGATACCCTCTCACCCTGGTTACATTAAGGCGGGTTTTAAAGCGAGGCGTCCGAAAGCGGGATATCACGCCGCCTTTGTCGTTGCTCATACCTGCTTTTAACGAGAGATCGAATATTGAGCGAAAAATCCGAAACTCGCTGGCACTCGATTATCCGGCCTATCTGATGGAGATCATCGTTGCCTGCGATGGATCGAGCGACGACACGCCCCAGTTAGCAAAGCGCCTGGCGAGTTCACCGGAAGCTGTAGGCCGCGTTCGGGTGCTCGATTTTCCGGTGAATAGGGGCAAGATCATGACGCTCAATGCGGCGGTACGTGAACTTCGCGGGGAGATTATTGTATTCTCTGACACCTCGGCCATTCTCAATCCGGATGCGCTTCGCGCGTTGGTTCGCAACTTCGCAGATCCAAATGTGGGCTCCGTGAGCGGGAAGTACACGGTGATTAAGCCGCACGAGGTTTCGATAGGCGCGTCGGAAGATTTCTATTGGAAATACGAAACTTTCTTAAAGACACAGGAGGGCGAACTTTCGTCCGCGCTGGGTGGGCATGGCCATCTGCATGCGATCCGCGCGGAACTGTATCCGTTTCCACCGCCCGGCACGATCAATGATGATTACATCATTCATGCTTCTGTGATCGCGAACGGTTGGCGCGCAGTTTACGAGCCTGAGGCCGTGATTAGCGAGGAGGCACACGAGATGACGGGATTCGGAAGGCGCGTTCGCATTATGGCAGGCAACATTCAGCAGCTGCGCGAAATCGCGTCATTGCTTCGCCCACTCCGTCCCCTTCCGTTGTTTTTTTTCCTATGCCACAAAGGGCTGCGCTTAGTGGTTCCGTTCGCAATGATGCTCGCTTTTCTCGCGAATATTTTCCTGCTCCAGCAGCGTACATATCAAGTGACCCTCGCAGCTCAGATTGTTTTCTATCTTCTGGCGATCTGCGGGGCGCTGATGCGACTGCGACCGAAGTTTCTGATGCTCCCTTATTATTTCTCGATGATCAATGCAGCCATGTTTCTGGGCACGTATCACGCCGTGACTGGGTTGAGGCGCATGCGTTGGAAGTAAGAGCCGGTACATTCGGCGGGCTTTAGGAAGTTTGGAGCGAGTGTTATAGTTGGGTTGGTGGCACTCGCCGCCCTCGTTTCCCACGCGTGACTCAGAGCGGGCGCGTAGCTCAATTGGCAGAGCAAGTGACTCTTAATCACTAGGTTGCAGGTTCGATTCCTGCCGCGCTCACCAGATTTAAGGCGGCTACCGGCTTACCGATTAACTGCCAGTGGAGCTCGGCAGTAGGGCCTTCGGTGGTTGGTGTACGCTGGAAGAAGCATAAGTTACATGTTCCCTGCTCGGAGACTATTGGCGAAGAGGGGAAAAGCCGATAGGTACAGCATATGAAATCGACCGTGATGTTCCTCGTTTTATCGATCTGCTGTATCGCGCAAGATGCGCCAACGGCTAAGTCAAGGGTTTACGTAACGGACAGCAATTCCTGGCAGGTTTCGGGCGAATTCGGTGCTTCAAATGGGTCGGGTGCTGGATATTTCTCTGGCGGCGCTAGACCTCAGACTGTCGAGATTATAAAAACTTTTGGCGAGCGCTGCCCAGGCGTGACCGTAAGCATGGACGAGAGCGAGGCAGACTACATAGTGTTGTTCGACCGCGACGGGGGCAAAGGTTATGCAAGGAAACGCGACAAGATCGCCGTTTTTGAAAAAGGCGGAGACGTGCTTTATTCGGGATCCACGCGGACTGTCGGAAGTGCAGTTCAGGACTCCTGCCGCGCTATCGAAAAGCAGGCTTCGCTGAGTAGCCGATACTCTCAAACTGTCCCACTACGCGCGGCTACCATTTCCGGGAATTCTGACTCCAAGTTGGTTACTGCCCAGACCGAAGCGGATAGGCGGAACGTGTCGCGTCCGAGGTGCTTGCACAACACTGATATCCTTTCGCTGCGGCAAGCTGGTTTTTCTGACGAGGTCATCATCGCTAGAATTAAATCGAGCCTCGGGCTGTACGAGATGGGTACCGACGATCTTTTGAACCTCAAAGAAGCCGGACTCTCGCAAGCTATAATCGCCGCGATGCTTGCGGCGCCTGATCACAACTGAGGCATGCGGATTTCGTTGAAATACACAAAATATGCAGTATTGAGGGAAGTTCTCAAGCAACTTTCTTTCCAGCCCCTTCAAAATACTCTTCTATTTCTTCCAGGGTCTTGCCCTTGGTTTCGGGCAGGAAAAATGCGGCGGTGGTGAAGTAGATCGCTGTAAAACCAGCGAACACGAAGAACATCGTTGAATATCCGTAGTTGCTGACGACTGGCAGGAAGATGGCGGCGAGGGTGGTCGAGACTACTTGGTTTATGACTAGGGCGATACTCATACCATTGGAGCGGATGCGAGTTGGCATCAGCTCTGAAAGCGCGAGCCAAACACAGACTCCCGGCCCGATGGCGTAGAATGCCATGAACACGTATAGCAAGGATGCGACGAGCCAGCCATTGCGAGTGTCGGGGACAGGACTGATCAGAGCCTTTTCGATCTTCAAAGGGGCGGTGCGCGCGGCGTCCAGGTTCGCAAAAGGATTTTTGCTAAACGCCTCGATTTTATTGGCCGGGACACAGCTTTCACGCGTGATCTTGACCGGGGGTGCAGTTCTGTCATCAGAACGGGCAACATTAGTTGCCGCAGTGAAATCTCCGTAAGAATAGATGGTCGTCAGAGCGGCGCGGCTTGCCGGGATCGCTTTGCCAGCGTCGCTCTTAGCAGCCAAAAGCTTCTCAGCTTCGGCCGGGATCAAAGCGAAGAGTGAGCGTCTGGTCTGGGCTAACCATAGCTTGAAGAGCGTCCCGGCGATCCACTTGCAGTCTTTCAGTTTGCCGAAAAAGGGCACCGGTGCTGACGAGCGAGACAATGATGCCGCTAGTTCCCAGGACGAGCAGAAACTTGCGACCCTTGCGGTCCACCAACATAACACCGCCCATGGTCATTAGAAAGTTCACGGAGGTGAAGACGACATAACCCCAGTGGGCTTGAACATCGGAAAGGCCACTCTGCAAAAGAATGTTGGTGTTGTAACCAATGAGAGAATTAATGCCCGTGGCCGTGTTGCAGAACAGAATGATGCAGGCGAGTAGGAACGGAATGACGTATTTCCGGCGCAACAGCGAGTCTCTGACTTTTTCGCCGAAGGAGGCTTCGGCCCTTTCGGCGGCGGCAGTCTCTTCCATTTCCTTCAACTCGATGTCCGCTTGTTCAGGAGTGCGGGAACGAAGAAGCGCCCGGTGAGCAGCCTCCCTTTTACCGCGGCGGAACAACCAACGTGGAGACTCTGTCACGAGGAGGCTGCCAATCACGAAGAGAATTCCGGGGGGCAGCGAAACCCAGAAAATGCGGCGCCAGGCCAGATCCTTGAAACCGAAGACCGTGGCGGCATCTGCGAATCTGGTCACGTCGGCAACGCGATAACTGAAATAGATACCAATGAGGGCCGCGGCAACGATGCCCAGCGTCAACAACCACTGAAAAATTCCGGTCCCTTTGCCACGGCTTGATGCCGCGAGACACTCTGCAAGGTATAGCGGAACAACCACGCCGATGAACCCGCCGCTAGCCCCCTGTAACAGGCGGCCGAAAAACAACGGGCCGTAGCCATGTGAAAGAGCAATCATCGGAATACTGACGACAAAGATCAGGCCGCTGAGGACCATGAGAGGTTTACGCCCCATCCAATCAGCGAAGATGCCGGCAAACAGTGTCGAGATCACGCTGCCGAGCAACACAGCCGCAACTATGATCGAAAGCTGACCGGCATTCAGCCCGGAGGTAGCCTCCAAATACGGTAAAGCGCCGCCGATAATACCGACGTCGACTCCGTAAAGCAAGCCGCCGAGCCCTGCAACGAGCAGAAGAAAGCGGTTGTAACTAATTGTTCTGTTTTGAACCATGCGGTCGCGGTGGATGGCCTCGCTCATGTTGTGTGAACTTCTAGCATTGCTCATCGCCAGTGAGAGCTGAGCTGTAGGGCGCGGTTTTGTTAACCGCTCCACTCGCATCATCTTGCCGGGTAAGTGTGCAGTTTTTGTACTCAGATATAATTGCGGGACTGAGCGTTGCAGCATAGATCCTGACCGTGCAACTGCTGAGGCTGATTCCAAAACAGGGTATGACCTTAATCGAGAGATTCCCTCGATTTCGTTCTGGCCGAGTTCGATACATGCTCCCGGTGTGCCTTGTCGCTCTATCCACCGTCGCTTTTTTCTACTCCGAGCACGTCCTTAGCTCACCTTACCTTGTGTCTTTCATGGGAGCGGTAGCAATATCGGCCCTCTTCGGCCTCATCCCAGGTTTCATAGCGACGGCTCTGGCGACTTTGGCCAGTGACTTCTTTTTTATTCCTCCAATCATGGAGGTGAATATGGATCACCTGACGCTCCTAGCCGCTGCGAATTACGGGTTGGCAGTTTTCGCAGCGCGGGCAAGCGCACGGGTTCTGGGCAGTAAAGGGAGAGATCAAAAGATCAAACTCGCGCTAATCATGGTATTGAAAGAGCTTGTGAACGGGCAGAACGGCCAGAAGGAAAAGAGGCGATTTCTCGGCCGACTGGACGGAGAAATTGCGGGTGAGGTGTATGGCTGGGCTTATGAAGCGAATGAACCGTCAAAAGCACCAAAAATTACGCTGTACAGAGACGACCGGCCGGTGGGTGAAGTTCTTCCTGTTTGGTATCGCGAGGACGTTGGACCACATTGCTTCTATTTCGACATGTCTCAATCCTGTCCGCCGGGACCGGTGCGTGTCGACGCAAGATTTCCGAATGAGCTGCCGTTGCCCAATTCTCCGCTGAGGGTGCAAATACCGCGCAGTTCGGTAGGAAATAATTCGGAGACCGTGCTGTTCATGCACATACCCAAAACCGCCGGTACTGCCTTTCGCGAAGCCATCGTGGGCAATTACAGAAACTCCCAGGTTGCGTATCTGTATCCGGATCCACCAGGCTTTCTGGGTTGTGATCTGAACTTACTCCCCTTGGAACAACGGACTAGGTTCAGATTAGTTCTGGGTCACTTCCATTATGGAGTGCATCGCTTTCTTCCACAGGAGAGCACGTATATAACGATGGTTCGAGATCCCGTACGGCGGGTGATCTCACATTTCCGTTATCTGGTAGAACCGGAAAAAGGGTCAGGCGGCGCGTCGCCGAGCTTGCTGGCTGAATTGCTGGAACGCGCCACAACGGTCAATTTAGATAACCTGATGGTCCGCTGCTTCAGCGGGGTGGTGCTAGCCGATGTTCCGCCAGGTCAGGTGAACCGTGAAGTCTACGTTCTTGCCGTTCACAATCTGCGCACCAGGTTCAAATTTGTCGGCTATCAGGAACGCGCTGATGAGGCTTATGCGGCGCTGCAGGCGCAATTCGGCTGGAATCACCGAGCGGCACTCGATATGGTAAACCGAGGTGGACGGGATGATGGGCGTTTTGACTCAGTTCGGCAAACGATCGAGCACTTCAATCGCTGGGATTGCCAGCTCTATGCAGAGATTCGCAGGCTGTTCCCAGGATGAAGCACATCGGCGAACTCATCGGCGAATACAACGACAGCGCGGCACTAGAAGACGCATTTACGATTCCTGCATCCTGGTACGCCAATCCAGAAATGCTGAAGCTGGAATTGTCGGCTGTGTTCGGGCGAACTTGGCAGGTAATTGGACGAACCGGCCAGTTGGCTTCGAGGGGCGATTATATTACGGCCGAAGTAGCTGGCGAGCCGATTCTGGCAGTTCGCGGCGCGGATGGATCGCTCAAGGCGTTTTTCAATGTTTGCCGGCATCACGCAGCGGCCGTTGCTACCGAGCCGTGCGGCAGAGCGCCGTTATTTCGCTGTCCGTATCACGGTTGGACTTATGGGCTGGACGGGAGCTTAAAAGGAGTCCCCGAATTTAACGAGGTGCGGAACTTCGACCGCGCGAAGAACGGCCTGGTTCCCGTTCGCGTGGACACATGGGAACAGTTTGTTTTTGTTGCGCTGGATCCCGAGACGCCACCGCTAGAGGAATTTGTCGGAGGGCTCGGGGACACCGTGATGCCGCTGAACCTCGAAAGTCTTCGGTTCTACACGCGAAAGGTTTATAGCCTGAATTGCAACTGGAAGGTATTCATAGACAACTATCTGGACGGCGGTTATCATGTGCCGCATTTGCATAAGGGATTGAATAGCGCTCTTGAATACAAGCAATACACGATCGAGAATGGCGACCGCTACTCCGTGCAATCGAGCCCGATGACTCGTTCCGATGAAGATGGGTCGATTGCTGCGACGCGGCGGGGCGAACGTGCTTATTACCTGTGGCTATACCCGAACTTCATGATCAATGTGTACCAGGGAGTGATGGATACCAACCTAGTGCTTCCGATGGGTCTGGATAAAACGCAGGTGATTTTCGACTTCTACTTCGACGATTTGAGTCCGGAACAGGAGGCGAGAAATGCCGAAAGCGTAGCCGTGAGCGAGAAGATTCAAGACGAGGACGTGGGTATCTGCGAGTCGGTGCAGCGCGGGTTGAACTCGAGAGCATATGGTGCAGGCAGGCTCTCAGTGCGGCGCGAATCAGGCGAGCACTTGTTTCATCGGTTGTTGGCGCAACAACTGAAATCTATGCCGCTTTAACGAGGCCGTGAGGATCGAGAACGAACTTTTTAGCGGCGCCTTTGTCGAAGTCTTTGTAACCTTGCGGGGCTTGTTCAAGCGTGATAACCGTGACGTTGACAGCCTTAGCGGGTCGCGTTCTTTCATGCAGGATAGCCATCATGAGCTGGCGGTGATAACGCATGACCGGGCATTGACCTGTAGCAAAGGTGTGCGACTTAGCCCAACCCAGGCCGATTCGAATCCCTAGCACTCCGCTCTTTGCGTTCGCGTCTTTGCGCGCCGGGATCGTCAGTGACGTAAAGGCCTGGAATGCCGATGGCTCCGCCTGCACGGGCAACAGTCATCAGTGAATTCAAAACCGTTGCAGGGGCTTCCTCGGCATTTTGCCCATGCGCCCTGGCTTCGAAGCCGACGCAGTCGACAGCCGAATCGACTTCGGGTACGCCTAAGATCTGGGCAATGCGGTCGCCCAAAGGAGCTTTATCGCGAAGGTCGACCGTCTCGCATCCGAAACTTTGCGCCTGTTGGAGGCGTTCCGGGTTCATATCGCCGACGATGACGACGGCAGCGCCAAGCAGGCGGCAGGCTTCCGCACAGGCAAGCCCGACGGGTCCAGCGCCCGCTACGTAAACGGTTGAGCCAGTTGTTACACCTGCTGTTACAGCACCGTGGTAGCCAGTTGGAAAAATATCAGAAAGCAACGTCAAGTCCTGGATCTTCGACATCGCTTGATCTTTGTCCGGGAACTTGAGCAGGTTGAAGTCAGCGTAGGGGCACATTACGTAATCGGCCTGGCCGCCCACCCATCCGCCCATATCAACATAGCCATAAGCAGCGCCAGGCCGGGCGGGATTAACGTTCAAGCAAATGCCGGTCTTGCCTTCTTTACAATTGCGGCATCTTCCACAGGCGATATTGAAGGGCGCGGAGACAAGGTCGCCAACATTGAGGAATTCGACATCACGGCCCTTTTCGATGATCTCGCCGGTAATTTCGTGGCCAAGGATCATGCCGGAGGGCGCCGTGGTACGGCCGCGCACCATGTGTTGATCGCTGCCGCAGATATTGGTGGCGACGATTTTGAGAATGACTCCGTGCTCGCATTTGCGGTCGCCTAAGGCGAGCTTCGGGAAATCAATTGGTCTGACTTCAACTTTTCCGGTTCCGACGTATGCGACTCCGCGGTTACTTGCCATGAAAATAATACTCCTCTCTCTCAGGGATGCACCAGACCTAAGCGGCCGGGCTGCGGGAGCCTCAGTGTTCCGTTGCTCGTTTGCTCCAGCTAGGAGACTATCACGTGATTGTCTGGTTTCAGGTTGGGACCGAGGTAGTGGCGTTGCCTCAGTCCGTGGTTTGAGAATGTTGCACGCGGACTATTGGGCGCTGATCTTGGTCACGAAGGCGTCTCCATTGCCGCCGGGCACTGGCTGGAAGGCATCTTGCGTCGGAAAATCGGTAGAGCTGGTAGTGCCTGTCACATAGGCGTTGCCGTTTTTGTCCACACCGATGCCAGCGCCCGAGTCAGCGCCAGTTCCGCCGAGATAGCTGGAATAGAACAGCGAGACACCGTCGTAATGGAATTTCGTAACGAAGGCGTTTCCGCTGGTGCTTTTCAGCTCGGTCTGAAAAGCTTCTTCGGTCGGGAAATCGGCGGAAGTGGTGACACCTGTCACAAACGCGTGCCCCCCTGAATCCACGGCGATTGCGTTGCCCCTATCCGCGCCACTTCCGCCTAGATACGTGGAGTAGTACAGCGAAGCTCCATCATAGTGAAATTTCGTAAGGAAGGCGTTTCCGGCAGTGCTTTTTAGCTTTGTCTGAAGGGCGTTTTTGAGCGGGAAATCGGAGTAATGCGTAACACCTGTCACATAGGCATGCCCCTGGGCATCTACGGCGATGCCATTGCCGGTGTCCCCACCACTCCCGCCAAGATAGGTGGAATAGACGAGCGCCGTTCCAGCGGCATCGAATTTGGTGACAAACGCGTTACCGTTGTAGCTCCTTCGCGTTGCCTGAAAAGCGTTCCTGGTGGGGAAATCGGGATCATCAGTATGACCTGTAACATAGGCGTTCCCGCTACTGTCTACCGAGATTCCGTTACCAGAGTCGCCGCCCACACCCAGGAATGTGGAATAGACCAGCGCCGTTCCAGTGGCGTTGAATTTTGTGACAAAGATGCCGCCGGGGGTGGTTTGAAAGGCGTGCTTAAGGGGGAAGTCGAAAGAAGTGGCCGAACCTATCACATACACATTGTCTCGGGTGTCGAGGGCAATACCACTGCCTGCGTCTTGAGGCCCCTCCCCCGAGTAGCCGGTGCCGCCTAGAAACGTGGAGATAGACGAGCGCGCTTCCTTCGGCGTCGAGCTTAGTGACGAATGCGTTGCGCGAGTTGCAAATTTCGGCCATGCACCTGTTTCCGAGCGCGGCTTGAAACGCGTTTTTGGTGGGGAAATCGAAAGACGCAGTGAAGCCGGTTACATACGCATTCCCGCCGCCATCGATGGCAATGCCATTGCCCTGGTCGCCAGGAAGAGGTTGCGTCGGACTTCCACTCCCGCCCAAGTAGGTAGAATAGACCAAATTTCCGAGCACATCAAATTTCGCCACAAATGCATTCGAGGTGAAATTGAACGATCCGGCATAAGAGCTTTGAAAAGCGTTCTTGACCGGGAAATTGGGGGAAGTTGTGCTACCGGTTACATATGCGTTGCCGCTACTATCGACGGCTATAGCGCCACCGCTATCGGCGCCGCTGCCGCCGAGGTAGGTGGAATATTCCAATACCGGGTCGATGATGAGGGGCTGAGCGCGGTCGTAGGCGGCCAGTGAGAAGCGAAGGCCGTGCGCTCCTTTACGCCTGTAAGCGCAACCGACAAGTCTTCGGCCGGCGTTGGTCTCTTGGTAGGCAACCGGCTTGTGCCAGCGCAGGTCGCCTGCGACAGTGTGCATCACAATATCGCCCGAGCGATCTAGAATGGGTTCGACCGTACCCTGAAACTCCAGCAAGATGGCGCGCGGATCGGCACCGGGCGCTAGGACAAAGTCGTACTCTAGCTGGCGTTGGTTGCCGTAATAAATCAGGTCTATGCCGGGGTAGATGTTCGGGTAACGTACTTTGGCATAGTTCGGGATGCTGGTACGCCAACGCTCCGCGACGTTGCCGATGAAATAGTTGCTTTTGGCGGCTTGTTCGCCGAGAGCCTCTGGTGAGGAACCGATCGCGCCGACAGGTTTCATGCGAACCGTAGTTCCCGAAATGCGAGGGCCGGGTTTTGAAACGATGCGTCGCAGCAAGAATACGACGTCGGGGCCCGAGAGAAAGAGGCTGTACTCGGCGCCGTGCGCGACGAAGTCGATCTGCTTGTCAGTTTGGCCTTGATTTGGTTCAAAGCTGAGCGGCCGTCTGTAATCCGAAATTGCCGGCTTCGCGGTGGGAATTGTGTTTGCGGCCAGTGCGCCTTGAACAGCGAGCATGGTCGCGAAAGTAATGACGGTGTGTGTAGATTTGTTTTTTGACATGAGTTTTCTCCTCCATTGGTTTTTTGTTCATAAAATGACCGGTCCAGTTCTCCCATACTGGTCCAACCGTACGAAACGTCTGTCCTACTGAGCGCTGATCTTAGTCACAAACGCATCCCCGCCAGGGCTCTCCAGCGTGTTCTGGAAAGCGTCTTTGATCGGGAAATCAATTGAAGTTGTCGTGCCTATCACGTAGGCGTTGCCGTGAAAGTCCACGGCAATGCCCGTTCCGAAATCGTTGCCAGTCCCGCCGAGGTAGCTGGAATAGACCAGTGCGGTTCCTGCTGGATCGAATTTCGTGACAAATGCGTCCTCGTTGCCACCGCCAAACTCTTTCTGAAAGGCGTTTTGGTGGGCAAACCTGGGCCGGCGGCACCGAGAATATATGTGTTTCTGTACGCGTCCAGAGCGATGCCAGACCCTCCCGCGTAGAAGTAGGTTGAGTAAATCAATGCGGTTCCAGCGGCATCAATTTTCGTGATGAACGATCCACTCGGCGTTTTCTCAAAGGCATTTTTGGTTGGAAAGTCGGGCGACCTAGTAAAACCCGTTACATATGCGTTGCCGCTCGAATCGACGGCGATGCCGTTGGCCTCGTCTGCGCCCGATCCGCCTAGATAGGTGGAATAGAAGAGCGAGCTCCCATCGTAGTGAAATTTCGTGATAAAGGCGTTCCCATTGCTGCTCTTCAATTTTTCCTGAAAAGCATCTTTGGTCGGGAAATCGGAAGAACGCGTAGCGCCCGTTACAAATACATGGTCCTGGGCATCTAGGGCGATGCCGTCGCCTTGGTCTCCGCCAGATCCGCCGAGATAGGTCGAATAGACCAACGCGGTTCCGGCGGGATCGAACTTCGTGAGGAAGGCAGTGCTGCTGAAATTGGGGGAGCCGGGCCAAGAATTCTGAAATGCGTTTTTGGTCGGGAAATCGGGCGAAATCGAAAAACCTGTCACATACGCATTGCCATGCGAGTCGACGGCGACCCCACTCCCGGAATCAAAGTTGTTGCCACCGAGGTAGGTCGAATAGACGAGCGCATTTCCGTCCGCATTCAGCTTGCTGAGGAATGCATTGACCAAGCCGTTGTTCGAGCTCTGAAAGGCGTTCTTGACCGGGAAATCTGGGGAACCAGCCTGACCTGTAACATATGCGTTGCCATGGCTGTCCACCGCGATACCATTGCCAGCATCACTCTCAGCGGGCAGTTGGAGACCCGTGTCATCGGAGCCAGAGCCGCCCAGATAGCTCGAATAGACCAGCTTTCCAGCCGGATCGAATTTCGCGACGAAGGCATCGGACGTAGCGTTTATTCCCCTTTGATAGGAAGTTTGGAAGGCGTTCTTGATGGGAAAATCGAAAGAAAAAGTGGTACCTGTGACATAAGTGTTGCCGCTCGCGTCTACCGCAATCGCTGCGCCGTGGTCGCCGTCGCCGAACTCGTCGCCAGATCCGCCGAGATATGTGGAGTAGATCAGAACGGGATCGATGATCAGAGGCCGGGTCGTATCATAGGCCCCGAGTCGAAAAACCGAGGCGATGCGATTCTTTGCACACGTAGCTACACGCGATCAGTTTCCGGCTGCGCCGTCGCTCTTGATAAGCGATGGGTTTGTGCCAGCGCAGATCGCCTGCGGCCGTGTGAATTACGAGATCGCCGGAAGGATCTAGAGTGGCTTTCCCGCGCCTTTGAAATCGAGCAAGATTTTGCCTGGATCGGCACTAGGGCTGACGACAAAGTCGTATTCGAGCTGCCGTTGGTTGCCGTAGTAGATCAGGTCGATTCCGGGGTACACATTGCGATAGCGCACCTTGGCATAGTTCGGGACGCCGGTGTGCCATTGCTCGGGAACATCGCCGATGAAGTAGTTGCTTTTGCTAGGTTGTGCCTCGAGTGCTTCAGCAAGTGGCGAAGCGTTCGCCCCGACGGGTCGCATGCGAACCGAAAGCCGGCGGTCCAGCGCCATCACGGCGTCAGCATGCGACAAGAACAGACGATATCCGGTCCCGTGAGCTAGAAAATCGACCTGCTTGTCCACTTGCCCGCGATTCGGTTCAAAACTGATGGGCCGTGTGTAATCCGAAATTGCCGGATTTGCGGTGGGACTTGTGTTTGCGGCCAGTGCGCCTTGAACGGCAAGCATGGTCGCGAAAGTAATAACCACAGTGTGTGTAGATCTGTTTTTTGACATGAGTTCTCCTCCATTGGTTTTTTCTAAATGGCCGGACCAGTTCTCCACGCTGGTCGAGCCCTATGATACGTCTATTGAGCGCTGATTTTGGTTACAAAAGCATTACCATCCGCATCCGGGCTTTTGAGCTTGTTCTGAAAAGTATTCTTAGTCGGGAAGTCGGTTGAAGTGGTAGTTCCAACCACGTAGGCATTGTCGTAAGCGTCAATGGCTATACCGCTGCCATTATCGGCACTGCTGCCGCCCAGATACGTGGAATAGACCAAAGCGCAATCAGCGGCGTCGATTTCGGTGACAAACGCGTCAGGAGAGAAGCCGCGTGCGAACCCATTCTGAAGGGCTTTCTTGGTTGGAAAATCGGTGGAGCTAGTAAAGCCTGTGATAAAGGCGTTGCCGTGAGCGTCGATAGCGATGCCGCTGCCACCATCGCCGGGGGGACCTTCGCTGAACCGCCCAGATAGGTGGAATATACGAGCGCGTCTCCAGAGGCAGCGATTTTCGTGACAAACGCGTCCCCATAGCTCGGCTTTTAAGCGTTTTCTGGAAGGCGTTCTTGATCGGGAAATCGGCGGGACGTAGTGGAGCCTGTGATAAACGCGTGGCCAGCGGAATCGACAGCGATGCTGTTAGCCTGATCGCGCCACTCCCGCCGAGATAGGTGGAATAGACCAGTACGTTTCCAGCCCCGTCGAATTTCGTGACAAAGGCGTTCTGTGGGCCTTTCGGCTTATCCTGAAACGCGTTTTTGATCGGCAGATCAGGCGAAGTCGCGGTACCGGTTATATAGGCATTACCCTTGCCGTCGACGGCGATGCGCATTACCCCCGTCGTTCCCGGCTAAGAAAGTGGAATAGACCAATGCGGTGCCAGCGATGTCGAACTTTGTGACAAAAGCGTTTACGCTACCTAGGCCACCCTCGAGCGTTTTCTGAAAAGCGTTCTTAGTCGGGAAATCAGCAGAATCAGTTGAACCTGTGACATAGACGCTCTCCGTTTGCGTCCACTGCTACGCCATTCCCGCTGTCGCCGCCGACAAAGCCGATGCCCGCCCAAATAAGTCGAAAAGATTAGCGTGTTTCCTGCGGCATCGAGCTTGGTGACGAACGCAGTGAAGCAGGGCAAACAAGCGGCGGTGCCGGAGTTGTAGTTTTGGTGCTGAAAGGCATTTTTGAGCGGGAAGTCGGCAGAACCTGTGGTACCGGTTACGTATGCATTTCCATGGGCGTCCACTGCAATTCCCATAACCTGAATCGCCCTCGGAAAGTCGCGTCAGGGCCAACTAAAGTACCAGACCCGCCCAGATAGGTCGAATAGACCAGCTTTCCCGTGGCGTCGAATTTCGTGATGAAGCATTGTACAGCAGCCGTTCGAAGCTTCTTTAGGGTTCTGAAAGGCGTTCTTGGTCGGGAAAATCTGTGGAGAGTAGTCCGCCATGTACGTACGCATTACCCGTGTGCGTCAACTGCGATGCCACTGCCTATGTTCACATTCCCGCTTCGTGGTTCTACTGGAAATCGCCGCTCCCACCGAGATACGTAGAGTACACCAGCACCGGGTCGATGATCAGCGGTTTGGTGCGGTCATAGGCGCCGAGCTTGAAACCCAGCCCTCGTTGGCTTTCTGCCGGTAAGCGCACGCGACAACTTTTTGCGTCCACCGTTCGATCTTTGATAGGCTATGGGTTTGTACCAAGCGTAGGTCGCCTCCCGAGGTGTGCATGACGATATCGCCGGAGCGATCTGACTGGCTTTGGCCGCGCCCTCGAAATCGAGCAAAATTTTGTCTGGATCGGCACCAGGACTGACGACGAAATCGTATTCGAGCTGCCGCTGATTTCCGTAGTAGATGAGATCTACGCCGGGATACACATCGTGGTAGCGGACTTTGGCGTAGTTCGGAACACCCGTGTGCCAATTTTCGGGAACATTGCCGATGAAGTAGTTGCTTTTGCCGGATTGTGATCGAGTGCGCTCGGCGGATGCGGAGGTGTTAGCCGCCGACAGGTCGCATGCGAACAGCTACGCCGCGGTCCAGCGCCATTACGGCGTCAGCATGGGATAAGAGCAGACGATAGCCGAGCGCCTGGGCTAGAAAATCGACCTGCTTGTCGTTTGCCCGCGATTCGGCTCGAAGCTGATGGGCCGGGTGTAATCCGAAATTGCTGGCTGTGGTGGTGGGACTTGTGTTTGCGGCCGGTGCGCCTTGAACGGCGAGCATGGTCGCGAAAGCAATGACAATGTGTGTAGATTTGTTGTTTTACATAAGCTTCTCCTCCAGTGGTTTTCTTTATAAGGCGAGACATTTGCCCTACTGAGCGCTGATGTTGGTCACGAAGGCGTTATTGGGACCTCGAGTGCCTTGCCGGTGTTGCCCGCGGCTATCAAGCCTTTCACGGCAGAGATAGTTAGACAAGAATGGAAAGGTGCGCGAGCCTATTTGTAGACATAGAGTAAACTCCCGTTTCAACATCATCCGTGAGCCCGTGCGCGATTCGAAACGTTAATAGAGGTTCCTAACCGTTAGGAAGTCACAAAAACGTGGCATAAGTCAGAAAAACTCGGCGGTGGGTAATCAATTTCCACACTTCCTAACCGTTAGCAAACGGTGGTAGAATCGCCCTGAAAACAGGGGGACACTTGAAGCCCGCGGTCCAGCCCTCTCCTGCGGATGTTCGGGAGGAGCTAAACGCTATTTGCGCACATAAGCGGTTTGTGCGAAGCGGGCGTCTATGCCAGTTCCTCCGTTTTGTAGTCGAGCAGAAGCTACTCGGCAACCGCGTTAACGAACAGTTAATCGGAGTGAATGTCTTCGGACGGAGAGCTGGGTACGATTCCGGAAACGACACGATCGTCCGAACGGAAGCCGTAGATCTGAGAAGGCGGCTGGAGGATTATTACGGGGATAAACCCCGCGCTCGAGTGCGAATCTCAGTCATTAAAGGAAGTTATAATCCGACGTTCACGTGGGTGGACGAAAGTGATGGGAACGAACCGGCGTCAAATGCAGTACTCTTTCCTGAGATCGCTGAACCGGCTGCTCAGATATCCGGTAAACAGGCGATCATCCCTGCCGAAAGTTTACCTGTTACTGGGCAGAAGCGTTTCGTTCCGCGTTTGGGGATTGTGGTTTCCGCTGGGTTCCTACTGGCAGGAATTGTCGTTGTTGGATTGTTCTTATGGCGGTCGCGGCCTAGCACCCGTCTTACTGAACAAGACACGATCGTTCTGGCGGATTTCGTCAATACGACCGGTGAGAGTGTCTTCGACGGAACCCTCAAACAGGCGCTAGCCACGCAGTTGAAACAATCGCCATTCGTGAATGTTCTCTCGGATGCGAAGGTCGCGGCGACACTAAAGTTCATGAACCAGCCTACGAATGAGCGACTGACTCAGCAAATCGCGCGGGAAGTCTGCCAACGGACTAATAGCAAGGTGCTGCTCGCAGGTTCGATCGGCAGCGCCGGTACTGGTTACGTGATCCGGTTAAGGGCGTTGAACTGCCAGCCTGGCGACACGCTGGCCAGCGCCGAGTCACAGGCGCGAAATCGCGACGCCGTGATCGACGAACTCCAAGCCATAGCGAATCAGTTGAGGCGAAAGTTAGGCGAGTCGTTGCCATCTATCGCGAAGTTCAATAAACCATTGAGCCTGGCCACAACGTCGTCACTTGAAGCTCTCAAGGCTTTCAGCGACGGCTTCAGGCTGACAAGGGACACGGGAGATGTTGAGGCCATTCCATATTACAAGCGGGCGATAGATCTGGATCCGAATTTTGCCGAAGCGTACGCAAATCTGGGCACGATTTATCGCAATCTTAACCAAACCAGCCTGGTGCAGGTAAATTTCAGGAAGGCTTTTGAGCTGCGGGATCGCGTAAGCGAGCGGGAGCGCTTTTTCATCGAGGGACTTTACTACGGTACCGTCACAGGCGAGCTTGAAAACGCTATTCAGACCTACACACAATGGGCGCAGACCTATCCTGCCGCCGACACACCCCACATAGACTTGGGCGCTTACTACGGCGCTCTGGGGCAATATGAAAAAGCTGCTGCTCAGACGCGCGAAGCGCTCAGACGTACGCCTCGCGAAGTCACCAGTTATGGCAATCTTATGGCCTGTTATATTTCGCTGAATCGGCTGGACGAAGCCAAGGCGACTTACGAGCAGGCTCAAGCACAAAAATTAGATACTTCTTTCCTGCGCCAGACGAAGTACCTGGCAGCCTTTCTTCAGGGAGATGAAGCTGTCATGCGGGCCCAGATCGCATGGGCAATGGGGAAGCCAGGCGTTGAGGACATCTTTCTTTCGGCCCAATCGGATACCGAGGCCTTCCAGGGACGGCTCGGCAAAGCGCGCGAGCTTTCTACTCAAGCAGCCGATTCGGCAAAGCGCAACGATGCGAAGGAAACAGCCGCAATCTATTACGTGAATGCGGCATTGCGCGAAGTCGAATTCGGTAACGCGGCCAGTGCACGGCAGAATGCTAGGGCGGCTCTGAACCTGAGCACTGGCCGGGATGTGCGGCTAATTGTGGCGCTGGCGCTAGCCCGCACTAGTGGCTTCGCTGAACCGCGAAAAATTCTTGACGAGTTCAATCAGCAATTTCCTCTGGACACAATGCTCCAACACTACTGGCTGCCTACGATTCAAGCGGCGCTCGAGCTTGACAGAGGCAACGCGCACAGAGCCATTGAGGTGTTGCACACAACCTCGGAATACGATTTGGGTACCCCGTTTCAGTTTCCGATTGGCACGATGTACCCGGTGTACGTTCGGGGGCTCGCTTACTTGAAGGCGAAGCAACCGCAGCCGGCTGCCACGCAGTTCAGGAACATCCTCGAGCACCGCGGCATTACGGAAAATTTCCCGCTTGGCGCACTTGCGCATGTGCAACTCGCGCGGGCATTGGTCATGAGTGGCGATGTGGGAGGCGGGCGTAAGGAATACCAGGATTTCTTCAGCTTATGGAAGGATGCAGATCCTGATATCCCTATCCTAAAAGAGGCTAAGAATGAGTACGCGAAACTGCGATCAGCAGCTCAAAACTGATCTAAGTACTAATCAGCACATTACATTATTGACTATTTAGGAAGGAATGTAGAACAATCGGCTAAGTGCAATTCAGCAAAGGTCCGGTTGTTCCTTCCGGACCCTTGCTTACTTCAGTCCGGACGGTTTCCGGTCGGCGATCGGGAAACCGTCCGATTTTTTGTCAGACTATCGCAGCCGGGATTAAGTGTCAACTATCTATCGGCTCACGGGTTTTGGCGACCTACGAATTCCGCCATCATGATTCGCCGTCCGTCATTTTTCGATTAGCAAGAGCAAACAACGGGGCGCCACCGTGTAGTTTGTTGCAGTTAGGGGTGTCGCGTCGAAGCCGATGGCTGTATCGGCTACGCGAGACCAGGAGTGGCCAGGCGGAAGCGTGAAATCGACGGAACCAGACCAAGCGTTGTACGCAACATAAATTGCGCGTGCAGAATCGCCGAGCGCGGCGGCGTCAATGAGCCACGCTATGGCATGGTTATCGGGATTGTTGAAGTAAGATGCGTCCGCGGACCCGCCGTCCGGACGGAACCAAAGCAACTGCTGCGGCGCATAGAAATCCGCGGGGCGGATGGCGGCGTGATCACGGCGGAATGTAATCATCTCGTGGGCAAAATCAACGAAAGCACTTTGACCGGACGATGGCGCGTAGTTCAGCCAGTTGAAGCTTGTGTCGAGGTTATACGGATTGTTGTTACCGTTCAGAGAGCGCAGAAATTCATCGCCCCCGGTCATCATTGGAACGCCCGCGCTCAGCATCAAGAGAGCAAACCCGGTTCGAGCAGCTTTGATTTGCTCGGCGGGATTGCCACCCTGGTCCCAGCTTAGGTTGTCATCGGTGCCGCCGTCGGAAGGGCCCGCCGGAAACGGCTGGTTGTTGTTTTTTTGATCGAAGCGGTATAGGTCAGCAAGCGTAAAGCCGTCATGGGCGACGATGAAGTCGACTGAGTTCCATGGCTTGCGACCGTTGCTCTGCAAGAGGTCGGATGAACCAGCGAAGCGAGTTGCGAGTTCGCCAGTAGTGACAGAGCCGATGCCAAGCTCGTTCTGAGCGCGACGCACATCATCGCGGAAGATCCCATTCCACTCGGACCAGCCAGCGGGAAAATTTCCAACCTGATAGGTGCCATCCCCGATAGCCCAAGGTTCAGCGATGAGAGGGGTGCTTGGAAATTCCTTGGCAAGGCGGTTGAGAGCGGTTTGCGGCGCCATTTTGTCGAAATTGAAACAACCGTGCTCGCACGTGTTGCCCAATACGGATGCGAGATCGAAACGAAAGCCATCGACGCCCAGAGTTTGACGCCAGTAAGCGAGGGAATCGACGATGAGATCCTGAGCGACTGTATTCACAGTGTTGTAGTTGCCGCCAACACCGGTGTTATCCCAAGAGTTCTGGTGATCGGCGCTAAGCGAGTAGTAAGTCGAGTTATCGAGACCCCTCCAACTCAGCAGGTTATAGGTGCTGACGTCGGAGGGATTCCAGGCGTAACCTTCACCAGTGTGGTTGTAGACGACATCGATGAAGACTTTCAGTCCCGCGGTGTGGAATGTGGCAACCATGCTCTGGAATTCACGGGTAGGGCCGCCTGGCGACTTGTTGGAGGAGTAGCGCCGGTCGGGGGCGAAGTAGTCGAGCGTTGCGTAACCCCAGTAGTTTGCGTGCTGGGGATCCGTATCGTTCGTATCGTTTTGCGTTTCTTGCACCGGGAGAAACTCGACGGCCGTAATTCCGAGCGATTTCAGCTGCGGAGCTTTCATCGCGGCACCGCGAAATGTTCCACGCACACCTGCTGGAATGGAGGGATCCGACTTGGTCAGGCCTCGCACGTGCACTTCATAAATAACGTCGTCTTTCGGTGGAGATGCGGGTCCGGGCGCGGCAGGTGCGAGTTCGCTGAGGACGACTCCTTTGGGAGCGATGGACCCACTGTCCTTGAGCCGGTTCGCGGGACCTGAAGCGAAAACGGTTGCGTCCAGATTGCGCGGGTTGAGTGGGTCGTGGCTGATCTCTCGTGTGTACGGATCGATCAAGAGCTTGTTCGGGTTAAAGCGATTGCCATCCTGATCCACATCGGTAACGAAACCAACGGCGCTACCTTTCTGCCACGCTGGATCGTAAGTCCAGTTCGGCCCCCAGGCACGATATCCGTAGTAGATGGTTCTCTTAATTTTGAGATTGTTGCGGATCTCTGAGAGAGGTATCGAAACAGACCAGACGGAGGTTGAAGGATCGCGCTCAAGTGGGATGCTCGATACTTCATTGGCACCGAATGGCTCGCCAAACAGATCTAGCTCGATTCGCGTGGCGTGGGAGGAGTAGACGCGAAAAGTTGCAGTATTCGAATCAAGATGCGGCCCAAGTTGAAGGCGGTTGATTTCCGCGAAACCGAGCGACGACGCAAGGACGGCTGCACACACCAGACGGAGAATAGGAAGGCGCATGAGAATCGATTCTCCGTAGAGCGGTAACGCTACTTGGGCTTCGTCGTAGTAAACTTTTGAATCTTGGCGCGAACCCGCGCGGGAGCCGCCTTACTGGCATTTGCCGAAAGGCCATACTCTCCGAGGACGGTTTGAGCTACGAGACCGGCCTGTTCGAGTTTGCTCATCCGTCCTACTTCAAGAGTAGCTGCAGTTCAGGTCAGGGTCAAGACTTCGAGCATCTCAGAGGCCACCCAGAATCGATTCGCCTGTGGTTTGACTCAATCGGAATCAAGTCTAACAAGATAGCCTAGGAACATAACTGAGAGACTCATATGACCACGAGTGTTCAATTTTCAACAGTAGCCGAGGAAGCGGCGGAACTGCTTTCCGACACAGGTGTGTCACGCAAGCTGTTCGCGGATGGCGAACTCGAGGTGCGCACGCCTATTAGCGGCGAAGTAATTGCCCGCGTGAAGACAAGCAACGCAGCAGAGGCGGAGCAGGCCATCGCGGCGTCTCACGTTGCGTTTCTGGAGTGGCGCAAGCTGCCTGCACCTCGCCGAGGAGAATTGGTTCGCTTGTTGGGCGAGGAATTGCGGCGCGAGAAGAGGGCGCTCGGTCGTTTGGTGACGATCGAAACCGGCAAGATCGTTTCGGAAGGCCTCGGCGAGGTTCAGGAAATGATCGATATCTGCACGTACGCTGCCGGTCTCTCGCGACAGTTGTCTGGGCTGACGATTGCGTCGGAGCGTTCGAACCATCGGATGATGGAGACTTGGCATCCGCTCGGAGTAACAGGTGTCATCTCGGCATTTAATTTTCCAGTCGCGGTTTGGTCCTGGAATGCGGCGCTGGCTTTCGTCTGCGGGAATAGCGTGGTTTGGAAGCCGTCTGAGAAGACGCCGTTGTGCGCCCTTGCAACGCAAGCGTTATTCGACCGCGCGGCTGCGCAATTTGGAGGCGTGCCCGTTGGTCTTTCGAAGGTCCTCATCGGAGGGCGACAAGTGGGAGAGATGTTGGTGGATGATTCCCGCGTGCCGCTCGTTTCGGCAACGGGGTCGACCGGTATGGGACGGCAAGTTGGTCCCCGGCTGGCAGCGCGGTTCGCCCGCGCGATTCTCGAACTCGGCGGCAATAATGCAGCTATCGTTTGCCCCACTGCGGATCTGGATCTGGCATTTCGAGGGATCGCGTTTGCGGCGATGGGCACGGCTGGGCAGCGCTGCACAACACTGCGCCGGTTGATTGTTCACGAGAGTATTTATTATCAGCTCATACCGCGGTTAAAGAAGGTCTACGGTTCGGTCGCGGTCGGCGATCCACGCGAACCGGGGACGCTGGTCGGACCGCTGATCGACGGCCGGGCCTTTGAAGCGATGCAGAAGAGCCTGGAGGATTCAAAAGCTGCGGGTGGAAATGTGACGGGTGGTGAGCGCATCAGCGTGGGGTCACATTCGAGCGCGTTTTATGTTCGTCCCGCGCTGGTCGAAATCCCTCGCCAAACCGGGCCCGTGACATGCGAGACATTCGCGCCGATTCTTTACGTGATGAAATACACGGATTTTGAAGAAGCGATACGAGTGCATAACCGCGTACCGCAGGGTCTTTCTTCTTCGATCTTCACGACTGACTTGCGTGAGGCGGAGCGCTTTATGTCAATGGAAGGATCGGATTGTGGAATTGCGAACGTGAATATCGGTCCGTCGGGAGCAGAAATCGGCGGTGCATTTGGCGGCGAAAAAGAGACGGGCGGAGGACGCGAATCTGGGTCGGATGTATGGAAGCTTTATATGCGCCGTGCGACGAACACGATCAACTATGGCAAAGAACTCCCGCTGGCGCAGGGGGTAAGGTTTGATATTGAGTGAAATCGCTAAGGGTTTGCTTCAGAGCCGAAAATCGATTTCAGCTGCCGTACGAATTCAGCGATGGCTATGTAGATATTCAGAAGGCCGAGCCCACTGAGGGCGCCGCGAAAGTAGCGGCTCATCCAGACATCGGCAAATCTCGGGGAATGCACGGGTACCCAGCTCAAGTCCCATGAGCGCAGCCAGGGAAAGACCAGCAGAAACAGGCCGAGTTCAAAGGCAAAGATCACGAGGCAGAATCCCAGCACACGCCGATGCCAACGCGTGAGGCGGGTCGATTTGGTTTCCTGCGGCGGATCTGATGTCGCAATCGGGCGACTCATTCTGGCACCTCAGCTCCCGTCCTGGCTTGCGTCAGCTTTGCAAGATCCAGGCTGGGTGCATCATCCTCGAAGAGGCCCCGCTGCGACACGGGATCTGTCATGTAGCCGGTCCAGTACACTTTGTCAGTATTCATCCTCACGGGTTCGAAGCTGAACCGATGGAGCAGCGTGGGACCGTGCTCGCGAAGCGCACGCCGGTGGTCGGGCGTCGAGTAGCCCTTGTTTGATGCCAAGTTGTATTGCGGGAAGATTTCGTGCCATTGCTCGAGACATGCATCGCGGTGGACTTTGGCAACGATCGACGCCGCCGCTATTGCACGGCAACGGGCATCGCCGTCGATTAATGCGAGCTGTTCGACCGGTAGATCGAGCTTAACGGCGTCGATGAGCAAATAATCGGGTTGGACGGCCAGTGATTCGACCGCACGGCGCATCGCTAAACGGGAAGCCTGAAGAATATTGATTTGATCGATTTCGAAAACATCCGCTCCACCGACAGCCCAGCAAACGCAACGCGCTTTAATTTGCGCCGCCAGCCCGGTACGTTCTTCCGCATCCAAAATCTTGCTGTCGTGTAGGCCGCGAATGGGACGCAGCGGATCAAGGATAATGGCGGCTGCAAACACGGGGCCGAATAAACAGCCACGGCCGACTTCATCGATACCTGCGATGCGCGAGAATCCGCGCTCGCGAGCGATGCGCTCAAATGAACTTACGCACCGGATGCTCATGCACGGCCGCCCAGCCCCCAGTTAGCTATTCACGCTCGCGCAGACGGGCCGCTTTGCCTCTAAGACCGCGGAGATAGTACAGCTTGGCTCGCCGCACTCGCCCAGTGCGAACCAGATCGATGTGATCGATCACCGGAGCGTTCACGGGGAAGATACGTTCGACGCCTTGGCCGAAGCTTACTTTGCGGACGGTAATGGTTTCGCCCATTCCGGTGTTCTTGCGAGCGATGACTGTGCCCTCGAAAGCCTGGAGACGCTCTTTGTCGCCCTCCTTGATTCTCACGTGCACCCGAATCGTATCACCTGGACGAAATTCAGGATGCGGTTTCGTACGAGCGTGCTTGCTGATGAAATTGGTAACGAGAGCGTTTTGCATGATCTGGTTCTGCCTTATGTTTTTTGTTTTATATCGGGGTCGCGAAACAAATCCGGGCGAAGCCGCTGAGTCTTTTCGCGCGACGCAGTTCGGCGCCACCGCTTGATTTCTTCATGATCTCCGCCTAACAGCACGGCGGGCACTTTCCAGCCGCGGAACTCCGCCGGTCTAGTGTACTGCGGAAAGTCTAATAAACCTTCATTCTCCTCGCCGAAGCTTTCATTCCGTGGCGAATCTTCGTTGCCGAGGACACCCGGCAACAACCGGGCGACCGTATCAACGATTACCGCCGCCGCCAACTCACCGCCGCTCAGCACAAAATCGCCAATCGACAGCTCGTCGTCCGCGAGATGCTCGGACACCCGCTCATCAACGCCTTCGTAGCGGCCACAAATGAGCACCAGTTCATCGAGCTTGGAAAGCTCACGCGCCACAACCTGACCGAAGCGGCGGCCCTGAGCCGACAACAAAACCACTTTCCGTTTCGCCGCTCTCTCTGCTAAGACCGCTTCAACGGCATCAAACAAAGGCTCGGGTTTAAGCAGCATGCCTTCGCCCCCGCCGAATGGCCGGTCGTCCACCGTACGATGACGGTCGTATGTCCAGTGTCGCAGATCGTGTACGCGGATTTCCAATTTTCCGGCGCCCTGAGCTCTCGCGATGACACCATGCTCGAATGGCCCGGCGAAGAACTCCGGAAAGATCGTGACGATGTGGAATCTCATGGCGAATCGGCGTCGCTGTGCGCCGTTTACAAATCCAGCAAGCCTTCGGGGAGATCAACCGTTATGGTTCGGGCAGCCAAGTCGATTCGCCGGCAAATGGAACTGACGAACGGGACGAGCACTTCCCGGCCGTCCACGGTGAGCTCCATCAATGGCGGTCCGCCATACTGCTGCCACCCCGCAACCGAACCGAGGTGTTTGCCCGTCGCAGCATCCGTAACTGCGCAGCCGATCAGATCCGACTGGAAAAATTCGCCTTCGGGCAATGTACCCCGGTCTGGCAGCGAAACCCAGAGATCGGCTTGGCGAAACCTCTCAGCGCCGTCGATTGAATCAATACCCGTAAATTTTAATACCCAATCGTCCTTATGACGCCATACCTCAGCTATTTCAATTGGAACGTCGGACCCATCGGCGAGTTGAGCTACAGCGCTTTTGAGGTTCTCAAGCCTGCCTGGCACATCGGTTTGGGATCTGGCGAGCACCTCACCGCGATTTCCACGAGGCCGGAGAATCTCCGCGACGACCACTCTCTCCAGATCCATGGTACGAATGCAGTGAAGCTTTCGTTACTCGAGAATTTCGAGTGAGAATCGGCGGTTCAATTTGGTGCCAACCGCTCCGAGCAGAGTCCGAATGGAACGCGCGGTTCGCCCCTGTTTGCCGATGACTTTGCCGAGATCGCCTTCAGCAACTCGCAGCTCGAATACAGTTGCCTGCTCTCCAGCCACTTCGTTGACTACAACCTCGCCTGGGACATCCACAAGCGCCTTAGCAATCTCTTCTACGAGTGTTTTCACGCCATTGTTGTCGTTCATCTTGACCTTCTGTCCTAGTGCTCCAGCACCGCCGCACTCAACGGCCGGGCGAGAAAGAGCGGGCTTTTCCCCGCATCAGGCTACTGCCGGTGCTGGAGCAGGGTTCGCTTTCAACAAGCGGTTGACAGTGCTGGACGGCTGTGCTCCGCGTTCGATCCAGTACTTGATCCGATCATGATCAAGGTGGACCTGGGCCGGTTTCGCAACGGGATTATAATGACCAACGACTTCGACTGACCGGCTGTTACGGGCCCGCTCCTTTTCAATAATGACCACGCGGTACGTGGGCTTTTTCTTGGCGCCGAAGCGCGCCAGACGAATGGCTAACATTACTTACCTTTTTCTTTTTTTCTATATGTTACAAACTTCGTAGCTGGAGCAACCGGCCAAGCCATGCGCTTAGAATCCCGGGATGCCTGGCAGCTTCATCTTGCCCAACTTCTTTCCAAGCAAGCCAGCCTGACCTGTAAAGCTCTTCATCATCTTACGCGCCTGCGCGTATTGTTTCAGAAGACTATTTACGTCTTGCACGCTGGTTCCGCTGCCTTTCGCTATGCGTCGGCGTCTGGAACCGTTAATGATCATGTGGTTTCGGCGCTCTTTAGGAGTCATAGAGTCGATGATGGCCACCACCCGGCCGACTTCGCTTTCATCAATCTTCGCATTCTTGAGATCTTTCAGGGGGCCGATCTGCGGCATCATTTCGAGCAGACCTCCGAGAGGGCCAAGTTTTCTCAGCTGTTTGATCTGATCCCGGAAATCCTCGAGCGTGAAGTCATCGCCGAGCAGCTTTTCCTGCATTTTTTCGGCGGTTTTTTGGTCGATAGCCTGCTCGACTTTGTCAATCAACGACAGTACGTCGCCCATTCCAAGGATGCGCGAAGCTACCCGGTCAGGGTAAAAAGCTTCGAGCGCATCAGTCTTTTCGCCGACGCCGACAAACTTTAGCGGCTGGCCGGTAACCGAGCGGATGGAGAGAGCGGCACCTCCACGAGCATCGCCATCCATCTTTGTGAGGATAATTCCAGTGATGCCGAGGCGTTTATGAAACTCGTCCGCCGAACGTACAGCGTCCTGGCCGGTCATGGCATCGGCCACAAAGAGGATCTCGGCTGGATTCAGAGCTTCTTTAAGGTTGTGCAGCTCCTGCATGAGCTGGTCGTCTATGTGCTGACGGCCGGCTGTATCAACCAACACGACATCCCGGCCAGCCTGCATTGCCTCGCGGCGCGCGGATCTGGCTAGATCGAGCGGATCGCTCTCGTCAGCTGACCCTTCGTAAATGGGCGTATTTACATTCTTTGCCAGAATGCTCAACTGATGGCGGGCGGCGGGCCGGTAGACGTCCACCGAAACAAGCTGCGGTTTATTTCCTTCTTTGCCGAGAAGTCGCGCCAATTTCGCTGCACTTGTCGTCTTGCCTGAACCCTGCAATCCGACGATCAAAATGACTGTCGGCGGCTCGTTAGCAAAACGAAGTCTGGAGGGATGGGTGCCGAGCATTTTGATCAGCTCGTCACGTACGATCTTCACGACTTGCTGGCCCGGGGAAAGAGCCATCAGCACTTCCTCGCCCATGGCCTTCTGCTTAACCTGCTCGATGAATTGCTTGACGACTTTGAAATGAACGTCGGCTTCGAGTAGCGCGACTCGAATTTCGCGAAGCGCTTCCTCCATGTTGTCGGCGGTTAGTTTTCCCTCGCCGCGCAAGTTTTTGAAGATCCGCTGCAGCTTGTCGGACAGGTTATCGAACATGGCTAACAACACATAGGCGTTTGCTGGCCGTCAATCGCGGTTCTTAGACTTTTCAAGGAAGCCGGGGAACGAGGGAGTTTCCGGAACGAGCAGGAGCCTATTACATGACGAGTATAGCGGATTGGGAAAGCCACTTTTTAACCCTATCCGGGTCCCGAAACGGGATTTCTGTCTGAACGGGAACAGCCCCAATCAAGGTCACAAACATCTCGAAAAACATTTATCTAATTGAATCAACTACTTGAGTCCAGTTTTTGGAGGTGGAGTGCGGCGCGCTGAGGGTACCTTCGTGTGCGAAAGGAATTCAGCCACATGCGTCCACCAATTATTTGCGATACATTGACAACTATTCTTCACGTAATTTTCGGCTGGTAATTTCCGAATTCCCTAGTTAAACCACTAGGAATTAACTATTAATATTGAGCAAAGGGTGGTAGATTAAGTCAACGAATGGGATTTTCTCCTGTTCGGGGATGACACCTGCCTACCCTTTCGGCCGGGCGGACACTTGCCCTGTGGCTGTCTTCGGCTGCTCGAACGCTGAGCGTGCTTTGTTTTCTGCATTCCGATCTGCCCGGCGCAGACAAGGCTCAGCCAATTCCGCTAGTTGCCAACGAAACCAAAACAGCAATCGCGGAAGGGATAGAACAAAGAAACACCGGCCATTTTGCCAATGCGCTCAAGTCATTTCAGCGCGCCTCGCGATTAGCTCAAGGGTCTCGCGATACAGCGGAAGAAGCGAAGGCGCTGGTTGGGGTTTGCGGATGTCAAATCCGCCTGTTTCAATATCGTGCAGCTCTGGAGACCTGCGAACACGCCCAGCAGGTGGCGCTGCGTGGAAAGAATAACACCCTGGCAGGTGCAGCCGCCGTAAATCTCGCGACAATTTACTCACAACTGGGCGACTTTCTAATAGCCGAGAGATTGGCTAGGTCATCTGTTGAACTTCTCCGGGATTCACCACGCAAGGATTATCGTGTTAAGGCATTCCTGAGCCTCGGCGAGATCCAAGCGAAGCGGGGAGACAAAGAAGGCTCACGGCGCTCCTTTCAGCAATCCATAGCGCTGGCGCGTGACGCAGGAATACCGGATTCCGAAGCAATCGCGTGGTATCACCTCGGAACGTCATATCTCGATCTTGGAGAACTTCCCGACGCGGAGCGGGCTCTGACCAAAGCACGTGAGCTGCAAACGGCGGCCCACGACGAAAACCCGCTCGCCATGACAACAGCCGCACGCGCGGAGCTGGAATACGCGAGAGGAAATCCCGCAGCTGCGTTGAAACTGCTGGATGTCGCATTTGCAATTCGGGGCACCGCCTTTTTGACAACTCCACAATATGAAGCATGTCATTTGCGCGGGCAAATACTGTTGGTACTTGGCCGAAAAACAGAAGCCTTAGTCGAGTTTGGGAAAGCAGTCGAGCTTGCTGGCGAATGGCAGAGCGGGGCGCTCCCCGGCGATGCTTCGAGCACTCGCACGAGCTCTCTTTTGCACCAAGTGTTCGAGGATTACATAGAACTGGCAGCGCACCTTTCTCTAGAAAGGCACGATAGCGCCCTCAGCCGACAAGCCTGGGAGGTTTTGGCCGACAGCAGGGCGGCCAGTCTTCGCGAACAGTTGAGTCTAGCGCTCGGCCAGGCAGGGCGATTACCCCCAGAATATTTCGAATTACTTTCAAAACTGCAGAACGCGCAAGCTCGCGCTACCCTCGGCCAACACTCCGAAGATGAGGCGAATTCAACCCAAATTAGGCTTCAATTAAGCAGTCTAGAGAACCAAATCGGCATACAAAATGCGAATTTGGCTCAACCGGAAGAGAGAATCTTCCATAAGAAATCACTTAGAAATATCCAGCTCAGGTTAACTATGAGCGAACTCCTGCTCAGTTTTTGCCTGGGTAAGGGCAAGTCGTTTCTGTGGACCATTACTAGAGAGCGGGTCAATGTGTACGAATTGGCGGCGGAACCTGAGATCGGCAAACAAGCAGAGGCGTTCTCTGACGCGGTGCGCCATATGCGAGATGCTTCAAAGCCAGGCCGCTGTCTAAGCGACCAGCTTTTCGGAAAGATTGGAGCCGACGCATGGCAAAAGCCGAGCTGGCTGATTGCAGGAGATGGCGTATTGCTGAATGGAGTTCCCTTTTCGGCGCTTCCGTCGATGCCGTTTTCGGCATCCAAGGGACCTTTAGCGACCACGCACACTGTCCGTTTTCTTCCCAGTGAGCTGCTATTGTTAACATCCCAGGCGACGCTTTCAGAGCGGCGGTTTTTGGGAGTTGCGGATCCGATCTATAATCTCGCCGACTCACGACGTGAGCGCAATCCGACGCTCTTAAAGGCGAGGCACAGTGACGGCTCACTGGCGCTAGCAAGGCTGGCTGGGAGCGATGGCGAAATTCGAAGCGCAGCAAAGCTAAGCGGCTTTCCGCAGACACAACTTCTGGTCGGCAGGAATGCATCAGGTCCGGCGTTGCGCGCCGCCCTGCTTGAGAAACCAGAAGTGCTTCACTTTGCGGTTCACGTGGTCAGTCCACAGGGACGGCCAGAAGAGGCGGCATTAGCCCTAAGCCTCACCACAGAAAACATTCCCGAATTGCTTACACCAGAAGTGATCGCGGCGTACCGTGTGCCTGGAAGCCTTGTAGTATTGAGCGGTTGCTCGTCTCAGCAGGGTGAAACACTGCCAAGTGCTGGGCTGATTGGGTTGAGCCGCGCGTGGTTGCTTGCAGGCGCGGAGGCGGTGATTGTGAGCGCCTGGCCCACACCTGACGACTCGGGGCATTTCTTTTCATCTTTTTACCGTCACTTTCAACCAACAACCTCGAAATCCGGCTCGCTTGCCGAGCGAGCAGCCGTAGCCCTGCAGCAAGCTCAATTGGAAATGCGGGGAAGCAGCGGATACCGGGGTTCGCCCTCCTTCTGGGCGGCATATTCAGTGATTTCCAAGGAGTAAAGGCTTTATGTTCGCCACTCAACCAAAACTCTGTCCGACCCCTGCGGTAGAAAACAACCAGCCGCCTCAGGAGAAAGCCGCAAGAACAGGCTATGCTGCTGTGGAATGGAGCCTTCTTGTAGCGCAGATAAAAGCGGGCGAGGACAGCGGGATGGAACAGCTGTACAAGCTCTTCAGCCGTGGCATTCGCTATTATTTATGCCGTCAGCTGGGTCCCCAGGAACTGGAGGACAAGGTTCACGACACGTTTTTGATTGTCGTGAACGCTATCCGCCGCGGGGATTTGCGAGAGCCAGAGCGCCTTATGGGGTTCGTTCGAACAGTTGTCCGCAGGCAAGTGGCAGCCTATATCGAGCAAGCCGTTCACAACCGCCGCGAACAGACCGACCTTGAAAGTGGTGTAGCGGTCGCAGACCGGAAAGAGAATCCGGAGCAGGAAGCGATGATTCATCAGAAAGCGGAGCTAATGAAAAGCGTGCTAGGCTGCCTTTCGCAAAGGGACCGCGATATTCTGGTGCGCTTCTATTTGCTGGAGCAAACACAGGAGCAGATCTGCCGAGAGATGTCGCTTACAGAAACTCAATTTCGCCTGCTGAAATCGCGCGCTAAGGCGAAGTTTGGGGACATAGGCCGGAAAAAACTTGCGAGTAACGGAATTTTCTCAGTTTTCGTGAGAGCGCACGCGGGGTGATAGGCACTTTCTAGTATGGAAGGCGGAAATTGTTCCGCGGTTTTACCGACTATGCAGAATATAAACCTCGATCATCCAACCGAAGATGAACTAGAACTATTCGTTCTACATCAAAGCCAAGAACAAGAGCTCGAAGCTATTGAAACGCATATACTTACATGCGAATCCTGTGTGGGTCGACTCGAAAAGCTCGAGTTCGAGGTCAGTGCGATGAAGCTCGCTTTGCGAGAGATGCAGAGGGAGCAACTCGCCAAAGCGGCTGCCAAACAGGGCAATACCTGGACATTGCGATTCCCGGTTCCGAAGTTCTCGCTGGTAGGTGCCGTCGCGGCGGTGGCGCTCGGAATCATCATCGTTCCAGCGTTTCTTCAGCGTGGTGGTCCGGTCGCGCAGGTAAGCCTTTCAACATATAGAGGGGCCGAGACTTCCACACTGCCCGAAGGCCGCCGTTTGCAGGTACATTTAAACGCGAGCGACTTGGCCGAAGGCAGTGTAATCGTGGATATCGTTGACGCGAGTGGCGCTGAGGTATGGAAAGGTAGAGCGGCCATCCATCACGAGCAAGTAGAGGTTTTGGTGGCGCCAATTACTGAGAGAGGCACTCATTTTTTGCGCCTCTATGCGCCGACGGACACTCGTGCTGACGGCGATCTGCTGCGGGAATTTGCCTTCCAAGTCGAGTAAGCACAATAAACGCCGTTCTTGTCGGCTTAGGTTGCCACTTCGTACTTCTTAAGCAAATCGTCCCACGTACCCCGAGCTTTGAGTAGAAGCTCAATCACTTCACGAACCGCGCCGGAGCCGCCGTATGCGCTGGTAACAGCATTTGCGGAGCGTTTCACTTCCGCCCGTGCATTCGCAGTTGCAAAGGAAAGGCCGACCCGGCGCATGATGACAATATCCGTCAGGTCATCCCCCACGTAGGCGATTTCTGCAGGCGTGACTTTAGCGTCGACCACGATCTGCTCGTAGATTGGGATTTTCTCAATATGTCCCTGGAAGACATAGGTCATCTGGACTTGCCGAGCTCGTTCAGTCGTGGCGGGAGATTCACGGCCGCTGATGACTCCGGTCTTTATGTTGTTCCAAGTGAGCCATCTCAGCGCGATGCCATCTTGCGAATCGAAGGCTTTCGTCTCCACCATGTTGCCGCCGGCATCGGGTACCAAAAACAATCGCCCATCCGTCAACACGCCATCAACATCCATCAGAAGCAACTTTAATGCCGGCAGCGATTTTGCGGAGCTCTTCTTCATCAAGCGGCGGGTTCACTAGCATGAAGCGTCAGAGCGGACAGCTGGGATTTACAATATCGGTATTGATCGACAGTTTGCTCGATCGGGTGACGGAAATCATCACTCGTTATAACATGGCGTCGCCCGGGGATCGCTTGGGCGTAGGGGTCTCGGGCGGGGCTGACTCGGTAGTCCTTTTACACATCCTCCAGCAGCTGTCGCAAGCATTCCAGATTGACCTGGTCGTCCTGCATCTGAATCATGGGTTGCGAGGAACTGAATCCGATAGCGATGAAGAGTTTGTTCGCGCGATGGCCGAGTCGCTTGAACTGCCGATAGTAGTGCGACGAACCGAGATCGCAACCCGCGGCAATCTGGAACAAGCTGCCCGGTTTGCCCGTAGGGAGTTTTTCCGACGCTCGATAGATGAATGCTCTTTGCGGCGAGTCGCTTTGGGGCACACTAAAGCGATCAAGCAGAGACGGTGCTATTTCGTTTTTTACGGGGTTCCGGGACAGCGGGATTGGCCGGTATGCAGCCTGTCACAAAAGATGCCGTGGTTCGCCCGTTGCTGACGAGTACGCGGGACGAGGTGCGGCGCTGGGCGATAATGGAGGGGATTAGGTGGCGGGAAGACTCCTCAAATGCCGATCTAGCCTTCAGCCGCAATCTTCTGCGCGAGCAGGTCATGCCAGCTCTCGCTCGAGAGCTTCAATTCAAATCTGGAGGCTGGACTGTCGCGGACCGCCGACCTGGCACAGGACGAAGAGGATTATTGGTTTAACAAATCGAGCCACTGTTCCAGCAACTTGTTCAACGAACTCATTATCGGTCTCGCTCATTGGTACTGATCTCTAGGTGCACTTGCATGTGGCGGTGCAACGCAGATTGATCCGCCGGACAATACTCGAGTTACGAGGAGACCTGCGCTGTATCGAAGCCAAGCACGTCGATGCGATTCTCGGGCTTTGCTGGAGCAGCTACGGTCATGATCGGGTAATTGTACCAGGCGTGGACGCTCTGCGTTCGTTCAACAAACTTCGGTTGGTCGGCCTGGAGCATCGAACTTCGAGGAGCGATATTACCGGCTCGGCCTCACCATCGGGGAGGAATACCACCTCCCGTTCCGGAGCGGGCTGCATTTCCCTAAATCGATGAAAACACAGGGAGCGCCATTTTGTGTTAATTTCAAGGAAGAACAAGACTTTGCTGGCGAGATTGCCCACCTGGATGGGGAGGCTTTAGCGGGCTTCGGGACGTTAGCGTCCTTTATATGTGCGCAATTGGGAACCAGGCGATGCGGTACAACGTCCGGGGCATACCGGAGCGGAAAAGATAAAAACACTTTTTCAGGAACATCGAGTCTCGCTGTGGGAGCGCCGCCATTGGCCAGTCGTGGTCTGCGGCGAGGAGATTGTCTGGGCGCGGCGTTTTGGGAGTGCGGCGAAATTCAGAAGCTCGGCCAAGAGCCGTCACGTCATCCGGCTAACTTACCAACCCCACCAGTTCGCAACGAGGGCCGGAATTGAATCGAAAGCGGGAGGATAAACGTCTTTAATAAGAGGGTGGGTTTGAGCCGGTCGGTCAGACCCAGGTTGGCAGAAGGTTTTGCCAAGAGAAGGTGATTTCATGAGTTCAAACGTAAAAACCGCGGTTTTTTGGGTTGTCATAATTTGTGCGGTGGTTTTGGTGTACATGGCCGTCAAGACCGGGAGAGGTCCGACGCCAACCAACCTTTCTGTCTCCGAATTTGTCACGTATGTACAGGATGGAAAGGTAAAGGAAGCCAACGTGACCGGGACGGATGTCCAGGGTACGCTTTCGGATAACGGAGTTACCAAGCCGTTTCATACCGTCATTCCGCCTAATTATCCAGAAATTTGGAAGATGCTCCAGGAGAAAGGCGTCAAGTACACCTGGAAAGATTCGACCGGGAGCGGATGGATCGGCATTCTGTTCAATGCGGTGCCTGTGCTGATTCTGCTTGGGCTCTGGATCTTCATGATGCGGCAGATGCAGAGTGGCGGGAACAAGGCACTCAGCTTTGGCAAGAGCCGCGCCCGGCTTCATTCCTCACAACAGAAGAAGGTGACGTTTAAAGATGTCGCTGGTGTCGAAGAGGCGAAAGAAGAGCTGCAAGAGATTATCGAGTTCCTGCGCGAGCCGCAGAAATTTCAGAAGCTTGGCGGCCGCATTCCGAAGGGCGTTCTATTAATAGGGCCCCCCGGAACGGGCAAGACGTTGCTGGCGCGTGCCATCGCAGGCGAGGCTAATGTCCCATTCTTCTCAATCTCGGGCTCAGATTTCGTAGAAATGTTTGTTGGGGTAGGCGCCAGCCGTGTGCGCGACCTGTTCGAGCAGGGAAAGAAGAACGCGCCTTGCATTATCTTTATCGACGAGATTGACGCGGTAGGACGCCATCGAGGCGCGGGCCTGGGCGGTGGCCACGACGAACGCGAGCAGACGCTAAATCAGCTGCTGGTAGAAATGGATGGCTTCGAATCGAATGAAGGCGTGATCCTAGTGGCCGCGACGAACCGGCCCGACGTACTGGACCCAGCATTGCTTCGGCCGGGTAGATTTGACCGTCGCGTGGTGGTCGATCGGCCCGATGTGCGAGGGCGCGAGAGCATCCTGAAGGTGCACACGAAGAAAACACCGCTAGGCGATGACGTCGACCTTTCAGTGATCGCCCGCGGCACTCCAGGCTTCGCAGGGGCCGATCTGGCAAACCTGGTGAACGAAGCAGCGCTAGTAGCCGCCCGACAGAACCGGAAGGTCGTCACTCAATTTGATTTTGAGCTGGCGAAAGACAAGGTTCTAATGGGCGTGGAGCGGAAGAGCATGATCATCAGCGATAAAGAAAAGCGGATGACGGCCTACCATGAAGCCGGCCATGCGCTGGTTGCGGCCCTTCTCGAGGACTCCGATCCGCTGCACAAGGTCACAATTATCCCTCGCGGTATGGCGCTGGGCGTGACGATGCAGTTGCCGCTCGACGACAAGCTGTCGCACGACAAGAATTACTTGCAAACGCGGCTTGTCCATTCTGATGGGCGGCCGGATCGCGGAAGAGATCTTCTTGAAGCAAATGACGACCGGGGCTGGCAACGATATCGAACGTGCCACCGAGATGGCGCACAAGATGGTGTGCGAATGGGGTATGAGCGAACTCGGGCCGTTGAGCTTCGGCAAAAAGGAAGAACAAATTTTCCTAGGCCGCGAGATTAACCAACACCGGGACTACAGCGAAGCGACCGCGATCAAGATTGACGAGCAAGTGCGGAAGCTGGTGGAGGACGCTTACAACCAGAGCGCGGCGGATCATCACCGAGCGCTCGGAGGCGATCGTGCGGATTGCAGACGCGTTGTTGGAACGCGAGGTCCTGGAAGGCAGTGAGGTCATCGACCTGATTAACGGCAAACCACTGTCCAAGGTAGCGGGCGAAAGCAAGCCCACTGCTCCGCCAGACGGCGGTATCGTGGTTGCGCCTCATCCGACCGGCGGCTCTATGCCTGGACTGGTTGGTGGGGAAAGCCCTCAGCCGGCGTGATTCGGCCTCTTCTCGATTGTGACGGGGGCGGTAAGGCGAAATGTGACTATCGTTTCGGACGGTATCTTCACTTTCTCGCCGTGAGTAAATAGCTGGTATCCCGCAGCGCCACCTCCGCCAACCGCCGACCCTATTGCTGCGCCTTTGCCACCGCCAGCAATGGCACCAATTACTGCTCCCGCAACAGCGCCAATTCCGGTACGTTTGGCGGTCTGCTGGCCGCGTCCCTTGCCTTGTTCTTCGTACAAGCTACTCGCTAGCGGATAGCTGCGGCCGTGGTACTCCAGTTTGGATAGCCGTATTTCGAGCTCACTTCGTCCTTTAATACGGCCCGCATTGTTTGCTCGCGTGAGCTCGACCATAACGGTCATTCCGGCTGGTACGACCACGCGCCCACGTGATGTAAGCGGCGAAACCAGAGATGCCCTGAAAACTTGCCCCTCCACATTGCGGTCGGAGTCTATGGAATCAATCATGCGCACGGTCACATGTTCACCAGCAGGGATCGTCATCTTCACAGGTTCAGGAGGGGTTTCGGGTGCGGGCGCAGAGGGCGGTGTCGGAGCGGGAGTCACTGGCGTCTGTGATGCTGGTGGCTGAGGAGCCGGAGTCATTGGCGTCTGTGATGCTGGCGGCTGAGGCGCGGGAGCGGGCGAGGTGGGTCCGGTTGGTGATTCCGGGCTTGAAGCGGGCGATGGTTGCGCCTGTGAATTTTCGGGTACGGATTGATTCACCGCTAGCGCGGTGTTGACCTTCATCTGGTCATCCACTCTCTTCACTCCAGCCGTGCTGTTTGCGATTTTCATGGCTTGAAGCTCGACATCCGAGCTTGGAACATCCCCGGTGAGCGTAACGACGCCGTCCTTCACAGCAACATTCACGTTGGCGGATTTCGTCGTGGGATCGGAGAAGAGATTGGCTTTGATGTGGGTGGCAAGGGCGCCATCGTTAGCGGACCTCGTGCGGCATGCAGCGGTGAAGCAGACTGCCGCGATCGACAATAGCAATGCTAGGCGCAAACGATAAGCAAAATTGTTCAAATTACCAGATTTCATTTCCTTCGACCTCAGCGCAGGATATAGCTTCAGGCTACCGCGAGAACACCTGACACTCGCAAAAGATACAATGGAATTTTGATCTCTTAAGGGAGTACATGGCACAAGAGACAGCGACCGTTAAGGCAACGAAGCCGGATCACACAGCACAAGCTAAGCACGAGGCAGCACGAAATGGCATAGCTGAATGGACTGTCACTATACTGCTGCTTTTGTTCGGGACGACAACCTTGGTGCAGGCGTTTGTCATCCCGACCGGCTCCATGGAAGACACGCTGTTGATTGGCGACCACCTGCTAGTAGACAAGCTGGCATACTCGCCCGAGGGAACCATCAGCAAATATCTGCTCCCTTACGAGGAGCCTAAGCATGGTGACATCATTGTGTTCCGGTATCCGGCCGATATCTCTCAGACCTTCGTCAAACGCGTAATTGGTGTGCCTGGCGATCACCTGAAAATGGTGAACCGGGTTATATACAGAAATGGTGTTAGGCTCAACGAGCCGTATGTGTATCACAAATTCCCCTACGAACCATACCGCGACAATTTCCCTGGCGAGCCTTCGCAGTTCGGTGATCGTCTGCAGGATCAATTACAGCGTGACATGCTGGAGCATCATGTCATCAATGGCGAAGTTGTGGTACCCCCCAATAGCTACTTCGCGATGGGCGACAACCGGGACAATTCGCTCGATAGCCGCTACTGGGGCTTTGTCCCGCGAGACAACATCATTGGGAAACCGCTTTTGATTTACTGGTCGTACGAAGCGACAACCGAAGATCTCGCAGGGTCGTCCGTGAACTCGTTGGTGGCGCACTTTGTCGATCTGGGTGAGCATTTCTTCACGCGGACACGTTGGAAGCGTACGCTACGTATCATTCGCGGATTTCCGGATTCTGAGCTGCCTGAAGCGGCCACTGCCCGTCAATGCAGGGTCTGCGGCAAGTTACTAGCTCAGCTCCGCTATCTTCAACTAGCTTTCGCGCAATCCGATCAGCCATACACTGGTACATCTATGGCGAATCACCACTAGGCGCTCATTATGGCTGGCGGGCGTGGCACGCGGTTTTGGCCGCGAAGCCGAAAGAGAAATGCGAAGCAGGTACTTCGTTTTTTTGGAGAGCGTACTCTGATTCAACAGACGCTCGACCGGTTGAAAGGCGTTGTTCCGCCGGAGAATGTATGGGTAATTACAAACGATCTTCTGCAGAAGGAGATCCGGAAACAGTTACCGGAGGTGTCCCGCGCCCAGGTGATTGCGGAGCCAGCCCAGCGCAACACCGCACCTTGCATCGCGCTCGCCGCTCACATTCTGGCGGAAATTGATCCCGATGCGGTCATCGGTGTGTTCCCGGCAGATCACGTCATTCTCAAGGAAGAGCGATTTCGAAGATTTGTGAAGTCTGCATTTCGAGCGGCGGAACGAGGCGGCGTTGTCGTGCTTGGAATCCAGCCGCGTTGGCCAGAGACGGGATACGGTTATATCGAATTCCCGCGAAACGTCACGGCAGGCGATATAGATCCGTTGCCTGTTGCAAGTTTTCGCGAGAAGCCCGATCTGGAGACGGCTAAAAAATTTGTGAAGCGCGGCAATTTCTTCTGGAATGCGGGGATGTTTTTCTGGCGCGCTTCGACAGTTCTGGAGCTCATCCGCCATCATCAGCCGAAAACAGCCACGCTCCTGGCCGGCCTTCCCTCATTTCGCGGCAAAGGATTCATGGCCAAATTGCGCGTCGCATATCCGCTTTGCGATAACGTCTCAGTGGACTATGCGCTGATCGAAAAGGCCGAAGAAATTTCGGGCATTGCGGTAGACGACATCGGCTGGAATGATGTTGGAAGCTGGGAAGCGGTTTATGAGCTCGCCGAGAAGGACGCCGATGGAAATGCGTGCCGTGGCGAGTTGCTTTCGCAAACTAGCCATGGGAACTATGTAGACGCGGACAAGACAGTGGCTCTTCTCGGTGTCGACGATTTGATCGTTGTAGACACACCAGATGCGCTGTTAATCGCGAATCGCGGTAAGGGTCAAGACGTGAGTAAGCTCGTCAAAACTCTGGAAGCGAAAAAACGCGATGAGTTGCTGTAGCGGGAGTTGGTGAGCGGCTATACGCCGGCGATAGCGCTTCTCCGCTCCATCAGTATGACGTCGCGCCATCGTCCGTCCATGCAGCCGAGTCGCTCCCGTGTCCCGACAATTCGAAAACCTGCGCGTTTATGAAGTTCGATGCTGGCCACGTTTTCCGGGAAGATTCCCGCTTGAAGCGTCCATATAGCATTGCGTTCGGACGCCTGAACCAAGGCGTCCAGCAACTTCGACCCGATTTTCCGGCCACGCGCACGAACCGCGACATAGATACTCACTTCGGCGACTCCTCCGTACACGCATCTATTTGAAACCGGGCTGAGCGCTGCCCATCCTAGGAGTCTCAGAGCCGGAGCGTGCCACCAATCTGCAGGACCGAAGATGGGCGGAATCCCACGTCGTCCAATCGGGCGCGGACTTTTCAAATGTGGCGTGGCCAGTGGCGATTCCTTCCAAATATATGGTGCGGACGGCACTCCAATCCTGTTCGACCATGTCCTCAATTGCGACGGGCCTGATCCCCGAGAGGCTCTATCACGACTGCGGCGGTTTCGCTTTTTTGAAGATCTTCGTCAGAATTGTGATCGCGCGGTCAACATCCTGCTCTGACAGAATGTATGGCGGCAGGAAACGAAGCACGGTGTCGTGGGTGCAATTGAAGAGAAGACCCCTCTGAATGCCGTCGAGAACGAGCTGTTTGCAGGGAAACGCTTAGCTCGAGGCCAATCATGAGTCCTTGACCGCGGATTTCTTTGAGAAACGTGAACCTCTGCATCAGCTCCGTTAACCTCATGCGAAAGTAGGCGCCAACGGCATTGATGGAAGGCAGGAGTTCTTCGAGAATATCAAAAAACTCGAGAGCTACTCGACAGGCAAGCGGCCCTCCACCGTACGTGGAGCCGTGCATGCCAGACCTGATAGTGGAGGCTGCCTTCTCATTGGCGATTATGACTCCGAGAGGGATACCACAAGCCATTGGCTTGGCCGCGATCACGATGTCAGGCATTACCACAGGATCCAGCAGTTGATAGGCAAAGTAGGTACCGGGGCGGCCTACACCGCACTGAATCTCGTCAAACACGACCAAGGCGTCGTATTTGTCAGCCAGTTCGTGAGCTTTTCGAACGAACGGCTCAGAAACGGGATAAATGCCGCCTTCGCCCTGAATGAACTCGAGCGCGATGCCTGCAGTCTTTTCAGTTACAGTCGCTTCCAGCGCTTCACAATCGTTTCTGGGAACGAAACGCGTTCCGGGAAGTAATGGCTCAAAATCCTTGCGGTATTTGGGTTGGCCGGTAATCGAAATCGCGCCTAGTGTTCGGCCATGGAAAGAGCCTTCAAGCGAGACGACCTCGTGCTTGTCGCGGCTGATTGAGTTGCCGTGCGCACGAATCATCTTGAGCGCGCCTTCCATCGCTTCGGTTCCGGAGTTGCAGAAGAAGCTGCGCGTGAGTCCACTGACTTTAGCGAGACGTTCTGCCAAGCGGCCCTGGTACTCGTGATAGTAGAGATTCGATGTGTGGAGCAAGAGCGCTGCTTGTTGGCGAATTACTTTCGTGATCCGCGGATGTGCATGGCCGAGCGAATTCACGCCGATGCCGCTGATCAGATCGAGATAGCGCTTACCGTCGACATCATAGACATAGCAGCGCTTTCCCCGATGAAGAGCTAAAGGATAGCGCGCATAGCTCTGCAGCAGATAGGCTCGCTCGAGCGTCATTATCTCTTCAAGCGAAGAGGTCACCTGCGGTTCAGAAGGAAGAGTGGTCGTGGCCATAACCTCATAATACGGACGCGCTGCAGACTCTCCCGGCTATCGCTGTAGATGTAATCGAATTTTACGAGCCCATTGCGGTAATCGATCGTGAGGCGAAACAGAGCGAGGACGGGGAAACCGAGAACGCCGGACATGCGGACCTCTTCGTGCTCAGGTGAATTGTTCAGATTGAAGGCGGTCAGGCCTATGTTTCTTTGCCTATAGCCGGCGAAATCGATTACGGCTTTGTCGGCTTCGAAAACATCTTTGACTTCGCCCGATATTCCTTTCACATGCATGTACTCATTGCCCCGAATCTTAGTTGATAATCGAGCAAAAGTCGAGTCAACAGTCGGCAGCGCGGCACCCGTATCAATCAGAAATAAGCCCCGGCTCTTGCCATTCAAGACCGTCGATACAAACAGCCGGTGCCCCAGGCGGAAGACAGGAGTAAAGTCTTTCTCGTCTGGACCAATGACGCGGTCATAACCCCGTGGATTCGGGGCTCGGGCAGGCTGAGGAGTGAGATGGAGCAGACCTTTCTTGAAAATCGATTTGGATGATGTAATCGGACAAAACATCAGGGCCGATGAGCCCGTCATCATCACCTGCGATGCGCTTCTTGCCCTCAGTCGCTTGGATCAGGCAAGTTTTGTATTTCAACGACCCGATCTCAAGGTATTGGCTACGGAACCGAAGGTTTTTCTCGGAGCGGCATCGCCAGCGCCCCAAGCTTCACCCGAGCCCAGATGATCCAATTCCGCCTTATCAACCGCACTCTGCCGGACTAGAATACCGCTCGTGCCGGTATCGAAAAGCATTCGCAACGGAACGGCCGCCGTTAATTCTGAACTGCAGACCGTAACCCCGTATCCGGTTCGCGTCATACATGATGGGAAACAGACGCAGGGTGGTTTCAGTGCGTTCTCCATCAAGCTCGAATATTTTCCGCTTATTTAGCTCGCGTTCAACCTCAGAGCCAGTGTCTCGATCGCGTGCGAGATGCTTGTAGAACCAGGGATGGGCGGCGATAAACGTATCCTCGACTTGTTTGCGTGTTTCCGGCACTAAATATCGCAGCCACGCTCGAGTGATAAGTGCGTCATCGGGATCAATCTCCTGAGCCCGCATGAGCAATAGCCGAGCGGTGTGGTGCATCGAGGCTGCGTAGAACAGGCGATACAAGCCGTAATATGCTCGTGGCGTCTGGTCCTTCAGCTTTGCAGCGGCTTTGAACAGTTTCTCTGCTTCGGGCATGTCGCCCATGTAATAGGCAAACTCACCACGCGCAGCGATCACCTCTGGTGAGTTTGGGAACTCGGCGGCATCGGAATCAGTTTCGTCTGATGCCTCTTCAATTTTTCCCTCATATACCAGTGCGGAAAGCAACGCCGCGCGAATCGCCGGGTCCTTTGGAGTCTTAGCGGCGGCGGCTTCGAGGAGCGGGATTGCAGTCTGATAATCGCCAGCCTTGTAAGCCGCGATTCCATCGTCTGAGTCTGCAATGCAAAGAACAGAGGAGACGCAGAACGTGAGAACCGTACACCTCGCCAGGACGCGGCGCATGTTGTATCAGGGTCCCTATGCTAGCAGATTTTCTCATGAAAGCGTGCGAGGCGAAGCGAGGGTGTCAATACGATTCTCAATGACGCGCTGCGACTCGAAGTGGGAGAGCTTGAGCATACTGGCGGCAGCCATCTCGACCGCCTTTCGAGGCATGAGTCCGATCAGCTCGCTTTCTTCGATTTCGACGCCTTGCTCGGCTGCGAGACGGCAAACTTCCGAGTACACGACGTGCACGGGTGTTCGCTCGAAATCGGTAAAGTTTATTGCAACTTGAACGAGTCCACGAGATGCAAGTGGCAAGCCCAGCGCCTTCACTGAGGAAAAGCCGCCATCGCTTGCTCTGATGCGTTTCGCGATAGATTTTGCGATTTCGAGATTGGCGGATTTCAGATTGATGTTATACGCTATAAGGATTTTACGAGCCCCCACAATTACAGCGCCTGCAGTTGGATGCAGTGCGGGGCCACCCAGGTCGGGACGCTTTGATTCGTCCCTTAGAACCGCCGTCCCTCAGGCCCTCGAATTGGCCGCGGCGGACATTCTCTAGTTTCACGCGGTCCCGTCGAAGTGCAGCTGCCTCGTAGAAGTATACAGGGATTCCAAGTTCGTTCCATATTCGTGCGCCGGCTTCATGGGCAAGAGCAACGCATTGGTCCAGCGTGGCTCCGCTCAAGGGAACGAAAGGCAGGACATCGAGCGCACCAAGTCGGGGATGAACGCCGCGATGGTGGTTCAGGTCGATGAGTTCGGCGGCTTTTCCCGCGAGGCGAACTGCAGCTTCAACTACGGTTTCACTCCGGGCGACGAACGTGATGACACTTCGATTATGGTCGGGGTCGCTGGTCCGGTGGAGAACGAGCGTTCCTGGCACGCCCGACAAAGCGCGTTCAAGCGCATCTACACGGGAAGCATCCCGGCCTTCTGAGAAGTTGGGGACACACTCGATCCACGGACTGTTCAAGCTGACTCTGCCTTCTGATTACGGTCTCACGTATTGCCCAAAACTTGTCGCAGGAAGAGGTGATAGGAAATGTAATCTTGCCAAAAGGCAAACAGAGTAATCGCGATTGCTAGCCCAGCTAGTATTTTCCAGACCAGTTCCCGTGGACTGTTCGGAAGTCCCGGCAGACCTCCGACCAACCCAATCAGAAACCCTCCCGCCAACCCACCGATGTGCGCGGCGATATCTACGCCTGGCAAAAGACTGAGCAAGAGACCAAAGACGACCCATTGGCGATAGTAAGCGCGTATAGACTGAGCGAGCGGGTCGTTGCGGCGCAAACCCATAGCGAGCATGATACCGATCAGACCATAACAGGCGGCCGACGCTCCCAAAGATAGCGATCGCGACCAAAGCAGGCTTAGCAGGAATCCAGCAAAAGTGGAAAACACATACGCGACGACAAGGCGACTTGTTCCGTAAAACTGCTCCACTTCACTGACGAGGATCCACAGTGCCCAGGAGTTCATTGCAATATGAAAAAAGCCGGCATGCAAAAAGCCAGCGGTGATTAACCGCCACCACTGTCCGCCGTGGATGGCGGGGGCATACTTCGCACCAAATAGCAGTAAGACTTGAGAACTCACGCCGCTGGCTGGTGATGCCCCGGTCAGACGGTAATTCGCAATGAGTTCGGCAATGAAGAACGCAGCATTGATAATTAAGAAAATGATGCTCGTCAGGTTAGCTTGAGGAACAAATGAGCTAGCAAGTTGAGTGGCCCGAAGATCGATGGCACGTGGCCCGAGTTGAACACCGCAGTAGGGGCAAACACGATCTTTCGTGCTTATAAAGGCCCGGCAGTTCGGACACATGCGCCGCTTTTCCACGGTCTTAATTGTAGCGGTCGTGAGATACTTAGCCTGTTAAAATCGATGGTTTGCATGAGTAAATCCGAGCAGGAATATCGCGAAGACATTATTCGCGTTTGCCGGCTCATCTATGAAAAGGGGTGGGTGGCGGCGAACGATGGCAACGTGAGCGTTCGGCTCAACGAAGACCACATTCTGTGCACCCCGACAGCGATTAGCAAGGGGATGTGCGGGACTGAAGACCTGATCATCTGCGACCTGGCGGGCAATAAGGTGAATGGGCATCGGGAACGCACAAGCGAAATTGCGATGCATAGCACGATTTATTCGCTCCGGCCGGATGTGTGTTCCGTCGTCCATGCGCATCCCCCGGTTGCAACGGGATTTGCTGCGGCAGGCCGCGCACTTGATAAAGCATTATTGCCGGAAGTGATCATTCAACTTGGCGCTGTGCCGCTGGCACCCTACGGTCTGCCCGGAACACCGGCGCTCTCCGCGGGTATGATTCCCCTTATTCCCCATTACGATGCGTTGCTGCTTGAAAATCATGGCTGTACTTGTTATGGCCCCGATGTGTGGCAGGCGTTCTTTCGCATGGAAATCGTGGAACATTTCGCACGAATCACGTTTGTCGCCGAGATGCTAGGCGGGGCACGGCCCCTTCCCCGCGAAGAAGTGGAGAAGCTGTTCGCAGCACGAGCGCGATACAACGTCAATTCACATGCGGACATGGAGCCCGGCATGCCAGTTGTGGCCGAAGATCTGCTTGAAACGCGGCGTAGATAGTCGCCCTTTCGAGCCGCACACCGCGTTGCATCCTGCACAATCGTCACAGATTTCTGCAAAAATCTTTCTCTCACTGAATCAGCTTCTTAGCTCGTAAATCGTAATGCGGCGCACTCGCCACTCGTGAATCCTGGAGACCGACGATTAGTGGAGAAAAGCCCAATAATGAACGTCGTGCTAGCTTATAAGAATTTCGCCGCAAACAGGCATATCAGCCACATTGGTCTTGGCGTTGCGGCCATCAACACCGCGAAAGTGCTTCGGCGTGCTGGCATCAAGGCTCACGTTTGGCCCGTCCTCAGCGCCGGCTGATCTTCGCACGCGGCTCGAAGCTAGGCCGGTGAAGCAAATTATCGTTTCAGCGCCTTGGATCCCGAGCGTGGAATTGCAATCGCTATCGAGCGATTTTCCCAAAACGCATTTCGCAGTGAACTGCCACTCTAACGTAGGTTTTCTGCAGGCCGATCGAAATGGCGTGAAGTTGATACGAGAAACCATGGAACTCGAGCTCGGCACCCAGAACATCCATCTGGCAGGTAACAGCCGCCGGTTTTGTCATTGGGTGCGCGCGACATTCGGCGCTCCCTGTGCGTATCTTCCTAACCTCTATTCTCTGGACGCAGATGCTGTTTGGCAACGACCTCCGTTCACGGATGGCACGCTGCGAATCGGTGTTTTCGGAGCTACTCGACCACTCAAAAATCTGATGAGTGCCGCTGGAGCGGCGCTCGAAATCTCGCAAAGCTTACGTGTTCAGTTAGAACTTTGGGTATCATCGGGCCGGACGGAGGCCGGCGGAGACGCAGTGCTTGGAGCGGTACAGGAAATGCTTCGCGGTTTGCCGCACGTGAGACTCGTCACAAATGGCTGGCAGCCGTGGCCAAAATTCAGAAAAGCTGTAGGTTTCATGCATCTGCTGTTACAGCCGAGCTATACGGAATCGTTCAATATGGTGACCGCTGACGGAGTGGCAGAGTGCGTTCCATCAGTCGTCTCGAATGCTATTGATTGGGCGCCTGAGCACTGGAAGGCGAATGTCGATGACGTGCTCGACATCGCGCGTGTCGGACGGCAATTACTATATGATCCGAGGGCGATACACGATGGCTTGAGGGCTTTACGGGAGTATGTCGAAGACGGCCTCCGCTCTTACGAAAAATATTTTCGGCAGCTGCAATTACTGGTCCTACTATTCGATGAGCATGCAATCGCCATAGGAATAGAAACGATATCGCTCAGCCACTGCATGTCGATACGCGGCGAGTGTGAGTTCCGGACCCGCAAAAGCACACACAAGCATCAACAGACTCGATTGCGGCAAGTGAAAATTCGTAAGCATCGCGCCCGTCCCGCGGAAACGGAAACCTGGACAGATAAACAGATCCGTCTCTCCCTGAAGCGCTTTGAAGCCCCCACGAAGCAGCGCTGTTTCTACGGTTCGCACGCTTGTGGTTCCCACGCAAAACCGCCGTTTCGCTCGCTCCATCTTCGCGGCGTTTGAAGCGGAGATTTCGAAGGATTCCGTCATGCAAACGAACATCACCCAGGTTTTTTTCGCGCAAAGGTGCGAACGTTCCAAGCCCGACGTGTAAGAGTGACGTAGGCAATCTCTGCGCCAGCCGTGCGGCAAGCTCCAAGCATTTCGGGTGTAAAGTGCAGACCAGCGGTGGGCGCCGCGATCGATCCGCGTCTTTCAGCGAATACCGTTTGATAGCGTTCCCGATCATTGGCGTTTGGCACGCGACGGATATAAGGCGGCAGGGGGACTACCCCCAAGTTCTCCAGCAGTTCAGCGATCTGACCCGTCGGCGAAGAACCGCAAAGTCCGTTCTCCGAATTCTCCTTGCGACAGCACCTCGGCACGAAGCCTTTCATTGAAGATGATTACATCTCCGATTCGCACGCGTTTTCCGGGCCTTACCAGTGCGGTCCAGACAGTCTCCTCTTCATTCAGAGCGCGGGTCAGGAAGACCTCTATTTCCGCTCCGAAGCGGTATGCCTGCGGCCGTGTAATCTTGCCGGGAACACCCGGCTATCATTCAGAACCAGGCAGTCGCCTGGCCGGATGTATTCGGTGAAATTTCTGAACAGGTCGTCGTGGAAAGAGCGTTTTTCGCGTGAGATAACCAGCATGCGAGAGCCGCCACGTTCCGAAAGTGGCTCCTGTGCGATTAGCTCTTCGGGCAACTCATAATGGAAATCAGAGACTTGCAAACCCTTATTTTAGGAATCGAAAGCTCATGCGACGAGACCGCAGCCGCCGTCGTCGAAGACGGAAGCCGCATTCGGTCAAACATCGTCGCATCGCAGCTCGACACTCACGCCAAATATGGTGGTGTTGTACCCGAACTCGCGTCGCGCGAGCATCTCAGGGCAATCGTTCCGGTCGTTCGGAGCGCGCTCGAAGAGGCAGACGTCGGCCTCGAAGGTTTAAGCGCGATCGCTGTTACGGCGGGACCAGGCTTAGTCGGTTCATTGCTAGTAGGCGTGACATACGCAAAGGCGCTCTGCTTTGCACGAGGCATTCCTCTTATTGCCGTCAATCATGTCGAGGGTCATATTCATTCGGTAATTTTGGAAAACCCGCAGATTCAATTCCCTGCCCTGGCGCTTGTGGTCAGCGGTGGTCATACCCATCTGTTTGAAGTTCGCGAACTCGGAAACTATCGTTTGCTCGGCAAAACCCGTGACGATGCCGCCGGAGAGGCCTATGACAAGGTGGCGAAGCTGCTGGGGTTTGAGTATCCAGGGAGGACCGGTAATGGACCGGCTCGCGGCATATGGGAACCCAAGCGCGGTGAGATTCACTCTGGCACGAATGAAAGGAAACGAACTTGATTTCAGCTTTAGTGGACTGAAGACTGGCGTGTTGCGGTGGACGCAACAGCACGACATTAAAGATGAAATCGAGAAGCGCCGTAGCTTTGCAGCGGGCCTACATTCGACGAACTTCTATCAAATACCCCGAAAGCAACTCTGGATCTGATTGCAAGTTTTCAGTACACAGTGATCGAAGAACTGCTTCGCCGTCTAATCACCTCAGCCGAACAGATTGGCGCGGAGTCTGTGATCGTGTCTGGTGGCGTAGCTTGTAATGCGGGTTTGCGCGAGCGCGCCAGGCGCGAAAGCGGTCTACCTATCTACTTTCCTTCGCGCGGGCTTGCAACTGATAACGCGGCTATGATTGCCGCGGCTGCTTTTCCAAAGTTTGAGCGGCGAGAATTTGCCGGATTCGATTTGAGAGCACAACCCAGCCTGATGTTAGCGTGAGGTATGGGTCCACACGCTCCCGGTGAACAGCCGAAGTTGCCGATTCCAGGCGTTCAGAACATCATTGCAATCGGTTCGGGGAAGGGCGGTGTCGGTAAGAGCACAGTGGCCGTAAATCTAGCGATCAGTCTGGCGAAGCTCGGTTATGCGGTAGGTCTGATGGATGCAGATGTGTACGGTCCTAATGTGCCGCTGATGATGGGTGTTCGTGATACGCCGCACGCCGTTGGCCAGCGCATCCAGCCTTTAAAGGCGCACGGCATCACTCTTATGTCGATGGGATTTTTGAACCCAGGTGATAAGCCGCTTGTGTGGCGTGGCCCTATGCTCAACAGCGTTATTCAACAATTCCTTCGCAATGTTGACTGGGGTAATCTGGACTACCTCGTGATCGACCTTCCGCCGGGAACTGGCGACGTGCAACTTACGCTTATTCAGACGACGCCCTTAACCGGAGCTGTAGTGGTCACGACACCATCTGATGTCTCGCTCGAAGATGCACGAAAGGCCGTGCACATGTTTGAGCAAGTTCGAGAGCAGGTGCTCGGCATAGTCGAGAATATGAGCTACCTGGAGCACAATGGCGAAAAGATTTATGTTTTCGGCAAAGGTGGCGGAGCAAGGACGGCTGAATTGATGAAAGTTCCGTTACTGGCTGAGATCCCGTTGGATCCGAAGACTCGCGAAGGCGGAGATTCCGGGCAGCCGATCGCGATTTTAAAGGAGCCGAACGCGCAGGTCACAAGATTCGAGCAGCTCGCCCGAACAATCGTCGAAAGCGCTGAAGCGAGCAAGCAGAAGCAGCGGCCGACAATGACGATTGCGGATTAATTGCCTGCGTGCGGATCGATTTGCAATTTCGATCCGGTGCTCCATTCTGTGAAGGGACGAGTCGTGGTGACCAAGTTGTCGCGTTGATGCCAGCTTCCACGGAGATAATCGCGATTCATCGCAGCGATCACTTCGAGCGGGATCTCTTTTGGGCACACAGCCGTGCATTCGCTAATATTGCTGCAGCCGCCTAATCCTTCGTCATTCATCTGCGTTACCATACGAATGGCGCGAATATCCCGCTCCGGTTTGCCCTGCGGCAAGGTGCCCAGATGGGCGATTTTTGCGCCCGTGAACAGGGCTGCCGAGGCGTTCGGACAAGCAGCAACACACGCTCCGCAAGCAATACAAGCTGCCGCATCCATTGCTCGATCAGCGGATTCTTTCGACACCAGAATCGAGTTTCCGTCCGGAGCGCTTCCGGTTGAGACTGAAATATAACCGCCAGCGGCAATAATGCGATCGAACGAGCGCCGATCCACAACCAGATCCTTGATCAGCGGAAACGCCCTCGCTCGCCAAGGTTCAAGCACTAACTCCTGGCCATCTTTGAAATGGCGCATGGTAAGTTGGCACACCGTAGTTGCCCGGAGCGGGCCATGTGCAATTCCGTTGATCATGAATCCACATGAACCGCAAATGCCTTCGCGGCAGTCGTGTTCGAATGCGACAGGATCTTCGCCTCTTTCGATCAAGGATTCGTTCAGCACATCGAGGCATTCCAGCATCGACATGTCGGGGTTCACATTGTCCACCGGATAATTCACAAACTTCCCGGCTGCGCTGCGGGTCTGCTGACGCCAGATTCTGAGCGTGACTCGCATTTACTTGTAGCTCCTCTGGGTCGGATGAACGTATTGGAACTCGAGCGGCTCTTTAATCAGATCAGGCCGGTTTCCGTAGCCTCGATAATTCCATGCCGCAACATAGGAGTAGTGCTCATCGTCTCGTAGCGCTTCTCCCTCGGACGTTTGATATTCTTCACGGAAATGGCCGCCGCAGGATTCATTGCGCTCGAGGGCGTCTATGCACATCAACTCGGCGAGCTCGAAGAAATCCGCAACACGTCCCGCCTTCTCGAGACTCTGGTTGAAATCGCCGCCCGTACCCGGCACCCTCACATTTTGCCAATATTCATCACGCAGTTCACGAATCTCTTCGATGGCCCTTTCAAGACCTGGAGCAGTGCGCGACATCCCGCAATACTCCCAGACGATTTTGCCGAGCTCACGATGGAACGAGTCAACGGTGCGCCGGCCCTTGATGGAAAGCAATTTCTCGACCGTCTGATGAACACATGCAACCGCATTGCGAATTTCGGGATCCGATGTGTCTGGTTTCTCAAGCTTGTTGGTGGCGAGATAGTCTCCAATCGAGTAAGGAACGATAAAGTAGCCGTCTGACAAACCCTGCATCAGCGCACTTGCACCCAAGCGATTCGCCCCGTGATCTGAGAAGTTCGCCTCCCCGAGCACAAAGAGTCCGGGGATGGTGCTCATCAGGTTGTAATCGACCCACAAGCCACCCATCGTGTAATGAATAGCGGGATAGATGCGCATTGGAACCTGATAAGGATCTTCGCCCGTGATCCGCTGGTACATATCGAAGAGATTGCCGTAGCGCTCTTCGATGGTGTGCCGGCTGAGGCGCTTGATGGAATCAGAGAAGTCCAGGTAAACACCCCGGCCAGTGGGGCCAACGCCACGACCTTCATCGCAGACGTATTTTGCGTTACGAGATGCGACGTCGCGCGGCACGAGATTGCCAAAGCTCGGGTACCGGCGCTCCAGGTAGTAATCACGTTCGTCTTCCGGGATTTCATTCGGCGGGCGTTTATCCCCGTTTCTCTTGGGCACCCAGATACGGCCATCGTTGCGCAGCGATTCGCTCATCAGAGTGAGCTTCGACTGATATTCACCTGAAACGGGAATGCACGTCGGGTGAATCTGGGTAAAGCACGGATTAGCAAAAAGCGCACCGCGTTTGTGCGCGCGCCATATAGCCGTTACGTTCGAGCCCTTGGCGTTTGTCGATAGATAGTAGACGTTACCGTAACCGCCGGTCGCGAGAATGACGGCATCTGCGAGATGGGTGCCGATCTCGCCCGTGACGAGATTGCGCGTGACAATACCGCGGGCGTGGTCATCGATGACGATAAGGTCAAGCATCTCGGTACGCGGATACATGGAGAGGGTTCCGGCTTGCACTTGTCGCTCCAGTGCCTGGTAAGCGCCGAGCAGCAGCTGCTGCCCAGTCTGCCCACGCGCATAAAACGTCCGGGACACTTGGGCGCCGCCGAACGATCGATTCGCCAGTGTTCCGCCATATTCGCGAGCGAACGGCACGCCTTGCGCAACACACTGATCGATGATGTTCACGCTTATCTCTGCCAAGCGATAGACGTTCGCTTCACGTGAACGAAAATCTCCGCCCTTTACAGTGTCATAAAAAAGGCGGTAGATGCTGTCTCCGTCGTTCTGATAATTTTTTGCGGCGTTGATACCACCCTGCGCCGCAATCGAGTGAGCACGGCGCGGAGAATCCTGAAAGCAAAAGCAACTGACTCTGTAACCGAGCTCACCGAGCGTAGCCGCGGCAGAAGCGCCAGCAAGACCTGATCCAACAACGATGATCGAATGCTTGCGCTTATTCGCTGGGTTGACCAGTTTCATGTCGAACCGCGCGTTGTCCCACGCATCTTCAATCGGACCGGAGGGAATTTTCGCGTTGAGTTGCATCACTTCACCAAGCCCAAAATGATGCTCAAAGGAATCGAAACATAGCCGAGCACAATTGCGAGTGCCAACACTGCAGCCGTTTTTTGGAGAATCGGAGTGTGCCGCGGGTGATTAATGCCAACCGACTGGAACATGCTCCAGGCACCATGACGTATGTGGAGTCCAAGAAGGATCATGCAGAAGATGTACCAGGCGGACACATACCAGACCTGAAAACCGGCAACCACATTGTGATAGACGTCGCCTTCAATGAAGTCGAACCCTGGATGCACTACACCGGCCGTTAGATGGAGCAGGTGATAGATGACGAACGCCAGAATGATGGGCCCGCTCCAATACATGGTGCGCGAGGCATAAGTCGACGCGATGTTTTCCTTTTTTGCGTAACCGACGGGCCGGGCTTTTATCTTGCGCGCGGCAAGTTTAACCGACGACCAGATATGTAGGATCACGGAAACGAACAGCGCTACGCGGACCGCCCATAGAATTTCAGGGACATCGTGCAGGAACCGGCCATAAGCATTGAGTTTGTCAGGGCCTTCGAAAACCTGCAAATTCCCCAGCATGTGTGCGATTACGAACACAAGGAGAACCGCGCCTGTAACAGCCATGACGACCTTTTGGCCGTTTGTTGAGTCCCAAAGGCGCACGGGCCGAGTTTCACGAGCGCCACTCACAGTTGTAGCCATGTTGTTTATTCGATTTTGCGAGTTGCGATAACCACTCAGATCTTAACGCAGCGCGGGAGGCGAAACCACAGCCAAGCGGCTAGGGTATTCTCCACCGGAATATTCTGAGAAAGTTAAACGTCCGTTTGGACGTTAAGTCTATATGCAAAAGGGCTTGTGGCCTGTACCCGGTCTAGCAAAAGCGAATCTGGCGGTCACGCCAGGTGCTTCATCTCCTCGCGTGTTCGTGTTCTATGGCGCTGCCCGAATCGAGGCTCCAAGGATCGGTTCGAGGTTTCGCCGCAGCGGCACAACGTTCCAGGTGCTTGGAGTACGTCCGGAACGCACGCGTTCCCGCGAGCTTGCCCGGTCATGGAAGTTCATGACGGAGTGTCAGTCCATGCCTCTCTGGGATTACTGAATCGGAGCCGATTGGCTCTTGTCGTACTCTTCCAGCCACTTGAGCTCTTCTCGCACTTTGATGTAGCCGTGCCAGGGATTCTTGCCCAGTCCGTGACCTTCTCCCGGAAACACGAGGAGCGCGTGAGGAATTTTAAGCGCATCGAGCGCTCGCTCCAGCAGATATCCTTCGGATGCGCTTACGCGGATGTCATCTGAACCGATCACGTCGTGAACGGGCGTCTTCACCTTATCGAATTGGAAAAGCGCAGCTTCTTGCTCGTAGATTTCAGGCTTCTGCCAGGGAGTTCCGCCCAGATACCAAGCATCGTCGAACGTCTCATCATCATTACCCCAGTTGGCTGCGTGCTCGACAGCTCCGGCGCCTGAGACAGCGGAGCGGAAACGTGTCGTCTGCGTGATCAGCCAATTCGTCATATAGCCGCCATAGCTGTATCCGCCTATTGCAAGATGTTCCGGGTCAGCTATTCCATCCTTGACCAGTGCATCTACGCCCGCCAGAATGTCTTTGCCCGGGCGCGAGACTATGTGAGGCGAGATTTGGGTCATAAAGTCGTCTCCGTAGCCGGACGATCCACGGTAATTCGGCTCGAAAACCAGCCAGCCGTTTGCGGCAGCGAGTGATGCCCAGTTGTACCAATCCGCTCCGAATTGATTGCCGTCTGCGTCAGCGGGACCGCCATGGATGAGCGTCAACATGCGAAGACGCTTGCCGTTGAACCTGTTGGGCGGGTAGAGCAAAACTCCCTCAATTGATTTCCCATCGTCAGCCATCCAGCGATACGCCTTCCATTGAGGAAGCTCGCGCTGCGTGAAAAGAGTGTTCAGCCGGGTGATGGCTTTGGCAGACGCAAGATGGGAGACGTCTTCCGCCAAATAGACCTCGGTCGGCTCGCCGATGGCTGAGTGGAAAAACAATATCCGAGGGCTGTGCTCGGCGGCCGTCAATCCTCCGTAGGTTCCTGAGCGCCCGTCCAGTTTCTCGGCGCGAGCTTCGCCAATTGAGTAAGCTTGGATCTCGGTACCGAGCTGCCCCAGGCCGTACATTTTGTCATCAGCGGTGCAGGTGTAGTCGGCCCAGGAGCCATTGAAGTCCGTTCCGAGACGGCGAACGTTAGCGCTACGAACATCAAGAACATAAAGCCGTCCTTGAACATCCTTGTATTTGCCTTCAAGACTGCCACTATCGGCGAACACACCGAAGTACAATCGCTTTCCGTCATGGCTCCAATGCAGCTCATGTTCGAGTGCTTCATTGTGGGTCAATTGCCTCGCAGGAGTTTCCTTGGCCGCATCGGCGCCGACAAGATAGATCTCGTATGCATCAGGATGCTCAAGTCTGCCCGAAATAGAGTTCGTCAAAAACGCGATGTCGTGACCGGCAAAGGGTACTGCAATTTCGCTGATCGCGTATTTGCTGCGGGTGATGATGCGGGCACATTTAGGCAGAGTCTCCGAGGCACTCGCGGTATCCTTGTCTGTTTCGGCCTCGCGGCCTTCGGCAATGGAGAACGGTTTCGGTGCGGGTACAGCGTCTTTGAGCGAAATCTCCAGGAGCAAGTCGCCTCGTTCCTGGTCACGCCAGCGTGCCACATCCTTCCACTCCCGTCGTTCTGCTTCTTCTTTCAGCCTTGAAAGCGGCTCAGGCGCGCTAAAGACAATCCCGGTACTATCGGCGTTCCAAGCAAATGCGTGTGTCTTGAGCCGCTCACTATACAGCGGAAATGCATCACCCCCATTCAGGGAGATCACCCAAACGCGGCCAATCTCTTTATCCGCGTCCGCTTTGGTGTTTTCCGGGCTCTTACTCTCTTCCGGAGTTTCAGCACTTACAGGCCGACTAGAAATGAACGCGATGTATCTCCCATTCGGCGACCACTCAGGATCGCTGTCGTGACCGGATTGAGCAAGCGGCAAAAGGGAATGTTGGCCCTCACGCCAGAGCCAGAGATCGTCGCGAAACCGGTTGTGCTTCCAATCTGGCCGTGATGTCCCGATTACTGCGGCACTACCATCCGGCGCGAGTTTGGCCGAGCGGATTTCGGTGTAGCTGAAGAGGTCGTCTATCGTCAGCGGCGAGCGCGCTGTTTGGCCATGAAGTACTGTTCCCCAAAAGAGACACATCAAGCCGCATGGAACGATCCTAAAATTCATATCGCAGAGCAAATTGCATGACCCGGGGGTTCGTGAGCAGGTTCGTGTAGTTGCCGAATTGCGTCGACAAATCTACTTCAGGACGGTTCGATTGCACGTCGAAGCGCGTGAGGTTCGGGACATTGAACACCTCCCAACGGAACTGCAGGCTGTGGCTCTCGAAAGGCATCTTCCAGCGTTTGCTCAAGCCCATGTCCCACCCGGCGAATCCGTCGCCGCGGAAGGTATTTCGGGAACCACTTTCGCCGGGGAATGGATGGATGAAATCAGAAATAGCTGCCGGCCCGTTCGCAAACATATTGACAGTTCCGTTCGGCTCTTTATATGCGCCAGTGTTCTGTGGCGTAACAACTGTGAGCGCATTGCCTTCTTCCTGCCAGTCTGTTGGGAAAAAGAAGCCGTTGTCGACGTTCACTGGGAAGCCACTCGTCCAACGGACAATACCCGACAGTTGCCAACCTCCGATAAATCCATCGAGCCAAGGACCGGCATTGCGGGCCAGCGGTTTCCCTTTCCCGAACGGCAGCTCCACAATCCAGTCGCCATTGATCTGGTGAGGAGTATCGAAATCGGAAACACCGCGCAGTTGATTTGGGGAGAACGCATTGATGACTTGACCGCCTAGTCCTAGGTACGGCGCGATGCGTTCGGCATCGGAGGAGATATCGATGGATTTGGAAAACGTGTAGTTCAGATCGAACTGAATGCCGGAACTGAAACGCTTGCGCAGCATTACCTGAAGCGCATTGTAATTTGCGTTTCCGATGGTGCTCCAGGTGTAGAGAGACGAATATTGACGGTTGAAATACGAGAAAGGCTCCGTGACGGGGCCATAGGACACGCCGTTCAAGTTTGCATCAGATAATCCGCCGAACGCGTCAATAATGCCGAGTGCCGAGGTGTCATTGTATGCATAACAGTTGTAGAGGCTGTAGACAGCCTGGACAACGTCAGTGGTCGAGCCGCCGCCGCAGGAGGAAGGGATTGCGTAAGCACCACCTTTCTTGAGCGGCTGAATCATGTTCTTCCAGTAAGCAGCTGTTGGACCGACGACGGCTGCAGTAACTGCGCCGTTTGGAAGGTTCTGGCGATAAAGCTGTGAGAGGCGCGTGGCCGCCGTGAAGTAATCAATACCGGATTTCTGGTCTACCAAGTCGAGCGGCTGCATGACATCGCGCTGGGCAAGGAGATTGCGCGAGAGGCGGCCGACGTAAGCGACCTCAAGCGCAAATTGCTTAGGAAGCTCGCGGCCAATCGAGAAATCGAAGGTGTAGGAGTAGGGGGTCTTAATAGTATTGTCGAGGCCCCATGCAATGGCAAAACCACCCCCGTTGACCGTGGTTGGCGGCGTCTGTGGAAATGTGCCGGGAGGAGCGGGGATAAAGATGGTATTTCCCGCGTAGTCCGTTGTCGGAATTGTATGTAGGTCAGTGAGCCGGGGCGCGGTCGAAGCGCTCTCGATTCCGGCAGGATTGTCAAGGGCCGTAGCCAAACCGAAAGCTCCATTCTGATCGAAGGTGTTGAGCAATCCCATGCCGAAGCGATCGTAGACTTTGCTGAAACCTGCGCGGATGACAGTCTTGTCGTTATCCCCAAACAACTTTTTCCCCCAGTCGCTTTCGGGACGCGGTGACCAGGCGATGGCGACGCGCGGTGCAATGTCGTTCTTTTCGAACTGGTAATAGCCAGGGCCATTGTTTGCGGGACCCGCAAGATTGAAAGTGATAATCGGGTCGACATTTGCTGGTATCCCATACTGCATGAATTGGGCATTTTGTGCGAGCAGACCACCCATGCTGACAGTGGGCGCAACCTGTAGGCCTTGGGTTTCCCACGGTGGCGGGAAGAAGGACCAGCGCATCCCATAGGTAAGAGTGAGATTTGGCTTCATGCGCCAGGCGTCCTGAGCGTAAAACTCATACCAGTCAAGAGCGAAGTGACGTTGCACGGGAGCGCCCTGAGGCAACAGACTGCCGTTTTTCAGGTAATTGTAGTTGGCGTTATCTTCCGTAACCATGCCGAGCAACGCGGTCATTGGAAAATCATAGGAGTTGTTGAACGCAGGATTGACCTCGGGGAATGCTCCGTTTGACCCGACGAAGGGGTCAAGGGGGCTGTTGGTATTGGCAAAGCCTCCTGTATCGAGCCAGGCGGCGTTCCCAAGTCCATAACTAAACGAATTCAGAGTGCTCACGCGCGGATTGCGGACGAAGCCAAGATTCGTGCCGAATTGGATCGTATGCGAGTTCTTCGTCCACGAGAGATCATCGAGGATATTGTGTACAGGCATCTGAAAAGCAGTGCTGTAGGTGATACCCTGATCGTTTCCAGTGTTGTCCACTAAGCCCCGGAACCGGTTCCACGGTTGATCGCTGTCGCCGATATTGCCGACGCTTTGCCGAGTGAAACCATACCGAAGGTTGTTTACAAGAGCGGGGGTAAGGACCGCCGTGTATCCGGCCGCAAAGCCCTTGCTGTGATCAACAATAGTGTGCTCCGGCACGCCTCCCGGCAGGAATGGCGCTCCGGGATTATACCGATCCTGCAACGCGCCACGCCAAAAAAGAGTATGTTTCCCATTCTGATCTATGCGGTAGTCGAAGCGCGCGATATAAACATCGTTGTCGTCCCTGATAGGAGCAGCAAAACGGTACCCGGAATAGTTGAGTCCATCGCCGACCGAGTTATCGTTGGGCAGAGGAAATGTTTTAAAATAGTTCAGCATCACGGGATTCGGTCCCAGATGCAGGGGATCAAGTTGAGTGATCTGTTGGGGCGTGAGGACCGTGATCCCCCCGCTGGCATTTTGATACTGTATGATTCCCTGTCGAAGGGTTGCCGAAGGAATGGTATCGACAACACTGTTCTCTTCGCTCTCGCGCGTTCCTTCGTAATTAACGAAGAAGAACAATCGCTGTTTGAGGATAGGGCCGCCAAGCGATACGCCATAAATATTGCGATTCAACTTGGGCGGTTTGTTCGGTTGCCCGCTATTTAATTCCGCGAGTTTGACAAAGTAATCATTGGCACTGGTGTACGTGTTGCGAAGGTACTCATAAAGCGATCCATGGAATTTGTCTGTGCCGCTCTTTGTCACCAGGGAGACCTGGGCCCCGGAGGACCTACCCTGATCGGCGTTGTAGTTTGTGGTAGTGACACGGAACTCCTGGACAGAATCGAGGGTCGTGGGAAGGACAGAGGTGAAGGCATACCCATTGGTTTGATCGTTCACGTCGACGCCGTCGAGAGTCACGTTGCTCTGGTCACTGCGAGCACCGTTGACGGATCCGCTGCGCGTGTCGGTATCGCGATTCAGATCGGGCCGATTCCCGGTATAGACAACGCCAGGCTGGAGAGTTAGCAGGTCCGGCACGTTGCGCCCTTCAAGCGGAATTTGCTTCACCTGCATGTTACTGAAGGCGTTGCCTATTGAGGCGTCCGCTGAGTTAAGGATAGGGGCCTCGGTCGTGACAGCAACGGTCTGGTTTACGGATCCCAGCTTGAGCTGAACGTTCACCGTGGCTGGCGAGTTTACGAGCAATTGCAGACTTGACTGCTGATAACGCTCGAATCCCAGTGCTTCAACGACGAGTTGGTAGTTGCCAGGCGGCAGCGAGAGAAAACTGTAGTCGCCCTGCGGGCCAGTGGTAGCGGTACGGGGCGCATTGACATCGACGTCTGTCAGCGCGACCGTAGCTTTCGGCACGGCCGCGCCGCTTGGATCTGTGACGGTGCCTCGGAGCGAGGTTGTCGCTTGTCCCCAGGCTAGAGCGGCAAAAGCGATGCCGATTCCAACCTGAAAAAGTATTCGAGTGAGAACAATTTGAGAGGCGTGCTTATGCATAGAGCTGATGATTCCCAAAGCGTGAATACCCGAGTCACAACTGGGCAATAATTAGTTTTATGTAAGCTAGAACGCCTGGTCTTGTCAATAAAAAAAATTCTGGCGCCAGGAATCATTTTGGAGGGGTGGTGGGCTTCCGTACTCTATCCCAAAATACGGTGCAATCGGAGACGTCGGCTTGATGGCCATAGAGCTTCCGCAAACCGAGCTCATCGATTCTGTCATCATCCGCGCAAGTGGCGACAGTCGAGAAAGCGCCTGCCTTGATATTGCGGTCCAACTCGCGTTGGGAAACAATGTGCAGCGAAGCGGCGAGCGGTGCGGGCAGTTCCAATTTATGGGAATATGAGAATTCCATGCCAGAGGGCGGCGCGCGACGAGTAAGAAAATAAATCACCTCGTCAGCCCATAAACTCGCGTTGCGAGGTGTGACCTGGTCCACTTTCGCGGCGATCCTCTCGTAGTCCCGCCATTTGTAGGAGCCGCGGTCATCAAACAGCGTTTTCGCCAGCCCTAGGCACAGTAAGCCGACCACCAGAATTGTGGGCCATAGGGGCCGGTCCGGATTCCCCAGGCGCGAAGCGATGGCATAGAGCCCGACTGCGGCGGGAATTGCGTAAAAAGGAATGGCGAGCAGGAAATAGCGTTCAAAGGTGGGGTGGGTGAACGAAAGATAAGCTGTTAAGGTCACAGCCAGCCAGCCCGAAAGAAAAAATTCTGCGCGGCGGGAGCGGTCCCAATTACTCGAGCGAGAAATGAAAACTACACCCGCGATTGCAAGCAGCCCGATAATCAGGGCTGGCGAAGAGTTGAGCCACGAGGTAAGCACGTCGACATCATGCGGAGTTGCACCTTCCCAATGCACTCGGCGGTACATAAGCTGGTATTCCACGATGTTGAAAAACACGATGCGGGGAGCTTTGGCGAAAATCCAGAGCACCGGCACGAATGGAATAGCTGCTCCCAGTAAGAACGCGACAGCCTTGGTCCATCGATTTCCGGTGCGATTGTAGAACAAAATCCAGACCAGGAGCACAGTGGCAACGGGTGCACTTAAAAGAGAGCCAGCGGCGGCGCCGCCTGCCAGAAGACCCGCCAAAAGCGTCCAAACGGAGCCCGTTCGGTCGACGGTCAAAGTGGAAAGGCGAAATGCGGCCACAGTAAGAAACAGACACATTCCGTAGGCTTGTACGGTACCGAACTGAACGACCGGCACGCTCACAGCTACTGTGAAAGCTGTCATAAGCGCGCAGGCGAAGCGCCAACGGGGCACCGAAAAACGCGAAAAAACGAACTCCGAGCTCATCATCACGGCACCCGACACAAAGAGAGCCGCGAATACGTGCGGAACGTGCCAGCTATCACCGAAAATTCGCAGCCAGGCGGCGTTCCAGTAAGCGTTGAGGGGCGGCTGCGGGAAACAGAAGTCTAAATACGGTCTCTTTCCGGCATTGATCAACTGCGATGCGAGCAGGTGAAAGCCTTCATCCAACGAAAAAGCTAATGTTTGGGAATAAACCACTAGACCGGCGCTAAGAAACAAAACGACGACGCATAGCAAGAAAAACGGGGTTTGCGTGCAATATCGCCGCGACAGATCTCCAGGTTTAGCGGAACCAATGGAGGGCAATTGAGAGTGAAAGAGGCCGGACTGTTAAGGTCCGGCCTTCGATCGTTTCATCCTTCTCTGTGGGCGAACACCTCAATGCGCTTCGCAGGAGGCCGGTCCAGCTGAGGAACCCGGAATGAACGCACTTTCGAGATTTTCGCGCACATTGGGAGTGATGAACGGTGTGGTTAGAGGCGGCTGAGCGTAAATCACTTCATTTTGTGATATACCGAGCGGAATCGTGCTTACGGCCCCAGCATTGCTCGGGGTAATCTGCCAACTTGCGGCCGAAGCGTGCCAGATAGCAAAATCGGCCTTTCCATCGCCGTCAAAATCGGCAGCCACGGGAAGATCACCCTGGGAACCCCATTGGGTAGTGACTATGTTTCCCGTGCTGCTCTGCATGACATACCAAACACCGCTCGAGGGACGCCATACCGCGTAATCGGTCTTCCCATCGCCGTCAAAGTCGCCAGCCACCGGGACATCGCCCGGTAGGCCCAATTGCTGGGTAAGCGTGGCCCCCGGGGTTGCTGATCCAGTGCTCAACGAGACATACCAAACCCCATTTGAGGGACGCCAAACCACAAAGTCAGCCCTATTATCACCGGTGTGAAATTTGCCCGATTGGGGAATATCGCCAGGGAGACCGAGTTGAATAGTGTATGCTGCCGCAGGGTTGACGAACGTGGGAGCAGGTCCGTTGCTCGGAATCACATAGAAGACGCCGTTTGCAGGACGCCAGACTGCGATGTCAGTCCTGCCATCGCCGTCGAAATCCGCCGCCACGGGAACATCCCCGGGCAAACCCCATTGTTGAGTGAAGGATTGTGTCGGGTTACCGCTCGGTACTATGTACCATGTACCATCTGTAGGCCGCCAGAAAGCAAAATCGGATTGCCCGTCTCCATCAAAGTCACCCTGTATACGAACATAAATCGATTTGCCAACCTCACAAAGACTGATTTGGTTCGTAAGTAGATTGGTCGCCGGACCGCCGTTGGTTGGACCCCACGCCTGTGAAAAGGCGTTAGGGTTGCTGGGCAACTGAAAGTACATGTTGCCTTCGGAGGGGCGGAAGATTCCGTAGCCAGTTTGCCCTGCCGCATTCAAGTCGTAATTAGCGGGAACGGGAACGTCACCCTGTAAACCGAATTGCTTCTGCATTGGACTTCCGGGTGTGCTGCTCGGGATGATATAAAACGTGCCGTTGGAGGGGCGCCAGACTGCTATATCCTGCTTTCCATCGCCGTCGAAGTCGCCCACAGCAGGAACATCACCCGGAAGGCCCCATTGCTGGCTATACGGTGCTCCGCCGTTCCCCGGAGTTATGTACCAAGTTGCAGTGGAGGGTCGAAAGATTGCGAGACTGGCCTTCGGGTGCGTAAGACAGCCGGCGGGAACTCCGGGACTCACGCACGTGGCCGCATCATAGATGCCGGTAATGGGGATGTCACCTGGAAGGCCGAATTGCACTGAATACGGTATGAACGTGGAGACGGGGTCGATGTACCAAGTTCCGGTTGAGGGCCGCCAGACTGCGTAATCAGTGCGCCCCGCGCCCTCGTAGTCCGCTGGTACCGGAATATCACCCGGCAGGCCGAACTGCAGCGTGTTAAGAACCGTCGGTGTCGCGAAAAAACGGACATACCAAAAACCGGTGGATGGCCGAAAGAACGCGTAGTCGAGCTTTCCGTCACCGTCGAAATCAGCGTAAACGCGAATGTCACCAGTACTGCCCCAAGTGCCCTGGGCTATTGCTGGGTAGGCACACAGCAAGGCTGCCGATACCGGCAGAGCCGCAGATTTTACAAATCTGCCGAGCGCACGTGTCGAACAAGATGAGATAAATTGAGCGAAGCTATACATGAAAGACTCCGTAGGGACTGAACGTCACATTTTGGACTGTAACATAAACCGCGCGAATTGCGAATAAGGACAAGCATTAGTAGATATTTGACGCGGCTAATCTCGGCTTTATTGAATACTTTGTTTGTGGCTTTAGCCTGTCCACTTGGCTGAGTAGAGAGCGCCGAAGCCCGGCATTACTCGCTGCGGCCCGGTCGCTAGCAAACCTTCGCTACACTTAAGGTTCCAAATTGAGGAGTCTTCATGGCAAAGAAAGAACAGAGTTCAAAGGGTAAGGTGGCGCACGCCGCCTCTTCTAAGATTCAGCAGAAGCAAGACATTTACCAAACTGAGTATTTTGGGAGCGGAACCTTTCGAATCGTAAAGCCGAAGCGGGCGGACAAGAAGCGCCGCCAATCTGCATTAAAAGGGACCACACGAGGCGCGCGAAAATAGCCGGCACGGTCGCCGCATCGGTTTACAGGGTTTGCGTTACCTTGCTGAGAGTGCGCGGGCGATCAGGGTCGAGGCGCTTGACCTCGGCGAGACTCGCTGCGAAGAACTGCGCCGGAATGATGTACGGAATGGGCGTGTAGAGCTCCTCGGCAATGACGCTCTTGCTGGCGAGGGCTGCCGGAACTGTTAAAGGTTCTTGTGTAAGGCCTTCGAGCGTTCGGACGTATTTGTTACTGCGATCCGTAATTAGGAGCATCTCCGCTCGAATGGTTCTTAATTTGTCGAGTAATTCGCACATGGGTTTCCAAGTGACCCCCGAGGGGCAGAAGAGAAAGGCCGGGAAGGAGGCCTCCAGCATGGCGATCGGCCCATGCAGCAGGTCCGCGGAAGAAAACCGCTCCGCCACTACGTAGCACGTCTCCATCAGTTTCAGAGCAAACTCAAAGGAATTTGAATAATTCAGGCCGCGGCCCACACAAACGGCGTGACGCATGAAGCAGTAGCGCTCGGCACGTTGGAGGATATCTTTTTCCAGCTTCAGCGCGGCAGAAGTCCAATCGGGCACCCGCTGTAAGTCTTGCAGCTTGATGGGAGCTCCTAGTGCGTACGCCAGCAAATAGAGACAGGTGAGCTGGCCAGTGTAGGTTTTAGTAGCGGCGACACTCTTTTCCTTTCCTGCCCGAACCAGAAAGGCCTCATCGGCTATTCGCGCTAGAGTGCTCGCGCTTTCGTTGGTTATTCCGATTGTGAAGGCACCGGCGGCTTTCGCCTGCTCGAGGACGATATTAGTGTCCGTCGACTCACCCGATTGCGAGATGGCGACGACAACGGCCTCCTTAAACTCCAGTCGCGAACGGTAGAGCGTAGAAACCGATGGTGCAGCGAGGGAGACGGGAATGCGAGTTGAAATTTCGAGCAAGTAACGGCCAAACTGAGCGGCGTTATCCGAAGTTCCGCGCGCGGCGAGAACGATCAGGCGGACTGGATTCCGTTCGAAATGGCGGCGCAGCCTTTCTGCCCGAGGCCACTCGGCTTTGAGTGTGCGCTCAACGGCCGCAGGCTGCTGCCGAATCTCATCGCGCATGGTCGACATGCTACAGACGATAGCAAAGCAAAAGAGAAAGCCAATCAGCTAATGTCTGGAAGCTTGGGGGACACGGCGAGCAGTTAGAGAACTACTCTTGGACCGTCCCTTGGGCCGAGAAAATACTGAGGGCTAATAAAGCTGGACATAGGAAGGCAGGTAATAGTTGGCTTGATGACGAGCAGGGTTTTTTCGCTTTTGTCGTCACGTGTGTTCTCGCTGAGAACCTGATTCAATCCGCGTATTTGAGCGAGGCCCGGAAGACCGTTTCTAGTGACACTTTGCGTATTCTCGTCAATGCCGGCGAGAACGGCCCATTCTCCTTCACGCAGCATTACATTCCCCTTGAACTGCCGTTGGTTGATGCTGGGCACTGTAGTCGATAGTCTGGGTTCCCAGTGCTTTGTACTCCGCCTCAATATCCAAGGAAACGTCACCATCCCCATTCGCATGCGGGGTCATCTTGAGAACAAGTCCAAGATCTTCCAGTGTAACTTCGCCGATCGGGTTATAGAGAGAGCCGCCGCCTGATTGCTGGAATCCCGTATACAGTGACTGTGGAATCGGAAACTTGTCGCCGACGTGAAGATCGGCGGTTTGGCCATCGCGAACGACCACGATCGCGTTATAAAGATTACTCGTGAAGGATTTGGAGTAGGTCGCGAAAAGGGTCGCATCAGTCAAACCAACCCCGAAAAGCGTGGCCCCGCCTCCGAACGCCAGAAAATTCATCGCATTGCCTACGGCGGACCATGTTGTTTGAAAAGCACCGATATGCCCGAAGTCGATGAGCGAAAAACTCGTTGGCAAAGCCACGCCGTAGTGATAGCTCCGATCGGAATCCAGCGTCAGCAATTGCACTTCTATCGAGACCTGCGCCGCAGGTAAGAGCAAGGCTTCCAAGAGCGACCGGGCAACACGCGCGCGCGTGACGCGATCGCGCACAAGCACCGTCCGAGTTTCAGCGTCGAAGGCCATAGCGCGCATATTCAGTGCGCCACGAACGGCGTTTGCCGCTTCAGCAAGGTCTTTCGGATCGACCGCATTCGGCAACGGGACCGTTAGCAAGATAACCGGTTCGAGCTCGGCCCGTTTTGCGGCGGTGTTGCGGGCAACAAACAGATCGCGTTCGGAGACGGGGAAAACGAAAGTTCTGGTAGCAGCAGTGAGCGCCTCCATCGCAGTCCTGAAATCGGCCCGGGTGATGACGAAGTGGATATTGGCTTCAGGCCTCAGATCCGGATCGAATATTGCGCGAATTCCGTAGATTGCGGCAACTTGGGTAAACAGAGTCCGTTCATCACCTCTGAGGTCGAAATCGGCGACCGAGGATTTCGGTCTGAGATCTGGAAGTGGCTGCAGCTTTTCATTGCGCTCTAGTTCCCTCTTCGAGCCAGCCTCGATGGCCGGCTCAGAATCGGGCTGATCAGGCGTTTTTTCCGCCGCCTTGATGTCGGTCGAAATGTTCGCATTCTCAACCTTGAATTTCGTAAGCAGTTTGGCAACGGGCTCAAGCGCGTCCCGGTCAGCGCGGTAGGTAGGGTTGTGGGGATCGCGAGCAGCAGCTTCTGCGAAAAGCAGGTACGCGCGGACCAATTGACCGGAGTTTTGAGCTTCTCGCGCTTCTCGCGCCAGCCGCGCAGCCACTCGATCGGCTGCCGTCAAGCAGCTGAGTGCGACAAAAAGACAAAAAATAATCCGAAGCTTCAAATTCAGACGACGCGGGAGGACGGGTAAACGTGCAAATCAGGCTGCCGAAAGAGGCCCGTTAGTGGCCGGGGGCGACGTAACCAGGCGGATGGGCGGCGCCCTCTCCGAAGAAATATTCTTCCATCTGCTTCAGCAGGAATTCCTGCGCTTCGGGGGTACCTAAATTCAGGCGGTATTCGTTCATGATCATTTTCATTTGCTCGACCCACATCCTCCATGCCTCTTTAGAGACGTTCTCATAGATGCGTTGCCCGAGCGGGTGACCATCAAACGGGACTTCGTCCAATCCGGGCAGTTCTTTTTGCAGCTTGACGCAAAAAACCTTGCGTTCAGTTGCCGGGCTCGAACCGGTTGTTACTGGCATTCCAAATCTCCTCGGTATCGCTACTCTGAGCATAGCCCAGCGGACCTGCGCGGCTTTTGTCACCTTGCAATGAGCACTGCGGATATTTAAGGCTTTTTACCGCGCGAAGGTGCGCCGACCATATCTCGAGCTGGAGAAACCGCCTGTGCTGGCGTTCTGTGATGGCTTTCCTGCTCAACAAACGCGGAGAGGCGTAACAGGCTGGAGGCATCCTCAGCGAAATGCTGCTGCACAGCCTTAGGTAACGCCGCAACACGTCGGCTCTGGCGCACTTGCGGATCGAGCAGGTCTGGAGGTCGAGCAGCAGGTCCAACTCCCATTGCGTGAACACATGACGCTGGATCGTACCGCTTATCAGTTCCTGGACAAGCTGATTGAAGGACGCGAAGTCAGACCGTTCCCATGGTGTGCCGGTCAATTTAGGAAGTGCATTGGGGCCCGAAAAAGTCTGCGGAAATGTGCGAATCGGCACGTTGATAACGCACTTCTTGTAGCGAGGATCGGTGTCTCTTCTCTGGCTACCAACGTTTTCTTCCGCATGGCCCGCCATTTTGACAGTACTTGCAGTCATTCTGCTGCTGGGTGGGATTGATGATCTTGTTCCCCTAGTAATTTGCCTTGGACACCGCTTTCTGAAAAGGGGGGCCGCCGTAAACCCCTCGCTGGGTGCGTTTCTCAAAGAAGAACGACGTATCGCAATTTTCGTCCCGTGCTGGAAGGAATCGGGAGTCATAGGGAACATGATTCGCCATAACCTCGCCGCGATCTGCTATAGCAATTTCGATTTTTTCCTTGGGGCCTATCCTAACGATGAGCCGACGCTCGAGGCGGCGCATCACCTCGCGGAATCATATCGCAACGTCCATCTCGCAGCCTGTCCACACGCTGGTCCCACTTCGAAAGCAGACTGTCTGAACTGGATCTACCAGCGGATGTTGCTGTACGAGGAGGAACATCGGGTTCGCTTCGATACCGTCGTACTGCACGACGCGGAAGATCTGATTCATCCGGAGGCGCTGGGCTTGATTAATAGAGCGCGGGAAACTTACGCGATGGTTCAGATACCAGTGTTACCTCTCACGACGCCTGTCCAAGAATTCACGCACGGCATTTATTGCGACGAATTTGCCGAATATCAGACCATTGACATGCCCGCGAGACACATTAGCGGCTCATTCATTCCGTCGAACGGAGTAGGAACGGGTTTCGCCCGGGAGATCCTCGAAGAACTGGCAGGCGAACGTGGAAACCAGGTCTTTGACCCCGCCAGCTTGACGGAAGATTACGAAATTGGCGTCCATGTGCATCAGTGCGGGCATCAGCAATTGTTCGCGCCTTTGAGGCACACCGACAGAGGTTGGGTGGCAACCCGGGAGTACTTTCCACGAAGGGTTCGCTCAGCGATTCGCCAGCGCACTCGATGGGTAACCGGAATCGCTTTGCAGTGCTGGGAACGGACTGGCTGGCGTGGGTCTTGGCGAACGAGGTACTGGTTCTGGCGCGACCGGAAGGGCTTACTTGCTAATCCACTGACACTCTTGACAAATCTGCTGTTTACAGTTGGACTGACAGATTGGATCGCCAGCGCTGCAACACATCGGCCGTGGGCATTCGCAGTCTCGAACCCGAAGATCATTGCCTTGTGCTTTGCGACCCTGGTGCTGCAGTGTCTACGGGTTGGAATCCGAATCGTGTGCGTGGAAAGAATTTTTGGATTGGCCTTCGCGCTGGGAGTTCCACTGCGTTCTTTTCACGCGAATCTGGTGAACTGCCTTGCCTCGTTTGGAGCGATGTGGTGTTACGCCAATGCTCGTCTTCGGGCTCGACCCCTTGTGTGGCTCAAAACGGAGCACGCATACCCGAGCCGGGACGCATTGCTGTTACACCGGCGTGAGTTGGGCGATGTACTGGTGAGTTCTGGCTATATATCGGAAGAGATGCGGCTGCGGATTCAGGGAGAGATTCCGCCTAATACAGATTTTGCCGATTTCGTTTTGACAAATAACATCATCTCCGACGACGACCTCTGCAAGGCAATGAGCCTGCAATTTGGCGTACCTTCCGCTCGCGTCGACCCTCGACGTGTTAAGCCGCGCGTTGTGCGGAGCCTGCCAGCGCACGTCGAAGAGCGGTTCAGCATCGTTCCATTTGGATTGCAAGATGGGCGCTTATTCGTGGCAGGGCCGCGCGTTCCGCCTTCCAGCCTTTACGAGGAGCTCAAGAGTTTTACTCGCCTCCACGTCGAATTCCAGTTGGTAACGCAGCGCAACTATGAAGAACTGCGTCAGCTACTCTAAGACAAATTCTTCTGCGCGGGACCTGTATTTGACCCACATGAAGCAGATGGCAGCGCCAATCGCAGTGCCGCCAACGTTAATCATGACGTCGCGCAGGGCAGGGTCGCGCCCCGGGAAGAAACGTTGCAGAAACTCACTCGCGGACCCGACAAGCGCCCCAGACACAAGAATAGCCGCGATTTTCCACGGCGCCTTTGGAAGAATTCGCCAGAGCAGCAGCGCGAGCACAAGAAACAAACCGACGTGAACGCTCTTATCCGCCAGCAAGTGAATCAGGCCGTAAGAGGAATCATTCGGATGTAGATGGCTGAAGATAATGCTGGAAAGAAAGCGGAACGCTTCTTCACACCATTGCGAGGCAAGTGAAGTGGACGAAAAGAAAATGACCCCGATCCACACAATGAGCCGCCAAGGTCCAGCCGTTTCTCCCCACACTAGAAGTTTTGCACAGCGGTCCATCATTTCGATTACTGCTGCCATTTCGATTACTGCTGCGGCTGAGGATTGAAAAAATCAATAGGGGAGAAGTCGACGATCTTCCATTTTCCGTGTTTCAGAGCCAAGCGGACGTGTATCTCCCCGCTACGGCGCTCGGTCTGAAAGGTCGTCTTGTTCGTTAGCGTCATCGTCCATTGGACGGTTACATTTGACTGAGTGGCGGAGTCCTCCTCATCCGTCACGTCAATTTCATTGACAATCTGCCAGCCGTCCGTGAGCCCCGCAAAATAATCACGCAACTTAGCATACTTGGGAAAAGATTTGTCAAAAGGCGTCATTGCATCAGTCGCATTGTCGCCTGCGAGCGCGGTAGCGACGTAATTGATTGTCGAGAGGACATCTTGCGCTCGATCTGCTTTCAGCGGCAACCCAAACAAAGTCAGGACCAAAGCGGCGATACGCGCTGCTCTGTGCGAAGCTTAACCTATGTCCGATAGCTGGCATTTATTTGGATGTAACCCTCTGTAAGATCGCAGGTAAAAAAGCGAGCTTCGGATTTGCCAGTTCCCCTTAGGGCGACACAGATCTGCACCTCGGGGTCGCTGAGTTTACGTTTTAGTTCTGCCTCGTCAAACGGCCCGGCCAGACCACTCAGGCATACCGGAACGTTCTGCAAGTAGATATCAATATTTGAGGGATCAAAACTTACGCCGGAATACCCAGCGGCAGCAAGGATTCGGCCCCAATTGGGGTCATTGCCTGCAATCGCCGTCTTAACAAGCAGCGAATTGGCCACTGACCTCGCCACCTTGCGTGCCTCATCTTCGGCCTGGAAGCCGCGTGCGTGCACGACAATCAGCTTGCGCGCACCTTCGCCGTCAACGGCAATCTGCCTGGCCAAGTTTTCCAGCACTCCCGTGATTACCGCCCTGAGAGCTGGATGTTCTTTATCGCTGGGCTTAATGCCTGATGCTCCGTTTGCGAGCAGAGCGACCATGTCATTGGTCGACATGTCACCATCGATTGTCAGAGAATTGTACGTCCGATCGACCGCGGTGAGAAGCATTTCGCGCAGGTACTTCGGAGCGATTGCAGCGTCGGTCATGACGAAGCCCAAAGTCGTGGCCATATGCGGATGAATCATGCCAGCACCCTTGGTCATTCCCGCGACACGCACAGTTCCACTGCGAAGTCGAATTTCTTCTGATGCCACTTTCATGGTGGTATCGGTCGTCATGATGGCTCGGGCAACGGCTTCGAACCCATCGGGAGAGAGGCGGGACACGAGGTTCGGCACTGCGTCAGTCAACAGCTTTGATTCAAGTTCGACACCGATTACTCCGGTCGAGGCTGGAAGCACGTACTCCGGTTTCGTCCTCAATGCCTTAGCAACGGCTTTACAGGACGCTAGCGCGACGCGCTCGCCCGTTCGCGTCGCGCAATTTGCGTTTCCTGCGTTCGCCAGTACTGCCGCGACTTTGCCCTTCGACGATTTCAGATGCCTTTTCGCAAGGAGGATAGGTGAGGCTTGTATAACGTTAAGCGTGAAAACGGCTGCGGCTGCAGCGGGCGTATCCGGCACTATCAGGGCGATATCGTCTACCTGTTGTTTGCGGATGCCCGCATAGGCCGCCGCATATCGATATCCCAACGGAAGCTTCAATCTAACTCTCCCAACTTTTCTGCTCCAACCGGTTTATAACCGTTCAAGAATGCCTCGGCAGACACACGCTTTTTGCCACCGATCTGCACTTCAAGCAGTTCCAACGCGCTGTTCTCTCCGCATGCGGCAAGGAGCATTCGCTTGTGGCTGTGTAGCGTACCCGGAGGGGCAGGCAATGCGTCGGCGACTCGCGCATTCAGCAGAAGCAGTTGTTGACCGCGAAACGTCGTGTATGCGCCGGGCCATGGCGTGAACCCACGCATGCGGTTGTAGATCTGTTGGGCCGGATGCGACCAATCGATTAAGCCGTCTTCCTTCTTCAACACTGGCGCGTATGTCGCTTCTGCTTCGTTCTGTTTCTCTCTGCGAATCCTCCCCGCAGCAATTTGCTGCAGTGCTCCGACCAGGAGGTCTGCTCCAACCGGCGCTAAACGCGCACTTAATTGCGGGGCGGTGTCATCCGCGTGAATGGGTACAGAAGCCTTCAGCAGCATGTCCCCGGTATCGAGCCCAGCATCGATCTGCATGATAGTCACGCCAGTCTCGGTCTCACCATTCGCAATGGCCCACTGAATGGGTGCCGCACCACGATATTTCGGAAGCAAAGATGCGTGCACATTAAGAATGCCATGTTTCGGCAGATCGATAATGGTTCGCGGAATAATTTGCCCATACCCAACCACCACCATCACGTCCGGCGCAAGGCTCTTCAATACTTCAAAATTTTCCGGCCTGCGAATTCGCTCGGGTTGAAATATTGTCAATGCCGCGCTCTGCGCCGCTCTCTTGACGAGCGACTCGGCAACCTCCCTGCCCCGGCCTTTTGGGCGGTCAGGTTGCGTGAAGACCCCGACGAGTTCGTGCCCTGAGGAGAGCAGAGCCTTCAGCGATGGAACAGCGAACTCAGGCGTGCCTAGGAAGACAACTCTCATCCGAGCTAATCGTAACTAGTCCCACTCGCCAGCTTTTTGCAGCTTCTTAATTTTTCGCCGGATAATGTCACGCTTCAATGCGCTGAGATGGTTGATAAACAGAATGCCATTCAGATGATCGATCTCATGCTGAAAGGCTCGAGCTAGCAGCTCCTCGCCTCTGAATTCTATATCTTCACCCATTTCATTTTTCGCGCGGACAAGAACGCTGTTTGCTCGCGTAACGGGCTCGCGAAAGCCTGGGATGCTCAAGCAGCCTTCTTCGCCCGTTTGCGCACCCTGTCTTTCGACGATCTCGGGATTGATGATCACGAGCTTCTTGGTTTCGTCTTCCCCAGCACTCACATCGATTACGGAAATGCGCCTGCCGAGTCCGATTTGAGGCGCCGCGAGGCCAACCCCCTTCGCCGAGTACATGGTTTCCCACATGTCAGCAATCCATTCTCGGACTTCAGCCGTATCAAAATCAGTCACAGGCTCCGCCACTTGCTCGAGAACGGATGCGCCGTACTTTAGAATTTTTCGAATCATCTATCAGTAATTTTTTACTTGAGCGGCGTATCCTTCAAAGTTCCGCTTCGTTTCCCGAAGAGAATCGCCACCAAATTTTTCCAGAAACGCTTGAGCTAATACCAAAGCGACCATTGCCTCGCCGATCACGCCGGCCGCTGGAACCACCGCTACATCGCTGCGTTCGTAGGCAGCGAGAGCCGGCTCCCGCGTCGATAGGTCAACTGACTCAAGGGGCCTCCGCAAGGTCGAGATGGGCTTTAAAAGGCCGCGAACGAAAAGATCCTGCCCGTTTGTAATGCCACCCTCGAAACCCCCCGCGCGATTCGAGCCGCGATAGAACTCCTGGCGCGGCTTATCGTAATGAATGGTGTCCTGTACCGCGGACCCGTAGGCCGTTGCGCCTTCTGCCGCGAACCCTATCTCGACACCCTTCACAGCCTGAATCGAAACAATCGCCTGCGCCAATTTCGCGTCTAGCCGCGTATCCCACGCGATGTGCGAACCCAAGCCTGGCGGGACGCCGTGAGCCACCACCTCAAACACGCCTCCTACGGTATCGCCGGTGCGATAGGCGTGATCGACCGCTTCCTTCATCTTCTGTTCCGTTTCCGCATCCACACACCCCAGCAAGACTTCGCGTCGTTCGTTGAGCTCGACGATTTCTTGCCAGGTAACTGGACGATTCAGCCGCACTGGTCCCACCGCGATCACATGACTTAGCACCTCAATGCCAAACTGGTTAAGCAGAGTCTTCGCGAGCGCGCCTACGGCGACGCGGGCCGCTGTTTCTCGAGCACTCGCGCGCTCTAGGATATAGCGCGCTTCATCTAAGTTGTACTTGATCGCACCCGCGAGGTCCGCATGCCCCGGCCGTGGGCGAGTTACCGGCTTCTCTTTTCCGGCTTCGGCGTCCTTAGACTCGACGGGAAGCGTGCCAGTCCAGTTCTTCCAGTCTTTATTTTCGATCAAAATGGCAATCGGAGAGCCGATCGTTTGTGAATGTCTCACGCCTGAGACGATGCGTACGCGGTCAGTCTCGATTTTCATTCGCCCGCCACGACCATAGCCCTGCTGCCTCCGCCAGAGCTGGCGATCGAGATACTCAATCGAGACCGGAATACCAGCCGGCAGACCCGTCAAAGTGGCGACAAGACACTCTCCATGCGATTCTCCCGCCGTCTCGAAACGTAACATTCGCTAAGGACTTATAGTAACGGACGATGAATTTGAGCCTGAGAGTGCTAATAATCGTGTAGGCGGAAGAGCATTGCCCAGGTTCTACATCTCTAGCCAAGACCGGGTGCAATCAGTTGTTCGATCAGCATGGAGCCGAACGCTTCTCGTACTCACCATTGATCAACTGGGGTTTGCGCTTGCAATCGTTTTTGGCGGTGCCGTTTTGATGCTGCTCTTGGGTACGCAGATCCTTAATTGGTACTGGCTGACGCTGCTCGCTCTGACCGCTTTCACGCTGAGCATCGTTCGCATCCGGAATCGTATGCTGAACCGGTATAGCGTTGCTCAGCTATTGGACAAGCGATTGCAACTGAGCGATTCACTATCCACGGCCTTGTTTCTGCTCACGGAAGCCAATCGGCGAACTGATTCGGTAGCACGAATTCAGATCGAACAAGCCGAAGAGTTGGCAGCATCGGTGAGACCGGCAACCGCGTTTCCATTTAGAAGACGTCGTTCGTGGGAAATAGCGGGCGCTCTAGGGGCAATTGCGTGCGCACTCTTCGCGGTCCGTTATCTCGTTCAGAGCCGGTTGAGCTTCGAGCAGAGCCTTATACCGATTCACTTGGGCGCAGCATTGGAGCGGCTCGAAGAATCAGTATCTGATGCAAATCAGCCGGCGACGTATCCGGGCGCAGCCGAGCGAGAGCTGAACGGTGGGAAAGCATCTAAATCGGAGACGAGCGATGACGCCGCTGAGTTGTCTCGCTTACAAGACAGCAAGTTAGATCAGCAGGGGGATGCGGCAAACAGTAAGGAATCGGCCGCTCGGAAAGCTACAGCTCAAGACAATAACAAGCAGCAAAACGGTCAATCTGAAAACAGCGCGAGCAGTGAGTCGATCCAGCAGCGAAATCCGGGTGAGAATGCCCCCAGAGAAACGCGAGAGCAAGCAAACACGTCAGCGCCCAACGCGAAGGAGCAATCAACCGGTAGTCAGCAATCGCCTTCCAGCCTTCTCGAAAAAATGAAAGAAGCTGCGTCCAGCCTATTGGCGAAGATGAAATCCACGGCCAACTCGCAGAATTCCGCTCAAAACAGCCAACGCTCCTCAGACGCGAGTAGAACGGAAGAACGGACTGCTACAAAGAATGGAGAAGGCGATTCGCCGAACGCGCAGAGCCAGCGGCACCGCGACGACCCCAGTTCAGACGGTGCGGAACAGGGTCAAACCAGAGAAAAGGCGGAAGCGCCAGACGGCCGCAACGCCGATCAATCGCCAGACAAGAACGGGTCCGACGCACGTTCAGGCATCGGGCGGCAAAACGGCGACAAAGAGTCGAAGGAGGCTGAGCAGCTTCAGGCTATGGGCAAGCTGGCGGAGATTATTGGGAAACGCTCGGCAAACCTAACTGGTGAAGTGACCGTAGAAACATCTTCCGGGAAACAACAGTTGAAAACTGAATATTCACAGCGGATAGGTCAGCACTCTGATCTCGGTGGCGAGATCAATCGTGATGAGATCCCGCTGATGTACCAGCAATACATCCGTGAGTATATGGAGCGGGTGCACAAACAGGAGAACACAGCTCGCTAAATTATTTGCGCCGGGCTATTATTTCTTGTCCCTGCTCGCCAGCACTGACTGCGCATAGTAGTTGTTCACCTTCGCTTCGCTTCGCGCTACCTCGTAGAAGGCCGACCTCAGTAACTGGTCCTTGCGTTGGAAGAGCTCGCGCCGAATATTCTCCTGAACCCGCGGATCACTCAATTCGCGCTGGCCGGCAGGCTCCTTGGAGATAAGTTTGATTAGACGATACCCCTCCCGCGTATGGATCACTTGTGAGACCTGCCCGGGAGTCATATCGAGAATGAGTTTCCTTAGCTCCGGATTCGCTTTATCCAGAGTCGACTCCGGTACAAAACCCAAGTCCCCGCCATTCGACGCTGAAGTATCTTCCGAGTAGTTCTGCGCGAGCGTGCCGAAATCTTCTCCCTGGCGGACGCGGAGCTGGATCATATTGATCTTGTTATGCGCCTGCTCATCTGTTTGGGCTTTATCGTTCTTGAGATTGTGCACGTTCGGATCGGGCGTCGGAGTGACCAGGATCTGGGCTAGTCGAACCTGGTTCTCGGCTAAGTTGAAGGTTCCCTTGTTGGAGTTATAGAACGCCGCAACATCAGCATCCGAGATCGATATGTGGGATCCGATTTCTTTGTTGAAGAGCTTCTGAACGCTTAAATCGCGGCGTATCTGCGCCTTCAAATCGTTTACGTTCATCTTTCGCTGATCCAAAAGTTTCTGAAACTGCTCTTGCGTGTAGGGCGTCTTCAGCTCGTTGAATTTGGCCTCTACGTCGCCGTCGGATGCCAGCAAGCCTTCCTTTTCAGCCCGCTGAAGCATGATTTCGTTGTCAATCAATGCGCGTAGGGTGTCGAGGCGTAATTGTACAGTCTGATCGTCATTCGGCTTGAGATTGCTGTTGGGAAATTGCGCCGCGATTGCCCGATCCAACTCAGAGTATGTGACTGGCCGGCCATTCACGGTCGCAGCTACATTCGACGACACGGGCCGATTACAGCCTGCCATCGATACCAGGAGTACACTCGCAACTGCAACAGAAATGCCGCGCCGCCGATCGCGGTAGGTCGTCCTGTACATCAACGCCTATGCTTTCGCTTTCTTGATCTCTTCCACCAGCGCCGGAACAATCTCGAACAGATCGCCGACAACGCCGTAGTCTGCCGTTTCGAAAATGGGCGCGTTCTCGTCTTTATTGATCGCTACAACTGTCTTTGAGCCCTTCATACCGACCAGATGCTGTATCGCACCAGAAATACCCACGGCCACATACATCTTCGGCGATACAGTTTGACCGGAGCTTCCTACTTGGCGCTCCATCGGCAGCCAGCCGTTATCACAGATGGGACGGGACGCGGCCAATTCCGCGCCGAGAACCTCTGCGAGAGCCTCAACCACGGGCAAATTATCTTTTTCCTTAATTCCCCGCCCCACCGAGACGATAACACCTGCCGCGCCTAGATCGACCGAGCGCTGCGCTTCCTGAAATGGCTCCTCCGGCTTACTTCGGATTTGAGAAGCCATCCAATTGCACGGCGAAATTTTCGATTGGACTACTCGCGCCGGTCGGCTCTGCGGCACGAAAAGCACCAGCTTGGATGGAAACAAACTGCGGATCACTGTTCGCGTGCACATCAGCATTCAATTTACCTTGAAAAAGCTGCCGGACGAATAGAGGTTGGCTGCCTTCCGTGCGCACGTCGGTCACATCGCTAATCAGCGCCCGATCGAAACGGGTTGCCAGACTCGGGGCATAGTCGCGCACTTGATAGGTGTGCGGGAAACACGATTACCTTTGGCTGCTCGGCCTCTTATCAGCTGTTCTAAGGATGCTGTGTATGCCTCGGGCGTATAGTTGCGCAAGCAAAGCATCATCAATTGCAGAGACCTTTGCTAGCTCGTATCCCGCGGCTTCTTTCGCCAGCTCATCGATGCCAGATCCTAATACGACGGCTTGCACGGGCAAACCTGATGCTTGGCCAATTTTCCGGCCAGCCTCGAGAGCCTCGAAGGACATGCGATTCCATTTGCCACCCCGCTGTTCGAGAACCACGATCACGCTCATAGAACCCGAGCCTCGAATTTCAGCTTTTCAACAAGCTGTTTCGCGATTTCTCTCGGCTCACCCGAAAAAATCTGCGTTTGCTTGCTTGCGCTGCGGCAAGTATATCCGGTCCATCACCGTTCTAGAATTCAAATCCACACCAAGCTGCGACGCAGAAACCGTTTTAACCTCTTTGGTCTTTGCCTTTTTAATGCCCATCAGCGTCGCATACCGAAGTTTCTTGATGCCGGATTGAATGGTCAGGACAGCCGGGAGCGGGAGCACGACATTCTGAAACCAGCCATCCTCGAGTTCGCGTTTGACGCGAATCGTATTCCCTTGTGGCTCCACTTCCATGACGATAGTTGCGTGCGCAAACCCAAGCAACTCCGCCAACACAACTCCGGTCTGTCCATAGCCTAGATCGTCCGATTGCAGACCGGTCAGAATCAGATCCGGCGACTCCGGTTCGTATCGCTTTGGCAAGCAGCTTCGCCGTCGCCAACGCATCCAGCCTATCCTGCTGCTCAATTTGCACGTAGATCGCGCGATCGCCGCCCTTGGCCAAGGCTTCACGAACAGTTTGAAGCGCACGCTCGGGACCAGCGCACAAAATTATTACTTCTCCGCCGAGTTTCTCTTTCAGCTGCAGCGCTTCTTCCAACGCGTAAGCATCTGGCTCATTCATCTCGTAGTGTTAGATCTGATTCGTCCAGCCACTTGCCGTCGCCATTCACGCGCAGCGTGGAATCGCGCGCGGGCACCTGCTTTACAGAAACAATAATTTTCATTTAGACTTCGGGCGCCAGTCGGGCGTCTTAAGCACCTTTATCGTAACGCGCACCGTTTACGCGGGCGCTGAAGCGAATAGATGCGCATCAGAGGGTTCTAGCCCTCGAATCGCTTGAAGATCAGGCAGCCATTTGTGCCGCCAAACCCAAAGCTGTTCGAGAGCGCGTATTCAATCTGCATTGGCCGGGCATGATTCGGAACATAGTCGAGATCGCATTCAGGATCGGGGAATTCGTGGTTAATTGTTGGAGGCGCAACCTGGTCGCGGATTGCAAGCACAGTGATCCCTGCCTCCAGACCTCCTGCGCCACCCAATAAGTGCCCTGTCATGGACTTTGTCGAGCTAACGGCGATGTTCCTGGCGTGCTCGCCAAAAGCGCGCTTCAACGCGATGGTCTCCGCCCTATCGCCGACCTCGGTCGAGGTCCCGTGCGCATTGACATACTGCACCTGTGAAGGGCCGATCTTGGCATCACGCAACGCGTTTCGCATAACGCGGCAAGCTCCATCGCCATCTTCGGGCGGTGACGTGATGTGAAAGGCGTCGCTACTCATTCCATAGCCGATGATTTCCGCAAGGATCGGAGCACTGCGGCGTTCCGCATGCTCCAGTTCCTCCAGAATGAGAATGCCGGAGCCTTCACCCACGACGAACCCGTCCCGCTCTTTGTCCCACGGGCGGCAAGCTTTGTGGGGCTCGTTATTTCGCGTTGAAAGAGCCCGCATCGCGGCAAAGCCGCCAATGCCCATCGGCGTCACGCACGCTTCACTGCCGCCACAGATCATGACGTCTGCATCACAATGCTGTATCAGCCGGAATGAATCGCCTATCGAGTGCGCGCTGGTTGTACACGCCGTCGCCGTGGCCGAATTCGGCCCTTTGGCGTTATATCTGATCGAGACATACCCGCTGGCCAAGTTCACGATGCAAGAGGGTATGAAAAATGGGGAAATCCGGCTTGGACCCCGTTCGAGAAGATACTTTGTGCTCCCGCTCAATTACCTCGAACCCGCCAATACCGCTTCCGATATAAACGCCTAAGCGCTCCGATTCCTCGGAAGCGATCTTCAATTGTGCGGAGTTGACAGCGAATTCAGTGGCGGCCATCGCAAATTGAATGAACCGCCCCATCTTTTTGACGTCTTTTTTGTCGACGTAAAGTAGCGGGTCGAAGTCTTTGACTTCGCCCGCGATACGGCAGCTGAATTCAGAGGCGTCGAATTGGGTAATCAGCTCAATGCCGTTCTTACCATTTCGAATCGCCGACCAACATTCCTCGGTGCCGGTGCCGACTGAGCTCAACAACCCAATTCCCGTAACAACTACTCTTCGCGGCACGATTCTCCCCTGTTCGCTCCGTCTGCTCATGGCGGAAGGAAGGAACTTGCGCCCTTAATTATTTCTTCTTAGCTTCAATGTAGTCGATGGCTTGCTTGACGGTCGTGATCTTCTCGGCATCTTCGTCCGGAATGTCGATATCAAAAGCCTCTTCAAACGCCATGACAAGTTCGACAATGTCGAGTGAGTCGGCGCCCAAATCATCAACAAAGGACGCGTTCGGGTCAACCTGGCTTTCATCTACTCCCAGTTGTTCAACGATGATTTGCTTTACCTTTTCTGCTACCGGCATTCCTTGTTCTCCTGTGCTCGCAAACGCATCTTCCACTTGGCGAAGCTGCCCGATCCAACACTCTAAGCTACATCATTGATGCAATGGGACAATCGACGATTAAGTTTGCGGCTCTGTTTGATAAAAGAATTGATTCTAGCGCGATCCCTCCTATTTCTAGCAGATCAGGGTTTCAGTCGCTGGTGATCAGGTGGCCCTACCATGTAGATGTTGCCAGCGCGTGTTCTCTATCTGCACGGCTTTGCTTCCGGTCCTGAATCTCGTAAAGCCCATTTTTTCCGCGAGCAGCTTCGGCACTAGGCTTCGTGGTGCAGGTTCCGGATCTCGCGGAGGGAAACTTCGAGCGACTCACGATCAGCGCTCAACTCCAGGTCATCGAGCGCGCATCAGCTCACAAACCGGCCATTCTGATCGGGTCCAGTCTCGGTGGCTATCTGGCCGCTCTTGTACGCAGCTCGCCACCCTGAAATCGACAGACTAATCCTGCTCGCTCCGGCGTTCGATTTTCACCGTCTATGGATGCGTCAACTTGGCCCGGAGCAGATAGCTCGTTGGAGAGAAAGTGGCGTGATTCGCGTCTTCCATTACGCAGCGGCGTGCGAGGTGCCGCTCGGGTACCAGTTCCTGGAAGATGCGAGCCACTTCGAGCCGTTTCCTGACTTTCGCCAGCCAGCTCTCATTTTTCATGGGAACCACGACCCGGTCGTGCCCGTTATATACTCATCGGAGTTCGTGGAAGCTCATACAAATGCTCGGCTTGTGCGGCTCGAGTCAGGTCACGAGTTGACCGATGTACTGGATGCGATTTGGCGCGAATCGCGAAATTTTCTGGTCGATGGCGCGGCGCCTATGGAGTGATAGACTAAAGGAGTCGAGCAGATTCCGCGGATTAATTTGCTGCAACTGTCGTTTTTCGCATCACGTCTAGTAAGTGCCGGAAGTATCGTCACACGTGTCTAACAGACGGAGTGTGCTGTGATCAGCAATGAAGTAGACAAAGAAGTTATGGAGCAACGTAACGTGGCTCAGGCAGACGACCATCTTGATCGTTTGTTAATGTCAATCGATCTCGAAGAGCCTTGGTACAAATCCATCATGCGGAGCATTCGAGAGGCTCGCAATGCCTCCGAAACTCCCGCCTCTCGAACTCACTTCAAAGCCCGTCGAGAACGTCGACATGGGCGGACTAAGCGCCGTTGACCTACCTTGGTACAAGTCGCTTGTCAGCAATATCAGAGAGCTGATCCACCCCCCTAAGCTGCCGCCGCTGGAAGTGACTTCCAAGCCCGTCGAGGTGAAGACAATCTGGGGCGCCTACCAAGGCGGTGAAACAAAATCAGGCGCCGCATCCGTTCTCATTCACGCCGGCATCATCGCGCTCCTGCTGCTGATCTTTCAGGCACCCGGCGTGAGGAACGCCATAAAGAAAACTGGCGAGATTATTTATTTACCCGCGTTTCGACCTAAGCTGCCACCTGCGGCTGAAAAAATGAGCGGAGGCGGTGGAGGCGGGCAAAAGATGCCACAGCCTGTCAGCCGAGGCGAAGCTCCGAAACCGGCGCTTAAGCAGTTCGTGCCTCCTACGCCCGCCGTTCCCAAGCCGATTCTGCCTGTTGTTCCCACGATTACTGCGCCAGCCCCGCAAATTAATGCAGACAATTACGGCGATCCACTCGCGAAGACTCTGCCTTTCTCTGGAGGCCCAGGCTCGAGCGGGTTCGGCACAGGGAAAGGCGGAGGAATCGGATCGGGTAACGGCGACGGCTACGGTCCGGGTTCGGGCGGCGGAACCGGCGGCGGAGTCTATCACGCTGGTGGCGATGTCTCCATGCCCCAACTGCTCTCTAAAGTCGAGCCCGAGTACTCGGAAGAGGCCCGAAAGGCCAAATATTCCGGAACCGTGCTGCTGTCTATCATTGTCGACGAGCATGGATTGCCGCGTGACATTCGAGTAATTCGCCCCGTAGGACTAGGCTTGGATGAGAAGGCCGTCGAGGCGGTATCGCGTTGGCGTTTCCGTCCGGGTGTTAAGGGCGGCAGGGCAGTTGCTGTTCAGGCCAATATAGAAGTTAGTTTTCGGCTACTGTAATTCCCTCCAGGCTGCAGGCGACGGTTAGGGCTTTTGCGTCTCGCACTCCTCACACGGGCATATCTTTCTGAGGTGATCGAAAGAGTAAATGCCTGTACTGTGTCCGTCGTTCCAGTGGATTCGCACAGCGTAGTGCCCAACGGGTTCTACTGAATTCATGCGCAGAGCCGGCTTAAACATCGGGAACGGTCCGGGGTTTGAATAACTCGATTTCTGCGGCTCTGTGCCATGCGCTCCGGTGCAAGTAGCGCAAGGGCATTCGTCGCGAAGATAAGTCAGAGAATAGTCGCTATGGTGCCCGTCTTGCCAATCGATTTTGATGCCTGTCGATTTTGAAATCGCGATATGCTCAGGTTCGGCCAGCGCAGGCCTGTTCCAATTCTTCATGCATGCTATTGCGATGCCTAACTACGGCGAGTTCCGCACCCGCTCGATGTCTCTCACTCCGGGAACACGCCGGAATGCGGCAATTACCCGCTCCAGCTGTTTCTTATCCCGCACTTCCATCGTAATATCGACGATCGCGCTATCGTCTGTGCGGGCCTGATCTCCGCGGGCCTCCAGCGTTCTTATGTTGCTCGATTCAGCGGATAAGATGGACGTAAGCTGATTCAAAATGCCAGGCCGGTCATCGGTGTAAATCACAACTTTTACCGGCAACGGCTCACTTGCGCTGCGGACCCATTCGACATCGATCTTGCGCTCTGCCTCATACATCAAATTCTGAACGTTAGAGCACTGTACCGAGTGCACGGCAACACCTTTGCCCCGCGTGATATAGCCGACCACCTGTTCGCCTCGAATGGGGTTGCAGCATTTGGCGCGGTAAACCAGAACGTCGTCGATTCCCTTTACGTGGATGGCCACGTCACCTACCGGTAAACCGGGTTGAAGCTGCGGCGTTCGCGGTGGCAGGGTAGGAGGGGCCGGCTCGGGAGCCGTCTCGTCGGCTGAGACTTTTTGTAAAACCTGCCGGGCTGAGAATCTGCCGAATCCCAACGCCGCATATAGATCTTCCGTTTTGCTGACACCGTACTCGGAGGCGACCGTATCGAAATCGTCGCGCGAAAATCGCCCCAGGTTCAGGCCCATGCGCCGGGCTTCCTTCTCGAGCGACTTCTGTCCGATCTCGACAGCCTTGGCGCGCTCTACGCTATTGATCACGTGCTTGATTTTGTTGCGCGCACGCGAGGTCCGGACGACTGCCAGCCAGTCCTTGCTGGGCTGATGTCCTGGCTGCGTCAGTATCTCGACCACATCGCCGTTGCGCAGCGCATATTTGAGAGGTTTAATTGCGCCATTTACGCGAGCTCCTACGCACGTGTTGCCCACGTCGGTATGAATCGCATACGCAAAGTCGATGGGAGTGGCGTCTCGTGGAAGAGCGATTACCCGGCCTCGCGGTGTAAAAGTATAGACCTCCTCCGGATATAGATCGACCTTGAGAGTCGATAGGAAATCGCCGGAATCGTGCATTTCCCGCTGCCATTCCATAAGCTGGCGCAGCCATGCAATGCGCTGATCTTCCTGTCCCGGCGTTTTACTTCCTTCCTTGTATTTCCAATGCGCCGCAATTCCCTCCTCGGCATTACGGTGCATCTCTTCCGTGCGTATTTGAACTTCGAACGCAATACCGCCCGGCCCAATTACCGAGGTATGAAGCGATTGATACAAATTAGGCCGCGGCATCGCGATGAAGTCTTTGATGCGGTCCGGAATAGGATGCCACTCATTGTGAATCACACCCAATGCCGCGTAGCAGTTCTTCACGGAATCGGTAACGATTCGCACTGCTAACAGGTCGTAGACCTGATCGAGAGTAATCCGTTGCCGCTTTAGCTTCGAATAGACCGAATATGCTCGTTTGACGCGCCCATCTACGCGCGCAGGTATGTTCTCCCGCGCCAGCCTTTGCTCAATCTCGGTTTGGATCTGCCGCACCCATTCTTCATTTTCTTGCCGTTTCGACTCAATCTCGCGTATCAACTCGGCCGAAGCTTCGGGTTGGAGGGTTTCGAATGCTAAGTCCTCCAGGGCGCCACGGATCTTGCCCATTCCGAGCCGGTGGGCGATGGGCGCATAGATATCGATCGTTTCCTGCGCAATCGCCTCCTGTCTCTCGCGCGGAAGCGCCGCTATAGTTCGCAGATTATGCAGCCGGTCGGCCAGTTTGACGATGATGACGCGAATGTCGCTCGTCATCGCCAGCAGCATCTTGCGAAGACTTTCCGCCTGCCGGTCTTCTCGGTTAGCCAGACTGATCTTGCTAAGCTTCGTCACGCCATCCACGCAGCGCGCGACATCCTCGCCAAACTTCTCCTTTATTTCTTCAGCTTTGGTCTTGCTGTCTTCGAGCACATCATGCAGCAGACCCGTCTCCAGGCAAACCAAATCCATCTGCATGTCCGCAAGCAGGTGAGCGACCGCCAACGGATGCGAGATGTAAGGCTCGCCTGATTCTCGCCTTTGCCCGCTATGAGCCCGGGCGGCAAAGCGGTATGCGCTGTCGAGTCCGCTGAGGTCTTCGTTCGGACGCCGCGCTCTTACTTTCTCTTCCAGAGTCCGGTAAAGCTCATCGACCTGAGGCTCGTCCAAAACAGTTGTGGACATCTCGTCTTATTACTAGGTTAGAACAGCAAGGAAAGTTGGAAGAAAAATGTACGCATGCGCGTTCCATTCAACTGCAACTACGATGTCATCCTACTGGAGCGTGTTCAGAAGTTCCTTGTGGATCGGCCATCTCCCGATCACCCGGTTGTTTGCCACTTGAAATTTGCCCGCTAACAGCAGCCCCGTAAAGTCGGCGGGACTGGGTTTCTGATGCTCGCGCGCTAACTCCATGCGCAAAGCTCTCGTTTCCAGCTCGAGTTGGGCTTTGATGGCCTCAGCGGTTGCGTAGTTTGGACACTGCGCGTCCAATCGCAAGCTGAACAGTGATCCACTCTTTACGCCCGAATCGAGCGACAGCAACACGGGATTGGCGAACTGTAGCGAAATTGCAAAGATACGCACTGGCACGGGAAGGCTGATTGGGTTTGTGAGCAAACTCCGGGACACTCTAACCCACACCGGCTGCGACGGAATCTGTTGCGGAACGCGATTCCGGAGCGGGATCAGCGTAAGGGCGGCCGTGCTGTCCCGAGCCACAGCCAGCCCCATAACATCAGACTGAATGGAAACAAAGGAATCCCAACGCCCTGTGTTGCTCGAAGGCAGGTTGCAAAAGCTGTTCTTGCAGGCGCCTCCGTGAGTAAGAGCGTATTGGCGTAATCTACTCCAATCGAAGCGGCCGCGGATGATAAAGAGAATTTGCTTTCCGTCCGCAGCGCCTGCAATGGCTTGGATGTCTGTTGTGTAATCGAAATGCGTTTGGCGGACGAATTCCTGATACTCCGGCTCTTCAATGGTCTTCGATCCCACAAGCAAGCTCAGCGCACCTGCCTGCCGAAGCACCGCAATATTCGCAAAGAACACCGTCGCATCCTCAGACGGTAGGAGCGCGACCATGTCCGCATCTGATCGCACAAGGCGGTGCCGGTAGGAGTAAATTCCAAAAGCAATTGCGGCTGTGCAGAGTGCCAGGAGTATCAAGAACAGCCAAGGTTTTAATAGGATGCGCAAACCACTTTCACAACTTGCTAGCAGATCCTAAAACAGCATGCGATGTGTAGCAGCAGACGTCGTGCGCTGCGGCGGCTCGCTGACCAGGGTTGTGATCAGTTCTCGTACCCGTCCTACGTGATCGGGTTTAATGATCAGATACCGGCAATTACCTTGTGAATCAGGGATAAAAACGGTCGTGCTTTTCGGACCTAACTTGACGCGGCCCGCTGGAGAGAGTTCGAAATAGCCCTGATCGGGACGAATGGCTTCTAGCACGGCGGTTGAATCCCAGTTTGGGTGATCCTCGGGTTTTTTCACATATAGGCGGTAGGCTTCCGGGATTGGGTGATTGTCTATGTAAGCAAAATCGCGCTCAATCGCTTCGTACGGGAAAGTTACGGCAAGTCCCACCTCGAATCCACTGAAGATCATGGGCGTGGGCCATTGTTCAAGCAGAATTTCCGCTGAGCCTGGATCTGTATATATGTTGTATTCGGGTTCTGGTTTAACAAAGTTGCCCGCCATCAGACATAGCATTTTCACCTTTTGCTGAATCAGGTCACGCCCGTGTCGAGCTTTCAGAAGCCGTGCAAGATTCGTGCTGAACCCAATCTGAGCGATCGTGACCGAGTGATCCGGCTGCTCGCGGAGGATGCGGATCAGCAGCTCAGTGGCTTCGGGGGCTTGAGATCCATTTTCAATGCGGTGCGGATAGACGTACTGGCCTGAAGAATCGCGACGCTGAACCGGTATTTGGAGCATCTGTGAATTCTCAGGAGTTTTTCCGTTGTGGACCACACCGACGGGGATGTCGGACCGCCCGTAGAACGTGTTTACCAGATCGACGAAAGGCGCAGCGTAGCGATTGTCTTTCGTAATCGTGACCAATAGAAGATGGACCTCCGCGCGATTCTGGAGAGCGTGAATCATCGCCAGAGCCAAGGCGTCGTCCACATCGTTGCCGATGTCTGTATCTAGAATAAGGCGTACTGGATCCGCCGCGATGGCCGGCTGCGCAGGCCAGAACGATGCCACGAAAAGAGCGAGTAAAAACGAACGAGACATTATCTGCGTCTGACATACCGTACCATGCCGTGAAGCTGCGCCGGGGCGAATTTATCTGGAGGCTGCGCAATGCCACAATCTTGCGATCACTGGCACGCGGCCGAAGACCGCGGGGTAGTTTGACACGACAGGGGCGATCCTGCAAAATAGTGAGCGTCCACCCACTCGCGGATGTGGCGGAATTGGCAGACGCGCTAGATTCAGGTTCTAGTGTTCGAAAGGACGTGGAGGTTCAAGTCCTCTCATCCGCACCAATAATTTGATTTAGTAAACCGGGCAGCTGCTTCGGCAGTGGCGGGCGATATTATGCACTACTAGCGCACTGACTCGACTTCGCCGGGAAAACATATTTAGGATTCTTTGCTGGCGACCTGAAGGTCGTTGTCGACGCTAAATACACCAGGAACGGAATTCGCTCGCATCTCGGCTATAGCCATATCGGTCGAAGAATCTACGACGCCTGTCAGGGTTACGTTGCCGTTTTCCACGATGATGTGGATTGCATGGTAGCCGATTGGCGGGTCATTGGTTATGCCGCCGGCGGCACGAGCGACCGAGCGTCCCCTGGGGCCACTGCGGTTGGAAGTATAACGTTGCAATGCCGAGTATCGATATATGCTTGCATAGACTGCTGCGCGAATGCGATCGTCGTTTGGTGAAACAGGTAATACCTCGATTTGGTTGTCCACGTTTGCTACACCGTTGATTTTCTTGACGACGTTCTCAGCGCTGGACTTCAGTGTCGGACGAGAAGCCTTCCCGCGCAGGATCACTGTGTCACCCTTAATAGCAAAGTGGATGTAGTCAAACACGCCATATTGCGGTAACGTGACGATCTGCTTTCGCACTTCTCTTGCGATGCTTAGTATCTGTTGCTGTTTCGCATCGAGAGCGGTTGTTTCCTGCTGCGCCATTAGCGAACCGAGCGCGAGGCTCAAGCCGGCCAGGCTCCCAATGATCGGATGTGAAGCGATCCGAACGATGTTCATAAATTAGTCCTTTCTGTAAGTCCGAAGTGCCCACGGCCGATGACGTGGTGATTCGATCCGGTTATCCATGATATAAGATATGACTCCGTCTATTGGCACCGCGCAAGACTTTGGCCGGTAACGTTCGTCGAATGGACGCGGTTTTTGCCGGGTCGAAACGTCTGCCTTCATCACCGATGTCCTGGATCGCTATCGGGATGTAGCAGTCGATCGATCCGGTGAGGAGAATGCCTCAAGCTTTGTCAAATGGATATCACACTTCTAGCTACTTTTCATCGCAAAATAGCTCTTTTTGATCAGCATTTGGCATGACGATGGGCCTTCGCCCGGGTTTGGGTGAAGCTTTTCAACTGTTCGAGCCTGCTGGACTCTGGGGCGGTGCCTTGCCCGAGGATTCGGTACTCAGGCATTCGCCACCGTCAGCATCTTGCCGATGTTGATCACATTGTCAGCCAGCACTCCGAGTCCTACCCAGCGCTTCATTCCGTCTACGCCGCGATATAGGCAACGCCTGAGTCCGTGCCGCCGCTTGGCCACGCTGATGCGTCCTTCGCAACCTGTGCGCCAGCGTTGCGCTTTCTTGAACCAGCGGCTCTTCTCTAGTTTCTTGCGCTGCGCGCTATGCGTGTTCCGGTTCGGCACCGCCACCCACTTCACACCCTTCTGTTGAACCGCCCGCTCCTGCGCCTGTGAATAAAATCCAGCGTCGGCCGTCACCAGTTGCGGTAATCGCCCCAGCTTGCGCTCGTGTGCCTCCACGGCGCCGAGCAGCAACTCGCGGTCGCTCGGTCTCTCGTCGAACACCTCATAGTGCGTGATGATCTGGTTCTCGGCCTCCTGTAACTGCACCAGCTTGCCGAACTCAGTTGGCTTGCTCGCCTTGCCCTTGCGGATAATCTCGGTGTGTGGCTCAAACACGCTCACGACCTTGCCCGGCAACTGGGTCAATCCATCGAAGATGCGCATCTTCGTCTGCTTCACCACCTGCCCTACTCGCGCCGCCATCGTCGATAAGCTATCGCCAAGCCCTCGGAGTCCTTTTTCCCAGCGCGCAGGTAGTTCTTCCACCTCACTCATCACGCGCTTGGCATCGTTGAGAACCTGCCGTGACAATCGCAGCAACTCGCGATACTCCTTCTTCCGCGTTTCCTCACCTTCCATCCCTCTATGCCGGCTAGCCGTAGCGATCGCGACTACGCGTTTGTTCACGCTCCGCATCCGGTCCCGCACTTTGCGCTTCAGCTTCCCCTCATTCCGTTGCTCAATCTTCTTCATCGTGCGTGTCATCACCCGCGCGCCGTCCCCCAGCAGGCTCGAATCGGTCGGATAATGAATGTTGGTCTCCACCACCGTGGTGTCCACACGCATCTTCCGGCCTCGCACCGCGCCTTTCTCTTGTGCGATTGCCACCAGCCGGTCATGCAGTTTCGCAATTACCCCGCCGCCCAGTGCCTGCGCGATGCGCGCCAACGTTTTCGCGTCCGGCACCTTGCCTAGCCCAATGCGTGTGAAGTCGCGATACGCCAGGTTCATCTTCACCTCGCGTTCCAGCTGTCGAAGCTCCAGTTCCGTACGTGCTTCAGCAGCAACAGCCGCAATGCCATCTCCGCCGGTGTTTGTGAGCGCCCACACGTGGCGCTGTGCTCATGGCGCTCACCCTGCGCTTCGTACACCAGATCGATCAGTTCTTCATCCTCCAGAAGCTTGTCGGCTTCCACCATCCACGGCTCCCAAAGAGCACGCACATCCTCGTCCACTACGCCTTCCCACAGCGTCTTTTGCCCTTGCTTGCGTCGAGTCATGCCCTATCGTAAAAGCCTTCTGAAACAAGATCAATACTAAATGTTTCAACACCGGTTGCTCAACTAAGCTGCTCATTGGCGCTAACGCGAGCCCTCTATTTTGCGATGAAAAGTAGCTAGCTCTCGAGAAATACACACATGACCGCGGACGCAATCGCCATTGTCGACTGCCACGCCCATTTTCTGGACGCGAAACTGAATACCTACCCAATATTTGAGCGACGAAGCCCCGGCTTCGAGGCTTTGGTCGGCGATTACAGCTCTTTACCCCGGCGCTACCTACCTGAAGACTATCTGAAAGACGCTAACGGCCTGAATGTTGTCCAAACGATCTGGGCGGAGTTCATGTCGGTTGATCCTGTTTCTGTCGACGTTCAGCGGAACTCACTACGTGACGCCGCGCACCGTGACGGCGACAATCGGCTTTCACTTTTGAACTGCGAGCAGGCTAGAACCGTCTAGTTAAAACGATCAGCGCAGCGTCAATAACAGGGCACTGTAAACTATACGAAGTCACACTCGTTCTGAATTCTGTTAAGTTTAGCTGAGAGCCTTCCGTGCTCTTTCGTAATCAATCGCGGTTTCCCACTCATCTCTCCTAAAGCTACTGAATACGTCGGTCCAGATGTGTCTGAACACGTTGCAAAACGCTCGAAAGTGGTCCTGAAATACATAACAGCTGGCGCGAGATCTGGCTCGAATTTCTTAGCTCACGTCCAGCCGACGTGATGGACTAGCGCGAATACAAGGCGCGAGCTTGGAACTCGTGGTGGACTTGGCAGAACTCGAATCTGCGACCTCCGCTGTGTGAAAGCGGCGCTCTAACCAACTGAGCTACAAGTCCACAAATGCCATTTCGTCCAGGGAGGCCCGATAGAGACGAAAATACCATACCGAGTCCGCTAACGCCGCGACACTACGCGTACTTCAACATCCTCTGCTTGCAGCGGGAACGTGCTGTTTCCCTCGCGGGGAACAATCGTAAGCGTTGCTGGATTGGAGGCATCAAAAAGATCACTCACCGCCTCGGTTGCATCTAGTAGAACCGACTTAGGCATGGTGCCCATCCCCATTCCGTCCACAACAACTGCCAAGGTTCCAAGGTGCTTCATGCTGCTGGCACGAACCGACATGACGTCAAACACGCCGGTTGCGTCCTCGGGGATGGGAACGCCTCGAAGCCCGATCGCTAGCGAATCTCCCCGGCGAACGGCTTCCAGGACGCTCATTTTCACGCTGTAATTTACATCCAGAGTCGGACCAGGACGAAACCCGAGGCCGGAACGGTTCAACCTAGCCTCATAGGTGCTCACGTCCGGTGCTGTACGCTCCTGCGCCGAACTAGACACTGCGACTTCCGGCGATGCCTCTGTTAAAACAGAACTTGGATTAGCCGTGGGCGCCGGGTAGCTGTAACGGAGATTGTTCTGGTGATTGAGTACGTCTGCCGCGCTTATGGAGACGATTCGCTGGTGCTCGTCGTAGAAATTCCAACGCTCAGAAAGGAAGGCTGGATCGGTTGGATTCCGATACTTTGGAGCTGGGGCCTTGGCGCTGAGTGCGTTCCAATGACTCCATATCTTGTCCAAATTTCCATGATGCGCGAAAAATATGGGGTCGCGGGCAGCGAAGCCAAGGTGGCCCATATCGTGGAACGGAGATGTATGCAATCCAATGTCGTCGTGGATTGGGTCATGCGGGTTGCTCTCGCAGAAACCTGCCTTGCTGGCCGTTCCGCCGAAGCTCGTAAAGTCAGGGTACCCATCTAGAAGAGCAATGCGTTTGGCTGTTCCGTCGGCCACGGGTAGGTTTACACCCTGGTTAATCGGGGCATAACGATTCGCATCATAAAGAGAATTGCTCGAGTTTGCCGGTATTGCATAGATCTCCGGAAGGAAACGATAGTTTTCCCAATCCCAGTACGGCAGACGGAAATTGTTGATGTCGCCGACCAACGAGCCAAGGATACGTTCAAAGTAGTAGAGGAACGCACGATGCCAAGGGAAAAAGTTCCAAGACCCGTGAACTGATTGGACCAGATCGTGATTGCATTGCTTGCAGTAGAGCGCGTGCATGTCCGCCTGAATCACCCATGCACGGGTATCGCCCGACGGCAGCGCGCGCAGCCTTGCGAACGCGGTCCTGAGCTGCGCGATCTGTGCCGATGAAAGCGAGCTGACCGACTGACGCTGCACTATGGGGCGCGTGTCTTGGCCGGCGCGGAAAGGGGTGCCATTCACGGGCGCTGGTGGGCAGCTTGGCGGGGTTTGACCCGATGCGGTGAAGGGCCCCCAAAGACCTCCTGATACTAAAGCAGCGCTTCCTGCGGCCATTCCCTTTAAAAAGTTGCGACGTCTCATATGTTCCTCCTGGAGTCTGGATTTTGGGACCTTCGAACACCCAGGCATTTCGTGCCGGTTAACGCGCTCGATTTTATTTACGGTCCGCTCTCGCTGTTTCCGCCCGAGAGATAGAGTTTTTGAAGCAGATAACGAGCCAAACCCGCAGCAATACGTATTTGCAATAATTTAAGAGCTAGTCAACAGCATTGAGTTGGAAACATAACGATAAATCGTTAACTGATCAGATAACGCATCGGATGTTGGTTCTTCACGCTCGCGTAGTACCTGAGAGCGCCGTTCGAGTGGCTTGTTAAGCGTTTTGGGATTACAATCAGAAAATTGCAAGTATGTTCAGACTTGGGGGGCCTATGGGGTATCGCCGTGGAATATTGATTTTTTATGTGGCGCTTGGTGCTGGCTTTGGCGCCGGCTCACTACAGTGCCAGACCACCACGTCGAGTACGCGGCTTGCCAGCCTTCCGTTGTTCGCATATCCCATTGCGTTCCAAACACAATCTCCCACCCCAGGCCAAGTAGCCAAACCAGAGAAGCTTAATATCAACGTGATCGGCGGGGCGGGCGCGGTTAACGACGTGAAACAGCGAACCCCGCGAGACATAACTGTCGAGATCGACGATGAAAACGATCACCCAGTGCCGGGAGCGATGGTTACTTTCTTCGCACCGAATGAAGGTCCAGGGGGCAGCTTCGTTGGCGATAGCCACCTTTTGACGGTTATGACTGGGAGTGATGGCCGTGCAGTTGCTAAGGAGTTTCGGCCGAACGATGTAGTTGGAGATTACAAGATTCAGGTGAGCGTTTCTTTCGGCGATCAAGTCGCAAACTCAACGATTTCTCAGTCTAACGAGGCCGCTGCAGAACCGCCCGCAACGAGGCGTTCAGGCATGTCGAGCAAGAAGATTGGGCTCATTGTCGCAGCAGGCGCCGCCGTCGCAGTTGGAGCGGCATTAGGCCTTGCTCACGGGGGTTCAAGCAGTGGTGGCGGCACGCCACCCCAGACCACAACCATCGGCGTTGGTGGTACCCCGACAGTGGGCGCTCCGCATTAGGTTTGAAGTCCAACGATTCGCTTGATTGCAGTCAGGTCATAATGAGGCTCTTTGCGGTTGCTTTGGCTGGAACGGCCCTTACCTTGTTCGCTCAAGCTCCCAACGCGAACAGCGGGAATAGCACGAGCGGTTTCGCCGCCGCCCCCACGCTCGGATTCGTCTCGAGTCAAACCCCGCCACAATTGCAGCCGATCTTGGGCATCCCCGGATCCGCCAGGCTAGGGAATCCGTTACCGCTGCCGAGTACAGTGACTCAGATTCGCATCGCCCCGGGTCAGGCGTATGCACTCGTTCAACAACAACCGGGTAGTCCCCTGAGTATGGTTCTATTGCGGGAAATTTCTACGCAAACCCAGCACCTGACGCTTACGCCAATTCCTAGAGCGATCAGTCAAGTAGATCTCCTGGCGTTCAGTCCCATGGGCCTATCAGTGGCGATTTATTCGCGGCAGACGAATCAGCTTCAGGTGCTAACTGGCCTGCCCAATTCTCCACAAGTGTTTTTGAACGTGCCAAATGTATCTACTGTTGACACTCCCCAGAAGCTTGCGGTTAGCGATGATGGCCACGCAGTGTTAATAGCAGACGGAGCAGGTTCTGTGTATTCGCTTTCGCCAAATGCCACGCCCGTTCTTGTGCATAACTCGCCGGAGATATCGGGGCTAGCGTTTGTGACGCGGAGTCGTGATGCAATTATTTGCGATCGGAGCCTGAATACGGCCTTATTCCTGCAGGATTCGAGCACGGTTCCTGTCCCCTTAGCGCTGCGTACGAACAATACATGTCAGCCGGAAGCGGCTACTTCCACAGCGGACGGGAAAACGATTCTCGTTGCGTGTGCCGCTCAGCACGCCGTGTTGTCAATTGATCGCGCATCGGGTTTAACACGCGTCTACAACGTCACGAACAGCCCGAGTACTTTGGACCGCCTTAGCGTGCGGGATGCGTTTCTCATGTCACCGTCCGAGGGTGGCACGTATTGGCTATTCGTTTGGCAGCCGGAGGGGCCTAGCACGTCTTTTGTTGCGGCGGCTCGTAACACTGGCCAAGGATCAGGTAATTGAGTAGGGCGATTCAAAGCGCGTTGCATATGTTTTTAGGGCTTCACCGGTTCAAGCAGCGCTTCGCCCGCTTTTCGGTATTGAGGCCGACGGGTTGCACTCTTCTGGGCCTCATGCTGTGCCTTACAAAAGTAGCCAGTGCGCAGCTACTGACCATCTCTTGCGTCCCGCTCACTGGTCCCACAAACGTTGGCACAGCCTATTCCGCGACATGCACGGCTCTGGGAGGCACGGCCCCGTACAGTTGGGCCGTCGTTTTAGGCACTTTGCCTGCGGGACTGACTCTCAGCAGCAATGCGGGGACGAGCGTCACGATCAGCGGCACACCGACGACGACAGGCGTTTACAGCTACACTGTGCAAGTTACGGATAGCTCGATACTGCCGCAAACGGCTCTGCAGCCGTACGCCGGTACCGTCAATCCGGCAGTCCCTACGGTCACGAGCATCGCTCCCGGCAGCGCCACCGCGACTGGACCCGGTTTTACTCTGACCGTGAATGGTAGTAATTTCACCGCGGCGTCCGCCGTGCAATGGAATGCTACACCACTCACGACAACTTTCGTGAGTGCGAATGTGTTGACGGCGGCAGTTCCAGCCGCTCTGATTGCCGCTCCGGGTACGGCGCAGATCAGTGTCTCGACAACGGGCGTGACATCAAACGCGGTGCCTTTTACGGTACTCCCACCCCCGGCCATCAGCAGCATCAGTCCCAACAACACGGCGGCGGGTGGCGCTGCCTTTACGTTGACCGTAAATGGTAGCGGGTTTGGGTCAGGCGCGACGGTGAATTGGAACGGCACACCGCTGACGACGACGATTGTGAATGCAAATCAAGCCACTGCGTCAGTCCCTGCGAACCTGCTTGTTTTTGCTGGTGTAGCTGTGATAACCGTGACGTCCGGCGGCGTGACCTCAAACAGCGTCGGCTTTACGGTCAATCCTGTTATCAATTCCCTCAATCCAAGCACAGCCACAGCGGGCGGACCCGCCTTTACGCTCACGGTAAACGGCGCAGGATTCGCTGCCGGTTCCGTAGTGCAATGGAACGGCTCAGCACTGGCGACGAGCGTAGTCAGTTCTACCCAGCTCACAGCCCCAGTTTTGGCAAATCTAATTGCGACACCAGGAACCGCTCAGGTGACGGTATTGTCGAATACCCTGACATCGAACAGTGTCAGCTTCACCATAGTCAGCGGGCCAACTATAAGCAGCATCGCGCCGACGACCGCGATAGCAGGCGGACCGGCATTCACTCTGACGGTAACTGGAAGTGGATTTCAGTCCGGCGCTGCCGTGCAGTGGAACGGAAGTCCGCTGACGACAACATTCCTCAGCAGCAGCAGCTTGACTGCATCAGTGCCGGCAAATCTCATAGCGAGCCCAGGTACGGCTCAGGTCACTGTGCTATCCGGCGGTGTGACATCAAACGCTGTAACGTTTACGGTGACTGCCCCACCGGTCATCAGTACCATAAGTCCGAATGCGGCAACGGCAGGCGCCCCGGGATTTACTCTGACGGTGAACGGAACGGGATTCTTATCCAGTTCAGTCGTGCACTGGAACGGTACGGTGCTTACTACGAGATTCATTAGAGCGACCCAATTGACCGCGTCAGTGCCAGCCAGTCTTATTGCCGCTCCAGGAACAGCTCAGATTACTGTTGTGTCGGGTCCTGTGACTTCGAACGCCGTAAACTTCACCGTGATTCCCGCGCCGGCCATCACCAGCATTAGCCCAAATGCCGCAACCGCGGGCGGTCCGGCGTTCACGTTGACGGTAAACGGTAGCGGATTCGGCTCGGATGCAGTTGTGCACTGGAACCAAACAGCACTCGCGACGAGCGTTGTTAGCGCGAACCAGTTAACCGCCCCAGTACTCGCGAGCTTGATCGCGACCGTGGGAACAGCCCAAATCACCGTCTCATCAGGCGGCGTAACCTCGAATGCAGTAGCTTTCACCATCGTTGCGGGTCCGGCAATCGGCTCGGTCAGTCCGAGCTCGGCAGCGGCGGGTGGCCCAGCTTTCACGTTAACCGTGAATGGCACAGCATTCGCTGCTGGTGCAGTTGTAAATTGGAACACCACACCCCTTACTACAACCTTACTCTAGTGCGAATCAGGTACAAGCGTCGGTTCCGGCGAATCTAATTGCAAATGTGGGTACTGCTCAGATTATCGTGGTCTCAGGAGGTGCTACATCCAACAGTTTGCCCTTTGCAGTTGTCGCTGCTCCCGCCATTGTTGCAATTAACCCAAGCAGCATAACGGCAGGCAGCCCCGCGTTCACGCTAACCGTGAACGGCAGCGGTTTCGGTCCCGGCGCAACAATCCAGTGGAACGGGACAGCGCTTCCGACCATCGTGGTGAGCGCGAATCAAGTAACGGCTTCCGTACCTGCGAATCTAGTCACAAGTTTCGGCAGCGCCCAAATTACTGTGCTTTCCGGAGGCGTGACGTCGAACCCGGTTCCGATCTCTATTACCGCGCCGACAATAACTCTGACCGGGGTGCAGTCGACCTCGGTACCAACTCAGCAGCTCAGCTTGGGAATACAACTCGCAAGCCCAACACCAAATGCCTTGCAGGGCACAGTTGCAGCTTAGCTTCACGCCTAGTGTTTCCGGGCTTCCTGCAAATTACATGGATCCTGCGTTGCAGTTCGCGGCCGGCGGAACAACGCTCAACTTTACAGTTCCAGCGGGTGCGACGACGGTATCGCCGATCGCCGGCGGAGGCATACAGCAAGGAACGGTTGCGGGCACTCTAACTGTGACACTGACGAGCCTGACTTCAGGTGGCGTTAGCATTTTGCCTGCGACACCCGTCACCGCTACAGCAACGATCCTGCCGCTTGCTCCAGTCATTACAGCCAACAGCGTTCAGATAACGAATTTGACAGCCACCGGTTTCGACGTCGTATTGACCGGTTACTCGACCGCCCGCGACATGACAACGGCTACGTTCACTTTTACCGCCAGCTCGGGAACAGCATTTTCAGGAACAACGACCTTCACCGTCCCGGTCACTTCAGCTTTCTTGGCCTGGTACCAGAGCCCGCAGAGCCAAACTTTCGGGAGCATGTTCAAGTTGCAGGTTCCCGTTCACGATAACCGGCAATACGAATGTGCTTCAATCGGTCAGCGTTACGTTGACGAATTCGGTTGGAACCTCTTCGCCCGTAACCGGGGTTCCCTAAGCTGATTAGCGCTTGGGATCCAGATGGATCACGATTGTATCGTCGCTGGGAACATTCTTGCCTTGCATCTTCGAGCGGGTTCAAAAATCCACTGCTTCACAGCCGCAGCAACTGCCGCTCTGACAGATTCGTCATGCAGCGATCCATCAAGCAGGGCGTGCGCGGCCGCCACGTGTCCCGATTCATCAATTCTTACTTTGACCGCGACATCTGTAGGTGCGGAGATCCTGGAAATTCCCAAGCTCTTCGCATCCGGCGCTGCCCATTTTATTGGGCGAGCTGGGACGTATGTGGATGTCGATTGCCCCGCGTCTCTCGAAGCGGATTCGCGAACCGCCGGTAACGGCTTCATAGGTGAGCCCACGGTGTCGCGCGACGGTGCAGGTGCCCGGTTTGTCGCTGTGTTTGGCTTGGCTGAGGGCTCAAAGGGCGGTTTAGGCAATACCTCCTGGGAGAAAAGAATTGGCTGCGCGCCACTAACGCTGCCTATCGGAAGCGATGGAGGTTTCTGTGCTGCGTCGAACTGCCGGGCAGATGATCGTTGTTCCGGGAATGCAGCCGCAGCGAGCTTGGGCGACGGCTGACTCACCGATTGGGAACCGGCCTTTGCGGTAGTTTCTTTCTTTTGATCCGTGCTGGTTGGGAATGGCTCGTTCGGACCAATCCTTCCCCGCCTCCGGCGCATTCGGCTGCGTCTTCGATTCCAAATTACCGGAGGCGTCGGAAGTACCCACAACTTTAAGGTTTTCGACAATGCGTTGTCCTTCCTTCTCACCAAGTTCAAGCCGAAACACGACCTCGCTAGACACAGGCTTGTATAGGATCAAGCCGGTCGCAAGTTCAGCGCGGTCCAAAGCCATTCGCCGGTGCTGAGGGCCGTCATCGATCTTCAGCACGCCCTCCGCCGTGGATTGCAGAGCTGGGCTGTTGCGGTTCCAACTGAGAAGTATCGTGTCGCCTTGTGGCTCGGCCCGCATCTCTATCCCGGCAGCTTCGAGACTGCGGCACTTGGACGGCGCGAGGTACGGTTCCGTCCCTCATCGATCGATGGTCGTGGAAATAGGCCAGCATAAAGCTGGCGTCCGCCGCAATCAAAAACACCGCCAGCCATAGGAATGCGAGTGTTAGTCGGCTCTTCGCCGCTGCTCGGGTCTCGAGCGATCTCGGTTGAATTGCAGCTGGAACTAGATGCTGCGGCACTCGCAGCTCAGCGCGTGCGCCCTCTTCGGATAAGGCAAGAGCAGCCTCATTTAGTGGTCTCGATCGGCGCCTTCGTAGAACCTGCGCATTCACGTGGTCCGGTAAGCGTTGTTTGCTGATGCGATTTTCCCGCGCGCCTCGCCATCCCTTCTAATCATCGCTGATATTCATTTATATAGATTTACGCCGGGCAATTTTCGGTTTCGTCACCCAAAGTACTTCGTGAGGTTTTTGGCCTAAATCAAAGAGGATACGGGCGTTGCTAAACTCAGATCAGAAGAGTACTGGTACATCGAACTTCAGTTGCCTGCACTAGCTCTTGCAGCCTGGAGACCTGGCGTAGAACGCATTGCCCTTGAAATCAAGCTCTGTGAGTCCAATCCGCGAAGTGTAAAAGCCCCTGATCGCTACGGATTTCATCAGCTTGAAAAACCGAGTGCCAGGGTCTTCGATACGGTTATCAGACGGCTCTTCGCTCGCAAGCGTCAGGATCTGCTTCTGCTCGTTTTCTCCAAGCTGCGAAAAATCTGCGTTGCCCCGCGATCTGCTCTGCTCCGTTAGCCACGCTAACCCGTCACGGCAGACCTTCTGTGCGTCGAACGTTTCCAGATCGTGCACCGAGCCAGCCCCGTGATAGGCAACCAGCAACGCACGATGCAACGGATCTAAACTCAAAACAGCTTGACGTATTCCCGCCGAACTGAAAACGCTGAGATCTATCCACTCGGCCACTTCTTCTACGATGCCGTCCCGCGCATCATTTCCGGTATTAACTTCTTCTCCCAAAAACAACTGAGTCACACGCCTAATAACGACGAACTCAGTGTGGGAAAAAAATAGCGGCTGGAATGGCTCGCTTCTGGGCCTTACGTAATCCGTCGGGCTGTCTGGAGCAATCGGATGAAACCGGCCCGCGCTCTGCAAGGCATGTCCCAGATGATTGGTTAAGGGTTCGTATAAGCCGGGCGGTAAGGGAGTCGCTTCGCCGGTATGGGATCGAAGCGCTCCGGCAAATCCCATCCCCAGCGCTGTCTCTCCCAGACCCAAGATCCACAGTCGGCGGGATAGTTCAGAATCCCTCATCACTTACAAATCACCCTTTTTGTACGCGTCGGCGATATAGTCACCCGCACGAGCTGAAATGGCCATGATCGTTAGCGTAGGCTCGTAAGAACCCTGTGTGACGAATGCCGCTCCGTCGGTGACGAACAGGTTCTTCGCGTCATGCATTTGGTTATATCGATTGAGAACGCTTTTTTTCGGATCGTTTCCCATGCGGGCGGTTCCACATTCATGAATGTTCTTGCCAAACACGCTAAGGTCGTCATTTGGAGGAGTCGGGTTCTTCACTTTTAAGGCGCTCAAAATATCCCCTATATCCTGGCGCATCGCTTTTGCCATCGCCTGCTCATTTTCTCCATAGCTGGCGTGTATGCGCAAAACGGGAATACCCCATGCATCTTTTCTTTCTGAATCGAGCTCCACGTAATTGTCATAACGAGGGAGACACTCGCCCTGCGCCTCAATCGCAAACGTATACGGGATTTCTCGCCGCACTGTATCTCTCCATTGCTTGCCAAATCCGGGCAGCGAATACGCATGCGCATATAGCTGCTGGCTGGCATCGCCGTCAAAACGGTATCCGCGCAAAAACTTGCTGTTCTTATGCCCGTCCGTATTGACGTATTTCGGAATCAGGTAACCACATGGGTTACCAACCGGTTCACGTTGCGAGCTCTTGAGCGAACCGAGTTCGCCGCCCGCATTCTCGACGGTGAAGTGATCCATTAGGTAATGCCCGAGAATGCCATTTGAGCTCCCCACTCCTTTCGGAAAGCGGACCGACGTGGAGTTGAGCAGGATTCGAGTGGATTCAAGAGCGCCAGCGGCTAATACGATTACTTTGGCTCGAGCCTCACGATGAACCCTCGTCATGCGCTCGATATATTGAACTCCCGTGGCCTTAGCTTCATTGTTCATCGTGACGCTACTCACAACAGCGTCGCTGATCAAAGTGAGGCGTCCCCGTTCGCGCGGCGGCCGGAAGAGTAACCGCAGGGCTGTTGAAATAAGAGGCTGTAAAACAGCCACGATGGCATTGATCGCAGTAGTGGCACGCCGGGCGGCCATTATGGGGGACGGTCAAATTCGCAACGCGGTCCGGCATCACCCGCCAGCCGAATTGTTTTTCGATCACTTGCTTGGCAAATACAGCGCCGCATGACAGATTCATGGGCGGAAGAAACCTGCCGTCGGGCATCTGCTGGCAGTCCCTCTCGAGATCCACTTACGCCGATGAAGCTTTCTACTTTGTCGTAATACGGCTCAAGCTCCGCGTAGCTGAACGGCCAGTCCTGTTCATATCCGTCGCGGCTCGCTGCTTTAAATTCGTAATCGGTGTATCGATAGCTTTCGCGAGCCCAGCAGAATGTTTTACCTCCCACTTGTCTGCCGCGAATCCACATGAACGGCTTGTCCACTGGGAACGTATACGGGTGCTCGTTATCGTTTACAAAAAACTGATGACTATACTCGTCGCATGCGTAGCAGAGGCCCTGTACCGGCTGTTCCGTCAGCATCTTTCTTTTGATCCCGAAAGCCGCGGAATTTCAGCTGATACGGCCAGGCATGCTCGGTGAAATCACGCGTCGGGATGCGCGGGGGGACCCGCCTCGAGCATCAGTACCTCCAGGCCCTGTTCGGTCAGCTCCTTCGCGACCCAGCCTCCGCTTGCGCCAGAGCCAACGATTAGCGCGTCATACATTTTCCCTTGATTCGGACCCATGCTCGAGTTCGCCTAGAAGCTCAATTTGAGCGCTAATTGAAGTTGCCGGGAGCTATGAATGGTGCTGGTGATCGACCCCGCGACGCCGGTAACATCAACGGTCGCCGCTGGAATCCCAAATTCGGGAGTATTGAACAAGTTGAATGCTTCCGCTCTAAACTGCAGGTTCCAGTCTTCACTGAATTTGAAGTTCTTGAAGGCAGATAAGTCGACATTGTACTGCGCGGGACTGCGCAATGATCCGCGACTCGCATCGCCAAACTGGTGTGCGAACGTTTGACCTGGCGCAAGGGCGGCACAGCAAAAGCTGCCGGATTGTACCAGCATTGGATGGTCTGCTGATTGGAAGGACAGCCAGCACTCATCGCATTCGAGAAATCATACGGGTTGCCGATCAGATCTGGCCGTGGGGAACCTGAGCCTGTGTTTGTCGGATCGAACGACAGCAAGGGGGTGAACGCCTGCCCGGAATACAACGCGATGATGCCGTTCAATTGCCAGCCTCCGGTTACCCAGTGTATGGGTCCCGTGCTCGTCCAGAAGCGCTGGCCCGGTCCGATCGGCAGATCATATGACCACGCGGATGTGAACTGATGCCGGTAATCCGGACCATTATTACCTCGCTCTGCCGCGAGATTGTGCGTGTTTTGCGGCTCCAGATACTCGTCCTCCTCCGACTGGCCGATTGTGTGCTGCCAAGTGTACGAATCGAGCATGCTCCAGTTCGACGAAAAACGCTTCTCGAAGCGGACCTGCAGACCGTGCGAGATGGAATCGAACTGGTTACTCGTCGTACGAATCGGTCCGATGTTCGGAACAGTGCTGAAGTATGGACGGCCGAAGTTAGGTGCCAGCCCGAAATTTGAGTCAAGAGGAGCGAATGGCTGATTCAGATTGCTCAAGGACGCAAGCTTTACGCCATGAGTACCCACATACGCAACTTGCAGGACCATGTCTTTCGCCAGTGCCCGCTCAATGTTGAAGTTCCACTCTTCGATATACGTCGTGCGGTTGTTGAACGGTTCTGCACTCGCTTTGCCTGACGGATTAGTTAGATCGGGATAGCTGGGAGCGGGTAAACCAGTTGATAGACGGATGCTGGGAGTTGTTGGAGGGTTGTTGATAGTTTGGCTGAAAAATAAGCCCGTAGGATTGTACGCTAGCTCGGCGTCATTTTGGTCGGCCTGGACATCATAAAAAATTCCAAAACCGCCGCGAATCACCGTCCTGCTGTCCCAAGGCGTCCACGCAAAACCAAAACGCGGTGCAAAATTGTTCAGATCTGTATTGACGTTCGCTGAGCGGCTTACTCCAGGCATCTGCGGCGAGATGAATTGTCCAGTCAGCGAAATCAAAATTGGCAATGCGGTTGTGCTCCTCCACCTGGGGCGTGAAAATGTCGTACCGCAATCCTAGGTTTAACGTAAGTTTCGGAGTTACGCGGTAATCGTCCATCGCGTACGAGCTGATCTCATACCACCGCATGCCGAATGTTCCTTGTTGCCCATCCCTGTAGGCCGAGATTGGATACCCGAGCAGAAAGCTGGCCAGTGAGCTGCCACCCTGACTCGTACGCAAGTCGTCCGTGAACTGCGGGTCGAAAGTGAAATCGCCTCGCGCGTTTTGCGTTTGGAAAAATCCGTGCTCCCTTCTCTTGAGGTCCGCGCCGAATTTGAACGAGTGTTGGTCGTGGACGTAGGTGAAGGAGTCGACAATTTGGTAGTTGTTTTCTCGCAGAAACTCCGGGAACCAATCCGTTGTACCGAGAGAGGCAAAGCCCGCAATACCTATGTTGTTCAATCCGCCCGTCGCGATAGCATTAGCCGGATTGAAAATGCCCGGGATTCCCATTTGCGCTGAGATGGGCTGCCCCACAAAATTGGGTAATGCCTGAACCACGTACCGCGAGTACCCAAGCTTTAGTTCATTAATCTTGTCAGGCGCGAACGTGTGAACGTCGGTAATTCCGGCTGCTCGAGCCAGGTTTGTCACGTCGCCGGAAAAACTGCCTCCTCCTGCCAACCCCGGCAGCGGATCCGGCCGATGCGCATCCACATTACCATAACTGAAAGTCGCGAAAAAGCTGTCTTTGGTCGTTAGCTGATGGTCAACGCGAACGTCAAATGCGTCCTGATTGTTCGAGAGAACCGGATTGTACAGAAAATTATTAGCGCTCCCCGAAAGATTAGGCGCCGGGTACAGATTGACGATCTTCAGCGCTGCAGGATCCAGTCGAGAGGCAGGAATAACGTTTCCCGCGGAATGGCTGCCTTGCATTAGTTGCTGGGTTGTATGTGAACGGATCGAAAATCTGTCCCGTGTCATATCCAGTGGACGTCGTCGATGCCCGTAAGTAGATCCGAGAAATTCCCGCTCCGCTCCGGAGAGTGACGGCACAGTCGAAATATCGGTCTGAGCTTGCCGTATGCGGGTCCCTTGATAATCGACAAAGAAGAACGTTTTGTTCTTGATGATCGGGCCACCAAGACGTGCCCCCAAACTGGTTTTGTTTAAAGGGAGGAATCGGCAGTGTCGGACTGTCGAAGTAATTCTTTGCGTCGAATGCAGAATTGCGCAGGAATTCAAAAAGGTTGCCGTGGAAACGGTTGGTCCCGGACTTCAGAACCACATTGACCACCGCGCCGCCTCGCCCGATATCCGCGCCGAAACTGTTGGTTTGCACCTTGAATTCCTGTATCGCATCTATCGAGGGCTGAATCACCTCGAAGCCAATTTGTTGTTCGTTATTGTCGAAGCCGTTCAGCAGGAAATTGTTGTTCGTCGCCGTCAGGCCGTTGGCCTGGATAGCCCCATTGCCGCGCTCATTCTCCGGGATGCTGCCTTGCTGCACAATGCCGGATGGCCCGGCATTCACGCCCGGCGTCAGATACGCCAACTGCACAAAATCCCGGCCGTTCAGAGGCAATGCGTCTACCCGCTCTTCATCTATCACTTGACCAATTGAGGAAGTTTGCGTCTCGACGAGCGGCTCGGCCGCGGAAACTTCAATCTGCTGACTTACCGCGCCCACCACTAGCGTGATGTCCACTCGTACCACCTGATTGACATCGAGTTTGAAGGGAGCTTGCACCGCTTTCTGGAATCCTTCGTGCTCCACATGCAGCGTGTAAGTGCCCGGCTTTAGCTCCGTCACGACGTATGTGCCATCGCTTCCAGTACTCACCTGGTGCTCAACACTTGTAGCGGTCTCGTTTACCGTAACGTTCGCTCCCGCGACCACGGCACCCGAGCTGTCGCGAATGGTCCCCACGACTCTGCCCGATTCCACTTGGGCGTACACGCACGCGGTCGTTAACTGGAAAAGAGTAAATAAGCCGCAGTAAGTACTGAACCGACGTTTAAAGTTTCCAGCCATATACAAAGCAGTAATAGCACAGATGTAGCACTCCTCCCCACGCAGTATTTCCTGGTTATATTTGTGTCTGCGAGTTAACACTTGCTCGTAGCATCGAATTAACATTTCTTTACATTTCTTTGACATCGTAAGACTAGTTTGATTTCTCTTTGATAGAAATCATCCTGACTAGCAAATAACCATCGCTGAGTGATTGACTTCAGGGAGATAGTCTCATGTTTGCAGCAGGACTCCGATTTCGGCGATCGGCAGAGCAGGCTTATATTTTCATATTTTATGTGCGGCCTTTTGGGTCGCAATCGGCATCATAATCTTGAGCTTGCCATCGCGGGCTCAATCGACATACGGTTCCATTACGGGGTCTGTGACAGACGCCTCGGGAGCTGCCGTCGCTGGCGCGCAGGTGACGTTAACGAATCTCGGCACCTCGGAAAAGCGAACACAATCGACCGGAAACGACGGGCTTTATCTATTCCCGAACCTGCTTCCAGGGCGATACAGCGTTGACATCGAGAAGCCAGGCTTCAAGAAGTACTCTCGGCCCGAGGTGGTTGTAGAGGTCAATCAGACCGCTCACATCGACGCGGTCATGGAACTTGGAAACGTGAGTCAGACCGTGGAGGTCACGGCTGAAACTCCGTTGCTTCAGCCGGAGACTTCATCGCTTGGTCAGGTGGTAGACACGCGCGAAGCGAACGAGCTCCCTCTAAATGGGCGCAACATCTTCAATCTCACTACGATTACACCTTCCGTGGTCCCGCAAGGAAACACGCTTGGCACCGTAGTTGGCAAGAACCCCTTCGACTTCGCCAATTATCAGATCGGCGGCTCCTTCGCGAATGAGGGCGCGATGTACCTCGATGGCCAGCCGCTCAACACCGGCTATATCAATCTGCCGCTCATAGTTCCCACTCAGGACGCAGTCGCGGAGTTTAAGGTCCAGTACAACAATCTCGGTCCCGAATGGGGCAAGTTCGCTGGCGGCGTGATCAATATCAGCACGAAATCGGGAACCAACGAAATACACGGCGAGTTGTATGAATACCTGCGTAACAGGGTTCTCAACTCGAATGAATTTTTTAATAAGACTGCTGAGCTTCAGAGCGGCCGAGAAAACAAGTCGCCGCCGTTCACCCAGAACCAGTTTGGGGGAACCATCGGCGGGGCAGCCATCAAGAACAAAACCTTCTACTTCGGCAGCTATGAAGGGTTCCGGTTGCGCATGGGCACCGTCTACACCACCACGGTTCCGACCGCCGCTGAGCGAACAGGGGATTTCTCCGCACCCGGACTTCCCACGATCTACGATCCTCTTTCCGTTAATCCACTTTGTCCTGCCAACGCCACCTGCCCTCGCACGCCGTTTGCCGGAAACATCATTCCTTCAAATCGCATCAATCCGATGTCCACCTACTTGCTCAGCCTTTTTCCGCTGCCGACCAATCCCAATGCTTTGACGAACAACTTCACCACAGCGGCGAGTGGCGGTGGGAATACCGACCAATATGTAGCTCGCGTGGATCAAAACATTACGGAAAAGCAGCAACTTTACGGCAGGTATGCGGATTGGAAGCTCCTCAGCCTGGCGCAAGATCCGTTCGGCACGGGCCTTTGCAAAGATCGTTGCACAGAGGACACCGACAGCAAAAGCATTGCTCTCGGCTACACCTATGCAATGACTCCCACAACCACGCTTAGCGTGAACGCCAGTCTCGGACGCTTCACTTACCTGCGCACACCCAAGAATGCAGGTTTCGACTTCACTAAAGAGGGCTTTCCGGCAACTTACAACGGCGTGGTTCCCACCATTGAGGCTACACCGTTGACCCCTTGCCTCGGTGTCAGCGATTCGCTCGTTAGCTGCAGCCAGGGCCAGAGTGCCATAGCCGATTACGATACGACCTACAATCTTTCTCCCCAAGTGACGATGGTCCGCGGACGTCACACGTTTGTCTTCGGCGGCCAGCTCGAGTTCACCTACGACAACTATCTTCAGACCAACACTGGCGGCGGACTCATTTCGTTCAACGGCTCTTGGACTCAGAGTCTGGCGCGGAATGCGGCGGGCGCCACGGGCGGTCTCGATATCGCCGACTATCTCCTTGGCTTCGGCCTCGGCGCTGGCGCTGCATTCGGCAACCAGACCACCGGGTCGCTGGTCATTTCCCAGCCAGTCGCCGGGAAGGAGACCTATCGTGCCCTGTATTTTGCCGATAACTGGCACGTCTCGCAGTAAGCTGACCCTGAACTTAGGTCTTCGCTATGAACTGCAAGGTCCTTATTCGGAACGCTATAACCGGTTGACTTACTTCGATCCGAGCGCGGTAAATGCCTCTGTCACCGGCTGCAGCGGCGTGCCAGGCAGCCCCTGTCAAGGAGATCTCTTCCTGGTCGGAACCGGACGACAACAAGACCAGTAATAGCCTGCCGCTATTTAAGAAGAACTTGGCGCCTAGGATAGGGTTTGCCTACGCCGTTGACTCCAAAACGGTCGTTCGCGGCGGATATGGCATATTCTACATTCCAAATTTCGTTTCCTTCAACACCAATCCGTACATCGACCCTGTCAACAGCGGCACTTCGCCTTTCTTCGCCAGCAACAACGGAGGCGCTATTCCCTGCAGAGCACTTTGAACGCGAGCAACTGTACTCTGACAGCTCCGGGCGCGGCTAATTTTAGCTGCGCAACTCCCGGTCCGTTCGGCCCGGCCCTCGTCATCCCGCCTGGCCGGAATCCGCAGCCCAACGTATCCGCGTATGCCCTCCAACAGGCCCCGTTGCAGGCGACTGGCTACACCGTGCAACAGCCTGGATATGTTCAGCAATGGAACTTCGACATCCAGCGCCAGCTCCCCGGCGGCTTTTTTGCGGATGTCGCCTACGCCGGGTCTCACGGCATACATCTGCCAAACACCAACCAGCCAATCATAAACCAGATCCCCGATTCGTTCATCAGCCAGGCGCAGCAACAATTCGATGCAGGGCAGCCCGTCAGCATTGCGCAGAAAGTCCCGGTTTATCCCTTTAGCGTGCCTCTGCCTGGAAATTTGAGCCCCGGAAATCTCATTCAGGGCCAACTGGATCGGGCCTTTCCAGAGTGGAGCGCAGTGCAGCTCAACGGCCTTAGCTGCTGCTTAGCAGCACTACAATGCGCTGCAGGCAACAGCGACGAAGCGCTTCGGAGGCGGTGGAACATTGCTCGCCGCTTACACCTGGTCCAAGTTGCTCAGTGACACCGACACCACAACCTCTTGGTTGGAGGGTGGTCAAACCGGCGGCGTTGGCGTACCTCAGGATTGGAATAACCTCCACAACGAATACTCGCTCTCCTCTCAGAACGTTTCGCAGCGCCTGGTAATCAGTTATGTGCTCGATTTGCCGTTCGGCAGAGGCAAGAGGTATATGAGCGGCGTGACCGGATTCGCGGATAAGATCATATCCGGTTGGGGCATTGACGGAGTCACCACGGTGCAGACCGGTTTCCCGCTAAAGATCCACGAATCTAAAGGCAACTCCCTCTCAGCTTTGAACTTGGGAATCGGAACGCTCAGGCCTAACGTTACTGCCTGGTTGTGACAATGCTACATCTGGCAGTGACACGCAGCGGCTTAGCGAATGGTTCAACACAGCCTGTTTCACGCCCCCTCCGGCGTATGGTTTCGGCAGCGAGCCGCGTGTTGATCCCAATCTCCGAATGGACGGCCCTGCCAACTTCGACTTCGCTGTCTTCAAGCGGACAACCTTCGGTCCCGGTGAGCGGATGGGTATTGAATTTCGCACCGAGTTTTTCAATCTGTTCAATCACCCGCAGTTTGGGCCGCCCAATGAATCGCAGGGTAGCAATACCTTCGGAGTGGTCAGCTCCACTGTCGGTACGCCCCGTCTGATCCAGTTTGGGTTGAAGTTCGCTTTCTAGGAAATCTCGGCTATTGAGCGTGCTTCGGTATGCTCAATATTTAACGTGCACAACGGGCACCAAGCGCCCTGTGCTCCGGGCTGAGGATGAAAAACCGAGTGGCTGGACGCCACGTCAATCGGCGCGACTTTCTCGGGCTATCGACCTTCGCGGCCGCCGTACCGATATTTGACGTGAAGCTTCCGCGAGGGCTGGACTTCACGCTCCAGAACTCGCCGACTCCGCAGAAATACCTCATCGAAACCATGCCGGGCGGCGTCGCGTTGTTCGACTACAACAACGACGGCTTGCTCGATATTTTCCTGGTCAATGGCGGCCGCCTCGCCGAGCCTATGCCGTTGCCCGAAAAATTCGATCGTGGGAACCCGCGGTACTGGAACCGGCTTTATCGCCAGAACAAAGATGGCAGCTTCACCGATGTGACCCAAGCTGCCGGTTTAGCCAATGCAGGCTCGAGGCAACTACGGAATGGGAGTCGCGGTTGGCGACTACGACAATGACGGTTATCCCGATCTCTTCGTCACGAGCTACGGCAAGAACATTCTCTATCACAATAATGGTGACGGGACGTTTACCGACGTCACAGCCAAAGCCGGAGTTGCCGGCGGCGGTTGGTCGGTTTCAGCGGGCTTCTTCGATTTCGATAACGACGGCCATCTCGATCTTTTCGTCACGCGCTATATGGAATGGGACACGCAGCACAGCAAAACGTGCGGCGGTGCCTGGCGCACCTATTGCCCTCCGGCCGAGTTTCCAGCCACGACGAATCTTCTCTATCGCAATCGCGGAGACGGCACATTCGAGGACGTCAGTGAAAAGTCCGGTATCACCGCTAAGAAAGGCCGCGCGCTCGGAGTCGCCTTCGCCGACTATGACCGCGATGGCTTTACGGACATCTTCGTAGCCAACGACGGCATGCAGCAATACCTGTTCCGCAATCACGGCAACGGAACCTTCACGGAATGCGCTCTCGATTCCGGTGCTGCGCTCTCCGCCGACGGCAAGCCACTTTCGGGAATGGGCACCGTTTTTCAAGACTACGACAATGACGGTTTGCCCGATATCTTCGTGACTGTGTTGCCGCGCGAAATCTACGGCGTCTACCATAACGATGGTCAAGGCTTGTTTAGCAGTCGCAGTCTTGAAACCGGCCTCGGCGCGCTTACCGCGGGAAGCGCTGGCTGGGGCGTCGGTCTCGAAGATCTCGACAACGATGGGTGGAAGGATCTGCTCGTCGCGCAGAGCCACGTGCTCGATAACGTGGAAGCTATCGACCACTCGCTGCATTATCTCGAGCCGCCTCTGCTCGCCTTGAATCAGAGTGGCCGTTTCGAACGCGCCGTCTCTGGGGTTGCGACTCCCGTCGCGGGCCGCGGTTTAGCATTTGGAGATCTAAACAATGACGGCTGGATGGACGCGGTCATAACCGTCCTCGGTGGCCATCCTCTCGTCCTGATGAATCGCGGTGGGAACCAGCATTGGCTTACGATCAGGCTTCGCGGCACTCGGAGCAACCGCGATGGGCTCGGCGCGCGCGTCAACGTGAACGGGCAGACCCGCTACGCGACTACGGCCGGAAGTTATCTCTCCGCAAATGACAAGCGCCTTCATTTCGGTCTCGGCTCTGCAAAAACCGCCAGTTTGGAGATTGTGTGGCCTTCCGGTATGCGGCAGACACTCGCCGACGTCCGCGCGGATCAGTTTCTCGAGGTCCGTGAACCAGAGCATTCATAATCGCTCTCGAGAGCGCTCTTCAACATGTTGCACGCAATTCTAATTCTGTGTCTCGCTCTGCAAAGCGTTTCACCTGAAGCCGCTCAGCACATGCAAGCTGGCATCGAAGCACACAAGCAGAGGCACTTTGACGTGGCCACAGCTGAGTTCCGCAAAGCGACTGAGGCGGATCCCAATCTGGTCCAGGCCTTTCTCTATCTCGGAGAAGAGTACTCTCAGACACGCAACTACGCCGCTGCAGTCGCGCCTCTGAAGCGCGCTTTGGAACTACGCCCAGATCTCGACGAAGCTCACCAGCAGCTCGGCTACGTGCTCTTGTCTCTTGGATTTGCGGCTGAAGCCATTCCGCATCTCGCGCGCGTTCATGCCTTGGAAGCCTTGGGAATTGCACAAATCGAAACAGGTCAATACCAAGAAGCCGTTGTCAACCTGACTGTCGCGCTCGCTAAACGCCCGAATGACCCGGATTTATTGTATTACCTGGGCCGTGCCGGCGGCTTGCTCTCGAAGCGCGCCATCGACACCCTCAATGAGATGTACCCGGATTCCCCGCGTTCGCACCAGGCAATAGCGGAGAACTACTTCGTGCTGCGGCAAATGCCGCAAGCTGAAAATGAGTTCCAACAAGCCCTGCGCGAGCGGCCGGACATACCGCGCCTTCACCTTGAGCTCGGTTTGGTATACGCGGGCGCCGCGCAATGGGACAAAGCGGAAGCAGAGTTTCGCGCTGAGACAAAGCTGCAGCCGGGGAATGCCGAAGCCAGTTATCGTCTCGGAGATGCGCTCTTGCAGGAAGGAAAAGCACGCGAAGCACAAACGGAACTGGAGCGGGCCGATCGCCTAAAGCCCGATATGCCCGAAACGCTTTATTCGCTGGGCAAAGCCGCTTCGCTCAATAGTGATGCTGTTTTAGCCGAAAAGGTCTGGTTCCAGTTGCTCGGGATTGAGAAAGAAACTGCCCTCGCGGCACAAGCACACTTCGGCCTCGCTGCTCTTTACCGCAAACAGGGTAAAGCAACGCAAGCGGCCAACGAAATGCGAGAGTTCCAGAGACTCCAGAAGACCATTCCGCCACCGGAATCCAGGCCCCTCAATCCCCCACAGCCCTCAAACTCGCCGAAATAAAACCCAAACTGTGCGCCATCCCCGCGTGCCATGGTGCTGCGCAACTCATCTGCGGCGTGTGGTCTGGAATGATTACGCCATCGAATCCGTTTTGATGCAGAATCGACAGAATGCGCACCATGTCCACGTCACCTTCATCAATAAAAGTTTCTCGGTAATAGGGCACTTTTCCTGCAACATTTCGAAGGTGGATGTACGCAATTTTTCCTTGTGCACTATATCGGTCGACAGCCTCGTAGATATCTCCTTCCGTCATCTCCGCAACAGTGCCGACACAGAGTTCCAGCGCATTACTTTCGCTGGGGACAAGATCGATAAGTCTCTGATACATGTAGGGCTGATAGACGAGGCGAGGTTGCTGCCGCATAATCGGCATTGGTGGATCATCGGGGTGCGCGGCAAGCCGTACGCCAGATTGCTCAGCAATGGGAATGACTTCTTCTAGAAAGCTACTAAGTCTATTCCACAGCTCTTCATGAGAGACGGATGGCAGTGTACCCTCAGCAGCTTCTGGATCATAAATCATGTTCCACACCATTCCATTTGGAATCGGTCTGTCTGCCGGTCCGTCCATGCCCACAGTGACCGCACCCCCGCGTCCGAATGGACCAGTAACGCGCCCACACACGCCACCCAAACTGAAGTTGTATCCCAGCACGGGAATCTCTGCTTCTCCCATTCGGCGAATGATTGTCTTGACGTTTTCGATGTGCTGAGACCGGCGAGGGCCATCCAGTCAAAATGGAGCGACCAATCCTTCGCAATAGCGCGGGTTACGCTGCGAAGAGTTGAATCCGGCGGCGCAGAGCCGCATACGAAAGGAATTGGTCGCATGTCTAAGATACGTTTTATTGGTTTGGATGTCCACGCCGGCACGATCGCGGTAGCGGTGGCGGAGCCGAGCGGCGAAGTCCGTTGTCTGGGTGTTATACCGAATCACCTGCAATCGATCCGGAAACTGGTGGCGAAGCTCGGTCCGGTGAAGCAGTTGAAAGCCTGCTATGAGGCGGGTCCGACGGGGTACGTTTTGTACTGGCAGTTGACACAACTGGGCGTTTCTTGCGAAGTGATTGCGCCGTCGCTGGTACCGGCCAAAGCTGGCGATCGCGTGAAAACGGATCGGCGCGACGCCGAGAAGCTGGCGCGCTGTTATCGCAGCGGCGACCTGACGGCGGTCTGGGTGCCCGATGCGGCCCACGAAGCGCTGCGCGATCTGGTGCGGGCGCGCGAAGATGCCAGGCAGGATCAGCACCGGGCTCGTCAACGGCTGGGAAAATTTTTGCTGCGGCACGGAGCGCAGGCGCCTGCCGATATCAAGAAGAAGTGGACGGCAAAGTACATGACTTGGCTGCACGACCATGTGCACTTTGAGCAGCCGGCACTCGAAGCGACGCTGGCGGACTATGTGCATGAAGTGCATCATGCCGGTGAACGAATCGCCCGGTTGGAGAAGGCCATCGATGAAGCCATCCAGACAGCTCCAGAACAGATTCGTTCCGTGATTGCCGCACTCCAGGCGCTGCGCGGCGTCGCGCAGATGACGGCGCTGACCATCGTGGCCGAAACGGGCTCGCTGAGCCGGTTCCAGAGTCCCCGCCAGTTGATGAGTTACAGCGGACTGGTGTCGAGTGAATATTCCAGCGGCAATCGCATCCAACGAGGCGGTATTACCAAAACCGGCAATGCGCATCTGCGACGAGTGATGGTGGAAGCGGCTTGGGCCTATCAACACAAACCATGGGTGGGCGGATTTCTGCTCAAGCGCCAAAAAGGCCTTAACCAAGAAACCAAAGACATTGCCTGGAAAGCGCAATGGCGTTTGTGTACCCGTTATAAGAAACTCGCGGCGGGCGGCAAAAATAAACCCCAGATTGTCACTGCGATCGCTCGCGAACTGCTGGGCTTCGCCTGGGCCATCGCCGTCAAAACCGAATCGCAACCGCAGCGGAAAGCTGCCTGAGAAAGAAGAAGTTTTGCACGTTTTAGAAGCAGCACCGGTGGCAGTCGAGGAGCTCACGGCAAGGAGAATCCTCCGATCTTTTGTGCGATACGGCCCGGCCCAACTCGCGTCCTCAGTCCGAGGCAGCTCCCGACGAATCACGATTATGCGGTTCCGACCCGCGGATATTAGAGTGATCAACCGTCGCACTCGCTCCTCACTGCCACCCGTGCTGCTTCTTGTATTCACGCTCCCGGAAATCCTCTTACGAGCATTTCCGGATCGCGTTAACTTCGGGTTTACGTGACCCATTGACAGGTCGCTCCATATTAGAAGAATGTCATGCCAGTGAGCGGGATCGAGATTCTCAATAGCCGCTAAGACGAGACCTGCTCCTTCGATTTTTTGCCGAGTTGTCTTTAGTTCGTCGACGGTCCACAGTTTCTGTGGATCGCCCGCTATACCCCAAGGCTCATATTGATCGCCTGTCGGCTGATTCATACGCGGGTTTGAGAAACCCCGGTTGAAGTAGTCAACTAGATGGATTACGACGTGGGTACAGCCCGCTTGACGAGCGAAAGCGTAGTACTCCGGTATCAGCATGTGGCGGTAGAGTCCAAGGCCGAGCTTCATCGGTTCTTCGCGTCTACCGCGAATTACATAATTCCGTATTTCTCAAATGCTGCTACGGCGGTACCGCCCTCCTCAAGAGCCTTCTTGACCGACTTCTCCCCTCGCGCTTTCTCAAGAGCTTTCGAAAAAACTTCACTTTCAGCTTCTTGAGGAACAGCGAGTACACCGTCCAGATCTCCGAAAAGTATATCTCCTGGCTTGATCCGAACACCTCCGATCTCAACGGGAATTCTGAAATCGACCACCTTAGATCGAGCCGCAGAGTCTTGTCCGTAACTTCCCCTCGAAAAGGTCGGAAAACTCAAATTTAGAATAGCCCTGGTGTCTCGGCTATACCCATTCAGAACGGCGCCCGTGGCACCCAGTTTTAGCGCCCGCGTGCTCATCAACTCCCCCCACAGCGCACTGCGCGCGGATGAGCCGGTGTTGACGTATACTTCGTTCGGCCGAAGATCGTCCAAAGCGTCCAGCATCAGGCCGAATGGTTTTTCCGCCAAGCCGTTTGCAGTTCCAGTTATTCTCTCTTGGAAAACATCGACCGATAACACCGGCATGGCTCTGCCAATGACGACCATGTCCCGCCGGAGTGGCTGAATGGCCGGTGGCAAAAATTGATGGAAGAACTGAAGGTTATCCATCGCGTCACCTACGACAGATGTGAATAATTCTCGCCGCGCTAGGGCGAAAAGCTCATTGTCATCGGCCCAGGCAATCATCAGGTCCTTCGGTTATTTAGTCATCAGCGCTGGACGCGCGCCGATACTACGCAAGCAATGGTCAACCCAAAGCTTAGTCAGCTTCTCTTGCGCGCCGTTTTGTGATAAGCGCATGCGGAGACTGCCGAATTCCACGTGATCCAACAGCTGATCCTGGTTGAAGCATGAGAATACGACCGTTTCTTTTCCAGTCTCTGGGTCCTTGTGTACCTGGAGGCATTGGGCACAAATCTCTTTCATCATGCATTGCATTGGAGAATTAATGCTCGCGATGGCGTGATGATCCGGTTTCAAATACAGCCGAAGCACGGTATGACGCGCCTCTTGCACGGCGCGCATCATGCCATCGGAGCCGATCACCATCAAGCGATCTACTGAGGTGAGTGGAATTTCCGCGTCACTCAGATCGCCTCGCCCGTAAGCCACCATCCCTTCCACGATGTTGCCCACAAACGCGCTGTCCTGAACACGGCCAGGAGTAAATCCTGGTGCTTCATCGCAGCACCAAACCACGACATCAGCAGCTTTCTCGATCTCTTCGACCTTATAGCGATCGATGATTTTTTTGTAACCGGCGAAATAAATGACGCGCGATCCCGATGCGCGAAGCTGCTGCCCGATTGAGAAAAGCACAGCGTTACCCAAACCGCCGCCCGCCAAAAGCACCGTCTGCTGGGGTGGCGTTTCCGTCGGCGTGCCGGTCGGACCCATGAGGACGACGGGTTCGCCCGCTTTCAGCAATGCGCAAAGATCGGAGGACCCACCCACCTCGAGAACAATCGTCGACAGCAAGCCCTTTTCAAAGTTCACCGAAGCGCCGGTGAGCGCGAGACCCTCCATAGCGAGAATAGTTCCGTCTGTTCGGGCGGCCAGAGACTCGTAATTTTGGAGCCGATAGAACTGCCCCGGTTTAAAGGCACGGGCGGCGATGGGAGCTCGAACTACGATCTCGACAATATCCGGAGTGAGGCGAATTACATCCTGCACGACCGGCCGCAGCTCGTGATTAAGCTGATCGATAAGAGCGGCCGGAGACGGTTCGACCGGCGCAACGCGCGACAAAACATTCGATACAACTGGATGTCCCTGTTTCGCGCTGGCCATCGCCTTCACCACGTTGCCAGAAAACGATGGATGCAGGTCGCCAAAAAAGCTGATGGCTCGCCCGTCAGGTCTGATCGAAATCAGTACATTTGGGGTCGAAGGCTTCGCAATTCGTTCCGGCTTCACTGGATGGCCATGCTCGTCCACCGCTTGGAAGTAGCGACCATCGAGCATGAAATTATGCTCGTCCTCGCGCGCTAGTACGGTGTTCGGTTGAGTGCCGGCTGCCACAAGGATGGTCTTTGCAGGAAGCACAACCTTGTCTCCCGACGGCGCTAACCCCAAGCCCTCATCGAATCGATGTTTGTCGAAGCGAACTGCCACCGCACTGCCCGTCGCATCGACATGTACCTCCTCGGGCACAAGACACTCCGCAAACCGTACTCCTTCTTCGAGCGCCTTCCCCACTTCCTCGTGATTCAGTGTGTAACTCGGAGCGTCAATGAGCCGGCGGCGGTAAGCAATCGTCACGCCACCCCACGAATCCAACAGTTCGATTAGACGCGGCTGCCTTCCCTCGCGCACCGCGGCAGTTCGTTCGAAACGGATCGCGCGGGCATGTGACAGAAACTCGTCGGCGACTTCCACTTCGTCCGCGGTCCACGCCGAATGAACGTCTCTTTCACCGAGTTCGTCCACTAGCGGCTCGTAGCGCTTCAGAAACTTCTCAACTTGGACTACGTAATACGCCAGCGATTCGGTAGCGGTATCGATTGCGGTCAACCCGCCGCCTATGACGACGATCGGCATTCGGATCTGCAAGTTAGCCAATGATTCAAATTTCGCGGCACCTGTAAGCTGCAAAGCCATCAGGAAATCAGACGCCTGGCGCACGCCCCGGACCAGGCCGTTCTTCATGGGAATGACCGTAGGCCGACCCGCTCCCGCGCACAATGCAATATGATCGAAGCCCATCGCGAAAGCACCGTCGACCGTAAGCGTCCCGCCGAAGCGCACACCGCCAAACATGCTGAACTGCTCACGCCGCTCGAGCAGCAATCGGATCACTTTCAAAAAATTCTTGTTCCAGCGGACAGTTATGCCATATTCAGCGACGCCGCCGAATCCAGCCATTACGCGTTCATCCAAGCGCTCATACATCTCGGAAACGTCTCGCACCGGCCGGAATGGGAGACGCCGTCCACGTGCATCCACTCCCGAAAAATCTTTTGCAACCGGCTCGATCTTTAACCCATCCACGGCAACGACAGTGTGCCCGTCATTGATCAGGTGATGCGCTAGCGTAAAGCCCGACGGGCCGAGGCCGACGATCAAAACTTTATAGCCCGTCGCCGGGCGTGGATATGGTCGCGAGAAATTCAGCGGGTTCCAGCGCGTCATCAGGCTGTAGATCTCGAAACCCCATGGCAGTTCCAGCACATCCTTGAGCGACCGCGTCTCCACCTGCGGAATGTCGACGGGATCCTGCTTCTGGAAAATGCATGACTTCATGCAATCGTTGCAGATGCGATGTCCCGTTCCGGCTGCCATAGGATTGTCGATCACCACAATTGCAAGCGCGCCGATAGGATTACCGTCGCCCTTCACCATGTTCATCTCTGAGATCTTCTCTTCGAGAGGACACCCGGCGAGTGGCACCCCAAAGACACTGTACTTGAACGAGCCGTTCTTTTCTTTCAGCCCCGTCGAGCAGCTATCTTTCTCCTGCTTATGGCACTTTATGCAGTAGTAAGCCTGGTCCAGTGCTCCGGTGAGATCTGTCCCGGGATCAGTTAACTGAAACCCTTCACGGTGCCGCCAGCGATCGCTGCTCAACTCCAAACGAACCAGGCCATCGCTCACGGCCGGCTCGACCGGAATCAGATGCTGCATGTCGAGCTTGTGCGGCACCTTGAACAGCACGCCATTTTTGTGCTTCGCTTTGCCTTCGGGCGAAAGCGTAGCCCAAGCTGCGTATTGAGTCGCAAGCTGTAAATGCTGGGCATGTTCAGGCTCGGCCTCGAGCCAGCGTGCAACATGCCTTGCAAAGCTCATTTCAGTTAACGGCTCCTGAATGAGTGTTTCGAGTTCGGCGGCGACAGCAAGTCCAGGAATGGCGCTCGCTCGCTCCGCCGTATATCCGGCCACCGCCTTTCGCTGCACAAACCGCCGCTTGACCGAGTAAAGAGGAGCCAACTCCGAATGGCGCAGCTGTAATTCCCGGAGCTCCGCCTCAATCCCAAATAAATGCCCGATGAAGTCTTCGACGTATGGAGCTAACTCGACGATCAATTCCGAGCTTTGTTTGTGATTCAGCCTTGCCGGTTGTTGGCGTGCCTCCACCAGTCGTGAATGCAGCAGTGGCGCACTCTCGCTCAGGTCGTCCAGGAAGATTGTGTCTAGCTTGACGAGTCCCTCGCGATCGTATAGGTCCTCAAAGCTGAGCCCGAATGCCAGCGAGAGATTAGAGCGATCCCACGTTTCGTTTCTTTTATTCACAACAGATCAAAGGCAGGGCATAAGTCCGGGAAAACGGCCAGCTGCTGATGCTACTGGTTGATTCTCGATTCCAGGACTCGCGCCGGTTTTTTGCTAGATAGCTGTTTCTATTGTTACAAATCAGGTCCGTTTTTGCTTAATTCTGACGCGCCAATAACGCCGGGCGTACACGCCAAGATTCATAGCACAAACAGCGACTCCGCAAATCGTGAGGAGGCGCACGGATATATCGGGATATACGATCGAGTCCAGAAAGTGGACCAAAAAACCGGTACGGTACGCATCGACTCCCGACCCGCGTTCAAAGAACTCTTCCGCAAGTGTTAACGGACACGGCCAAGGCCCCAGCTCCACTACGATTCCCCACAGCAGCGATGCAATATGAAATCCGGCGAGTAAGGGCCTGTTCTTTGTCCAAAGCGCGCCAAAGATCACCCAAAGAATCCACGCGAGGTGTGCGACTAACAAAAACAATTTCGTACATTCAAAGGTGCCACATTTTTCTCCGTGATAAATCTCGCTCCAACGCATGCTCAAAGAAGCTCTGCTCGGCACACATCAGGACTTTACAGAAGGCAGCCTCGGCCGCGCCATCGTGCTGCTCGCGATTCCCATGATCCTCGAAATGGTTATGGAATCGCTGTTCGGTATAGTCGACGTTTTTTTCGTGTCGCGGCTCGGTTCGGATGCAGTGGCGACCGTGGGCCTGACCGAATCCTTACTCACTGTGGTCTTTGGCGTAGCTATCGGGCTGAGCATCGCGACGACCGCGTTCGTGGCGCGCCGGACCGGCGAAAAGGATCGCGAAGGGGCAGCGGAAGCTTCCTTTCAAGCGATTCTTCTCGGCCTGGTCGTCTCGGCCATTGTCGGTATCATCGGTGTCGCGAAGGCGCCCCACTTGCTTCATCTCATGGGCGGCACACCTTCCGTTCAAGCCAATTCCCGCTACACGCAACTGATCCTCGGCGGCTCAGCTGTTATTTTTCTTCTCTTTTTGATAAACGCCATTTTTCGGGGAGCGGGCGATGCAGTACTTGCCATGCGGACACTGTGGCTTGCGAACGCAATTAATATTGTGCTCGATCCATGTCTCATCAATGGATGGGGACCGTTTCCGCGATTAGGCGTCTTCGGCGCGGCGGTTGCGACGACGACTGGGCGCGGTATCGGCGTCCTGTTCCAGTTATGGCAGCTCGGTTCCGGAAAGAACCGCGTAGTCATCCGGCGCGAACAGGTCCGCCTCAATATCGATGTGATGGTCAAGCTATTGAGAGTGTCGGCCACGGGCATCGTGCAGTTTCTCGTCGCAACCGCCAGTTGGATAGGGCTAGTGCGCGTGATCTCCACGTTTGGCAGCCCGGTGGTTGCAGGCTACACAATTGCTATCCGTTTGATCATCTTTACGATCCTGCCTTCGTGGGGTTTCAGCAATGCGGCCGCCACATTGGTTGGGCAAAGTCTCGGCGCCAAGAAGCCGAATCGCGCGGAAAGCGCCGTTTATCGTACCGGGTTCTACAACATGCTGTATCTCGGTGTGATTTCGATCGCTTTTCTGTTTTTCTCTGGCCCGTTGGTCTCTGTATTCACGAACGAATTGGAAGTCGCGACAACGGCTGTGGCTTGCTTGAGGATTCTTGCTATCGGCTATGTGAGTTACGCCTGGGGCATGGTGCTCGTGCAGGGCTTTAATGGTGCTGGCGACACAACCACACCGACGCTGATCAACCTTGTAGCGTTCTGGCTCGTCCAGCTTCCGGTCGCATACCTTCTTGCGATTCGATTCTCCTTCGGTCCGCGTGGTGCGTTTTCAGCCGTACCTACAGCCGACGTCATATTTACCCTGACGGCGCTGATCCTGTTTCGCAGCGGAAAATGGAAGCGGCAGGAGATTTAGCAGCCTTCGCAAGCCCCGCCTGAGGTCTTCAGTGGGTCATTGCGTAAACAACATAATTCACGCCGATGCGAATTCCCAAATCGGAGAATTTTTCGGGATAGCGCGGGTCATCCGCCCATTCCCACGAATCGCCGATATCGGAATTGAACGATATCGCGACCATGATCCGCTTCTTATCGTCGTAAATGCCCCGCCAGCGCGCTACATATCCATCATTCTTGTAGCCCAATCCCAAGTGTTCCGCGCCGGGAATCTGATACCGCTCGTCCAGATCGTACACAGTATGGAAGATTGGATCAGAGTCTGGGATGTCGACAATCGGACGGTCTGGGAATACTTTTTTCATGGTCTGCTCGAAAACCTGCCACTCCATCGTGCCATGAAAATCGTCTGCCATGAAAAAACCTCCGCGCAGCAAGTACTCACGAAGCTTTTTTGCCTCTGCATCGGTCAACCCCCACTCGCCCACCTGCACCGCATATAGCCACGGCCAGTTGTAAACATCATCGCCACCATCGAGGTTTACCGGCTGCTCGACGGAGCGCACATGAACGCGACTGAGACGCCGCACCGCCTCTGAGAAATGACGATCCGCGCGCGGAAAATCCTGGGTCCAGAGCGATAAACCCTGCGTCCAATCGCCATCGAAGCGACCCCGATAGCCATCGTTCCAGCCGGGCGGGTACATCAGGCGCGCAAAGGCCCACTCGGTCTTCTCCTGCCAGTCTGGCGGAAGCGGGATCTCGCCGATGCTGTATTCTACGCCCGGATATTCGCGAAACGGGCGGGGCGCGGAACGCTCTACTGCGTACAACGTGCTAAGAAAAGCAATCGCACATATAGACAATACCGAAGCCTGTCGTACACTCATGCGCACTGCCTTGCCCTGAGCATATCGCATGCACGTAGCAACAGCATGACACTATGCCCGGCCCACACGGAAGGACCCCTGTTATGCTGCGGGTGTAATCGCTCCTGAAGGAGGTAATTGCGGTGCATCTGTTACGGGACTTTCTCTTCCTGATCTTGTTCTTTCTGCTACTTATCGGGTGGCTACTCGCGTGGGTGGCTTTCCATATTGCAGGAGGCTTGATTCACCTTCTCATCATCTTCGCCGTAATCTTCTTGATTCTGCATCTCATACGGGGCGGCAGGCGTTCTGTTTGACCTCAAACTCAAGCGCCACTTCGAGGGAGGTTTGAATTACTGCCCGAACCTGGTAAAATTCACAGTGCTCATTAACATCAGGGAGGGAGCACATTCATGCAGCTTCGTGTAGGCGCAACATGTTTGTTTATTCTGACCGCTGCGAGCTTGATTGCGGCGGCAGATAACCCCTTCGTCGGAACTTGGAAAATGGATCCGTCGAAGAGCGATTTCACTGGTCAAACCATGAAATTCGAGTCTGCCGGATCGGGCAAAGTGCAGTACTCTTCAGGTGGCGACTCCTACACCTTCACGACCGACGGCAAACAACATCCAGGGCTCTTCGGCCGCGTAGTTTCGGTCAAGGAAGTCGATCCCAACACCTGGGAAAGAACAACTACGTTCAAAGGTAAAGTGCTAAGTCGCACCACACTGGCCGTTTCGTCAGACGGAAAAACGTTGACGCAAACCGCCAAGGGGACGAATCCCGATGGAAGCTCATTTGAGAACACAACTGTTTTCGAACGCGTGGGAGAGGGATCCGGAATGCTGGGCACATGGAAGAGCAAAGAGGACAAAGAAAGTTCACCGTTTGTGCTCGAATTCGCCGATAACGGTTCCGATGGGCTCATGTTCAATCTGCCCCAAATCAAGGGGAAATGCCCTGTGAAGTTCGATGGCAAAGATTATCCTGCTACCGGACCTACTGTTCCAGCCGGACTGACGCTCGCGGTGAATAAGACGGGTGACCGGTCAATCGAAATGACCGAAAAGATCAAGGGCAAAGCGATCTTCAAAGCTACTTACACCGTCTCCGACGACGGAAAAACACTTACCGAGAATGGCAGTCCCGTCGCGGTAAACGAACCGACCAAAGCTGTCTACGACCGCCAGTAGACGTCCGGCATGTCCGGGTATTCGTCTTATTCAGGCGAGCACGCCGGTATCGATCTCATCCAAGCAGCCTCGACGGGTCAGTCAGGCTCGTCGAGAATTGTTGCCTTCGAAGTTGCCGTATTCCTGGTACACACCTGGCACTCACAGACGCCATTCTCTTCCGGACGTTGCAGAGTTCCGATACCCGTCGGCCCGATGTGCCCAGTACCCTCCGCCTTTTCGCGCTCGATCACCTGTAACCACGTATCCACCGTCATCCTTTGAATGCCCGTGCCACCCCACTTTCGTGCGTTCAGGTCGTGCGATGCCCAATAGTACTCAGACGGAACGCCAGCCGGGAAATTCAATCTGCGATAGACCATGTCGGGCGGAGGGAGCATCCTCTTCCCTTCCTCAATCAATTTCTCATTTGATGGGTAAAGTTTCGTCATCGTTTGTCCGTTCGCAACCTCGATCTCAATCCACTGATTGAGAATTACGAGTTTGCGCCGGTTCTTGTGATGACTCTGTCCCTGAAAGATCACTTGCGCCTTGGTCTTGAGATCCTGCCCAACTCCTGGCGCCGATCGACGCCTGCGCTGTTTCCTACGCGCGTCCTTAGGAGTTCTTTGCTGCGCGTCGTTTTCCCGCGCGGCCCGCTTGTCAACCTGCTCGATACTTTTCAACGCCCACCTCCTGCCGCCCGAGTATCGTCTGGCAAGATCTGCGCAAGCTGCCTTGGCCGCGTGTAAGAATCTGATTCTAAACAGAGAAGACTTATTCGTTTCTGCTGCTAACGGTAGGAACCCTCACACTGCCAGTGCTATACCACATTGCTCGATGACTGCTTGCAGTTCCCTAATCTGGATAGGTTTGGTCACGTATCCGTCCATCCCTGCCGCCAAGCACTGTTCCCGGTCACTCTTAAACGCGTTAGCCGTAATCGCCACGATTCGCGGTCCAGAATCGCCGGGCCACTCCCTTCGGATTCTTCGCGTCGCTTCGACGCCGTCCATTTCCGGCATTTGGACGTCCATCAGGACGAGATCATACGGTTGACGCCTTAAGGCTTCAATCACTTCAAGACCATTCCCGACTATATCGGGGCGATAGCCTATGCGTTCCAACAGCTTTACTGCCAGCTTCTGGTTTATGAGGTTGTCCTCGGCGAGCAGAATGCGCAACGGAATTCGTTCTGCAAGGTCTCGGTCGACGTGTGAAACGGTTGCCGAGTCGCCCACCGCTTTTCCGCCGAAAATAGTTGCGAGCGTATCCATGAGCTTCCGCGGTTTAATCGGCTTGGAAAGATAAGCGGCAAAGAGATTCTGCTGTTCGTGGTGGGGTATCCCGCTAATGCCAGAGCTAAGCATGATTAGCGGTAAGTTTTTACCCCGAGACAGCCCTCGAATAGCAGACGCCAGCTCCACTCCATCCATCTCCGGCAAATGAAAATCGAGAACCGCCAGATCGAACTGTTCCTCTTTTTTGATTAAGTCCAGCGCTTCACGACCCGATGCAACGGTCCGGGCGTGCATACCTGAGGTCTCGAGCTGCCTCGTCAGAATAAAGCGGTTCGTAGCGTTATCGTCAACCACCAACGCGCGCTTTCCATTGAGCGTAGCGATCGATACCGTTGATCGATCCGGTAAGCTTTCCAGTGGCGTGACGGCCGGGATTACAAAATGAAACGTAGAGCCGGCTCCTAGCTCGCTCTCGACCCACATGCTCCCTCCCATCAGCTCGCAAAGCCGTTTGCTGATGGCCAGGCCCAGTCCTGTTCCACCGTACTGCCGGGTTGTCGAGGTATCCGCCTGACTGAATGAGCGAAACAGTAGATTCTGTCGATCTGCGGGAATGCCAATGCCCGTATCTCGAACACGGAAATATAGCTGGGCGGCATCGCCGGCCAAACGCCGTGAAATCAAGACAACGACCTCGCCCGAACTCGTGAACTTCACACCGTTGCTGAGGAGATTCAGCAAGATTTGCCGGACCCGAGTGACGTCTCCTACGACTGTCAACGGTGTGTCTTCTTCTATTACGTATGCAAGCTGCAGGCACTTCTCCGCCGCCCGCGGAGCCAATAAGTCCAGAGCGTCCTCGACACAGTGATCCAGCCGGAACAAAGCCTGCTCCATATCGAGTTTGCCGGAATCGATCTTTGAGAAGTCGAGGATGTCGTTGATCACGGTCAACAGTGTTTCGCCACTGCTTCGAATAATCGCGAGGAATTCGCGGGCCTCTCTCGGTAAATCGATTTCGAGAAGCAGACTCGTCATTCCAAACACTGCGTTCATTGGCGTGCGGATTTCGTGACTCATGTTGGCGAGGAACTCGCTCTTGCTCCGGTTCGCAACTTCAGCGGCCTCCTTCGCCGTTTGTAACTCGCCCTGAGCATGTCTTTGCTCGGTGACGTCTCGGAAACTCCAGACTCTGCCAATACTCTTGCCGTGAACTCGCTGCGGTTCAGAGTGCCGCTCGATGATACGGCCATCTTTAAGGACGATTGCATCGTCGCTCTTGGCATTCTCGTCCGCCTCGAGTTCCCTGATCCTGGAAATAAATGATTCCGGCTGCTCCAGCTGATTCAGAACGAAGTCGCTTGCCCGATTGCTGTCGCCCGTTCTTAAAACAGCGTCGGGAATTTTCCAAGTGTCTTGAAATTTGTGATTGGATGTGACAATCGCGCCCTTTGAGCTCACCACGAGAATTCCATCTTGTGTCGCCTCCAAGGTCGCGCGAATTGTCTCGGTTTTCTCATCCACGCGACCCCTCAGAATTACAACCCAGGCAAGCGTCAGTGAGATAGCGAAAGCCAAAACGGCGAGTAAAGTCAACGCCCGGCCCATGGTCCACAAGGGCGCACTCTCAAGCACGACGACGTCGTCCGCAGAGCGCAGGACCAGCCTGAAATCAATAACGCGCCGGAGCGAGTCAATCTGACTCAGGCATATCCCGGTAACACGCACGCGACTACCCTCTCGCGGAAGTTTGCGGATTGCACTCAGCGGAGCGAAGCTGGCCGAGAAAATCGTGTGATCCTGCTCGATGACCAACGCTTGTTCGTCAGGCAAAATTGATTCACGCACAATGCGGCCATCCACGCTTACCAAGGCCGAATCGTACTCGCCGGTCATCGCCTGCTTGACTGTGATCCCGACGGGCTTCGCCTGAGGACCCGTGCCAGTTCGACGAAAAACTGCATCTTCCAATCTGGTATGAGACTCAAAAAAGCCCGGGAAACCCAACGCTTCGATTCGGTCACCAGGTTTGAGCGTAGTTTGCGCACTCACTTGGGCGTAGGTACTACCTGTCTCGTCTTGCACATAAATTCCTCGACCAGGAAGTACGGCGGTGACAACACCAGCCAACTTTACGCGGTGGCCGGATGTACCACGATATCCGAACCTCTGTAAGTCGCCAATGGATGTTGTGGGCCCCGCAAACGGATCTGAATCCGGCGACTCCAGCACAGAAACTTCATTCAGGCTGTGCACATACAAAACCACTCCGACCATTTGGTTCTTTGCCGTAAACCTTGCGCCGCAAACTCCACGAATCTTTACGCGTGCATCGATAAGCCCCGACGGTATGGGCGAGCCGTCCCATGGGACTTCGACGTCGATGTCACCTCCTGAAAGCGCAAGATTCATCTGGAGCACTCGCTCATTCGCAGTGCGGTGAAGATATGCTACCTGACGCAGTATGCCCTCGACCTCTACCCAGCGAGCGTCTTCAGACGTGCTTGCCATTTGCGCGAATGTGACACGGCGCGGCACGGGCATTGGCGCTCGACCGACAACCTTCCAGTGAGGGTTCCCAACGTCCGGAGCGAAGTCTATCTGCGTGCTGACTCCGTTGACCTCCAGCACATCCCCCACCCTTGGTTTGGGCAGGTTAGCGGACCAGTTTATCCAGATACCGCCCGAACCGTCCTGCACAAACAAATCGGGAGCAAGCGGGTCGAAATATGTCACCACCGCTCGAAGGTGAATCGGGTAGCCGAGACGCGCTTCTTGGGCTGTAAGACTGCGTACCCGGGCGCTCGACGTCAGGGTAGGTAGACTCTTGGGCGATTCAGCAAACGCGCGCGCCGTTATGGACAAAATTACCAAAAAGCTACAAATCGCGATATATCCAAGCCGCACACGGGCCGAAAATGTAGCTGAGAGATGCCAAGCGCCGGATGACTGTGGACAGTGCGCCATTCAGGTTCTACTATCTTTATTTCTAATCGGCACATATCGTCAATCACCTTATGCGCAGAAGGCATGAAGCGGAAGGGTACCCGCTTAGACCCTATGACTCCTACGGGGTAAGTATTATGAGAGCGGCGGCGCGGGTTGGATTCCTTCCGGGACCGACTTTCTAGGATGTTCTTGCCTCAGAATTGTAGTGATATGAGCGCTTCCACAGTAAGCACCGGAATCGCGGCATCCAATCAACCACATGCGTTGCGAACACGCGTGGCCGTCGTCGATGCACTCCGCGGCTTCGTGATGGTGCTGATGCCACTGGATCATACGCGCGAGTTCTTCACGAATTTTGCGGGTAATCCTCTCGAACCGCAGCACACGACATTCATGCTGTATCTGACGCGTTGGATGACACACCTCTGCGCTCCGGTCTTCGTCTTCCTCGCCGGAACATCCATCTTTCTTCAACAGCAGCGAAAGACGAAACGCCAACTCACGAAGTTGCTCCTCGCCCGTGGACTTTGGCTCATTATCGTTGAGCTGACGCTTGTACAGTTCGTCTTCAGCTTCCACTGGCAGTGGAATGTGCAGCTCCTAGAAGTGATCTGGGCCATCGGTGCTTCGATGATGATCATGGCGGCGCTCATCCACTTGAGTGTTCGCTGGAATGTGATCGTAGGCGCGCTCTTGATTCTCGGACACAACGCATTCGACAGAGTGATGCCCGCAAGCTTCGGGGCGCTAGGCTGGCTGTGGCGCCTATTGCACGTGCCGGGCTCAATGACTGGCCCACCACCGAAGCCACCCATTGTCATCGTCGCGTATCCACTGCTGCCCTGGGTCGGAGTCATGGCGCTTGGATACGCCTTTGGAAGCGTGGTGCTCAAAGCTAGAGACCAACGGCTACGATTTGAACTTCGCACGGGCGCAATGATGCTTGGTGCCTTTGCCCTGCTGCGGTCGAGCAATCTTTATGGCAATCCGGACCCATGGACGGCACAAGCGACCCGGTGGCGCACGTTGCTATCGTTCTTCAATGTGCAAAAGTATCCGCCTTCGCTGCTCTTCCTACTCGCGATGCTAGGAATTTCAGCACTCGTCATGGCCGCGATCGAATCCTCGCAAGCACGAGCGGTCTTCGAGCGAACACGAAGCGTGCTCGGAGTCTATGGTCGTGTTCCGTTCTTCTATTTCCTGGTGCACATCGCACTTATTCATCTGCTGGCCGTGATCATCTCCGCCGCGAACGGAGGGGATTGGAGGTGGTGGCTGGCAGAGTTCCCAAGCGGCGGCGTCTTAACGGGCCATCCTCCCGGATACGGCTACGGCTTGGGCGCCATCTGGTGCATCTGGATCTTCATTGTCGCGGCCTGCTATCCCGCTTGCAAGTGGTATGCAGGAGTCAAAAGTCGAAATCGGAACGCAGTGCTGTCGTATCTCTAAATCACGTGTTCACATTTGCAACTGTGATTTCTCATAAAACTCTCATCTGCTCCTAACAACCGTTCCTTCAGCAGAGATTAATCTTGACTTGTCGGGGAAGCAAACCCGCCAAAAACGCTCGCAAATAGAAAAGAGAAACCAACATGCCTTTGATTCAGGTGAAGCTAATTGAAGAAGTATTCACGCCCGCTCAAAAAAAAGAGATCATCACCAAACTTACTGAAGCCATGGTCGCCGTCGAGGGCGAAAACATGCGACCGGTTACCTGGGTGATCATCGAAGACGTTCGCAGTGGAGATTGGGGCATTGGCGGGCAGGCAATGACGACGGACGCCGTGCGTGCACTTGCCGCCGGCAAGAAGTAGCGGCGTCCACGCGGGTTGCTTGAAGTGTTCGCGCGGTGTGCGCGAGGAGCGACTGAAAGCCGTCCGCATCACACGGCTCCGCCCCCAATCGCGTATTCTTGGATGAACGGAAGCCGTAGGGCACCCGGACATCGTGAGGCAGATGCTTCGATGAACCGGACGCCCGACGGTTGCTACGATTGCCCCGAACGGCTGAGGTTCGCCGAGTATGCTGCAGTTGAAGGACCTGTTGGATCGCCGCCTTGCGGTCGATTTCGTCGGCCGGAAGGAAGAACTTGGCTTTCTTCTCCAGACACTGGATCAGGACGGACCGCTTCGTCGTGTATCTACATGGCATGGCGGGTGCGGGCAAATCGACTCTCCTCGAGGCATTCACCCAACGCGCACGAGGCGCGGGAGCAACTGTAATCCGGCTCGATTGCCAAGCTATCGAACCCACGGAAGGGGGCTTGCTCTCTGAACTTGCCGTCGCGACGGGAGGAGCGGCGAGTTCACCGCAGGACGTGGCGGCGCGCCTTGGTCAGGTGGGGTCGCGAGTGATTGTCGCTCTGGACACCTACGAAGTGTATCGTTTGATGGACTCGTGGCTCCGCCAAGTATTCATTCCTCTGCTGCCCGACAACGTGCGCTTCGTCCTTTGCGGGCGTGAAGGGCCGGTAACAGCGTGGCTGTCAGCCCCTGGATGGCGGGGGCTGTTCAAAGCCATCCGGCTGGATTCTCTCGATCAACGCAGTGCATTGGAATTCCTGTCCCGTGCCGGTGTGCCGCCAGAACAAGCGAAGCACCTGGAAGGGATCTGTCACGGCCATCCCCTAGCTCTGACTCTAGCGGCATCCCTGCAAGGAAGTGACGAGACCAGCGCATTGAACGCAGGCGTAGGGCAACGGGTTGTCGAAGAGCTTTCGCGCCTGTACGTCGCCGACATCACGGATCTGCAGACGCGACGCACGCTCGAAGCAGCGTCGGTCGTGCGCCGGATCACCGTGCCACTATTGGCGGCGATGCTGCCGGATTTGTCGCCGCAAGATGCACAGGAACGCATTCGAGCGCTTCCCTTCGTGCAGGCCGATAAAGACGGGCTCCGTATACACGATGCCGTGCGCGAGGCGATCGCCCTGACACTGCGGGCCGGGAATCCACAGGAGTATCGGGAGTACCGGCGTGCGGCGTACCGCCACTTCATGTCTGAACTTCGGACGGCCGCTGCATCTGAACTCTGGCGATGCACTGCGGATCTGCTCTACGTACTCGAGAATCCGGTTGTTCGCGAAGCTTTCTTTCCAACCGGCGCGCAGGAATACGTCGTTGAGCCAGCCCGGTTGCAGGATGAGCGGCGAATTCTCGAAATCATCGAGCGTCACGAGAACTCGGTGGTGGGCCGCGCGCTGGCCGGATGGTGGACTCGGGCGCCGGAGACCTTTGCAGTGACGCGCGACCGCAAGGGAATGGTCGCGGGCTTCTACTGCGCTTTCGACCCGAGCCGGTTTCCCGCACGGTTTCATCGTGAAGATCCAGTTACTCGCAGATGGATGGAACATCTGGATCGACAGCCTTTACCGCATCAGCAGCGCGCTCTATTTCTGCGGCGCTGGCTGGCAGCCGAAACCGGAGAAGCACCCTCTGCCGTCCAAGCTGCCTGCTGGATAGATCTCAAGCGCAAGTACCTGGAACTTCGCCCCAATCTGAGGCGGGTCTACTTGACGGTTCAGGACTTGGCGCCGTACGCCGCGGTCGCTGCAAAGGCTGGGCTTTCAGGTACTGCTCGATAAGCACTCAGCCCGATTCCGGTTGCTACTCAACTGCAATGTTGGACTTCGGACCGTCATCCGTGGACGGCTGGCTGGCTCGCCTGGTCGCTGCGGAACTAGGCGTCGAAGATAATGGCTTACTCGACTGTGCGGCGCGCGAACTCGTGCTGAAAGGACGGCGCGTTAGCCTGTCAAAGCTCGAGTTCGGCGTTATCGAATACCTCCAGCGCCACGTAGGAGAGGCCATCCCCCGTATTGACTTATTGGAGAACGTGTGGGAACAGAGCTATGACGGAGGAAGCAATGTAGTCGACGTCGTGATCCGTGCGTTAAGGAAAAAACTCGCCGACAAGGCCTCCGTTATTGAGACCGTTCAGGGGGTCGGTTATCGACTGCGTCGAGAACAGTGACCAAGAACGCTAGGTTTCAAACGAATCCCTGTTTCCCTATAGAATTAGCCGTGTTAATGTGATGTCTATGGCACAATACGCGCACCCAGAAGTTCTTGTAGAAACAGACTGGTTGTCAGGTAAGCTTTCCGATCCTTCACTCCGGCTCAGTAGAGGTCGATGTCGATACCGCCGCTTATGACCTCGGCCATATCCCAGGAGCACTTGCCTGGGCCTGGAATACACAGCTTTGTGACACAGTTCGCCGCGACATCTTGCCAAGAGAGCAGCTCGAAGCTCTATTATCAGAGTCCGGGATCACTCCCCAAACCACGATTGTGCTTTACGGCGATAGCAACAACTGGTTTGCGGCGTGGGCTTTTTGGCAGTTGAAGATCTATGGCCATCAGGACGTACGGATTCTGAATGGCGGTCGTAAGAAATGGATTGCGGAAGGAAGAGAACTGAGCGACACAGTGCCTTCGTACGCTCCCGCCAAGTACCAGGCTAAAGATCCCGATTTTTCACTCCGCGCTTACCTCCCACAGGTTCAACAGGCTGTTAATGGTGGCTCGGCCTCACTTATCGATGTCCGCAGTCCTCAGGAATTTACTGGCGAGATTCTGGCCCCGCCAGGATTACCAGAAACATGCCAGAGAGGCGGGCATATTCCTGGAGCGCGAAATGTTCCTTGGGGCAAAGCCTGCAATGAGGATGGCACGTTCAAGTCTTTTGAAGAACTCCAGGCGCTGTATCGTGCCGAGGGAGTCGATGCATCGCGTCCAACCATTGCTTACTGCCGAATTGGAGAGCGATCGAGTCACACCTGGTTTGTCCTAAAGTACCTGCTGGGTCATCCCAACGTGGTTAATTACGATGGCTCGTGGACGGAGTGGGGAAATCTCGTGGGTGCTCCAGTAGAGCGGGGTGCATCGCAAGCTGCGACAGCGTGAAAAGCGGAGAATCTTGTGAATTCTGAAAACTTCGAGCAGCGCCAAATTGAAATCGAGGGCTGGCCAGTTAAACTGACCAGCTACCGGGTAGGGGAGAAATACGTTTGCCAAGCCGACAACGTTTCGCCCGGCGCATGTCTTGCGCGGTTCTCGGCCGCCACGCCCGCAGAGGCCGAAGCGCAGACAATTTCAAAAGCCAAGCATCAGCTTGCGAAAACGCGGCGACACGAAGTTTAATTTCCTCTAAGTTGTTCCAGTAGCTCTTTCGGATAGAGCGATTCCAACTCAGGATGAGCCTCGGCGAGACGTATCAAATCCAATTCGTCTTTCTTACGTTTGCTTAGGCGACGCCGTGGGTCGTCGTAAGCCCAGAGTTTTCCGCGAACCACGTCTTCTAGACAGGCGACCGGAGACACTTAGGCCGAAAACCTCTCGCTTCTCGGATCGCGAAAGGAATGTTTGATACCGTTCATCGGTCGTAAACTGAATGCGTAGGTCGCTTTCCGGTGCTTGCGCGTTCATCGAATGCGTGTGCGCTTCCAGCTTGAAACTTTGCTCCTGAAGACGGTCCAATAGCGGCGGAAGCTGTGTGGAGATGGCTACGATATCGGCATCTAGCGTGTACACTGGCTCAACGTAACAGTTCACCGCCAATCCGCCAATTACGCAGTAAGGTGCGAAAGCTTCGCAGGCAGTAATCACTTGCGCGAAATCGCCCACACCTCCCCTGGTGGTCAATTCGTACGCCTCCGCAGCCGTCATAACTCCCACAGTATGACAGTCGCGTGCTTTGAACCAGCGCTAACCTGTGGATGTGGAGTCGGCGCCTACCCACGTCTATGTTCGTTTTTACGCCGAATTGAACGATCATCTCCCTCCGGACCAACAATACGAAACTCAAGAGAAATCGTTCTTCGTCCCTTCCACAGTGAAGGATGTCATCGAAAGCTTCGGGGTCCCGCACACCGAGGTCGAATTCATCGTAATTAATGGCGAGTCCGTCGACTTCTCACGTACGATTTGCGACGGAGACCGTATTGGCGTCTATCCTATATTCGAATCGATCGACATCACGCCGGAATTGCGCGTGCGATCGCAGGCGCTACGCGATCCAAAATTCGTACTCGACGTCCATTTAGGGAGACTCGCGGCGTACCTACGAATGCTCGGCTTCGATACCCTCTACCGAAGTTGCTACAGCGATCCCGAGCTCGTGCGAATCTCCTCAGCCGAACATCGTGTCTTGCTCACTCGCGACCGTGGCCTACTCAAACACAGCGCCATCACCCACGGATATTGGCTCCGGGAGACCGACAGCCGGCTGCAAACCGCCGAAGTAATACGGCGCTTCGATCTGGCTCATTCTATCCGGCCATTCACGCGATGCATGGCCTGCAACGGTGTAATACAGCCGGTCTCCACGGAACGCGTTCGGCATCTGCTTCCGCCACGCACGGCCGAACTGCACAATGAATTCCGTCAATGTCCACGGTGCGGCCGTCTCTACTGGAAGGGATCGCATTACGATCGCATGAAGCGTTGGATAAAGAACCTAAGCCCCGTCGCGCAGCCCTAATGGCGGCGACGCAAGAAGAAATTTGCTCGTAGGAGTACTATTCTTAATGCTTCGTGTGCTGCTCATGCTCGCGGTCTCCGGCGCTCCCCCGCTCAGCGCGACATCAACGGATACCTCTTGGATAATTTTGCGAGAAGCCGCTGCCGACAAGAGCGCCGATAAACGCGCGGAAGCTGCTCACGCGCTCGGATTGCTGCCAAAGAATAAGAAAGCGGAGGAAATCGTGGAAAAGGCACTCCTCGACGCCAACGTGCACGTTAGAGTCGCGGCTGCGAAGGCGCTAGGTCAGATGGGCACTGCTTCTGCCCGACCGAAACTAAGGCAGGCGCTGAATGACAGTGAGGTCGAAGTTGTGATTGCTGCCGCTAATTCTCTTTATATTCTGAAGGACCCGGCCGCCTACGATGTCTACTATGCATTACTCACAGGTGAGCGAAAAAGTAGTGGAGGTCTGGTGCACTCCGAACTGCAGACCCTGAAAGATCGAAAAAGTATGGAAAAGTTGGCCTTCGAAACCGGTATCGGCTTCGTTCCATTTGGCGGAATGGGATACGAGGCATGGAAGACAGTGACGAAGGACGACACTTCGGGCGTGCGAGCCGCGGCTGCAGAGAGGCTTGCCAAAGATCCGGACCCAAAAAGTGGACGCGCTTTGACGCAGTCCTGTTCTGATAAGAAGTGGAAGGTGCGTGAGGCCGCCGTGGATGCAATCGCGACGAGAGGTGATCCGGCGTTGATGGATGCGCTGATGCCGCTCCTCGAAGATAACAATGATGCAGTGAGGTACGACGCGGCTGCTGCAATTCTACGCCTGAAGACTCATCAGACGACTCGCCGCTTCCGGAGACAACTGGGCGACGTTACTGCCCCAGCACCTTCTCAACCTCGTCCGGTTCCTTCGGCAACGCCGAGGTAAGCACTTTCACGCCATCGTGCGTCACCAGCACGACGTCTTCGATACGCACTCCGATATTCTCTTCGGGAATGTAGATGCCTGGTTCGACGGTAAGGACCATGCCTTCTTCAAGCGTTTGTGGAAATCCGCCCGCGTCATGAACATCAATGCCGACAAAATGGCCGAGGCCATGCGTGAAATACTTACCGAGCGGTTCGCCGTGTTTGTCCTTGCCATGCGAGTTGATGATAGTCCTTGGCAATCTGAGTGATGCTTCCGGCCTGTCCGTAATAGGTCGCTCCAGGCTTGATGGCCGCGATGGCGGCCTTTTGCGCTCCCAGCACAATCTCGTAGATCTCGCGCTCGCGAGGGCTGAACTTCCCGCCGACCGGAATGGTCCGCGTGATGTCGCTCGCGTAATAGTCGCATTCGGCGGCCGCATCGATCACTACCACTTCACCGCGATCCATGCGGCGGCGATTCGCTTCATAATGCAGCACGGTTCCATTCGGACCCGATCCAATAATCGGTGGATACGCGTAGTCCTCACAACCGCGATTCAATATCACTTCCGTGAACGCAGCCTGTGCCTGGTATTCATAAGAACCAGGAACCATGCGCTTCCATGCTGCGCGCTGCCCTGCCATGCTGACCTCTGCCGCTGCGTTGTAATTCGGCGATTTCGGCTTCCGACTTGATCCGCCGCAGTGGTCCGATCTTAGCCCCTGCGTCACTGATGTCGCGCAAAGCTAATAGCGGCTTCAGCCGATCCGCGTCTTGTGATTTTAAGAGCATAGAAATCAGGTCCCGAACCGAGAGCGTTCAGCAATTGTGTTTCAAATTTCTCAATTGGCAAGACGTTCTGGAAGCCGGTCTTCTCTTTAGCATCTGCGATCTTCCGCCGAAGTGCGCCGACCCGTATAACGTTCCACAACTTCGTTGTGATGGGGCAGGAAAAGCACTTCGTCATCGTGAGTGATCAACAACCGCGCGCCGGGCTCCGTCCACCCCGTGAGGTAGTAAAAGTTCGATTCCTGCCGGAATCTACCGACTAACTCCGGATCTTCCTTGTTGCCGAATAGGACGAGACTGCCTTTCAAATCTCTGCGCAGCTTTTCGCGCCGTTGATGGTATTCCGAAAGTGGAATGGCGCCTGCTGTAAGGGCGGGCGCCAATAGGCCGCAAGCAATCGCTGCGATGCAAGCGGTCCGCATTACTGCTTTTCGAAAATCAATACGTTATGTATAGGCTTGCCTTCCTCATTCGTGCCAGTTAACGTGTACGTCATTTTCTTTCCATCCTTCGAGAGCACACCCTTTCCCTGCATTGTGGAATTTCCCATTTTCCATGTGTGCTCCATCGTGTGCGCGTTAACTCTTTTTTCCGTCACGCTCGAGTTCTCAAGCCCGGTGATCGTTGCTGTGGCTCCCGGTGAGGGCGTATAGGACCAGTTTGCCGTTTTACCGTCCGCAGTCGTCTCCTCACACTAACCTTGTCTTGCGCGATAGTTACTGTTTCGGCTTTAGCCGCCGGGCCCGGACTAAATTTCGATTTGGCGACATTCAGTTTCCACGTCCCAAGGAATCGATCGTTCTGTGCCGCCTGCCCGTTCTGCGTGTCCTGCTCCGCAAGGGCGAAAGCACCCGCGAGCGCAATCAATACTACCCCAAGATACTTCATATAAAAAGTTCTCCTGTTCGGTGAATTACACTACATCGTCCACGACCGAAATGCTGGCGGTGGCACGTTGTATTATGTGCGATTTCAGGATGAAATTCAACCGAAGCGGGAGTCCCGTCTCGCCGACCGCTAACCCGCCATTTTGCGCTTAACTTCGATATTCAAACGCTTGATCTTCTGGTTTAACGTGGAAAGCGGAATCCGGAGCGCTTCCGCAGCTTCGGTCTGACTGTAATTCACAGCCTCGAGCGCTTCCGTGATCTTGTGCCGCTCGAAGTCCGCCACTATTTCAAAGAGTGATGCGTCAGAAGCGACCATGCCGTTGTTATCTCTTGAGATTCGCATACCGCTCGCTTGCTGCAAGTGATCGGGAAGCACATGCGCCGGAACCGAGGAAGAGGTTGTAAGCACAACCGCGCGCTCAACGGCGTTTTCCAGCTCTCGCACATTGCCTGGCCAATTGTGCTCCATCAAAATCTGCATCGCCTCAGGCTCGAAGGTAAGCACGGAACGCTGATCGCTGTTCAAAAACTTCTCATTCTCCCGGCAATAGCGAGTGAAGAAGTGGTCCACTAGTGCGGGTATGTCTTCCTTTCGGTCCCTCAAAGGCGGCAGATTCAGATTGATCACGTTCAGCCGATAGTAAAGATCTTCCCGAAATTTCCCATCCTCGACGAGCTTTCGCAAATCCGCATTGGTCGCGGCAATGATGCGGATATCCACGCGGACACTTTCGTTCGATCCTAGCGGCATGAACTCGCGATCCTGAAGCACGCGCAAAAGTTTCACCTGAATCTCCGGACTGATATTGCCGATTTCATCGAAGAAAATGGTTCCGCGATTTGCGGTCTCGAACAAACCCTTCCGGTTTGCAATCGCGCCGGTGAACGACCCCTTCATGTGGCCGAACAGGATGGATTCAAGCAAGTCCGACGGGAGCGATCCGCTGTTCACGGGCACGAAGATTTGATCCGACCTGGCGGAATGCCCGTGAATGGCTTTAGCAATTAGCTCTTTACCTGTGCCTGTCTCGCCAGTAATCAGGATCGTCGCCCGGCTCGGCGCAACTTGGGCCACTTGGTCGAGAAGACGCAGCATGCGCTCGCTCTTACCCACGATGTTCGGAAATGCATAGCGCTGCTTCAGGGCACGTTTAAGCTGGGTGTTCTCCCGCTCCAGCCGTCCCTTTGAAATCATGCGGTCGATTTCGATCAGCAGCTTTTCGTTGTCCCAAGGCTTGGCGAAGTAATCGTTCGCGCCAGACTTTAGAGCTCGAACTGCAACTTCAACTGAGCCGTATGCCGTCAGCATGAAGACAGGAGTTTCCGTGTCGCGTTGGCGAATGTCCGCAAGTACGTCCATCCCGGAGCGGTCCGGCATCATAAGATCGAGCAACACCAGATCGTAGTTGCCGGAATCTAACTTCTGCATGCCGGACGTGCCGCTCTCGGCCAGATCCACCACATAATTCTCCGCGCTCAACAGCAGTTCGAGGCTTTCTCGAATGTCAACTTCATCATCGACGACGAGAATGCGGCGCCGCTCCGGAGGGCCTACGCGGTCAGCCGTCAGTTCTTCATTGCTAAACGTCACTACAGTGGTTGTATCAGACATTACTGCTTAGAAACGCTGAAGGCGAATACACCTCAGTGTTCAGGCAGGAAGTGCTTGGCGTCTTCGCTCGGCTGCACTGACGGAACGGGCAGTGGCGCTCGGGAATTCCAGCCGGAAACGTGTCCCGCGGCCGACAGTACTATCGACCTCAATAATTCCTTTGTGCTCCTGCACTATGCCGTACGTAATCGAGAGTCCTAAGCCTGTTCCCTTTCTAGAACTCTTAGTAGTGAAAAACGGATCATAGATACGCACAAGATCTTCCGCAGGGATCCCCTGCCCCGTGTCGGCAACCTCCACATGCGCGAATCCGTTTTCCGCCCACGTGCGCACGCTCAGCGAACCCCCGGCCGGCATCGCGTCCCGCGCATTAATAAACAGGTTGAGAAACACCTGCTGAAGTTTTCCCGAATTCCCACGCACCGCCGGCAAATCATCGGCCAGATTGAAATGCGTAGCCACTCCCGACTTCTGGAACTGATGCTCGATCAAGGTTGCTGTTTCCCTAATGATCCGGTTCAGGTCCAGATCGATGAAGTCGGTCGGGGACGTGCGCGAGAAGTTCAGCAGCGAATTCACGATCTCGCTCGCCCGGAACGTCTGTTTTGCGATCTTCTCGAGTAGCTTCGATTTCTGATCGTCGCCCGAGACCTGCTTCGCGAGCATCTGCGCGTAGGTGGAGATTACGGCCAATGGCGTGTTAACTTCATGTGCCACGCCGGCCGCCAAAAGCCCGATTGAGCTAAGCTTGTCCGCTTGCACCAGCCTGCGTTCCAGTTCAGCGCGGTCTGTAACATCATCGAAGATAATCAGCCGCCCAATCTGTTTCAGCTCCTTCGAGATCCACGGAGCTATCGCCAGGTTCACAATAGACTCGCGCGTCTGAGGCGCGCGCTTTGGCTATCTCGAGCCCTCCATGGCCGTTCCGTTGCGGAATATGCCCGTCATTAGCTGCGGCCGCTTGCGCTGGACTCACGGACTCGTGAGGGATACTACGCTGCAACGTCATCTTATAGACGTTATGAATGCCGTCTTCTCCCCGCACTTCATCGAATTTCTGACAAAGCTCCGCCGGAAACAGTTCGAAGAGGCAGCGGCCCAGGGCTTCTTCTCGAGGGATGCCGGTTAGTTTTTCAATTTGCGTGTTCCAGCTCTCTACTCGGTCATCTAAGTCGGCGGCCAGAATGCCAACATTGATCGATTCGACGATATTCTCGCTGAACTCCTTCAAGCGCTCGTATTCATCGGCCTTCCGCTGCAGAGAGCTGTACAGCCGTGAGTTCTCGATGGCAATCGCGACGTAATTGGACAAAGTGACCAGAAGCTCGACGTCGTCAGTTGAAAGAAAGTCGCCTTCGGTCGTACGGCTTACTCCGAAAAATGCGATCGTTTTCCCGCGAGATTTGCACGCTACGTAGTAAGTAAAATCCAGCGCGGCAATCGTGTCTCGGACAGATTGCGGCCATTCTTTGGAGACAATATCGCGCAGATGCTTGGGACGTTCGAAAAAAATGTACGGCCGGTCGGAAGATTCTTCGAGGAACCGGAGATCAAGCGCCTGCCCGGTGTTCTTCGCTGCGCGTTCCGATTTCTGCGTCAACGAATGTAGCCGGAACTCGGTTGAGCCTTCGTCCATGAGGAAAAACGCGATCTGCTGAATGGAAAGCGTCCGCAAGAGCCGGTCAGACACCTTTGCCAGCATCGCGTTCTGATCGGTTTCACTGCTGAGCTCGCGCGCAAATTCAACCAGCGTCAGCCTGGCATCATATCGGTCGCGGTAAAACACCCAGCGATCGAGCTGTTCTTGTATCCAGCGGCGAATCGGCTGAAACACGAATGTCGCGAAAGCAATCAGCACCACGAACGCCGGCGGCTTAATCTCGCGCGTGTTGAAGATTAGGAAAATAAGGCCGTAAAAGGTCCCGATTACCGCCAGTGTCGCGAGCGTATATACATAGCCCTGCTGGAAGATGATGTCCACGTCCATCAGCCGGTAGCGCGTGATCGCGTACGCCCAGGTCAGCGGGATCAGCGCCATCGACAGAACACTCAGATTCATCACGTGATTCGGAACCGCACCGGCAACATAGGGTACAGCGTAGAGCAACGAGAAGGGCACAAGGCCCACTAACGCCCCGTTTCGCAGGTACTTAAGTTGCCGGCGCAAAACCGGATCTTCAGCTTTGGCGAACTCTACCCGAGAGCCGCTGCTCCGATGAAATAGACCAGCATCTCGAAACCTAGCGTCAGACGATCGAGAAACCAGCGCACCTCGAACAATGGCGTGGAGAATCTCAGCACGCCTTCGGCCGACAATGCTACAAGGGCGAGCAACATCGCCGATGGAATGTACAACAGGAGCCAGCTGCCGCGGCGCCGCAGGAATCGCGGTCGCTCATGAAAGGTCAGGCAGAAGTGAAGAAAAATTGCGGGTGCTATTAGGCTCGCTGCCAGGTTTCCCCAGTACATGACCTCATCAAAAGTATTCAGCTTTCCCGAATAGTGAAAGCATGAGGCTATAAACGATGCCAGGCACAAAAAGAAAAAATGCAGCGATTTTGCGGCACTCGTTCGTCGGTAATAAACGAACAGCCCTATAGCCAGGTAAGCGAAACCGACAGCGTACTGGTAGTAAACAGCTGAATCTCGCGGGGCCGCCTGGATGATGATGTTGTCTTTCTGAAACTCTATGCCGCCACGCCGAAGCGTGTACTTCGTCTGTCCCCAGAGCGGGATTTGCCACAACGCTTGCGGAACGTCTAGCGCCCGTCTGATAGCGAACGCATCGATGCTGACCAGTTCATCACCCACTCGAATTCCAGCTTTATCACCTGGCCCGGCGGCAGAGACATAGGCGGCCACAACATGGTTTCGGCTGTCGCCGCCAACCTTGTCAACCCATGTAACTCCATCATCGTGAATAGGATATGTGCGAAGGTGTTCGAAGCTCAAAATACCGGCAATAATCGCCGCTATGGTCAAGATCAGCAGCAAGGTGCCCGCAAATTGCCGTCTAGATTCGCTCACCATACACCGTCCGAATGAGTCGCCTCATTCGCGAGATTCCCTAATCCTTAGATCAACCTTTCCTAGCACGTTCTAAACCATTTAGCCCTTCGCTCTATCTACCTGAAAAATACAACACAACTAGCACGACTTGACAGGGGACGCGATAAAACTCTCTATTTTGGGAGCGCATCTACGGAATATCGTATTAACATTAGAGGTCCAGGCGTTGACGCTGAAACGAAACCCACTTAGACTTGATTATGTAGCCCTATTGCCTACAGAGGTGTTTTTTCCGGTATGAAGTCTCCTGCCTTCCGCTTCCCACTCCTGGTCGGCATTTCCATTGCATTCTTTCTCACGAGCACACTCCTGGCTCAAGACAAGACCCCTTCAAGTAGCTCCAGCAGCTCGAGCAGTGACACCATCGCCAAGCCGCTGACGAAGAAACAGCAGGCCAAGAAACAGAAAGAACTCGAGAAGGAGCTCATGGGCCCTGGAAGAAGTGGCTCAACGAGGACGTCGTCTATATCATTACCGATGAAGAAAAGCAGGCGTTCAAGCGGCTCAAGACTGATGAAGAGCGTCAGCAATTCGTGGAGCAGTTTTGGCTGCGCCGCGATCCTACTCCCGACACCGAGGAGAACGAGTTCAAGGAAGAGCATTACCGCCGCATTGCTTACGCGAACGACCATTATGCTTCCGGCATTCCCGGCTGGAAGACGGATCGCGGGAGAATCTACATAGCATACGGACCACCCGACGAAATTGACTCTCATCCGTCGGGCGGCAGCTACGAGCGCCCGTATGAAGAAGGTGGCGGCGAAACTTCTACTTACCCCTTCGAAGACTGGCGCTACCGGTATATCGACGGCATAGGCACCAACATCATTATCGAGTTCGTCGATACCACCATGAGCGGCGAATATCGCATCGCCACCGATCCCGAAGAGAAAGATGCGCTCCTATATGTACCGGGTGCAGGGTTGACCCAGGCAGAGCAGATGGGCATGGCCGACAAGACTCAGCGCTTTCAACGTACCGACGGAACGCACCTCGGTACGGGCAACCAGCCGCTTCCGGAGAGCATGAACGAATTCACTCGCCTAGAGCAAAACGCGAAATTGTTCAAACCGCCGGTTATCAAGTTCAAGGATTTGGAATCGGCGGTGAATTCCACCATTCGCTACAACACTCTGCCAATGCACGTGCGTGCCGATTACATTCGCATTACCGACGCAACGGTTCTCACAAGCCTCACTCTCCAATTCAAGAACAACGATTTGCAGTATGCGACGAAAGATAAAGTAGCGAAGGCGACCGTCAATCTATATGGTCGAATTACCTCGCTGACTCGTCGGCCGGTGAACTGGTTCGAAGACACCATCAGCATGGAAGTGCCGGCCGAAATGTTGCAGCAGGCGATGACCGGTGCGCGTGTGTACTCAAAATCGATTCCCCTTGCTCCTGGTACCTACCGGCTCAACATCGTGGCCAAAGACGTTGTAGGAAATACCATGAACAACTTCGAAATGCCGTTAGTGGTGCCGCACTACGACGAAGACCAGCTCGGATCCAGCAGCCTTATTCTCGCGGATCAGCTGGAGCGCGTTCCCAGCAAGAGCATTGGGGCAGGTCCGTTCGTCATCCGCAGTTCAAAGGTTCGCCCTCGCGTCGATGACACCTTTAAGCAGGACGAAACGATGGGCATCTACACCGAGTTCTATAACCTCGGTATGGACGAAAAGACCAAGAAGCCCACCGGCAGCATCGAGTATGACATTGTGAATAAGGCTAACAACCAAACCGTTTTGAGCCAGACGGACGATTTGAACAGTATTCCGAACGCTTCGGCGTTCCTGGTAACAGTAGAGAAGAAGCTTCCGTTGAAGACGCTTCCGCCCGGAAGCTATACCCTGAAACTGAAGATGATCGATAAGCTGAAAAACCAGACCCTTACACCCTCGGCGGCGTTTACGGTAACATCGTAAGCGAGAGTATCTCGGCCACTTGGCCCGAGAGAGCGAGCTAATTTTGGCTTCCGGTTTCGCAAGAACAAGATTCGCTGCTTCCTTGCTGGTTGCCGGCCTCTTGGCCGTCACGCCCCAGAGTTTCGCCGGTGACTTCTCGTTGCCCGTTACAGGCAACGTCTTAGGCTCGGTCACCGATGCCGGTGGAATTCCGCAGATGGGCGCCACCGTCCTGCTCTTCAACAAATACGAGCGGCTTATTGCAAAGACGCGTACCACGCCCGATGGGCGATTCGCATTTGCCGGACTTCCCGTGGATCTTTATAGCGTTCGCGTTTCGCTCGCCAGCTTTCTTCCCGCTTCCCGGGACAGGATTGCCGTGAAAGCCGGTTTCGACAGCTTACTTCAAATTCATCTGGCAACATTATTTAGCAATGTAGAGCTTACCTACGCCGTTCCGACCAGCGCTATGACCGACGATTGGAAATGGGTTCTTCGTTCGTCACCGGCCACCCGGCTCATCACGCGCTTCCTCGGGGAAGACCCGAAATCATCCACTGCAGCGCTGCGTCCGCATATCTTCTCAGGGACACATGCCATGCTTTCGCTTTCCGGGGGCGATGGCGGGCTGATCGATTTTGATTCCGCGCAAGGAGATCTCGGTACAGGTTTCGCCCTCTCGACCAATATCATGGGTAACAATCAGCTCCAGGTCGGAGGCAGTTTGGGACAAAATTCCGGCTTCGGGCCTTCTGCTATGGGGCTGTGCGCAATTTATAGCCGCGACTTGGACAGCGGTTTCGCCGAGCCTCCCGAAATCACTTTTACGCTCTCTCAGGTGGACTTGGTTGCTGGGCGACTTGCAGGACAGAACACTGCGCCAGGATCTGACGTTGCGGGCTCGCTTCCGTCCGTACGCACAATGTCACTGAGTGTATATGAAGTAGCCGACCCAACAGATAATCTTCACCTGGAATATGGCGTTACGGGCGAATCAGTTGATTATCTGCAACACACATCGAGAGTGAGCCCCTTCGCGCGCGTCACCCTCGAGATGGGGGGACTCGGAGACCTTATTGCCGCCTACAGCGATGGTGCGCGCCCTGACGAGCTCGCTGCGCATCAGCAGGCTCAAGCAGCAGCGGACGACAACACGGCGGAAGACTTGTCCAGCACAGTGAATACTCTGGCGCGTCTTCCCCAGCTCTCGGAGCGCAACGGCCGGCTAGAATTGCAGCGTACTCAGAACTACGAGCTGGGGTACGTCAAAGCCGCCGCCTCGCGCACCTATGCTGTTAGCGTCTTTCACGAAGACGTTTCAAATGGCCGGATCAATGTCGCAGGCGATATGTCGGTACTCGATTCCGGCGATCTGCTCTCCGATGGCTCTTCAATGACGTCCGCTTACAATATCGGTCACTATAATCGCAACGGATATCTGGCTTCCGTGAACCAGCGTGTAACTGAGTCGCTCCATGTGGCGATGGCATACGGCCGCATGGGCGGATTTACAGCTGATGGCAATGGGTTGGCCGAAAGCGGGGCCATCCAGGAAAAATTCCTGGACCTCAAGAATCATAACTTCGCGACTGCTAACGTACAGGCCCGAGTGCCTGTTTCGGGAACTTACATCACGGCAAATTATGGCTGGTTCGACGCCGGCTCAATTATTCCCCGCCACATGTTTACAACTCAGAATATCTATACGCAGCCGGGTCTGAATGTGGTCATCCATCAACCGCTGCCGTCCATGTTCGGAATGCCCGGGCACCTCGAGCTCACCGCCGATCTTCGCAACCTTCTCGCGCAAGGTTACCTTCCTTTCGATCCCGGAAATGGGCGTAGACTTATGATCATTCAGTCTCCGCGCGCCATTCGTGGCGGCTTGAATTTCATTTTCTAGTCTGAATGCTCGCTCGCGGATGTCGAGTGAAGATTTTTCTTCTTCTACCCGCGCTCGGCTTTGCCGCCTTCGCGCAGACACTCCCAGCGCCCACTTTCGCTCACGACATCGCGCCGATCATCTACCAAAACTGTGCTCCCTGCCACCGGCCTGGCGAAGCTGCTCCGTTTGCGCTGCTCACGTATGACGATGTGAGGAAGCATGCCCGCCAAATCGCCATCGTTACTCGTACCCGCTATATGCCGCCTTGGCCGCCGCAGCACGGGTATGGTGAGTTCCAGAACGAGCGCCGGCTTGACTGATACACAAATCCGGCTCATCGCAGACTGGGTCAACGCTGGTACGCCCGAGGGCCCCGTCGCCGAAATCCCTCCGCCTCCGCAATTCACCTCGGGCTGGCAGCTCGGCCCACCTGACCTGATCCTCCAAGCAGCGCGGCCCTTCTTCATGCCCGCCTCTGGCCCCGATGTCTTCTGGAACTTCATCTTTAAGGCCGATGTGAAAGAGACTCGCTACGTACGCGCCATCGAGATCCGGCCCACCTCTGGCGATCGCAATGTCCATCATGCAAACCTTCTTATCGACCGGACCGGCTCAGTGCGCCGCCTCGAGACCACTCCCGGCGCGGGCTTCCCAGGCATGGACCTCGTCATCGATCGAAACCCATTCGATCCCGAAAGCCATTTCTTGTTTTGGAAACCCGGCACAGTGCCCTATTCCGAACCGGATGGCTTTTCGTGGCGTCTCGATCCCGGCAACTACCTGGTCCTGAACACTCATCTCCAGCCAACCGGCAAGCCCGAACAGGTCGAACCCATCATCGGTCTCTACTTCACGGTCCAGCCCCCCGATCGTTTCCCCATCCTGATTCAGCTCGAACATGACGGCGCTCTCGATATCCCGCCTGGCGACCGTGATTTCCTGGTCTCGGACGATTTCCGTTTGCCCGTCGATGTCGATGCCCTTGCGGTCTATCCGCACGCCCACTACTTAGGCAAACTACTCGAAGCGTATGCCACGCTTCCTGATGGCGCGCGCAAATGGCTGATCCGCATTCCGGACTGGGATCTCAACTGGCAAGCGGTTTACCGGTATCGCGAGCCAGTTTTTTTGCCCAAAAACTCAGTCATCTCCATGCGCTATCACTACGACAACTCAGCCGCCAATCCGCGCAATCCGAACACGCCTCCCAAGCGTGTTCAAGCTGGGAACCGGGCAAGCGACGAAATGGGCCATCTCTGGCTCCAAGTTCTGCCGCGCGGCCACGGCGACCACAGGATCGAGCTGCAAGAGGCAGTCATGCGTCATCGCCTGGAGAAATATCCGGACGATTTCTCCGCGCACATGAATCTTGGCGCCATAATGCTCGCCCGCCTTAACGCGCAGGGTGCCATTCCCATGCTTGAAGCGGCCGCGCATATTGATCCCACACGGCCGGAGCCGCACGATATGCTTGGCGTGGCATTGCAAAGTGTGGGCCGGCGTGCTGAAGGCATTGAACAGTTCCGTCTCGCGCTGCGCATCCAACCGGATTACGTGAACGCGCGCTTCAACCTTGCCAACGCACTAGCAAAATCCGGCAAACTCGACGAAGCTATCCAGAATTTCCGCCAAGTTGCCGGCGCCTTTCCCGGTAATGCTCGACTCGAAGACGATCTCGGCGAGTTGTTGGCTCGCAGCGGTAAACTCTCTGAAGCGCTCGACCATTTCAATAAAGCGCTCACGCTCGATCCATCCGACGCTGATGTCCGCAAGCATCGAGACCTTGTGGCAGGCCAAATCGCAGGACGCTAGGCCGCAGCCGTTTCTAATACAACCAGGGAACAAGACGCCAGGAGTGGCGCTGGTAGTCTCGATAATCGTCGCTAAACTCGCCGAGGAGCACCTGCTCCTCGCGGCGGATTCTTTTCAGCACAAACACAAGACTGGCCGCAAAAATCAGCAGCGCCACCGGGCTGCGAAACGTCAACATGAGGCCAGGAACTAGGAGGATCTGCCCGAGATAGAAGGGATGTCGAATCAGCCGATAAGGTCCGCTCCGCACCAACTCGTGTTCTGGTTGTATCGTGATGAATGCGCTGTATTGCCGTCCCAGTTCGTGCAATGCGGACAGTCTGACCAACTCACCACCCCCATAAGCAACCACTCCCGCATAACGGATTGCGCCGAGGTCTGGAAAGACAACGATATCGCGCTGATCACAGAATGAGGCAATGCCCCACATAATTGGCACTACAGACATCCCGATAACAATAGGCCACCGTCGTCCCGGACAATTCCCTCTTCGAAGTGGACGGAAATCAATCCCGAGTAACGTTCCGGTCACGTAGCTCAGAATTGCAGCTACAAAGAGAGCGGCCCGCGCCGGATTGCGAAAGAATCCTGGCAAATGGTCGAGACCCCATCCGGTCAGCACTGCCGCCAAAGTCAACGCGAGATCGGGCAATAGCGTCAGCGCAGCGCGTCCACGTTCGTGCCCATCCTTCCTCACCCGCGATTCAGATTCTAACAACCTCATGTAAATCATTCGTAAAACTTTTTACTGAATCACATCACGCGCCGCTTTCCGAGCCACGATGTGAATTCGGACTTCTTTTGCTCATGAATTCTAGCGCCCGAACGCTCAATAAGACAACTTCCGCGCTGATCGTGGCTTTCGCGATATCGATCTGGAGCTTTGTGATCTGGCAGAGCGCAAGCGACCTGCGTACGTATTCTGTTGGCGACCTCGAGACCCGCATTGTGGGTGCACGTTGTTTAATGGACGGAATTAACCCCTATCATCGTTTGATGGACGGGATCGATGATCGAGCGGGCCAAGCCCTGCCCGAGTACTACCGCGTCTCAGGTCCTACGACGCCATCACCCGCTCACCTCCTTCTGTATGCTCCGTTAAGGAATCTTTCTATCGACACTCAAAGGCAAATTTACTTCGGAATCGATTGGGTGCTTGTATTCGCGTGTTTTGTTGCGATTCGAAAGGTGGTCGATGAGCGGGTGCCTAGCGCCGTGCCACTGTTCCTATTCTCCTCATTGCTCGTGTTCGACGCCACGTTTCGTCTGCACCTGGCGAGCGGACAGCTTTATTTTTCGCTGCTTTTGCTCTCGACGATCGCCGCAATTGGACTGCGAAGACGCGAACCCGGATGGCTATTTCCATTAGCGTTTGCTGCTCTTCTGTTACTCCGTCCGACGTACCTGGTAGCATTTGCCGCTTTGGTATTGCTGGGGTACAAATTGTTTGCGACTCGGGTCTTGATCGCCTTTGCGCTGCTCGCAGTCTTGATTCTTCCGCTTACCGGCATTGAAGCTTGGAACAATTGGGCACGAATGATCAGGCAAGCTCCCGACACGCTCCTCGATCTTAAGGAGGCTGGACTAGCGGAATCTCAAACCGCTCATGAAGGGTCTGCAACCGCTACGGTGAGCAATAGGAAATTCTTATCTCTGCATGGATTCGAGCGTGACCGTACATTTCTCGGACTATTGACTTCTGGACCGATGCGGAACGCGGCCACCCGGCATCCGCGTTTGAATCGCGACCTCCTGCTGAACTTGAATTTGGCTCTTTTGATATTGTCGGCAGCGGCAGGCCTCTATTTCGCCTTTCGATTGCGATCGACCTCAGATGCCGTTCCGCGAATTGCACTTGTCTTTCTATTGCCGATCACCATTGAGTCATTCGGCCCGCTGAGGTTCGCCTATTCAGATGTGCTACTCACGCTTCCTCTCATACTCGTCGCTTCTTCGATCGCAATCGATCTAAGTCGCAAATACGGCGAGTGGGGCCTCGCGATGACGATACTGCTTTCAGGCGCCTTCGTCTTTGCTGCACTTTCCAGGATTCCCACGCCCATCCCCGCTAGTGTTTTCAGCGTTGGGCGCTTTTTTGCGACACTCGCAGCGTTGCATCTCTTTTGTATCCGGCAAGCAAAACGACGCTCCCCCGCAGTGATGCAACTGGAATCTACTACAGCTTCCTCCCGAACGTTAGCCCCGCCATTTCCAGTTCCGCCCTGCTACCCTAAACCTCAAGTAATCTGGAACTCGTGCCTATGAATCGTGCATCCAGGTGGATCCTTGTACTCTCGGCCGGCCTTTGTGGCAGCCCGTTGTTCGCCCAAATGGCGGCCACAGCGGATCAGAAGCTCAACGCGCTAGACGCCGCCACGAAAGCCGCACAGTTGTCCGGCGATAACGCCTGGATGCTCACAAGCGCCGCTCTGGTCTTGATGATGACCGGTCCAGGTCTCGCACTGTTCTACGGTGGGCTCGTCCGCCGGAAAAATGTGCTCGGCACCATGATGCATAGCTTTGTCCTCATGGCAATCGTTACGGTCTTGTGGGCTGTTTATGGATACAGTCTCGCGTTCTCAGAAGGCAATCCATTCATCGGGGGCCTGCATTACTTTTTCCTCAAGGACGTTGGCTCCTCGCCCAATCCCGATTACGGCGCCACCGTTCCGCATGAGACCTACATGATTTACCAGCTGATGTTTGCCATCATCACGCCCGCCCTCATTTCCGGTGCTTTCGCGGAACGCATGAAGTTCAGCGCGATGCTGTTGTTTACTTGCCTCTGGTCCACCATCGTCTATTTCCCGATGGCCCACATGGTTTGGGGCAAAGGTGGTCTCCTGAACGCGTTTCTTGGCGGAAGGTTTCCCTGTTTCGATTTTGCAGGCGGCACAGTGGTTCACGTCACTTCAGGCGTCAGCGCGCTGGTTTGCGCGCTATATCTCGGCAAGCGGGTCGGGTTTCCGCGCGAACCAATGAAGCCGCACAATCTGGTACTCAGCCTGATCGGCGCTTGCCTGCTCTGGGTGGGTTGGTTCGGCTTCAACGCTGGCAGTGCCGTGAACGCATCCGGGTTGGCCACGAGCGCGTTCGTAGCCACACATTTCGGAGCTGCTGCCGCAACTCTGGGCTGGATGTTCGGCGAGTGGGTGAAAAGCGGTAAGCCAAGTATGCTCGGCGGCATTTCGGGCGCCGTTGCCGGATTGGTTGCCATTACCCCCGCCTCGGGTTTCGTCAAGCCCTTCCCTGCTCTTCTGATCGGTTTTCTCGCGGGCGTGGTTTGCTTTTTTATGGTGACCACGGTCAAGAACACTATTCGGGTACGATGACACGCTTGATGCGTTCGGTGTGCACGGGGCGGGAGGCACTCTGGGAGCGCTACTCACCGGCGTCTTCGCTACTAGCCGCCGTCAATGCCGGGCTGGGAAACGACCCCTCGGGCAAGCCGATTCCTCTTGGCTGGGTGGATGGCCACCCACGGCAGCTTCTCAATCAAGCCATCGGCGTCGGCATCGCTTGGGGCCTAGCGCTCGTAGGCACTCTCATTATCTTGAAAATCGTGGATCTCCTGCTGGGTGTTCGTGTGTCAACCGAACAGGAAATCGAAGGCCTCGACCTCAGCATGCATGGTGAAGAAGGCTACAATCTCGACGCGTAGCGATAGGATCACCCAATGAAAAAAATCGAAGCTATTATCCAACCTCACAAATTAGACGAGGTGAAAGAAGCGCTCAAGAGCATCGGTGTTGATGGCATCACGATTACCGAAGTACGCGGCCATGGCCGTCAGAAGGGGCACAAAGAGGTCTACCGCGGAATGGAATATGAAGTAGACCTGCTGCCCAAAATCAAGCTCGAAATTATCCTTCCTGACGCTCGTCTCGACGAGATTGCCCGCACCATCTCAGCTACCGCGCGGACCGGCAAAATCGGCGACGGCAAGATCTTCATCTACGACGTGCTCGAAGCCATTCGCATCCGCAACGATGACACCGGCGAGGCCGCTCTATAGCAGTGCACAGATCAGCGCCGAAGCAGAGCCCTGAACGAAGTGACGGGTTGTTATCTCAGTTCTTAGTAGATCGCGATCCACTCCGTGTTTTCGATACTCGGACCAATCTGGTCGACTCCGTCGTAAAGACGGCAAATAGCGACTTACTCCAGCCCAAATTGGGACAACCGTTCTCCCTCCTGGCAGTTGGCGGTTATGGCCGTCGTGAGCTGTTTCCCCACTCCGATATCGATCTCTTAGCTGTTGTTTGAAACCGAGGCGGATCTACGCCGGTGTCAAGGAGCGCTCTCGCCGACTTCTTGCGTTCTTTATGGGACCGAGGACTGAGGGTCAGCCATTCGGTCCGTACCGTGGCCGAGTGTTGCCGGTTGCAAGAGCAGAACCTTGAATTACATATCAGTCTTCTCGATCTCCGGTTCCTGTGCGGCAGCCAGGAGTTGTTCGGCAGCTTTTCGCAAGCGTTGCCGGGGTTCTATCAGCGGTACAGTGTGCGCTTGATGAGTCAACTCGTCGAGCTCGCGCGCCACCGCCATTCCAAGTTCAACAGTACCGTCTACCACCTCGAACCTAATATCAAAGAAGCGCCAGGCGGCATTCGGGATATCCACCTTTTGCACTGGCTGTCACAACTCGCTCCCCGTTATCAGACTCTCCGCGATTTTTGTAATGAACTTAGGGATGCCCCGCAGTTTCTTTACACTCTGCGTTGCTTTCTTCACTTCCAAGCGGGACGCGATAACAACCTCTTGACCTTTGAGTTGCAGGACGAAGCCGCTCGTTCCTTACCTCAAAATCCGATCGCGCCAGCGGAATGGATGAGACTCTACTTTCAGCATTCACGCCGGGTGTTCCAATCCAGCTTGCGAGCGCTCGAATGCGCCGAGGCGCAGGATACATCGCTTCTGCGCCATTTCCGCGATTGGCGAAGCCGCCTGTCAACGAGCGACTTCACCATTTCGCGCGAGCGCATTCTCTTACGTAATCCAGCCGAGACGCTGCGCTCGGCGGAATCCGTGTTGTCGCTATTCACCTTCGTTGCCCGGCACGGGATCCAACTCTCCTGGGATGCACAGCGCCGTATTCGGGCCGCGATCGGCATTCTTAGGACGTGCTTCGCCGAGCAGCCTCCCTCCCAGGCTGCGTGGTACGAGCTCTTCTCGCAGCCAAATACCGCGCTTGCGCTTCGTGAAATGCAAGAAACAGGCCTCCTCACTGCGGCGATCCCCGAGTGGCACAGCATTGACAGCCTCGTGGTCCCGGACTTTTACCACCGCTACACCGTCGATGAGCACACCTTCGTAGCTATCGAGGCTATCGATCGGCTCTTCCTAAACCAGCCCGGCACGCCGCTTCGCTTTCACGAGCTTCTGCTTGAAGAAGAAGATCCTGCAGGATTGCGCCTTGCATTGCTGCTACATGACATCGGTAAAGGTACGCATCCAGGCGATCACGTGCAAGGCTCGTTGAAGGCTGCGCGCATAATTACGCATCGCCTCGGCCTGCCAAAAGCGAAGCAAGACACAATCCTCTTCCTGATCGAGCATCATCTCAATCTATCCCTCATCATGAATGGCCGTGATCTCGAGGATCCCGCTACGGCGCGTTTTCTCACGTCGCAGATAGGCACTGAAGAGCGCTTGCGCAGCCTCACTCTCCTTACATACGCCGATATTTCCGCCGTCAATCCGACTGCTATGACCCCCTGGCGACTCGAACAACTCTGGCGCGTCTACAGTATGGGGTTGGAACAGCTAAACCGTGAGCTCGCAACCGATCGCGTCCACGTTACGGCGAGTTTCGATCCCGGTGGAGCCGTTTCTACAGAGCTTGCCGGCTTTATCGAAGGTCTGCCTACGCGCTATCTGCGCACGCACACCCGCCAGGAGATCGAGCAGCATCTTGAACTCCACAGACGGGCAGAAAAGGCAGGCGTAGCGGTAGACATCGATCGTGGAAAGGGCGCGTACTTGATGACAGTCGTGACCCGCGACCACCCAGGGCTTTTTGCCTCACTGTGTGGCGCTCTAGCCAGCTTCGGCATGAATATAGTGAACGCCGAAGCCGCTTCGAATGCGGAGGGTTCCGTTCTCGATCTTATCCGCTTCACTGATCCGATGAGCACCCTCGAGCTCAATCCATCCGAAATGGATAGGCTTCGCGAAACGGTCGAAGGCGTGGTCAACGGATCCGTAGAGGTTACGGAACTCCTGAAGCGCAGACGTGCGGTTCCCCGCCCCGGCCGTGAAGCCAAAATCGCGGCTGCTGTACGCTTCGATAATAAAGCGTCCGATTGTTCAACCTTGATCGATTTCGTCGGCGAAGATCGCCCTGGGCTGCTCTACGATCTGACCTCTGCCCTCAGTCACGGCGGTTGCAACATCGAGGTCCTTATGATCGACACCCAAGCACATAAGGCAATCGACGTATTCTACGTGACGCGCACCGGCAAGAAGCTCGACCAGGCTACTCAACATCGATTGGAAAGCGATCTACTCCGTGTGGCGGGTCAGTAGTACGCTCGCACAGAGCTGCCCCTGAAAAGTACTAGTGGGCAGGGGCACAATGCGGCCGCAAACCCTATACAAGTGCTTCGTGACTGTCGATATTCATGTAAGGTTTCCAGGCGTGCTTAAGATTCTTTAACCCGTGAAGAATCTTTTGGTTGACGCGCTTCGAGGAACTACTTAGGATAGTAAGTAATCGTTACTTTGTTGTGACCGGTGACTGCGGGCTTTCGTAGGCTTGGATTAGTTGATGGAAATTCAATACTTTGGGGTTGCATAACAGTGCATCGTGCTCTCTATAGGTTTGCTCTGCCGCTGGCCTTCCTGGCAGCTTCCACTCTTTTGAATGCACGACCTTCAGCGCAGGTGGGCACGACAACTGTTTCGTCCAAAAAGCACAGGCGCAAGAAGCACTCTAAACGAGTCATCGCCGCCAATAATTCGACTAGGGTCACGTCAAGCAGGACGGGCCGGTCGGTCGCTCGTACGACGACGCAAGCCGGAGTCATCCACAGCGATTCAACAACCGCATTGCGAGTGGCTGTAGCGCGCCGGCGCCGAGGGCGTCGGGCTTACTTCAATCCTTGGACGGAGCCAACTTACGCGGATTCGGCTATCGGAGACAATATCGAAGGCGAAGACTTGGTGGTTCGCAAAGCCGCTGTAGATGCGCTTGGCCCTTACAACGGAACTGTCGTCGTCGCTGATCCTCAGACCGGCCGCATCCTGACCATTGTTAACCAAAAGCTCGGGATGAAGGGTGCATTCCAGCCTTGCTCGACCGTCAAAGTGATCGTTTCACTTGCCTCTCTGAGCGAGGGTATCGTAAGCGCTGGCACTAATGTGCGCCTCACACGCCGCTCGTCTACTGACATGACTCAGGCGTTGGCGCGTTCGAACAACCTGTATTTCGCGAAATTGGGGCAAGAACTGGGATTCGAGCGTGTACACAAGTACGGCCAGCTTTTCGGACTTGGCGAGAAGGCGGGTCTGGATATCGCCGGCGAGGAACCTGGGTATCTGGCTAGTGAACCGCCTGGCACCGGCGTTGGCATGATGACTAGTTTTGGAGATGGCATCCGTCTCACGCCGCTGGAGCTTGCGAGCATCGTCAGTACGGTTTCGAACGGCGGGACTATGTACTACTTGCAATATCCAAAGAACCAGGACGAAGCACAACATCTCGTGCCGCACATCAAGCGCACATTGGATATCGCCAACTTCATCCCAGAAATCAAACCGGGGATGATGGGCGCGGTCGAATACGGCACCGCACGGCGCGCGAACTTCGATCCGAACGAGCCGGTTTTCGGCAAGACTGGCACGTGCACTGATACGGCTCAACCGGGCGTTCATCTCGGCTGGTTTGGGTCCTTCAATGATGTCGGGAAAAATAAGCTCGTAGTAGTGGTCTTGCTCACGGGCGGACGCGGCATAAGTGGACCGATCGCATCAGGCGTCGCCGGGAATGTTTATCGCAACCTCTCCGAGGAACATTTTTTTGCATCTGACCCCCAGGTCACGCCTATCAGTTTGGTGTCGATGCAGAACTGCTGCCTACGTTAAGCGGCGTTTTGCAGCCGAGAGTCTCGGCTAGAGAATAACCAGCTTCTAAATCTGGCAAGCTGCCCTGCGCGAAAGTCGCGGAACCTCCGCTCCGAGTTCCGAACTTCGCAAGCGCTTCCTTCAGAACCGCGCCCGCATTAACCCCTGAATCAGACGATGCCGCGACAAGTGCGCCTGGCGGTTCAGTACCGATCACAAGAGCTACAGCCTTCCCGCGTCGGGTAAATGCTTGCATCTTTGAGCGGACTACTTCATCGATCGCGGCAACACGCAAAAATATGCGGCGTGTTCCGTCACTTGCCGGCGCAGTCGATTCATATAACGCGTCAGCGTCAAGCCGCGCGAGCTCGAGCACCAGCTTTTGCCGATCTTTCTCGGCAGATGCCAATCGCTGGCGCAAGGACGCTACATACTCGGGCAGATTGTCAATCCCAACTGCACTTAGCTTCGATAGTTCAGACGCAATCCGAAAATCTTGTTTGGTTCGCCGGATCGCGCGAATGCCGCAAACAAATTCGATTCGAGTATTACCTCGAATTTTCTCTAACTTGCGAATTTGAACAGGACCTATTTCAGCGGTTGATTGAACGTGGGTTCCGCCGCAAGCGCTGCGATCCAGGCCTTCAATCTCGATGATGCGTAGTGTGCCCGTTCGTTTGCTTGGTTTCCTAAGGTCGCGAGCATCCTGAGATCCCTCCATTCGTATATGCACCGGCCGCGCCTCTCGCACGATCGCGTTCGCGCGTTCCTCTGCTTGATCTATCTGGGAATCGGTCAGCACCTTAGTCTGCAGTTCGATGGTGGACACTTCGCCACCCATGTGGAAACTGAGCGTCTGGAACTCAAACAGCTCAACCAGTACAGCCGATAGCAAATGCTGACCCGTGTGCTGTTGCATGTGATCGTAACGCCGGGCCCAATCGATTTGACATTGGACAAAATCCGCCCGAAGAGGCGCTGCGACCAGATGAGCAATACGCTGTTCTTCATCGATGACTTCGAGAACGCGTTCTCCACCCAGCAGGCCCAGGTCGTGAGGCTGGCCGCCCGAGGAAGGATAGAAAGCGGTTCGATCAAGATAGATTCGACATCCATCGTCGCTTTGGTCTACAATTTGCGCATCAAAGCTCACCAGATAAGAATCACGGTAGTATAGCCGGTCCGTAGGCACTTGGTATGAGAATTCAGGCTAACATCCGAACTTAAGAGACAATAGACAAAGATGGGGCTAGGCGAGCACATCCGGACGATTAAGCGAGAGGACCCCGCCGCAAAAAGCGACCTAGAAATCCTGCTCTGCTATCCCGGCCTTCATGCGCTCATGTTCCACAGGGTCGCGCATTGGTTCTATCGTCGCAAACGCTTCGTAATGGCGAGGATCATTTCGCACAAAGCCCGCTTTCTTACCGGAATTGAGATTCATCCCGGCGCAAAAATCGGTGAGCGCTTATTTATCGATCATGGAATGGGGGTCGTCATCGGCGAAACAGCCGAGGTTGGGGACGACGTTCTGCTATATCAGGGCGTCACGCTGGGGGGCACCGGAAATGAACGCGGCAAAAGGCACCCCACGCTCGGCAACCGAGTCGTGGTGGGTACAGGAGCTGCGGTGCTCGGGAATATCGTTCTTGAAGATGATGTGAAGGTAGGGGCGGGTTCCGTTGTCGTCCATTCCGTACCCGCTGGTTCAACGGTTGTCGGAATCCCGGCGCGGGTTGTCAAAGCGCGGGCTGAGGCGCTCGGCACTTTGGAGCATGGCCGCGTCGCAGCCTCCGGGGAGACAGAAATCGCCGACATCGAACAGCTCGGAGATCGTATCCGTGAGCTCGAGGCTTTGCTTCGCCTGCTGCTCGAAGAGCGCGTCGGCCAAGCGCGCGGCTAAGTTCCCCAGCGCTCAAATCGATACTGGAAGCTATTCGCGGCAAGCTTTTCGAGTTCGCTTCGACTGAAGCCAAAGACCTCGCCAGCTAATTGGTACTCACGTTCAAGGTCCGTAAAGAACAGCGCGGGATCGTCCGTCCCCAACACGATCGGAACCCCGGCGTCCCACAGCCGACGTAGAGGATGCTCCTCCAAACTTGCCACTACACCCGTACACAAATTACTGGAGGGACAGACTTCGAGAGGAATATCGCGTTGTCGTAGTTCGTTTAGCAGACTGGGATCGTCAATTGCCCGAATTCCGTGTCCAATACGTTCGGCGCCGATGTGAACAGCTTCCCAAATGCTGGCTGGACCGCAGACTTCTCCCGCGTGACAGGTCAGCCCTAGCCCCGAGTCTCTAGCACGCCGATATAGCTCGTCAAACCAGGCTGCGGGCCCGCGCTCTTCGTCGCCGCCGATGCCAATTGCCACCACTCCGCCGCTCCGGTACTCGCTCGCGATCTCAAACACGCGGGCTGCTTGCTCGATACCAAACTGGCGGACGGCATCGAAAATCCAGCCGACCTCGATCGTCTTGTTTTGTGTGGCTTCCCTAGTGATCGCCTCGAAGATCGCCTCGAAATTTTGCTGTTTCCAAAGAATCACACCGACGGACAAAGTGATCTCTGCGTAGCGAACGTTCTGTAGCGCCAATTTCTCAAGCAAGCGGCGCGTTGCGAACCCATAAGCCTCCGGCGAGTTCAGCCGTCGATTGACCCAGACGTATGCTCTGAGAAAGCCCGCGAAGTCGCTGTAATGAAAGTTGGTGCGAATCTCATCTAAAGATAGTGAAGGATCGAGTTCCTGAATCGTCTCGGGTTCTACTGAACCCTCCAAATGAACGTGCAGTTCGGCTTTGGGTAGCGCGTGAACAAACTCCGCCAGGTCTTCCAAACTCGGCTCTCCTGACATAATAAACGTGCGATGACGGAACAGGAGATAGAAGCAATAGTCGGCGGCTATCACGGAGACGCCTTCGGGGTACTGGGGCCACATGCGGTCGAGAGCAATGGAAAGGCCACGCAGTGGGAAGTTCGGGCATTCCTTCCCCAAGCGAAACAGGCCGAGCTTGCGATCGAAGGCAAGAGAATCCCCATGGAGCGCGTTCACCTAGGCGGGTTGTTTGTCGCGCGTCTCAAGTTTCAACCGTTGAACTACAAGTTCAGAATTACCGACTACCAGGACAGGGTCTCTGAGCTTGAAGATCCATACAGGTTTCAAAATCTCCTACTCAGTGATTTTGACCTGCACCTTCACTCTGAAGGGACAAATTACGAAGGCTACCAGTCGTTCGGCGCACACATCGTGACGCTTGATGGGCTGAAGGGCACGCGGTTTGCGGTGTGGGCGCCAAACGCCATCGTGGTGAGTGTCGTCGGCAATTTCAACGATTGGGATGCCCGACGCTATCCCATGCGCTTGCGAACAGGCGGTGTTTGGGAAATCTTCATTCCGGGCGTGGAGATCGGCTCGCCCTACAAGTACGCGATCAAATCGCGCTTCCGTGGGTATAGCCAGATGAAGTCCGATCCGTATGGTTTTCGCATGGAAACGCCGCCGAAATCGGCTTCGATCGTCACCGATATCGATAGCTACCAATGGAAAGACCAAAAGTGGATGGATGAGCGTGGGAATACGAAACTGCTCGAGGCCGCCATGTCGGTCTATGAGGTGCACCTGGGTTCGTGGCTGAGAGGCGAGCACCACCGGCCTCTAACCTACTGCCAGCTCGCGGAGAAACTCGTCGCATACGTAAAGCGCATGGGCTATACGCATGTCGAACTGATGCCAGTCGCAGAACATCCATATGCCCCGTCATGGGGCTATCAGGTGGTCGGGTATTATCGCGCCCACCTCGCGCTATGGCGCTCCTCAAGATTTCATGTACTTCGTAGATTGCTGCCATCAGGCAGGAATCGGAGTGATTGTGGATTGGGTTCCGGCGCACTTCCCGAAAGACGCGCATGGGCTGGCGTATTTCGATGGCACAGCGCTTTATGAGCATGAAGATCCCCGGCTGGGTGAGCACAGCGACTGGGGCACTTTGATCTTCAACTACGGCCGCAACGAGGTGCGATCGTTCTTGATGTCGAATGCGATGTTTTGGCTGAAAAAGTACCACATCGACGGTTTGCGAGTCGATGCCGTCGCCTCGATGCTCTACCTTGACTACTCGCGAAAGCCTGGCGAGTGGGTGCCCAACATCTACGGTGGGAACGAAAACCTGGCAGCCATCGACTTCCTGAGAAAAACCAATGAGCTTGTTCATCAAGTGCCAGGAGTGATCACGGTTGCGGAAGAATCCACGGCGTTTCCTGGAGTATCACGCCCCGTCTACTTGAACGGGCTAGGCTTCACGATGAAGTGGAACATGGGCTGGATGCACGACATGCTCCTCTACTTCTCGAAAGATCCGATCTATCGCAAATACCACCAGAACGACCTCACGTTCAGCATGGTATACGCCTTCACGGAAAACTTTGTCCTTCCGATCTCGCATGACGAGGTGGTGTATGGGAAGGGTTCATTGCTGAGTAAGATGCCGGGTGACGAATGGCAGCGGTTCGCGAACGCTCGAGCTTTCTTGAGCTACATGTATGGCCATCCCGGCAAGAAGCTGCTCTTCATGGGGTGCGAGATCGGCCAGACTTCAGAATGGAACTACGAGGGCCAAGTGGAGTGGTGGCTCCTCGATTACGAAGTCCATCGACGATTCCAGGATTTCTGTGCTGCTTTGAACGATCTTTACCGAAGCCAGCCCGCGCTTTATGAAATCGATTTTCAAAGCTGGGGATTCGAATGGATCGATTTCCACGATTCTCAGAACTCCATCGTCTCGTTTGTGCGCCGCGCGAAACGACGCGACGACTATCTGGTTTACGTGTGCAATTTCACCCCCACGCCGCACACAAAATATCGGATTGGAATGCCCGAGCCAGGACTGCATCGCGAAATTTTCAACTCAGATGCCAACATTTACGGAGGCAGCAACATGGGAAATGGAGGATACGTTGATGCGGAAGCCACGCCCTCACATGGGAGACCGGCCTCGGCTAATGTTGTTATTCCTCCACTCGGAGTTGTGGTTCTCAAGCCCGCACGACCGTTGCCGCCATTAGCCGCGCCCGCAGTTCATATTTAGTTTAGATGGTCGCCGCCCCTTCAAGGCTTCGCCAGAGATACCAGCTCGCCACGGAACAATACGGATGCCATTTCTCCGCGAGCTTGGATAACTCCGCAGATTTGGGCAACTCCTGAAGCCCGTAAGCTTTGCGAACAGCATTGCGAATACCGAGGTCCGCTAGCGGCATGACGTTCGGGCGCTCAAGAGCGAAAATCAAGAACATCTGGGCTGTCCAGACGCCGACGCCTCGCACCTGGGATAGCGTTGCTATGATCTCTTCATCCTGTAAGTCAACGAGTTTGCGAAAATTGATTTCACGGCGAACGACCCTCCCGGCCAGGTCTTGCAATGAAGCTATCTTTTGTTTCGATAGTCCGCAGGCGCGCAACTCCTCGGGGGTAAGCCTTAGAAACGCCCGCGCGGTAAACCTAGGGCCGACAGCTTTGCGCAGGCGTCCGAATATAGTTCCGGCCGCTTTCCCACTGAGCTGCTGAAACGCAATGGATCGGGCCAACGTCTCGAACGTTGGCTCGCGAACGGTGAATTGGCAGGGCCCTACTCGCTTAATGATCTTAGCCATTACGGGATCAACTTTCGTCAGGTGGAGCATTGCTGATTCCATAAGAGGTTTCGCGGGCCCTAGAGGATAATCATAACCAAGGGACCTTTCCGCTCAATCAAGGAAGTAATGAGTAGTTTGATTCGATATTCAGCGTGCATGAGTGTCTCGATTGTATTGATGGCTGCTCAGCAAACAATGCAGCCACCCCCCGACCAGACAGACCAATCGAAGGCCCAAGAACCGGCCATTCGGGTCAACGTCGATCTCGTGAACATTTTGTTCGCGGTGCGATCTAAGCATGGCGGTCAGTTGATTCCCAATCTCACCAAAGATGATTTCAAGATTTACGAGGATGGTAAGGAGCAGACGATTCAGCGCTTCTCGCGGGATACGGATTTACCGCTCACGCTGGGACTATTGATTGACATTAGCGCGAGTCAGGAGCGTTTGATCGACATCGAGCGGCAGGCTGCGGCGGCATTTTTCTCAAGTGTCATTCGCCCGAAGGACGAGGCATTTCTAATTTCGTTCGGAAAGAGCACCGACCTTTTGCAGGATTACACGAACTCGCCCCGGCAGCTCAGCGCAGCTTTACAGGACTTGAGGGGCGACGGGCAAACCCCTATGATTGGGCGCGGCCCCATTCCGAACGTCAACACGGGTCCTATTCCCACATCTGGCACGCCAAAGGGAACGCTTCTCTTCGATGCGATTTACCTGGCCTCGAACGAAAAGCTGAAGAGCGAAGTCGGCAGAAAGGCGCTCGTACTGATTACCGACGGCGATGATCAAGGAAGCTTCTACAACCGGAAGACTGCGACTGAAGCAGCACAGCGCTCGGATGCGATCATCTATAGCATCTACTACGTGGACCGTTACTTTTACCTGAGTGCGGGAATGATTGGAAGCGGCGGCGAGGGAGATCTTGCGTAAGATGTCCGAAGAGACTGGCGGGCATGTGTTCACGGTGAACGGGAAGCATCCGTTGAACGAAGTCTTCAAGGAGATTCAGGACGAAATGCGCAACCAGTATTCGATAGGCTATATCTCTACAAATCCGAAAAAGGACGGCACGTTCCGGCACATCGAAATTAAAACTAACCAGAACGACTATCGAGTTCAGGCGCGCAACGGGTATTACGCTACGCCGAACGATGCGCGCTGATATCCTGGCGGGCTTGCAGATAATCGCTTACAGCTTTTCGCAGCGACGGCATAGGAACGATACCTGCCGCTTCGAGCTTGCTGTTTGATAAAGCGGAGTACTTTGGACGGCGAGCGGCCGTTCTATATTCTCTTTCATCAGTCGGCTGAAGGGGTGGCGATATACCCGCCAATTCGAAAATCAATTTCGCATAATCGTACCAGGAGATAGCCTCGCCGCCGCCCATGTGAAAGAGTCCGCGTAGTCCTTTATCTACCAGATCTGCAGTGCGCGACGCCATGGCTGGCGCGTAGCTCGGTGAAGCAACGTGATCTTGTACCACGCGGATCGGATGATTGTCCTTGGCGAGGCGCAGCATCAGTTCAACGAAATTGCCTCGGGCCGTGAACATGCCGCCGGGACCAAACACGCCGGAGGTTCGAATGATCAGTGCATCATTCAGGTAAGCCTGTGCGTACAGCTCACCGGCAAGTTTGGATACAGCGTAGGCGCCCAACGGATGCGGAGTGTCGGTTTCGACGTAGGGGCTGCCCTTGGTGCCGTCGAAGACATAATCAGTAGAATAGTGGACCAACCGAGCATCGGTTTGGCGGCATGCCATTGCGATGTTACGGACGGCGAGGGCGTTTGCCTGATAGGCTGCTACGGGTTCATTTTCCGCAATATCAACCTGGTTATACGCGGCGGCATTAATGACCAGTTGCGGGTCGGCTTGGGCGACCGCCTCTTCTACGCGATGGCCGTTGGTTATGTCGAGCAACTGGCGATCAAAGCGCTTCACAGCCCAGCGCCGGAGCTCGAATTCACGGCACAGCTCGAGGCCAAGCTGACCGCCACCTCCAAAAATGACAACTTTGCGCTGCATTCACTTGCAGCATAGCGGATGAGAGAATGTGGGGCGCGAGCGACGAGCTCAGCCGTTTACTTACCCGCAGGTACTAAGGTGCGCCTTTGTTGCGGCACGCCTTCACCAAGCAAGTGGGAACGAAGAGCCATAAGACTTTGCAAACCGCTTAGAATCTGCTCAACTTCGATTTCGATATCGCAACTCTTGTTTACGCCGCCTGAACAAGCCACGACTTCACCCAGGAAAAGGGCATCGTTGAATTCAACGCTAACGGGGCTCGAGACGGGCAAGGACTCGTTGGCTTGTAGAACCAGCCGCTTGCCTTCCGACCCCTGGAATGAACAAGGCACAGTATGTTTTTTCCCGTCCGGGCCGGACGTGGCCAACTGAATCACAGCACAAGGTGCATCATGGGCAGAAAATGTGTTCACAAGCTACTAATCGGCTGGCCAGTGAACAAACATGAGGCCGGAAATCATCAGAAATGCGAGTCAATCAACAGCCACAAAGACGCGCCGATCACGACAGGCAAAAACAGCTCGAGCCAAGTCCGCACAGAGGGTAAACGCCGTTTTGGCGGTTCATTGGGCTCCCGAGCTTTGGCCCCCGCCAGAAGCGACCAGGCATCGCTCGGCTGCCCCTGTAGCGCCCGCACGAGCTCTTCTCGTCCACGCTTGTCCGCGATCAAGATGGTTGCTGAGTTCAGGCCCTTCGTGGAGGATTGTAGCTTTCTCCGGAGAGGCGGCGGCACTTCAGAGATGGAGCGATAAACGTGAGTGCTGTTGCCCGTTGCAATAAAGATGGTGGAGGTTCGTGCTATGAGGCCTGTCATAAATGGAATGAACTCACAATCCAACAACCGTGATTCAAGCCGACAACCTGACGCCCTGCCACTCTGTTTGTGAGATGCGAATTTTCGGCCAGCTGCAACAAGCAATCTGATCTCGTCAGCGTGAATTAACTCCCTTGCTAGTCTACCTTCTTCAAAACCTTGACGCCGGGCGGTAAGTCAAAAGTCTTCGGAGGTAGGGATTGGTTTACTTCAACTTTCTCGGCGAACATCTGGTAGGTCTTGTATCCATTGCGCTCGCGCTCAATTGTATACGGCCACATGATACCGCTGCCGACATCGCGGTATTTGTCGAACTCGGTAGCCTCATCGTTGTGATAGCGCGTGTCTTGATCGATCCAGCTAAATGCCTGGTGCACAGGCAGCAGCGTATTGTGATCGAGGTACACGCGAACGGTTTGATTGTTGGCATCCGTCATATCAACAATCTCGACGTGTCTGGTCTGGTATACGTCAGTGCCGATGTAATCGAACTGCATTCCTGGTTCGTTGTACCGCACTCGCAGTATATACAAGATGTCGTTTTGCGTAGTTCGAAAATAGCGTTGCCACTTGTCATCGGCTATGGGCCGCGCACCGCGAAATGTAAGATCCCATGCTTGGTCGCCTAGAAAGAGGACGGAATAGTCTTGCTTCTTACCGAATGCCTCGCGCTCACGTATGGCGAGAGCCTTCGGAGGCGCTTCGGCTAAGTACTCGGTGTAAATGGTTGCAATCGCGAGACCACTCATCTGCTCGCGGAAAAAAGAGTAGACCCGTCCACTGGCAACACGATTCTGCATATGGAGAAAACGGTCTCCTCCGAGCGCCGCGATAGCTTGGTCGCAGAGCTGTTTACCCTTTTCCGTGCTGGTCTGAGCAGCGAGGATTCCTGCGCACAGGAGTGCAGCTCCTAACAGCTTCATGGGTTTTATGGAATGCATTCGACCGAGCTTTCAGGGAATCAGACGCATGTAGGCTGCAACCAGGAGCTTTCCGGATCGACCAATGCATCGCCGGCTGAATGAATGGATCCGACACGCTCTCGAAGCAATCCGCCTCCACGCCCATTTAGCGCAGCCTGAATCTCGGCGATGACTGCGAGCGCTACTTGCTCCGGCCCGTCCGCGCCGATATCCAAACCCATCGGACTATGGAGGGCAGGTCCTACCGTCGAAGCGTCAAGGCCGGCATCGGCAAGGAGTTGGACAGTGCGCTTGCGTGGTCCCAACACGCCCAAGTAGCTGAGACCAGCACCAGAGAGCTCACGAAGCATCTCGAGATCCTGGCTATAACTGTGACTCATCAGAACAGCAGCGGTCCAGGGGTCGATAGCCGGAATGGCAGCGTCCGTTTCTCCGAGCGCACGAAAACTTCGTCCGCGTGCGGAAATTTCTCGCGGCGTGCGTAATGCGCACGGCCGTCGGATACCCAAACCTGCCAGCCGAGATAGTGGGCGAGCTCGGTTACTGGAACCGCGTCGTCCCCTGCCCCGAATACAAGGAGCCGAACGGTTGGCCTCACGATTTCGATAAAGGCCTCGATCTCTTCGCTCGGCTGCACAGTGCGCGAGGTACGTTCCGAAAGCGCAAGTTTGCCCTCCCGCTCCAAAAACCCTGCCAGCTCAGTATCGGCCAACATTGTGGCTGATCCTGCGCGAGTGTATCGATCACGAGTCTTTGTCCGGCGGATGATGCAGGATGAATGAGGTGCGCGATGGCAGCGGGGCGGCGTTCTGATCGTGCGTTCCGAATAATATTCAGGACTGTACGGATCACCGGGAGTTAATCGCTCGAGCAGAACATGAATTACGCCGCTGCATCCCAGGCCAAAACTCGGCGCAATCTCGCCCTCCGGAGTTGTGTCGTATTTTCTGATCGCAGGGCCACGTTCAGTTAGCCACCACGCTTTCTTTATCAAATCGTCTTCCAGGCAGCCGCCACTGACGGAACCTGCCCGTTGGCCATTTGGCGCAAGCAGCAAGCGCGCTCCGGGTAAACGATACGAAGAGCCGCGCGTTTTGACAACGGTCGCAAGCACTGCGGATTCGCCTGAGGCTTGTGTCTGATTCCAAAGCTGCAGGATTTGTTCCAGTTCTTTCATTTCCAGGAACTCTAATTTAAGAGTAAACCGATGTTGCGGGTTGTGACTGGACCCCTCACTTCGTTCAGGGACTCCGGATCGACCGCTACACGTGCGCGAGCTCAGCTGGGGAAGAAGTCGAAACTGATTCGCGATTCAGCAGCGATGCTGAATCGGCATCCAAGAAGATTGTCGTATTGGGATGTGCGCGCAAAGCGGAGGCGGGAGCCATGGGTGACATTGGGCCTTCCAAACATGCTCTTTACCGCTTCAGCTTTGCGGCGATCTGGAACTATGCAGAGGATTTCCTTTCGCCTTGAGAATTTGCGGGATCGAGATACTGATTGCCTTTTTCGGTACCTGCTCTATGGATGCGAACCAACCCTCCCCAACCTGCTGCCTTCGGCAGGCTTGATCGAGCTCGACGACCAGATATGCCTCCTTTGTATCGAAATCAGCTGGCGGGTCGTTGAACGCCAAGTGCCCGTTCTCACCAATGCCAACAAATGCGAGATCGATTGGCGCGCGGTTAATTTCGCGGCCCATTTCAGCCGTCATTTCATGCGGATCGCGGGTTCCGTCGAGCAGGTGATAGCGCTCAATACCGGTTCGATCGATGATGCGCTCTTTGATATATCGCGCGAAACTCGCCGGATGATCGGAACGAAACCCGACATATTCATCCAAATGGAACAGCTCGATACGGCGCCAGTCGATCGAATGGTCAGAGGTGAGACGCTCTAAGAACTCGAGCTGTGATGCACCGGTTGCGGCAAGCAGCCGGACGGTATCTTGCTTCTCGAGTAGCCGACGAAGTGAAGCGATGGCGTGGCCGGCGGCTGCGGTAGCCATCTCATTTTTGGTTTGAGAAATTTGAACCATTTCTTTACCAGGCAAGCATAGCTTAACGCATTCCGATACACTGCTGACATGCGGCGGGGTTCGGGAAATGTGGCGTTATCACTACTACTTTCCTTGTCTGCCTTATTCCTTATTGCTGCAACGAATGAACTTAAGCAGGTGCAGAGAACTCTGTCCGGGTTGAAGCAATCTGTCGAGATTCTGCGTGACCGTTGGGGCGTGCCGCACATCTATGCGCAAAATTCAGACGATCTCTTCTTCGCGCAAGGCTACATTACAGCGAATGACCGGCTGTTCCAACTCGATCTGTGGCGGCGCATTGGAACGGGTAAGATTTCAGAGGTACTTGGCCCGAATTTCATCGCGCGCGATCGGATTGCCCGTTTAGTGCGCTATCGCGGGAATTGGGATGAAGAATGGAACAGCTATTCGCCGGACGCGAAACAGATCGTTACGGCCTTCACGAACGGCATTAACGCGTATATTCGATCTCTGAACGGGGAACGGCCGGAGGAATTTCGTCTGGCAGGATTCGATCCGGGCCTTTGGACGCCCGAAGATGTCAGTGCTCGAATTGCAGGTCTTCAGATGACCGGCAACATGGTGCAAGAGGTGAACCGGGCGTAGCAAGTGGCCAGACTCGGATTGGCGACGGTTGAACTTCTCTCGCCGCCCGATCCCCCCACGGCGTTTGTCGTTCCGCATGGGCTCGATCTTGCGGATATTACGTCGGCGATCCTTCGGGACTACGTTGCAGCCATCGGACCGATCCGATTTCCGGGTGAACAAGGCAGCAACAATTGGGTTATCGACGGATCGATGTCTCGCACCGGAAAACCGATTCTCGCGAACGATCCTCACAGGGCCATTCAGCTCCCCTCTTTGCGAAAAACCGTGCACCTGGTTGCTCCGGGTTGGAACGTCATCGGCGCGGGAGAGCCAGCACTGCCTGGGATCGCACTGGGACATAACGAAAACGTGGCATTCGGATTCACCATCGTGGGGATAGATCAGCAGGATCTATTCGTAGAGAAAATCAATCCCGAAAACCCAGCTGAGTATCTGTATCGCGGGGCTTGGCAGAAGTTCACCATCGAGCACGAAAGCCTTGCAGTGAGAGGCGCGGGAGCCGATATCTGCCGGTTCGCAAGCAGCCTGCGCCTGAAACCGTAGATTTGAAGTATACGGTGCACGGGCCTGTGATCTATGAAGATCCGACCCGGCATCGTGCGTACGCGTTGAAGTGGGTTGGCGAGGAGCCGGGTGGGGCTGGATATTTGTCCGGTCTCGCGTTGGCTCGGGCAAGGAATTGGCAGGATTTTCAAAATGCGGCGGGGCGCTACAAAATACCGTCGGAAAACCTCGTGTATGCAGATCGACGCGGAAACATCGGTTGGATTGCGTCTGGGTTGGCGCCTATCAGAAAAGGATGGGAAGGACTCTTTCCTGTTCCCGGCGATACGGGCGAATATGACTGGACCGGCTATTTGCCGGCGAGCGATCATCCGTCTGAGTTCAATCCTAGCCAGCACTTTATCGCGACAGCGAACAACAATATATTGCCGCATGGCTACTCGCATCAACTGGGTTTCTACTGGGCATCACCTGAGCGTTACCAGCGCATTGTCGAAATGCTCAGCGAGGGCAATAAGTTCGATGTCGATGACTTTGAGCGGATGCAGCAAGACACCGTCTCATTGGTTGCGCGGGATTTCATCGACCTACTGAAAAATTGGAATCCTCCCGAGCAGAGCCGGGCCGCTCACATCAAGGCTCTGTTTCTGGATTGGGATGGAAATCTCGCGGCCAATTCGAAGCCGGCACTCATTTACGAAGTCTGGAAGACTAAGCTGAGCGGGAAACTCACGGCGAAATTGTTGCCGGTTCCGCGCACGAATCCACGTACTGTTCTGGCCGCACTGAAGACGAATCCGCATGTCAACGAACTGCTCTCGGCATCACTTGACGAAGCTTTGGCCGATATCGAGAAACGTCTCGGCCCGGATGAATCGCAATGGACGTGGGGAAAGCTGCATGAGACTTATTTCCGGCATCCGCTAAATGTGCCGCCGCCCCCGGATTTAACTACAGGAGCGCATACTTTCGGGCTGGACAGCGCTGCAGCGCAACGAGAGCATCTGCTCGACAGTTTCGATTTGCCGCCTGTTGCCAGGCCGGGTGATGCCAATACGGTGAATGCAACGGCGGGCGGCGGTATTTACGGAGCGGCTTACGGCGCTTCCTATCGCGAAATTATCGACGTGAACGATTGGGACCGTTCAGTTATGACGAATGTTCCTGGCGAATCTGGCGTTCCGGGCGATAAACATTACGATGATCTCGAAGGCCCGTGGTCAAGAGGCGAGTATCATCCAATGCCGTTTTCGCGCAAAGCTGTCGAGGCTGCGGCGGAAGAGCGGATCTTGCTGGTACCGGCGAAGTAACACACTGCGGGTGTGGGGGATTGATCTGCTCAGTTGTTCGGGGCCCTTTCAGGCGGCTTTTGGGGTCTCCGTAGAGCGCGATGTAGCGCTGGACAGCGGGTCGATGGAGTGCCGCAGGTTCATATTTAGTAAATCCTGATGATCCGCTTTGGCTTCGGCGAGCAAAACGTTGTAACGATGCAGCTCTTGCTTGCGATTTTCGCCTGCTTCGCGGCGGGTTTGATCGGCCACTATCCGTTTCTGCGATTCGAACCCAATTTCCTCTTTGCGCTTTTCGGCTCTGAGCTTTAGGAGCGCGTTGAGGCACTTGTGGAAGGCGCGGTCGTGCGTGGTCTGGTAACGAAGATAGAGCGCGAGCTGCTTCTCGTTGTCGCACTCAGGTACATTGGGATTGAAACAGCGCTGTTGTAGGAGCACGGCGCGCTGGCCGAGCCACATCGCTTGCGCCATTTTCTCAACCAGCACAGTTTCGGTGACGGTGACCGGTTTGTATTCGACGCGCAGATCAATGAAGAGAAACTCGAACTCGTCCTGACTCTCCCAAGGCATGACGCTGAAGGAGCCGTTGAAGCCGTGGCGGAGGTTGTTGAGAGAGGCGATGGCTTTGCCGTGCTCTGTTTTGGGCCCGGTACTCTGCTTCGCATTGGCTTGATTGGCTGCGATCTGTGCCGTCGTAGACATAATGAAAAGTCCTCCGAAAATGAAAAACGCCGGAGAGGCGATTTGCCCTCATCCGGCGTTTGTCGAGAAGTTGGAAGCGCAGCGACTTCCTGGAGACCAGTATAACAGACGTTTCCAAGCGATTCCGGGTAAGCGAATGAAAGCAATATAAATAGAGCGTGTGATGACCGAAATCAACAGAGCGAAATCGGCACCAAAACTCGGCTTGCATCAGGATGATGACCGGTTACTGCAGCCGGGTTCGCATCGGCCAAGAAGTCATAAAGTGGGGCGTAGAATTCAAAGAGGCAGGAAGAAGTTGTCTTCATTCGAGGATATATAGCGTATGACAGATTGGTTCGCGCGCCCCGTCCTACACGTGATGGACGTTGAGGCCTCGCTCCGCTTTTACGTTGACCGGCTCGGCTTCACGAGCCCCTGGCGATACGAGGAGGACGGCAGAGCGCACGTCGCACAGGTGGAGCGGCAGGGCTGCGCGCTTATCCTGGCCGACACGTGGCCGGAGAAGATTGGCAAGGGCTGATGTTCATTTCCGTGAACGTTGATCAGGAGACACGCGAGGCCACGATCGCCGCGTTGGATGCGCTACGCGCGGAACTCGAGGCCAAGGGCGTTCCGGTCAAGGAGGGTTCGTGGGGATACCGGCTCCTGGTGGTCGATGACCCCGACGGCAATCAGCTCTTCTTCAACTATCCGAACGAGATTGCATCCGACAAGATTGTTAGAGATGCAGCGTAATCGTCCCAGCCGCGCCAGGCCAAAACGTCATTGGATTCTGCTTTTGAAAAAGCCCGTTTTACAGGCATTTCAGAGATCCCGATGGGCCTGGCCGGAGTGGATCCTTTCGGTCGGCAAGCCGGAGCATAATACTATGCCGCGAAGATGCGTGTGATTGTCTGGCGGTAGTTCCACAGCATCCATTCCGACGGCTTCTATTGCAGCTCCTCCTCACGCCGCACCAGTTCCGTCCTGCTGCGAACATCGAGGCCATACGAGAGAACGATAAAAGCTTTTCGCCTCCCAGCGCCATGCGTGTCTAGTTCTAAGTGAACGGTCCGAGCGGGATCCAGCTGGCGAAGCTTGAGTTGCCGTTTGCGTCTAAGCCACGTTGATCGCCGCAGCGTTACCATGTCGGAGCGTCTTGATACTCCGCATCGGAGGCTGCCCGAAGAAACGGCTATATTCGCGGCTGAACTGGCTCACGCTCTCGTAACCGACCTCATACGCTGCATGTGTCGCATCAATTCCCTCCGTCAGCATCCGGTGCCGGGCTGCCTGTAACCTAAGCTGCTTCTGATATTGGAGCGGGCTCATCGCTGTTAATGCCCGGAACTGATGATGAAACGTGGACACACCCATTCGAGCGATCCCGGCGAGTTCCTCCATTCGGAGCGGCTTCGTATAGTTCGTCCTGAGCCAAGCGATTGCTCTCACGGTTCTATTACTTAGATCGCCTCTCGTCGCGATGGCACGAAGGCGCTCTCCCTGTGGACTTCTGAGAATCCGATACGCGATTTCACGGTGCACCAAAGGGGCAAGGAACGGAATATCTTCGGGACTATCGAGAAGTTCTAAAAGCCGGCCGGTCGCGGCGAGCAATCCAACAGTTGTTTCACCGACGGCCAATCCGCTCCGTTGCGACGACTCCTTGGCTTCTGGCAAATCTTCCCGGCTCAGAATCTCCTGCACTGCCCTCATGTCAAGCAGGAGACGCAGAGCGAGGAAAGGCACCGCCTCCGAGGCTTCCACAATCTGGCTCAGAATGGGAGCTTCAATGGACGAGACGAGAAACGACGATCCGTCGCACAGGTATTCCGTTCCTCCGAGATTGATAAGCTTTCGTCCCTGCAGGAATATCGAAAGGCTTGGCACGCAGGTTGTGGGGTAGCAGGCACTCGGGGCGGTGTGACGGTAGAGGACGAGGCCATTAATCGCTGTCGGATGTTCTCCTTCCGAGTGGATATGGGCGGCAAATTTACGAGCAAGCGCCCGTCGCATCTCAATGACCGCCAGTTCGGCATGTGCGCCCTCTTGAATGTGCTTCGCCATTCCCTGGAATCCTCCTTTCTTCAGCTTACTGTCGAAATCTCTCTCGTATGCCCAATCTCTATGCCCGAAACAGGATCAGGCAAAAAATTGGCAGAATCGGGAAAGCGAGCGAGCGGCGCTTGCCGGTAGCTTTGAAATTGAGTTGTGCTGAGTACGCCAACACTCGGCGAAGGATTCCTTTATGAATTTGTCTTTTGAGAACAAGGTGGCACTCGTGACCGGAGCAGCTACGGGCATGGGGTTGGCGACGGCGCAGGCGTTTGCCGAGGCACGCGCAGCCGTCGTGCTGGCTGACGTCAGAGAAGACTCGCTAAACCTGGAAGCCCAGAAACTGGTGAGCGCCGGCCATAAGACAATCGCTGTCCGCTGCGACGTGAGTGACGACAGCCAAGTCGCGGCGATGGTGGACAGCACTGTTGCCGAGTTTGGCCGGCTGGACGCCGCGTTCAACAACGCGGGGGTAATGGCCCGCATCGCCCCGACCGCCGACAGCACGCGCGAAGACTGGGAGCGCGTGATCGGGATCAACTTGCGCGGCGTGTGGAGCTGCATGAAGCACGAACTGCGGCAGATGGAACGCCAGGGCAGCGGCGCCATCGTCAACAACGCATCGGTCGGCGCCTTGACCGGCAACCCCGGTATCGGCTCCTACATCGCCTCCAAGCACGGCGTGGTTGGGTTGACACGGACGGCTGCTCTCGAATACATTAAGCACGGCATCCGCGTGAACGCGGTCAATCCCGGCCTGATCGACACCCAGATCGCCCGCGATGTCGTCAGCGGGGACGAGCAGGCGTACGCCGATATAGCGAAGCACGTTCCCATCGCCCGCGCGGGCAGGCCCGAGGAGATCGCTTCGGCCGTGCTCTGGCTTTGCAGTTCGGGGGCGAGTTATGTGGTGGGCCACGCTCTCACCGTGGACGGCGGAATGACGGTCGTTTAGGAAATTACAGATGCAAGGAACTATGCTCTACGGCCCCCGCGATATTCGGTTTGAAGACCGGCCGGAGCCCCTAATCACGAAGCCGACAGACGCCATCCTCCGCCTTTCGGCCACATGTATCTGCGGGTCGGACCTGTGGCCCTATCGCGGCATCGCTAACCTTGCAGAACCGCCGACCCCGATGGGACACGAGTACTGCGGCATCGTGGAAGAGGTCGGTAAAGAGGTCAGGAACATCAAGCCCGGCCAGTTCGTGGTCGGCTCGTTTGCAACCTCTGACAACACTTGCGTCATCTGCAAGGACGGATATCAATCCTCGTGCGTGCAACGCGAGTTCATGAGCGCCGCGCAGGCTCCGCTATTGCGCGTTCCTCTTGCTGACGGCACCTTGGTACCAACACGCGACCTTCCTTCCAAAGAACTGATCCCAAGCCTGCTGGCGACATCGGATGTTCTGGGCACCGGTTGGTTTGCGGCCGATGCAGCCAATGTAAAGCCTGGCAAAACGGCCGTGGTTGTGGGTGACGGCGCCGTGGGTCTGCTCGCTGTGCTTTCAGCGAAGCAGATGGGCGCGGAGCGGATCATCGCAATGAGCCGACATCAAGCGCGGCAGAAACTCGCGCGGGAATTCGGTGCGACCGACATCGTAACCGAGCGCGGTGACGAAGGCATCGCGCGAATTAAAGAACTAACGAACGGCATCGGCGCTGATTCCGCGCTGGAATGCGTTGGCACGCAGGAATCCATACTGCAGGCGATCCGTTCCACTCGCCCTGGCGGGTACGTAAGCTATGTTGGGGTGCCGCACGGGGTTGAACTCGATGGGACAGAGTTGTTCTTCGCTGAGGTCCATCTGCACGGCGGCCCAGCTCCGGTTCGCAGGTATTTGCCTGAGTTGATCGACCTTGTGCTAAACGAGAAGATCAATCCCGGGAAAGTGTTCGATTTGACACTGCCGCTCGATCAAGTCGCCGAAGGTTATCGCGCGATGGATGAACGGCGTGCGATCAAGACGCTGCTTCGCACGTAGCTATTCACACGACTGCGACTGGGAAAGCAAGCCGCACCGATGTCCGTCTCTAAACTTCAAACAGTTCTCGGCACCGCAGCGCTCTTCGCGTTTATTGCCGTCCGCGCATACGCTCAACAACACGGAGCGGCGCTGGGACTCGCCTATGACTCCCAGACTCGCGGGCCGGTGCCAAGGTGTTCGCCAAGGCTCTTCCCCTCTACTCGCACGAGTGACCGACTCGTTCGCGGAGCAATTCGTGGTTGGCAGCATATCGCTCCAGATTGGCGGCCTTCCGGGCGACATAACGGAACCGCATTTGTAGATACAGTAGCAGGAGCTACGGATGATTGATGATTTTCAGTATGTGTGAGTATCACGTGCCGGGATCTGGAACGAAGCGTTCGTTTTTATGAAAGCCTTGGGCTCAAGGTCATCAAGCGTATTGGTGAAGTCCAGGAAGAGGGCATAGTAAAGAGCTGGCCACACATCGTTGACACTATCCGTGGCGTTACCAGAGAAGTGCCCTGTCGAGATCGGCCAGCCTTTTACGGCCATCTTAGTTTCGTGAACGGCGTCAGTACTGATTTCGGGATTTGTGCTCTACAGCATCAGCACTTGTTCTGCTTCGGATTTCTCCTCAAATTCGGAGTTAGAGACCTACATTCTGGTATATACTATTGATATAGACCAAGGAGCCGATTGATGGCTAGCCCCCGAATTGCCAAACTATTCCAGAATGGCCGAAGCCAGGCCGTTCGACTGCCCCAGGAATTTCGGTTTGAAGGCGACCGCGTACGCATTCGGCGCGTAGGTCAGGGAGTTCTCCTGGAACCTTTGATCTCGGACGAACGGGAATGGTTTGCCGAACTGGATAGGCTCAATTCCGAGCCATTCATGGAGAGTGGCCGGAATCAGCCTGTCACGCCGCGCCGCGAGATCTTCAAGTGACCTATCTGCTCGATACCAACGCATGTATCGCTCTCATAAACGGTAGCCCAGCAGGCGTTCGAGGCCGAATGCAGAAAGTGCTTCACACTGGGGCTACCATCTATGTAGCATCAATTGCCGCTTTCGAACTCTGGTATGGCGTTTCAAAGAGCTCACGCCGAGAAGCAAATACCAAGCGCCTCGAGACTTTTTTCGCCGGTCCGATGAACGTGCTGGCTTTCGAGGGCGAGGACGCCGCGATTGCGGGCGCAGTGCGGGCCGATTTGGAAGCGGCCGGGAAACCAATTGGAGCCTATGACCTTCTGATCGCGGGGCAGGCGCTCCGTCACGAGATGACGCTCGTTACCGCGAACGTATCAGAATTCGCGCGCGTGAAAGGCCTGGTCGTTCAGGATTGGGCAAGGTCGTAGATCAGAGCTTATGGTTGTGGGCGGCGAGGTTGGCAATCAGGGATTTTGCCAACCGCCTCCCAGCGCGCGGTATAGCTGGACGATTGAGAGTAACTCGTTTTTACGAAGCTGAGCGAGTGTCAGCTCGCCCGAAAACTCGTTGCGTTCGGCATCTAGAACCTGGAGATAGCTGTCCAAGCCTCCCTTGTAGCGGAGCGTGGAAAGCCGGTCGGTCTCCCGGAGAGCTTTGACCAGGAGCTCTTCCTGTGAACGTTGCTCGCGGTTCTTTTGGTAATCGGCAAGAGAGCTGGAGACCTCTTGAAACGCGACCTGAATAGTCTTGCGGTAATTGGCGACCGCTTCGCGTTGTTGCGCTTCGGTCAGGCGAAGGTTGTTACGAAGCTGACCTGCATTGAAGAGAGGCAGGACTCCCGCAGGCGCGATGCTCTGGTTACGGGCCGGACCGCTAAACAGATCACCCAACGCCCGGCTTTGCACCCCGAGGACACTTGTAAGGGAAATTTGGGGAAAAAACTGCGCCTTGGCTGCGCCGATTTGTGCGTTGGCTGCGATTAGGGTCTGTTCCGCCTGTCGTATGTCGGGCCGTCGTTCGAGAAGGTCCGAAGGAAGACCCGCGGGCACCTCAATTGGGCCTGTTAATTCGATCAGGGGCTTGCCGCGACGGACCTCGCCGGGATTCTGGCCGAGGAGGACATTCAGAGAATTTTCGGTTTCAGCAATTGCTCGTTCTGTGGCAGCGATCTGGGCAGTGGCGGTGTAAAGAAGTTGCTCAGCCTGGCGAACATCCAGGCCGGTGGAAACGCCACGCTCTTTCCGAAGGTTGGTAAGCTTCAGGCCATTCTCCGCGATGTCTTCGGTTTTGCGTGCGATCTCCAGCTCGAGATCGAGTTCACGCATGGTCAGGTAGGTGGTGGCGACATCCGCGATGAGGCTGGAGATGACGGCGTTCCGCGCCTCCTCTTGCGCCAGATACTGAGCGCGAGCGGACTCACTCAAGCGGCGGATACGGCCCCAAATGTCGAGCTCCCAAGAGACGTTCAATCCGGCTTGCGTGTAACTGACGGCGAGGTTTGTGCCAGGCGGAATGAAATTGAAGGACCCAACGCTCGACGTGCGGGCTGCCGTAAAAGATCCCGAAGCCGTGATCTGAGGCGCAAGCTGAGAGCGAGTGATGCCCAGTTGCGCACGGGCTTCGAGGACGCGTTGCGTAGCAGCTTCAAGATCATGGCTCTGAGCCAAGGCGGTTTTGACGAGATTGGTAATGACCTCGTCCTGAAACAGTCTGGCCCACGCAATATCAGCAAGAGAGGCACGGTCCGCAGGCACAGTGTCCGGGACTGGCTGACGGAACTGAGCCGGCGTCTGTACAACCGGACGTTTGTAATTCGGGCCAACCGCGCACCCGGTCAGGAATGAGGACAGAACGACAATGGCGACTAGGAAACGCATTCAGTCGCCCCCTCCTGCGCGAACGGGTTCCGGTTCTGGGACTACTTTGCTTGGTGCACGCCGACGCGAAGCGATTCGATTCACAACTACGTACAGCACGGGAACGATGAAGACAGCGAGCAGTGTTGCCGAGAGCATGCCGCTCAAAACAGCCGTGCCCAGCGCGCGGCGGGCGCCAGCACCGGCGCCGGTAGCAATTGCCAGAGGGAACACACCGAGGATGAATGCGAACGAAGTCATGAGTATGGGCCTGAGTCGCAGATGGGCCGCTTCGATGGCCGAGTCTTCAATCGTCCTACCCTCCTCTTGCCGAAGCTTGGCGAATTCCACGATAAGGATGGCGTTCTTTGCCGCTAACCCAATCAGGGTGATAATACCGATCTGCGTGTAGACGTCGTATGCGTAGTTGCGGGAATAGATACCGAGTAACGCGCCGAAGATCCCGAGAGGAACAGCGAGAATTACCGAGAACGGAGTCGACCAGCTTTCATATAGTGCCGCGAGAAAAAGGAAGACCAGGACAGAGGCAAGGCCGAAGGTATACCCTTCCTTGCCTTCAGAAAGCCTTTGCTGGTAAACAGTGCCAGTCCACTCATAACCGAAGCCGTTCGGGAGCTGTTTTGCGAGTTCTTCCATGGCAGCCGCGGCCTGGCCTGAACTGTAGCCCGGCGCGGCGCGGCCGAGAATTTTAACGGCACGGTAGCGGTTGTAGCGATAGATGGCTTCCGGGCCTACCACCGGCTCTGTCTTCGCGAGTGTGCTCAGCGGAACCATATCCCCCTGTGCGGTCCTCACGTAGAAACGATTGATATCGGAAGGCTGCCGGCGGAACTCAGGTTCCGCCTGAAGATACACGCGCCATGTGCGGCCGAAGCGGTTGAAGTCGTTTACATAAAGGCCGCCCAGGAACGTCTGGAGCGCATCATAGACATCTGTAATGGGGACACCCAAGGTTTGGACCTTATCGCGATCGACGTCGATTTTGTACTGCGGGACAGTGTCGCGAAATGTGCTGATCACGTTTTGCAATTCGGGCCTGCTGCGCGCCGCTCCGACCAGTTGGTCGGCAGCTTGTCCCAGCGCTTCGATGTCGCCGGCCGCGCGATCCTCCAGCATGAATTCAAAGCCACCGGAAGTCCCCAAACCTAAAATCGGTGGAAGGCCGAAGGCAAAGATGAAGCCGTCTTTTATTCCGTAATACCTCTGCTGCACCGATGCGAGAATGCTTTCGAACTGAACATTCTTCGCTTTCCGCTCATCCCAGGGTTTCAAAGTTGCGAAGACGGTGGTCACGTTTGAGTTGTTGGTGGACGTCGGTACGTCGAGGCCGCCGACGACAGAAGTATCCGCAATTCCCGGCGTCGTTTTGAGAACATTTTCGACTTGTTTGCTGGTTTCGATGTTGCGCTCTATAGAGGCCCCATCGGGGAGGCGGACGGAGGAGATAAAAACACCTTGGTCTTCGTCCGGAAGGAAGCCACCAGGCAAAATTTTGAACAGCGTACCGGCACAGAGATACACAGCTCCCAGGGCAACCAACGCGAACAAGGCTTTCCGAATCAGACCGCGAACACCGGACAGGTAATGGTTAGTGGTCCAATCAAATGCCTGATTGAACTTACTAAAGGCCCGCGAAAGCAGACCCTTGGGCGCGCCTTTCGGCTTGAGGATGAGGGCGCTGAGAGCGGGACTCAATGAGAGCGCGTTGAACGCGGACAGCAACACTGACGCGGCGATCGTCAGGGCAAATTGGCGATAGATTTGGCCGCTGATGCCACCCAGAAAGGCGACGGGAATAAACACGGCCGCCAGAATACAGGCAATGGCGACCACGGGACCCGACACTTCCTGGAGAGCCCGAATAGTAGCGTCGCGAGGGTTCATACCGCGATCAATATTGAGCTGGACCGCCTCGACAACCACAATCGCGTCGTCTACAACAATGCCGATTGCCAGCACCAAACCGAACAGGCTAGTAGTGTTGATGGAAAAACCGAGGGCTGGAAAAAGAGCGAACGTACCAACGACGGCGACCGGAACGGTGAGCAACGGAATGAGCGTCGCGCGCCAGTTCTGTAGAAAGATGAACACGACCAAAATGACGAGCAAGACAGCGATGAACAGGGTCCGAATGACCTCAAAAATTGACGTGGTCACGAATCGGGTTGAGTCGTAAGGAATCTTGTATTCGAGGCCCGTCGGAAACGATTGCCTGGCCTGCTGCATGAATTTCACCACCTGCCGCTGCGTTTCCACTGCATTCGCCCCAGGCGAGAGATAGACGATGATAAATGCCGCTTCGCGTTTATTCCAGAAAGTGAAATTCGAGTAGTCCTGGGCACCAAGCTGCACTTGGCCGATGTCGCGGACGCGAAGCAGCGAGCCGTCAGCCTGTGCACGTACGATGATGTCGCCGAACTGCTGAGGAGTGATCAAGCGGCCGGAAGCGTTGACCGGATACTGATAGTCGACGCCCCTCGGCACGGGCGCCTGTCCCAAAGAGCCGGCGGGATTCTGCCTGTTTTGCGCCTGGATTGAGTTGTTAATGTCGGTAGCGGTGAGGCCAAGTTTCGCCATCTTGTCGGGGTTGACCCACACGCGCATGCTGTAGTTCTGCGCGCCGGCGAGCACAGAATTGCCGACACCAGGGAGACTTCCGATCTTGTCAACGAGATTGATGGCCGCGTAATTGTTCAGGAACAGCGTGTCATAGCGGTTATCCGGAGCGGTCAAAGCGACAAAAAGAAGAAATGAAGAGGAAACCTTCTTGGTGGTAACGCCGACGCGCTGCACCTCAGGCGGCAGAAGAGGAAGCGCGACACTGACTTTGTTCTGAACCTTTACGGTAGCGAGATCGGGATCAGTTCCAAGCTCGAAGGTAACGTCAATCGTGAGCGTGCCGTTATTCGATGCACGCGCGAAATAGTAAAGCATACCGTCGAGACCGGTAAGCTGCTGTTCAATCGGCTGCGATACTGTTTTCTCAAGGTCCGTTGCATTGCCGCCCTGGTAAACAGCCGTGATTTGAACCACTGGCGGCACCACTTCGGGATATGTAGCGATGGGCAGTGTGGGGATGACAACGCAACCGAGAATGACGATGACGATAGCAATAACTATCGCGAAGACCGGACGGTCGATGAAGAATCTGGCCATGGATTAGACTTGGGGTACCTGATCGGCCGTTAAGCGCGCTTTGTACGGAGTCGGTTGAACCGGAGCGCCTGGGCGCACCTTCTGGACACCCTCGACGATGACTCTGTCACCAGGCTTGAGGCCCTGTGTCACGATCCAGCCGTCGCCGACGCGGTCACCGGTGACGATATTTCGCGCCTCGGCTTTGTTGTCTGGGCCGACCGTGAAAACGGATTGCATGCTCTGCAATTCCTGGACAGCACGTTGCGGAACTACGATGACATTTTTTGCCTCGCGCATACGGAGACGCACGTGACCGAACTGGCCAGGAAGTAGCGTATGTTCAGGATTCGGGAACGTGCCCTGGATCTCGAGCGTGCCGGTCTTGAGATCGATTTGGTTCACAGCATTTCGAATCTGTCCCTGGTGGAGGAACACGGATCCGTCCGCGAGAACGAGCCGAATGGGCAAGTTTACACTGTTCTGAACTTCTTTTGATTTCTGATACGCGAGGTATTCAGATTCACTTACCTTGAACCGAACCCAGATGGGATCGAGCGGAACGATCGTCGTCAAGGGCTGCGACGCCGCTTTCGAGACGAGTCCTCCGACCTCGATAAGGCTATCTCCAATGCGGCCCGAGATTGGCGCTGTAATGGTGGCATATCCAAGATTCAGTTCCGCGGTACGCAGAAGAGCTTTATTGGATGCAAGCTGCGCGGCCGCGGCATCGATGTTGGTCCGGGTTTGTAACCTGGTTTGATCCACATTTGCAGTGAGCGCCGCGACATTCGCCTTATTCGCGTCGAGAGCAGCCACGGCATTGTCAAGATCCTGCTTGGCGGCCGCATCCTGTATAACCAGCGGTTGCAGCCGCTCCACATCCTGCTGGGCTTTTACGAGGTTCGCCTTGGCTTGGGCTAGATTGGCTTCCGCCTGGATGAGGGCGACCTGCTTTTTGGCAAATTCCAGATTGGCTTCGCTTTGCGCCACGTCCCCTTTCGCCTTGTCGACGTCGGCTGCGTAAGGCCGTACATCGAGGATATAAAGGACATCCCCTGCGTGAACATCGGCGCCCACCTGGAACAGGCGCTTCTCAATAAAACCGTCGACGCGTCCCCGGACTTCGACCATGTCACGGGCGAAGGTCTGAGCCGCGTACTCGCTGTAGATTGGAACATCCTGTGCCTGAACCTCCAGCACCGAGACGGGCGCAGGCGGAAATGCCATGTGGCCTTGTGCCTTCGAAGCAGATTGACAGGCCACCAGAGTGAAAGTTGCCGCAAGCACAACAGCCAACTCTGCGGCTCGAAAAACTTTAGAAGCTATCATGTTGGCAGTCCTATTACGATACTTTCAGGGATGCTGGTGGTTAAGGGAAGGATTCATTTCGCGGCAGAATAGCTACCGCACCAGCAGAACTAGTGACGTAATGTCGTCATGTTGGCGCGTGCGGCCGACGAAAGCGTCTACGGATGAAACGATCGATCGCAGGGCATCAGCAGCATTTGCGGGCCGCATCGCAGTAACAGATTCGAGCAGACGGGACTCGCCGAACTCGGCTTCGTTTTCATTTTCCGCCTCGATGACGCCGTCAGTGAAGACGACCAGCAGATCACCCGAGCGCAAGACCACTTGGCCCTGTGTATATTGGCCTTGCGCCATGATTCCAAGCGGGAGGCCACCGGCTTCCAGGCGTTCAATTGCGCCAGAGGAACGCTTGAGAAGAGGCGGGTTATGCCCGGCGTTGATATAAGTGAGCGTATTTAGCGTCCGATCCCACTCGCCCAGAAATGCGGTTGTAAAACGCGATCCGGCGAGGCTGTTTGCGCAGGCATAGCGATTCAATCCGAGCGCCAATTCGCTCAGACACAGCGGCGAGGCGGCCAGGGATCGCAAACTGGCCTGAATGGTGGCCATGAGCAGCGCGGCGGGAATGCTCTTACCGGCGACATCCGAAACGACCAGGAGCAAGCGGCCGTTTCCGCCGGGCTGATCGCGCAGAAAGGCATCATAGTAATCACCGGATACTGTGTTAGCGGGCCGGGTGGCAAACGCGATATCAATGCCATCCACGACAGGAGGTGATTCGGGCACGAGCCAACGTTGGATGTCACGCGCAATTTCGAGATCGCGTTTCATAGTGACGCGATCGGCCAGCTCCAGTGCCAATAACAGGAGCAATGCGCAGGTGATGACGATAATGGCCGGGTTGCTGCCTGGGTTGGACAGGACGAAGATAACGAACGCAAGCGTCAGAAGCAAAAAGATGCGGCGCGCCGGTGAGAGTTTCCGCAGGAGCGCCCAGGAGAGCGCACGAGCGGCGTAGAGGCGGCGTTTCCATTTCTTTTTCTGTTCGAACGAGCTCCAGTCGACGTCCTGGGAATAGAACTTGTAGCCGGCCTGCGCGTCAGCTTTGAAATCGTCCCAGAGCTGGTTGAGAGCCATGCCCTCGGTGATGCTCTCCCAGGCCGTCGTGGCACGATTCGCCATTTTGCCAGCGTCCTGACCGAGGTGTTCGAATCGATTGTGAAAGCGATTCTTGCGAGAGCCGCTTGCAGACGGCATCGCGGCGATTATAGCGAAATTGAACACCACTGTCCGAAATCGGAGAACAGCTTTGTCCAGTGCGCTGCGTGATGAGTCGGTAAACAACTGATCCGAAAGGAATTCTTTGAAACTGCGGGACTCGGTCGCAGGAATGCTCGTATCGAAGGAAGTCTAATAATGCAAACCTTACTAGGAGACGTCCGCTACGCGCTGCGCGTTCTTCGTCAATCGCCCGTGTTTACGATGACGGCGATTTTGACGTTGGCTCTCGGAATCGGCGGCACGACTGGCATCTTCTCGCTCATTCATGCGGTCATGTTGCGATCGCTTCCGGTGGCCGATCCCGCGAGCTTGTATCGGATCGGCGAAGGGAACGACTGCTGCGTAGAAGGCGGACCGCAGGACAATTGGGGCCTCTTCTCGTACCCACTTTTTGAACGCCTGAAAGCAGCCGCGCCGGAGTTCGAGCAAGTCGCGGCGTTCCAAGCAATGGCGGCACAATTCAGCGTGCGGCGCGCCACAACTGAACGGGTTGCCAGGCCCATGCGTGGCGAATTTGTCACCGGAAATTATTTCTCGACATTCGGCATCGGCTCGTTTGCCGGCCGCGTGTTCTCTTCGAAGGACGATCATGCCTCGTCGGCACCCGTTGCTGTTCTGAGCTATCGTGCTTGGCGAGGAAGCTATGGCGGCGATTCATCTGTCATCGGTTCCAGCTTTGTGATCGAAGGGCGCCCTTTCACAATAATCGGGATCGCACCACCTGGATTTTTCGGAGAAACGTTGCGGAGCGACCCGCCAGATCTCTGGCTACCGCTGCAACAAGAACCCTTGGTGAACGGCGAGAATTCGCTGTTGGATCAGTCAATCGGAGCCTGGCTACGGGCGATTGGGCGGCTGAAACCGGGTGCAACCGTGGCGGGTATCTCAGCGCGGCTCACCAGCGTCGTGCGGCAATGGCTGAAATACGACAGCGGCTTTCCTTCCGTATTCATGCCAGAAATTGAGCGAGGGCTGCCCAAGCAGAACATTCGTGTTGTCCCGGCCGGTGGAGGCGTTGCCACGATGAAGGCTAATTACGGGAGCAGCTTGGATATTCTGCTGACTGTCTGCTGTCTGGTTCTCCTGATCGCATGCGCGAATGTTGCCAATCTGCTGTTTGCCCGGGGCATGGCGCGGCGCACCCAAACCTCACTTCGTGTCGCCCTCGGAGCCTCGCGCGGGCGTCTAATTCGCCAATCGCTGACGGAAAGTGTGTTGCTCTCACTCGGTGGCGGACTAGCGGGCCTTATAGTGGCTGACGAAGCTGGCCGCCTGATTCTTGCGCTGGCCTTTCACAGCGCGCACTTCCTCCCAATCGACAGCAGTCCTTCTCTGCCCGTGCTATCGTTTGCCTTCGCGTTATCGCTTATAACCGGGATGCTCTTTGGCACCGCTCCTGCTTGGTTCGCTACTCACGCCGATCCGGTAGAGGCACTTCGGGGTGTAAATCGCAGCACGCGGGATAGCTCCTCTATGCCGCAAAAACTATTCCTGACACTTCAGGCAACTTTGTCGGTAGTGCTGATTGCCGGCGCTGGGATGCTGACGCGAAGCTTAATGAACCTGGAACACCAGAACTTCGGATTTGAAACGGCGCATCGGATCACGGTAAATCTGAACTCGCCACCGGCCACTTACACGGCCGAGCGGCTGGATGCACTTTATCGCAATCTCGAGGATCGTCTCGCGCATGTACCGGGTGTCGAGCGGGCGAGCCTCGCGCTTTACAATCCGCTGACGGACAACTGGAGCGACGGCATTGTCGTGCAAGGTCATCCACGGGTCACGTTCAACGAAGGCGGCGGCGCATCGTGGGATCGCGTAAGCGCCGGTTACTTCGAGACGGTAGGTCAGCATATGATTCGGGGACGCGGCTTCACCGAAGCGGATGCAGGCACTTCCGCCCCGGTTGCTGTCGTGAATCAGACTTTTGTCCAGAGGTTTTTCCCGAAGGAAAACCCACTGGATAAGCATTTCGGTTTGGACCTTCCCTCCGAAGCCGGGAGATTCAGGATTATCGGCGTGGTGCGAGACGCAAAATATGCCTTTCCGGATGAGCCCGTGCATCCTATGTTTTTCGTGCCCCTTGCACAGCGGATCGCGTATGACGAACCGAATCTGAACCGGCAAGAGACACGCTCACATTTGATCAACAACGCTCTGCTTTTGACACGCCGAAGGCCGGGGCAGCTTGAACCACTGGTGCGCAGAGCGTTCAGCGAAGCGGATCCAAATCTGACCATCATCGATGTTCGGACCATGCAGGAGGAGGTCGATTTGAATTTCGATCAGCAGCGCTCCGTCGCGGATTTAGCGGGTCTGTTTGGCGTTGTGGCGCTGATACTAGCGGCGGTTGGACTCTATGGAGTGACCGCCTATACCGTCGCCCAGCGCACCAGCGAAATCGGCGTGCGCATGGCTTTAGGGGCCGACCGCACAAGCGTGGTCCACCTGGTTTTGCGCGGCGCTTTCCAACAAGTTGCTGCCGGACTGCTGTTCGGTATTCCTCTGGCGCTTGCCGCGAATAGGCTCATGTCCTCGCAGCTTTACGGAGTCGGCAAATGGGACCCACTCGTACTTTCAGTGGCGGTGATCTCGCTTTGTATTTGCGCCTTCAGCGCGGCAGTCATTCCGGCCGCCCGTGCCGCTTCGATCGATCCGATGACGGCGCTGCGGATGGAATGAGGCGGACCTAATCCGTCGCTTCGCTCAGGGCTCCGAATGGGCGTTTGCGGATTTAGCGTACAGATTGATCCCCACCATCTCAGTCGTCCTTTGGAAGAGCTCGTCGTCGGACAACAGTCCCGAACCGATCCAATCTTCATCGCTTACTTGCTGCCGCATTTTCAACAGGAGCTCGGCATCTTTGCCGACGAGGTAACGGAACTGGGGCGAGTCGGTTTCCAGAACCTTTTGTATTACTTCAGCAACGGCTTGCGGGTACGTGGGTTGAGAAAGCTGCGCCTCGAAAAACTTCATCATGCGGCGGACAGGTGTGGGATAAGGATTGCCATCCAAGCTCGGAGGCTGGGCCTTGGAAAAGATGGGCGTAGCGATGACTCCGGGTTCGATGATTGCCACTCTAATTCCGTACGGGCGTGTTTCCACCGCTAAGATTTCGCTAGCTGCCTCAAGCGCGAATTTTGACGCGGAGTAATGCCCAGATGCTCCGGACGCCAAGCGGCCCGCGAGAGAGGTGATGTTCACGATTGTGCCGCTTTTCCGCTCGCGCATTTGGGGCAGCGCCGCGCGAATCATGCGGATTGCGCCGAAGTAATTTGTTTCGAAGATTTCTTTGGCAGTTTCGATGGGCACCAGCTCGAGAGGGCCGCCGCCACCGATCCCGGCGTTGTTCACCAGTACATCGATATGGCCGGCTTTGCGCCTGACTTCTTCTACAGCATTCGTCACCGATGCGTCCTCGTTTACGTCTAGCTGAACCATCTGAATTGGAAGACCAGAGTCAATGGCGGCTTGTAACTGTTCTGCTTTTTTCGGGCTTCGTAACCCGGCATAGACCTGATACTTGGCTCGCGCAAGATGGAGTGCGGTGGCGAGGCCGATTCCGGTACTGCTGCCTGTAATCAGAACGTGCTTCATTTTCTCTCCAATGACTGAGTGTCAAGTGTACCCTAATTGTTGGCATGACTGTCATCAGGAGTCCTCTTGTTGCTGCCGCTGTTGTATTCTCAGTTCACATGGCTGCGAATGCGCAACATCAGATGGCGCCGGAGGTCGAAATTACTAACGGCCCGCTCCGCGCAAAGATTTATTTACCCGATCCACAAAGAGGATATTACCGGGGCACCAGATTCGATTGGTCAGGGGTGATCAATAGCCTCGAGTACGGGGGGCATGACTACTACGGGCCGTGGTATACGAAAACAGACCCGAACGTGATCGATTTCGTTTTTGATGGCGCGGATATCGTTGCTGGCCCGTGCAGCGCAATTATGGGTCCGGTCGAAGAGTTCTCTTCCGAAGGGAAAGCTTTGGGGTATGACGAGGCAAAAGCCGGCGGAACATTCATCAAGATCGGGGTGGGCGTGCTTCGCAAGCCCGACGAAGGAAGTTACAATCCGTACCGGTTGTACCAGATTGTCGATCCCGGCAAATGGGTGGTTCGCCCGGAAAAGGATTCCATAGAATTCATCCAGGAGTTAAAGGATCCTGATGCCGGTTATGCGTACGTGTACACAAAGAGCATCCGGTTGGCGAAGGGCAAGCCGGAGATGGTACTACGGCACAGCTTGAGAAATACGGGCCGCCGGGCAATTGATACGAGCGTGTATGATCACAATTTTCTAGTGCTCGACAAACAGCCGATCGGTCCAGATTTCACGATCACGGTACCGTTCGAGATAAAGACAGAGCACCCGCCGGATAAGCGACTAGCCGAAATACGCGGGAAGCGATTCGCTTTTCTGAAAACGCTCGAGGAGAAGGAGACGGTTGCTGCGTCGTTCTCGGGGTTCGGCAGCAGCGCAGCGGATTACAACATCACAATCGAGAACAGCAAAGTGGGAGCGGGTATGAAGATAACCGGTGATCGCCCGCTCTCAGAAGAGCACCTTTGGTCAATCCGTTCGGTTGTAGCAATGGAGCCCTACATCCATATGGTCGTGGAACCGGGTAAACAATTTACTTGGACGTACACTTATTCGTATTACACGCTTGCTCGCGAGAACAAGTGAAGGTGATCGTCATTGCGACCAGGTGAGGCCGCGGCCCAGCACGAAAATAAACAGGAAGCTGGCGATAGTAGCGGTAAATATCCACGGCACGCTACGCCGCAGTTGCTCGACCTGTTGTTCTCCTTCGCGGCTTGAGGCGCGCATCATGCTAGGCAAACTCAACAGGCCTGCATTCGCGCCCAAAGTTGACGGCAGCGCAGAGGCTACGACATAGAACAGCCCCGCAGGATTGAACAGGCCTCCAAGTCCGGCCAGAATTCCGTCGGTGAAATAGGGCGTCCAGGTCAGCTCGCGAAGCCTTCTCGAACGCTGATTTCTGCCACGAAACGGCTTCAGCTGAGCGCCTACCGCCAGCATGGATGCATAGTACGAAGCCGCACCAAGGACAATGAGCCCAACTCGCCACAACCAGTGCGGTTGCAGGCCACGGATCACCGCCGCCCAGTCGCCAAAGTTGGCGACGCCCGAAAAGAAAAAATAGCCGGTTGCGGTAAAGAGATTGCCTGCGAATGCAAGCACGAAGAAATAGCGCGTAGGCGGTCTGTAGCGCTGCCGTCTTATCAGCAGAAACCAGAACACGGCCGCGAAAACAAGATTCACCAATGTTCCACTCGCGGAGATCCATCGCGTGTCTATATCGCTCTGCAACGCAACTGTGCTTATGGTCAGGCGATGCGCTCCGCTCAGCCATGCCGTGACCGCATGGCCCAAGCCTTCGTGCAGAACATCCTGGAGGATGCAGGCGAGAGCTGAGATGGCGATTACCGTGAACATGTCGTCTTTAAGAGAGACCGCGTTATCGGGCATGCCACTTTCGGCTAATAAAAGCGGTACACTCCGCCACCCGAGTTGACGCCCCAGACAACTGTCTGCGCACTGACACTGATTTGCTGCAGGGAACCCGGGACATTATCCCAGAAGGTTGGGGAGGCGGAATTATAGCGAAAGATCAGCTCGCCTTCATTCAAGCCCCACACGGTGCCATCGAAGCCAACGGATAGTTGGATCAAGTTTCCGGGGACGTTTTGCCATGTCTGAGTTTGCGCATCGAAGGAGTAGATTAGGTTACTAGCATTGATGCCCCATGCGGACGCCACCGAACCCACCGCAACGCTTTTCAGAGTTCCCGGCGTGTTGATCCAGCTTTGGCTTGGCACGTCGAATCGATAAATGAATTCGCCACTGTTGATGCCCCATACGGTGCCGTCCGCTCCGACAGATATGTAAACGAGTTCACCGGGAACTTGCGTGAACGCCTGAGTTTGGAGATCGTACTGATAGATCGCATGGCCGGAATTCACGCCCCACATGGCACCATCGGGGCCTGCAGCGGCGTCGCTGAGCAAGCCAGATATCTGGACGAAGGTTTGACTCGACGGATCAAAGTGGAAGATTGTCTGATTGGTGCCGAGCGCCCAGACATTTTGGGCGAAACCAACTCCAACTTCGGAGAAAAGGTTGCCCGGATTGAATGAGGTCCAGGCCTGCGTGGCCAAGTTGTACGCATAGAGATTCCCAGCTCCATCGATTCCCCACGCGTTTCCGTCGACACCCGTAGCAATCTGCACGAGAGTTGCGCCGGGAACCGGATGGAAGGTTTGAGTGGGCGTCAACGGCTGAACGAATTGATAGATGGCATCGGACGAATTCAATCCCCACACCGAACCGTTTGCTCCAGCAGCAACTTGTGTAAGGGTACCTGGGACGTTGATCCAGCTCTGCGATGGCGCATCGAAACGGTAAATCAGATTACCCGTATTGATGCCCCACACGTTGTCACCCGATCCCACAGCAATCTGAGTCAGCCCGCCAGGGATGTTTTCAAACTGCTGGGTGAGAGAGTTGAAGCGGTAAATACTGTGTCCATTCAGTCCCCAAACTACGCCATCACTGCCGACGGCGATCTGGGTCAAAATGCCTGGAACCGGCAGGAACTCCTGCAACCCGGGATTGAAACGGTAAATCGATCCCGCGCTGTTGATGCCCCACACGGCTCCGTTGAAGCCGACGACGATTTGCTTCAGAGTGCCTGGAATCTGAACCCAATTTTGGGCCGAGGGGCTCCAGTGATAGATGAGGTACGCAGAGTTCAGGCCCCAGATATCGCCGTCAGAGCCGACGCTGATTTGCGCGAGCGTGCCGACTACAGGTGTCCAGTTCTGCAGGCTTGCATCCCACCGGTAAACGTGACCGGCAGCATCGAGACCCCAGACTGAACCATTGGCACCGACGGAAATTCGCGCGAGGTTTCCAGGTGCCTGAACCCAGCTCTGCGTGTTCGGATCGTAGCGATAGATCAGGTCCGCACCATTGATGCCCCAGATCGTACCGTCTGCGCCAACCGAAATCTGCTGCAAGCTGCCGGGCATCAGCGTGAAGCCGGGCGTCTGGTTGAGCAAACCAAAGACGGCAACACTATTGGTGGTGCCAACAACCACTTTGCCGTTTGCGATGGTTGGGGTGATGAACTTGTTGCCGTCTCCAAACTGATCGCGTCCGGAAGCGGCTTGATTGCTGTTGTACAGCTCCGACGCGAGATCATTTGCGTCATAGGCGTGCAGAACCGCGGGAATGTTGTTCTCGACGGCCCAAAGTATTGCGCCCGCAGATCCGTTGGCCGAAATACTCGGGGTTGCACCTGGATACGGAAACGAATTTGCGCTTGTCGAGACGGGCGAAGCCGATAAGCGCGCCGATGTCAGTTGGAACGAGCGAATCACATCACCGACGGCGCCAAAATACACGCGACCGTTGAAGTATGCCGGATTGCCGAAGATGCCGCCAGGCAGTGCACCGGCCAATTCCTGATAGATGGTGGCATTCGCTTGCGAATCGAACTTGCCCATGTTGTCGCGATCGACTACCCACAGATTGCTGTCTTTGCCTGCTCCTACCGCCAAATGACGAACTGCTCCGTTCGCGTCGAGCATATCGGGAAGCAGCATGATGCCTCCCGAGCCAAGATCGATATCCTGACTCGATTCGGATTCGGAATTATCCATGGTCCAGTAATCAGTCGTTACGAGGCCGCCATTTTCGGGCGTGAGTTTTACAAAGGCGTTGCCATAATCTCCGCCGCTGGGGAACCCCTGCGCGGTAAGAGTGGTATCGAAGGTTCCGTTAGCGACCGCAACGAAAATATTGCCTTGTGCGTCAACAGCGGGTCCGCCCCCGCAATTCCAAAGCGCAGCTTCGCTCCCATTCGGCGCGAAATTGAAGACGGCGGTCTGCTGCAGTGTTGTGCTGTTGTATCCGATGATCCAGCCGGTGTACGGCCGGATATCGCAATGCGAACCCCAGCTCGTATACACAACGCCATTCAATAGGAGAAGCCCGGGCCGGCTTTTATATTGCTTCGGGTCGAAGACTACTTGGCCGTTACTGCTGTTGTCGCCACTTCCTGGATAGCTGGCCTGGACCGCGATCGGGCCTCCGAACTCCTCTGCGCCGGTAGTTATATCCAAAGCATGTAAGCGCTGGTAGTAATTGCCTGATGCATCCTTGCTCATCGCGACCAGATGGATTGTGCCGTGCGGACCGGCGGCGCGGTCGATGACGGGCGTCGCTGTGATGCCGATCTCCGGTGTGACTTGGCCACAGCCACGGTCATCCGATGGAGTCTCGCCGGGGTTCAACAGTGAGACATGCCAGTAAACGGTTCCGGTTTGGGCGTCGAAGGCATAGACGCTATCGTGCTCCGTTGCGGCGAATACGACATCGTGACTTGCTCCCGCAATGGCGAGCGCCGAGACATACAACGGCTGTGCATCCACCTTGCCGTCCACAGGAACTGTAAAGAGCTTCCCAAAGCTCGAAGAGTTTACATTCGCTGGCGTCAGGATCGTTTCGGATAAGTTCTGACCTGTGCGCGCAAGATCGTTGTGATAGGTGAGGACGTTAGTTTGCGCGAATACGGCAACCTGGCACGTTCCAAGCAGTAGAATCGCCGTAGATAGCTGCTTGCGCCACATTGAAGACATCAACAAACCCTATTTTGGGACTGGTGGCACCATCAAACGGTTTCAGGCTGTTTCTTGAAGTATTCGAGACCGAAGCGAGGTCCTATACCCTTAAACCCAGTTTACGTTTGCTGGAATGCAGCCAAAGCTCGACGATGATCGTATTGATGGAGAAACCAATCCAGAATGCGATGCCAAAGAATTGCCGCGATTCGAGATGCGTCAGCCGACTGGTGGCGAAAAATACGCCCATAACCGGACGCGTGGTAGCGATACCCAGGAGTATCGCGATCGCCCGCGACAACCACCGCATTTTCTGGAGCGACTCGCCGCGGTGCGTATACCAATATGCCCGTGCAAGCGAAAACAGAAAGAGGGTATTGAAAAGGAGAACCGCTGAGCGCTCCACCCATCCTCCAAACGAATAGGCACTCATGGCATAAGCGGTAATCCCGACCACCGCTCCTAACGGAAAGAACAGCCGTTCCGGCCACACCGCACGAGACCGGCGCAGCAGGACAACTGGAGCGAGAAGAACAAATGCCATCGCGGGAAGAATATGTGCCAGCGTCAGCGCAGCATGCGACGCAAACACCGCGTCGAGCGTGGCCATTGGCGATGGAGTAGTCTGCGAGGGATGCACAAGTGCGACTAACCGTCGCAACACCGCTGCGATTGCGATCACTATGCAGGCCCAGAAACCTAACAGCAGCAACCGAGAAGATCCGCGTCTCGCGGGTCGTTCTGAAGCTCTTGGTTCGCTTAGCGCGCTCAATAACTCGGTGCTCCGTTTATTCCATTTTCGATACGGCGAGCTTGCGGCCATATACGGTAGTCCATTATACGGGACTCACTAATATGTACGCCGGGTCTAGGCGATTTGTTCCGCCGGACGGAGAAATTTCGCAGCAGCGGGGCGTGCGTTATTACCGGCATGGGGTCGATCGACCCTGCAGGTCGAGCCGGCAGCCTAGGCCCAATTAAAACCGATCTTGGACAGAGGTAGTGAGCGAATGCGTTGACCCGTTGCGGCGAAAATCGCATTGCAAACGGCCGGTATGACTGGCGGCAGCGCCGGTTCGCCGAGACCAGTCGGCGGGTTGTCGCTCTTCAGGAAATGCACCTCGATTTGCGGAGCTTGCCTGAAGCGAAGCAGCGTGTGCTGGTTGTAATTGCTTTGAACAACGCGGCCGCGATCAAGAGTGATCTCCTGATTCATCAACTCACTCAACCCATCCATGATCGCGCCCTGGGCCTGGGCTTCGGCGCCGCTAGGATTGACGATTTGACTCCCGACATCGCCGCACACCCATACCTTGTTTACCTTGATGCGTTTGTTTGGGCTCACGCTGACTTCCGCCACCTGCGCAAAGTAACCTTGAAAGCTGTAGTGGAATGCAACGCCCATCGCCGTTCCTTTCGGCAGAGTGCGCTTACCCCAATTTGCCTTCTCCGCGACGAGTTTAAGGACGCCGCGCATTCGCGCTACATCGTAGGGTTGTGGTTTCGCACCTGCGCGCGTGGGGCTGGGCTCGTTTTCAACTTTCGGCTTCGCGGCCCCCTTGACGATCCGGTGCTCGGGCTGCGCGAGCAATTCGAGCCGGAACTGCACTGGATCTTTGCCGGCGGCATGAGCCAACTCGTCAATGAATGATTGCATGACGAACGCCTGGGAATTTGCGCCTGGCGCACGAAGCGCCCCAGTTTTTAATCGCAGCGGCATTACGGACGTATGGATTGCAAAGTTCTCTACGAAGCCTGAGGGGAACTCAGTCGGCGCGATACTCGCGGAAGGCGAGAACGTTTCTCCATCTCCAAAGCTGACGAAATGATTGCTCCAGGCGATGAGCTGGCCGGAAGCATCGACGCCGCCTCTCAGGAAGTGGAACCCGCCCGGACGATAATAATCGTGCGTCATGTCGTCTTCACGCGACCAGAGCAGCTTGACAGGAGCACCGATGGTCTTGGAGATATAAGAAACCTCCACCATATAGTCATTGGTCAGTCCGCGGCCGAAGGAACCGCCAGCCCGTAGCAAGTGGATGGAAATATCGCTCTCCGGAATGCCGAGGATCTTCGCGACAAGAGCGCGACCGCGCGCCGGCTGCTGCGTGTTGCTCCAGATTTCCAGCTTGCCATCTTTGAAAGAGGCGCTGCAATTCCTGGGTTCAAGCGGTGCATGTGATATGAAAGGATAAGTGTATGATGCTTCAACTACTTTAGTCGCGGTCTTTAGCGCATCATCCACGTTGCCGTCGTTCTTCAGCGTGCGCTGCGGCGGTTGTTTCGATAGCTCTTCGGCACGTTTCGCAAAGGCATCGCTGCTCTGCTCTGCGGCCGGACCTTCGTCCCATTTGACGTCGAGTTTCTTGCGAGCGGATTGCGCCGCCCACCAGGTATCGGCAACCATAGCAATGCCTGGCTCGAGACCGGGATCACCCTTCATCACCGGACCAAGGTCAACAGAGTGATCGACGGTGAAGACGTGTCGGACGCCAGGCATGCTTTTCAGTTCGTCGAGGTTTGCGCTCACGACCTTGCCGCCGAAAACTGGACATTTCTGGTAGACCGCATAAAGCATGTCGGGCATCGTGAAGTCGATGCCGTAAATTGGCTTGCCCGTCGTAATCAATGGAGTATCGACGTTCGGTGTGGCACGGCCAATAATCTTATAGGCGGTCGCCTCCTTCAGCTTTACCGAGTTGAGATCGGGCGTCGGCAGAGTAGCGGCCGTTGCAGCAAGCTCGCCGTAACCGAGCGACCGGTCTGTGGGGCGATGGTATACGCGGCCGTTTGAGGCGAAACATTCAGATTCAGGTACTCCCCAGGTCTTGGCAGCAGCCGCGATCAACATCTGACGGCCTGCAGCCCCGACCCGCCGCATCGGCATCCAGTTATTTGAAGCGGCGCGGCTGCCTCCCGTGGTTTGCAATCCGTACTTCGGATCGAAATCGGCCTGCTCCACTTTGACGGTCTTCCAATCGACCTCGAGCTCTTCGGCAATCAGCATGGGCAACATATTCTTGACACCCTGCCCGATCTCCGGATTCCTGGACACGAGTGTGACCGTGCCGTCGCGCGCGATCCGAATGAAGCTATTAGGTTCTACCGGCGGCTGGGATGCTGTTTGCTGCGCGGAGATCTTCGGCTCGATGTACGTGCCGATCAGCATGCCTCCGCCGGCTAATGCAGTGACATGAAGGAAAGAGCGGCGGGTTAAGCGTGTCATCACAGACCTCCTTGCCCGTTACCAGAATGGGCGACACCTGCCTCGGCGCGCTGAGCCGATCTGTTAGCGTGGATTGAAGCAGCCTTATGGATAGCCTGCCGGATGCGTAGATAAGTCCCACAGCGGCAGAGATTGCCATTCATTCCTTCGTCAATCTGCTCATCGGTGGGGTTGGGATGTTTAGCGAGCAAGGCCGCTGCCGACATGATCTGCCCGGCCTGGCAATATCCGCATTGCGGCACGTCCATGTCAAGCCATGCTTGCTGCAGGGGGTGTGAAGCATCACTTGACAGGCCCTCGATAGTTGTAATTTGCGCGTTGCCCACGGCGGAGAAGGGGGTCAAACACGCGCGCACCGGCTGGCCGCCAAGATGCACTGTGCACGCCCCACACTCACCAATTCCGCAGCCATATTTTGTCCCGTGCAGGCTCAGCACGTCCCGGATCACCCACAGCAGTGGAGTGTCGGGAGGCGCGTCGACGGGGATGGATCGCCCATTGACAGTAAGGTTGATCGACATAGTCTCTATTCCAACAATACGCCCTTCATAGGAGGCGATTTTCGTCCTTCTGAGCACATCTTTAACCGAGGGCGAAACGGCCGGTGAATCAGCGCTCCAAAACCGCGCGGTCCCACATAGCTAGGTTCGCGACTGCTTCGTACGCACTTTGGAAAAACGTCAGAAGGTCAGCACTGGGTGACGAAGATCGGCGCACGTCTTCATACATCAGAATGAACTCTCTAAGTTGAGGATGATAGAACGCAGCGTCCGGCGATACGCGCTGTTGGGCAAATCCGTTTGGTTCAGGAGCCGCATAGGCATAAAATGCCGGACCCTTTACGTCGCCACCGCCCGGCCACCAACCGACGCTGCTGCATTCGTGCGAGTAAGCCTCACCTGAAATCACACCCTTGCGCGGCGGCGCACGACGTCCGGAGAAGCGCGTATACGCCATATCGAAGCTGCCCCAAAAGAAATGAACCGGGCTAGCTTTGCCTATGAAGCGGCTTTGGAATTGATCGAGCACGACCTTCGTCGAAACGAGTATGCGCCAGAACCGGTTGACGTACTCAGGATCGTAAGAGGCATGGATATCATCTTGTTCGAACGGAATGGGATCGGCGATTTCCTGCGGTTTGGTATCGATTCGAACCGAAAGGCCGAGGGCGCCCAGCGCTGACATCAGTTCCTGGTAAAAGGCACGCACCGATTTTGGGGCGAGCTTAAATGTGTTCGCCATCCCAGCGCGCGCAAGAATGTCGAGCCGGTGGTCAAGGAAATCGAGCTGAATCTCGAAGCCATCATTTCTATACGGGATCAAGGACGTCGTCAGTCCGCGAGAGTTCACGTACAGAGCGCTGTTCCACCAATGGTTTTGCTTGGGTGTTAGCTGTAGCCGGATCTTGCCTACGATCTGCAGCCACATATGCAATGTGTGATATGTTTCCGCCCATTCGTCCAGCGGTAAAGCGGGCCAGGATTGCTCGGCTGCAGCACCTGGAGTACGCTCATTCATCGCATACGTAGTCTATCCTGCCAGTGCGAGCAAAACCGGATTTCGTGGAACCCGATTTCGCCTGCTGTAATGGAAACCTTCCGACGCTCGCAAGTATCTGCTTTGCAGGAGTAACGTGTGCAGAAGGCGATCACCCCCTACGCCGTACCCAGATACCGCAAAGATGCACTCACGCCTGAAATCGTCGATCCGCGGATTGCCGACGTCGAGGCGCTGGCGCGCTGGCTCGATTACGCCTTTGCACTGCCGGGCGGCTTCCGATTTGGAGTCGCTGGCATCATCGGACTGATTCCAGGCATCGGTGACGTGTTCGATGCGCTCGTCTCGTTCTATATCGTGTTCCGGGCGATTCAACTTGGCATCGCACGCGTCGCGATCGCCCGCATGCTGGTAAATATCGGCATAGAAGCTCTCGCAGGCTCCGTTCCGTTCATTGGCGATCTATTCGATATCGCATTCAAGGCGAATCGCCGCAATTATCAGCTATTGAAGAGCCACATGTGGCAACCGGAGCGCCAAAGGGCTCACGATTGGTTCTTCCTGATTATGACTGCGGTCGTCGTAATCGCGAGCATTGCGCTGCCCGTGATCGCATTGATCGAATTAGCCAAACATATTTAGACGCGGGACCCTTGATACAAACACCAAGAAAACCGAACACTCCAGTAGTGTTATCGGCGCAGCTGCTGACCTGCCCTCTTTGTAGACCCTTCTCTGCCAGGTGCTGGTTGCGTCGGTTCTTCTAATAGCCGCAGTAGCACTCCGGACCGCAACCGCCGACTCGATCACTTAAGAAGGTCCAGCGAAGGCGCGTACCTCGGCGATCAGTCGAAATCCTGACTTTACAGAAGGTGAAAACTCACCTCAACTTTGACCCTGACGTTCACAGCCTTGCCATCCTTTGTGCCCGGTTCAAAGCGCCATTGCTTAAGCGCTTCCAGCGCGCTTCGATCTTGTTCGGCGGCCAGACCCTTAATGATATGAAGATCGGCCGGAACGCCGCGCATGTTCACGATGATTGAGACTGTTACTGTTCCTTCGACAAACGCCTCGTTCGCTTTTGTCGAGAAGGATGGCTCCACGTAGTGAATGAGCTTGGGCCGAGTGACATCTGCACCGGGCTCATACACCGGATCACTGTGGTCCGTATGGTCATTCTTAGCTTTTTCATCTTTGGATTGCGAATCGCCAGTTTTGACGAAGCTGCGAGTGCTGATGGCGGCTCTAATCAAATGACTCGCGAACACTCGTCGGCTTGAGTTTAAGTACACCGAAACTGTCCTGAAGCCAGGGGAATGTCGTAGGAGACGAAATTAATGCAGCGCTGGTTACTGCCCGGGGCAGCCAGTCTAATCTTTTATGTTTGAGCAGAATGCCCTTGTAGCCAGCAATACCCGGCATGAAGGGCTACACGCCTGGCCCATCACTTCGAATTCGACACGAATAACCGGCGCTTTGAGCACCACGTTCGCAATTCACCAAGAGCTCAAAACGTGAGACCAACTAAAATCTGACCCTCATTGTCATTTGTGCGGATCACGTTCTGAAAGGCTGACGCAATATTGTTTGAGCCCCAATGCGTATATCTGATTTCAGGACTGATGTGCAGAAAACCTGCGTGGAATTGAAGTCCGCCACCGAGAGCGAAACCCACAGCGGCCTGTCCAATGACGTTAGTGTTATTGCTCGATGAATTTGTGAGGAAAGGTCCGATGTTACCGAAGTCACTGATATGACGAACTGAAACGCCAGCGTTAACAAATGGGGCAATGCCCTCTCTTCCAGCTGTAAACCGCAGCAGCACCGGAAATTCCCACGAACTTGCGGATGCTGAGACAGAACCGAGAGAGGATGACGTGGCCGAGAAAGTTAGGCGAGTAAATAGAGCATCTCCTATAATTGAGAACCCAGCCGGGAGCCTGATTCCGAGCGTTGGCCCGACCACGTAATGATCGGTAGACGAAGAAATGTTCGAGCCGCTTTGGACGGTTTGAATGACGTCTCCAAGGGGGACCCCACCTCGTACCCCGATAATGAATGGACCTTGGGCAAAGCAAATCTGAGCAAAAAAAGCGAGAAGGATAAGTCTGCTTGTCATGCAGGTGTGACGCGCCTATTGATACCTCCCGTTTCCAGAATCGGTTTTCAGACATTAAACCGTCTTAACTCTGTCGGCCAACTGTTTTTGCATTTCGCTGACTAGGGACTCGCGTCAAAGCGCCAGATTCTTTCTTCGCCCGCGGTTGCACACTCCGGAAAAGACCTGCGACCATCAACAGAGCTAAGCATGAGCGCTAATACCACCCCAGCCAAGAACGTGACCACCGTGGTCCCGTTACTCATGGTCACCGGCATAGAGCGCTCGCTCGCCTTCTATGTTGACGGGCTTGGCTTTAGGATCCAGAACCGCTGGATGCCGGACGGCCATCTGCGCTGGTGCTGGATGTCCCTCGGCGGTGCCGCCCTTATGCTGCAGGAAGCTATCGAGCCTACCCGCCGGAAGATGGCCGCCGACGGCATTCTCGGCAACGGCGCAGCCCTCTACTTCCAGTGCAGCGACGCCCTCGCCATCTACCGTGAAGCCGCTGCGCGCGGGATCTCTGCGCTGCGCGAGCCGCAGGTCGGCAACTTCGCCTGGGAAATCTTCTTCGCCGACCCCGACGGCTACAAGATCAACTTCTCTAGCCCCACCGACCTGCCCGAAGAAACCCTCCTCTCTCAGATCAAGCCTTGATTCGTGTCTCTTCCGCGAGAAGGTATTCCTGTATCTCCGTCCTGCCTTCGTACCTTGCCCACCCCGCCGGGGTGCCCTGCCAGAGAGTGTCCCTAGCATCCAGCCGCGCCCCGCGTTCAACGAGCAGTCTAACGACCTCCTCGTGGCCGGCCAAGGCGGCTTGATGCAAGGGAGTCGAATGCGAATGGAATCCGACCGGGTTGTACCGGTTCGGGTCTTCACCCGTGTCGAGCAGTAATCGGACGATTTCGGTGTGACCGAACTGCGATGCCAGGGCGAGTGCACGATGACGATTCTCACTGTCTGCATTCGCAAGCAACCGACGAGCGTCCTCGGCCCATCCCATGGCGGCCGCCACGGCTAGATCCACCTGAGCGCCGCACCTAATCAGAGCGTTGACCGCTTCGAACTCACCATGTACAAGGGCTGCTGGTGTAGCTCGTTGGGGATCGGCCCCGTAATCTCAGAGGAGACCGATTAACGGAACTTGCACGTGACATTCCCGCGGCACACGACCAGAGCACACAAGTCCCAGAGTCTCATTCAATGCGAATTGATCCTGTTTTGCGCCTGCTTCCAGAATGACCTTCGCTATCTGCACAATGTTGGCCGGCAAAGTGCCGTATCGGACCGGGTTCTCCGCCACGAATTCCAACAGGGTCGGGTTCCGAAAATAGTTCCCGCCCTCAAAAAGAACGCGTTGACGCACTAGACGCGGATGCTCGTCCAAGTGGGCACGCAACTCTACTTCTTCCCCGGCATCGAGGAGGTCCACGGCGCGACGAAATGTGGCGTCTTCAATGCGCTCATGGTGCGGCAAACTCAGCTCATCGGCGAGTGTTGGTTTCTCGATGTGCTTTTTCACTCTTGCCCAGCTCGGGAAGCCGTACTCGCGAGCGATGGCGAGTTGCGCGCCGCTGAGCGTGAGCTGCGCATCAAAAATTTCACTGTCGGTTGCCCGCTTGAAACGGGGATGAAATTCCCTGATCCGCTGGGCCGCTTGTACATCGCGCGCAGCGTGCATGTTCAGCAAGTCTTTTGCTTGGTATTTAAGATGGTCGAGATTTGGATTCGTCGGGAGGCTTCTTACTGGCATGAACTTCCTTTCTTTTCTACGCCTGAGTCCGCACTTACAGGCAGAAAGTTAGTTCGTGAAAAATGAATTGCCGTGTTTAGGTGGACTTCTGTCCTTTCCGCGGACCGGATGCGCCCTGACGCGCAAAGCCAATATAACATCAGCGATGCCGCGGACTCCATGAAAACTATTCGTTATCGGGTCATAGCCGGATTCCTACGGATACGCCGTCTCGGATTGGTAGCTGCGTGACATAAAAATCTGGCGAATCGAATAGGCGCCGGTTGAAGAGGCACACTGCGTGATCGGTTGCTTCCTTCGGATCGAGCACGCTCCCGTGCCATAACGTGTTATCCATAATAAACAAGCCCCCCATCTTAATCCGATCCGGCACCACTTCTAAAACCGCAGGGTAACCGTCTTTATCGACATCGTTGAAAATCAGGTCAAAACTGCCAGGTGTGGCTGCCAGAGCGGATAGCGCGTCGCCAACGTGAACGTGGATTAGTGAGGCGACGCCAGCGCGCGCAAAATAGCCGCGCGCCCGTTCGGCATTCGCTGGGCTGCCATCTGAGTAATGCACTTCAGCATCGGGACCGGCGGCGCGAGCGAGCCAGATCGTAGAGTAGCCGATGGCCGACCCGAGCTCAAATATACGTTTGGCTTTGGTCATCATCACCAGACTAGCCAGGAAGCGCGCAACCGCCGGTCCGATGATGGGAACCTTGTTCTCAGCCGCATAAGCTTCAATCTCTGCCAGCACCTCATCGCGAGCTGGAAGCAAATCTTGCATGTATTGCTCAATCTTGGGGTCAGTAATCATCTCGTGTGAACTCCGCTGATGGATGGCTTTAATCTATGCGACGGCGGCGGGCGAAGGTTCTAGCGCGCTCTCACCTATCTGCTGTCTCCAAAGAGCGTAGTAGAGACCCGTCTCCGCTACAAGCTCCGAATGGGTTCCCTGCTCTACGATGCGCCCTCTCTCGAGCACATAAATTCGCTCGGCATGCATTACTGTTGAAAGCCGGTGAGCAATCAGGATTGTCATTACATCTGCCCGCTCCCCGACGTCGCGGATAGTACGGGTAATCTCCTCTTCAGTAATGGAGTCCAGTGACGAGGTGGCCTCGTCGAAAACTAAGAGCCGCGGTCTTCGCAATAGTGCTCGTGCGATCGAGAGCCGCTGTTTCTCGCCACCGGACACCTTCACACCGCCTTCACCAATCAATGTATCCAGGCCTTTGTCGGCGCGGGCAAGCAATCCGTCCGCTGCAGCGCGATGTAACACGTCCAGGCACTCGGCGTCCGTCGCATTCGGCCGTACAAAGAGGAGATTCTCGCGGATCGTACCTGAGAAAAGTTGGGTGTCTTGCGTGACGAAACCGATTTGCGCGCGCAGTTCATCGGGATCAATCTGTTCTGCATCAATGCCGTTGTACCGAATCATGCCGCGGTCTGGCCGATATAGCCCTACTAGCAATTTCACCAAGGTGGTCTTCCCCGCCCCGGATGGTCCGACGAAGGCCACAGTCTCTCCACGGGAGAGGCGAAAGCTCACGTCACAAACTGCGGGCCGGTTTGCGGTGCGATGTTGAAAGCTTACGTTTTGGAAATCAAGCGACTCGAGATTTCCCAGCCGTGCTGCATTTAGTGGCTTCGGCTCTGGCGGAAGGCGAAGGATCTCTTCCAAATTGTTCAGGGACGCCTCCGTTTCGCGATAGATGTTGATGATATTACCTAGCTCCTGCAGCGGGCCGAAAATGAAAAAGGAGTAGATAAACAACGAGAAGAATTGTCCAACCGTGATGCGCTGAGTGAAGATCAGATAGAGCATCAGGAACAAGATGCTGGTTCGCAGCAAATTCACAGTTGTTCCCTGCAAAAAGCTAAGACCGCGCAGATAGCGTACTTTCTTGAGTTCCAGCTTCAAGATTTTGTCGGTGGTCGTATTCAGGCGATTGACTTCCTGGCGGGCCAAGCCCAAGGTCTTTACTAGTTCGATATTGCGTAAGGATTCCGTCGTCGCGCCGGCGAGCGCAGCGGTTTCCGAGAAAATTGTCTTTTGAATCGACTTGATACGGCGGCTCAGCACGGAGCTGATGCCTCCAAGTAGCGGAACGGTCAACAGGAATGCGGGCGCGATGATCCAATCTACACGCAACGCGTAGACAGTGACAAAGATCACGCCTACAGTCGCCGTGAATAGAATATTGACGAAGGCAGCGATAAAACGCTCGACGTCCGTCCGGACCTTCTGCAGCTTGCCAAGCGTTTCTCCACTTCGCTGATCCTCGAAGACGGCGTACGGCAGGGACAGCGAACTTTCTACTCCATCGGCATACAACTGCGCCCCGGTTCGTTGCGTGACGACATTGACATAGTAGTCCTGGAAGTTCTTTGCGACACGAGAGATGAACGCAACGCCTACGGCCGCGCCCAACAGCAGAGTCACGCCTTGAATGAACTGGCCGGTCGTGTATTGATGGAACTTGGTCGCGTATCGGTCGATGATGTAGCGAAAAATCAATGGATCGAGCAAGGAAAAGATCTGGTTTACCGCTGCCAGAAGGAGAGCGAGGAATACCAGTGGCCAATGCTTCTTCAGGTAATGAATCAGTAGAGCCATATCGCCTTATCGTGCCAGATCAAGAGGTTCGATGCGATGGGCTAGCAAGAAGATCCAATTAGGAGAAACCCGGACAGCCCGCTGGGGGTATTGACCCGTCTACAGCTTTAGGGTTGAAGCTAAGGATAGAACGATGACCGTTTCCACTCTCGCCCGTGCCGCGGGTATAACCCGAAGCAGCGTTCTATATTACGAGTCCATCGGACTTATGGGGCCGGCGAGGCGAACACAAGCGAATTACCGGGTGTATGGCGACCGGGATTTACAGAGATTGCAGCAGATTTCGAGTTATCGTTCGGCAGGGTTAACGCTTGATGATATCCGTAGGATTCTCAACCAACCGAATAGCGATTTTGCCGGGGTCCTCCAGAAGCGAGTAGTTAAGCTCGGCGAAGAAGTAGAGCGCCTGCGGGAGCAGCAGCGTGCAATAGGGCGATTGCTTCAGACAAGCGGCCAACTCAGGAGAAAGACAATGATCACCAAAGAAAAGTGGGTTGAAATTATGCGTGCTTCCGGATTTTCCGACAGCGATATGCATAGGTGGCATGCTCAGTTCGAAACCACGGCGCCAGAAGAACACGACCAGTTCCTCAGATTCCTTCATATCCCCGAAACCGAAGTTCGGTCCATTCGGGATTGGAGCCGGTCGTATTCGAGCGGGGAGAGTGAAGCCGTGAAAAAGAGAACTTGACCTGTCTATAGCTTCAGGGTTGATGCTGGCGGAATGATCCATTACATCGCGGCATTTGCAATCTGTCTGGCTTGGCCGGTGAAGGGGAGTCCGGTATCCGGGCATGCGCGTACGGAGTTCAAATTCTCGGTGAATCTCCCCTACGATGAGGCGTTTCCGTTATTCGGGGCATGGGCGGAGCAACAGTGGGCGCCCGATTGGAAACCTCACTTCGTCTATCCAAATCCTCCCGCCGATAAGGAAGGAGCCGTTTTCCAGGTTAACCATGGATCGCATTCGAGCATATGGATGATGACCAGATTCGATTCCGTCACAGGACACGTTCAGTACGCGTTCATGATAAATAATGCCGTCATGGCTCGGATTGACATCCAAGTCAAAAGAAACGGCAGCGACAAGACAGACGTGTCTGTCGCTTACGAATGGACCGCTATCGACGCGAGCGCAGCGGGCCACGTTGGTGATCTCGCCAAACAGTACGAAGGAGCTGGAGCGGAATGGGAGCGCCCGATCAACGCTTACGCGGCCAAGGCAAAGGAGCGCTTTTAGGCGCTCGTGCTCACTGAGGCTGGGGCAGTTGTCGGGCTCTCCGCCGCAACTTCTTCAACCGCAACCTTACGGACCGCCATAGGTTTGGTTCCGGCGTTTGACTTCTTCCGTTGCGTCGAAGTCGCCGGCGTGTTTCGCGCAGCTCTACGGTTTGCTCGGCTTCTATTCGCCTCTGCGATTCTTTTGAGACCCTCGGCACTAATACGCTTTTTCGGCTGGCTAGCGGGCTGAATCCCTGTTCGCTTAGCAGTAGCGATCTGCTTCTTCTTGGGGGGTGATGTTTTCTTGCCACTCTGAGCAGTCAGCTGACGTTGTCCTGCAGCTGTGTTCCCGGATGTGGCGCCGGCTTGCGCAGTGCTACTGGATTGATTATCGATCGCGGACCTCGCGCGCTTCACAGCCGCAGTTGCCGCCTCGAGCGGTCCGCGAACTTCAGCGATGTCCGTGGCATAGCCATCAAGAACACCAGACAAAAGCGCTTCTACCCTGCTCAGTCTCTTTGCAGCTTTTTTAACTTTCACGTTATTCCCTCCTCGGTTGTTCCATAGTATTACCAACGGCTCAAGGAAAACAGCTAGTTATGACTGATCAGGTCGCACTACTCATGGGTTGCCTCCGAGCTCTACTGTTGTTCGATATTGCGGAGGAGATTGATTTACCACTTCTGCGTAGTGTTCTGGGAATAGGTCCCGGCAAACGAGAGCCGGCGTTTCGCCATCCCGCGCCAGAATACGTGCGCTTCGAGCGGCCTCCGGTTGTTGAACATCTCGGGCCCTGTCAAGCGGACGATGGCACGGAGATGCAAGCCCGGATTCGTTATTTCGACTATGAGGTCGCGAGTGTCGAGCTACGAGTGCAGTTTGACACGTCGTGGAGCGGTTTGCTCAGAGCGGCGAATACTTGGATCATGGCGCCCGAGTTGGAGCGTCTCGCCAGTCATTTGCTTCGCGAGCGTCTGAAGGAAATAGAACAAGTTCTCAAGAAGCCATATAAGGGTTGGATTTCAGAGGATTACTACCTCATTCAAGTGGACCCTATCCAGGTGGATGGCAAACTTCTTTCAGCCGATGAGCTGGTTCGAAAGCAGGGTCCCGACATCGCGCAGATTGTCCGTGGAGAAGAAACGCCGCTTTCACTTGCGGAACGGCAAGAGGTTCTGCAGTCCAGCATGTCGTACTATCAGGCAGATCTGCTCGTGGTTGGTTGGGTGGCCGCATTCGTCTACGACACGCCGGCAGCTGCTCTACCTACGATTGACCTGCTTGAATACGCCAACAGCCAGCTGCTCGAATTCCGTTATTACGATGAGGTACTGACAGGTGTACTGGCAGACGTTTACAAGCGGCTCGATCAAAAACGCGGTGTATTGGGGCAATGGAAGCTAGCCAGAGAAGCCGGAAATCTGAATACGATTCGGCTCGACTTTCGAGAGCTTGTCGAACGGACTGACAATGCAATCAAATTCCTGAGCGATATGTTCTATGCACGTGCATATCGCCTGGCGGCTACCCGAATTGGTGTGAGCGACTACAGAAATCTCGTCACCGATAAATTAAACACAGCTCGAGACCTATACGAGTCGATGGTCAATGAATTCCACCAAGGGCGTGCGTTTTTCCTCGAACTGATGGTTGTGATCATATTAACGATCGAAATTGTTTTCTTGTTCCGGGGAAAGGGCTGAGGCAAGGGCTGAGGAAATCGCTGACGTGAATACGTCATAGGCGGACGGTTTTACGGCAACACTCAGAGAAACAACGTTTCTCCTCGCGTAACGTCGATAATTATATAGGCGTCTTAGTTGCAACGGGTGATAACACCCAAATCCTGCCGTGCATCCGGAAACCAGCCGTCGCCGAACTCGTGAGGCGCGCTAGACCGGCCATTTGACATATAAGGGAGAGAATAGGATTTGAAGCCGCCCGCAACACTCGAACCAGAAGAAACACAGCCTCACCAGCCTGAGACGCGTCAGAACCGTCTGCCGAACCTCGACATGGATGACAATGCCCCGTCGAGCAATCGGTGGTGGGTTTGGCTGCTCGTTTTTGCCGCGATCGCATACGGTTGCTACCGTTTGTACCAGTTCGAAACCGCGAAAAAAGAAGCGCTTACTGCAAGAAAGGGCGCGGCGATGAAGCCCCGGAGCATTCCTGTGGTCGCCGCAACGGCGTACAGGGGCGACATGCCGGTGTACCTGCAGGGTCTGGGCACGGTAACGGCCTTTAACACTGTGACCGTGAAGACCCGGATCGATGGACAACTCGTTAACGTGGCGTTCCATGAGGGGCAGTTCGTTCATCAAGGCGATCTGCTGGCCGAGATCGATCCGCGTCCATATCAGGTGGCACTGGACCAAGCGCAGGGCAATCTTGCAAAGGACCAGGCATCGCTAAGGGATGCGCAAGTCAACCTGGAACGTGACCGCGAGCTCTACAACGACAAGATCATCGCCAAACAACAGCTGGATACGCAGGCCGCGACGGTGGATGAGTCGCGCGGTTCGATAGTAGCCGATCAAGCCGCAATCGACAATGCCAAACTTAATCTTTCTTACACTCGGGTGACCGCGCCCATCAGCGGACGAGTGGGGCTGCGGTTGGTTGACGCAGGGAATATGGTTCATGCGGCCGATGCAAACGGCTTGGTAATCATTACTCAGCTGCAGCCCATTGCGGTTCTCTTCAGCATTCCGGAAGATCAGCTTCCGGACGTGCTCCGCAAGCTCCACCAGGGAGCTCAGCTACGCACAGAAGCTTATGATCGCGACCTGACGAAAAAGCTGGCTGACGGAACCCTAGTGACTGTTGATAATCAAATTGATCAAACCACCGGCACGTCCCGGCTTAAAGCCGTGTTTCCGAACACGGATTTAGCTCTCTTTCCCAATCAATTCGTAAATATCAAATTGTGGCTGGACACGAAGCGCGGCGCCGTGATTGTCCCTACTGCTGCAATTCAGCGCGGGCCCACGGGGACGTTTGTCTATGTGGTTCAAGACGACAGTAGTGTTGCGATGCGTCCGGTGAAGATGGGGCTCAGCGAAGGCAATAATGTGACGATCGATGACGGAATTCGGCCGGGCGAGAGCGTTGTCGTCGACGGTGCGGAGAAGCTCACGGACGGAATGACGGTGATCGCGCGGCAGGCCGGATCTACTCCGGGGCGAACAACTCCCGCCCGCGCCGTCCGATCGAGCAACAGGCAGGCTGGCACTTCAACGGCCAAGCGGGGACAGTAAGAAATGAGTCCGTCACGGCCGTTTATCCTGCGGCCGGTTGCAACTTCGCTGCTGATGGCGGGGATTCTCATAGCCGGCACCATCGCATACCGGCAGCTTCCGGTCTCAGCTCTGCCTGAGGTTGATTACCCCACGATCCAGTGCCTCACCTTCTATCCCGGCGCAAGCCCGGATGTGATGGCGTCATCTGTTACTGCTCCGCTCGAGCGCACCTTTGGACAAGTACCCGGGCTGAAGCAGATGACTTCAACGAGCTCGTTCGGGAGCTCGATTATCACGCTTCAATTCGATCTCGATCTCAACATCGACATTGCCGAGCAACAGGTACAGGCCTCGATTAATGCAGCCGGGACATACCTGCCGCCCGATCTTCCGAATCCGCCCATTTACAGCAAAGTAAATCCTGCCGACGCACCCATCCTGACACTGGCACTCACATCGAAGACGCTACCGCTGACTAAGATAGAAGATCTCGCTGATACTACGCTGGCGCAGAAGATTTCCCAGCTGCCGGGCGTCGGCCTGGTGACGCTGAGCGGAGGCGAGAAGCCGGCAGTTCGCATTCGCGCCAATCCCACCTCGTTGGCAGCTTACTGGCTTAAGCCTAGAAGATCTGCGCACGGCGCTCAACCAGACCAACCTGAATCAAGCCAAGGGAAATTTCGATGGTCTTCGCCAGGCGTACACGATTGGCGCAAACGATCAGATTCTGACGAGTTCCGGCTACAGATCCGTGATTGTTGCCTATCGCAACGGTGCGCCCGTGCGGCTGCAGGATGTGGCAACCGTCGTCGATGGAGCGGAGAACACCCGGCAAGCTGCCTGGATGAACACCACGCCCGCGGTGATCATGAATATTCAGCGGCAGCCCGGGGCAAACATCATTACTGTCGTCGACCGGATCAAGGCATTGCTGCCCCAGTTGAAAGTGTCGCTACCTTCGGCGGTTGAAATCGCGGTTCTCACTGACCGAACGACGACCATACGGGCTTCAGTCAAAGACGTTCAGTTTGAACTCATGCTCACGGTTGCGTTGGTTGTGATGGTGATGTTCCTTTTCCTGCGCAATCTCGCTGCAACCGTTATCCCGAGCATTGCGGTACCGCTTTCAATCGTTGGCACGTTTGGCGTGATGTACCTGCTCGGTTACAGCTTGAACAACTTGTCACTCATGGCATTGACGATTTCTACCGGGTTTGTGGTGGACGATGCCATTGTCATGATCGAGAACATCTCACGGTATCTCGAAGAAGGCGAATCTCCGCTGAGAGCCGCTCTCAAAGGGTCCGAGCAAATCGGGTTTACGATTCTGTCCTTGACTATTTCGCTGATTGCGGTACTGATTCCGCTGCTTTTTATGGGCGATATTGTTGGCCGGCTATTCCGCGAATTTGCGATCACGCTGGCGGTCACTATCCTTGTCTCGGCGATTGTCTCGCTGACACTCACCCCGATGATGTGCGCGAAACTCCTGCACCATAAACCGGAATCGCAGCAAGGATGGTTTTACCGGAAATCGGAGTACGCCTTCAATTGGGTCATTGCGCGCTATGGAACCACTTTGCGATGGGTCCTGAGACATCAGCCGCTTACGCTTCTAATTACCTTTTCAACTCTGGTCGCAACGATCCTGCTCTATATAGCCGTTCCGAAAGGCTTTTTTCCGGTTCAAGATACGGGCGTGATCCTGGGGGTCTCTGAAGCGCCGCAAACGGTTTCGTTTCCGGCGATGGCTACGCGGCAGGAGGCACTTGCGCGTGTGATTCTGAAGGACCCTGCCGTCGAAAGTTTGTCCTCGTTCATCGGCATCGATGGCATCAACACGACCCTGAATAGCGGTCGCATTCAAATTAATCTGAAACCGCTGGAAGAGCGCCGTATCAGCGCAAGCGATATTATCCGCCGCCTTCAACCCAAGCTCGCGCAGGTTAGCGGCATCACGCTTTTTATGCAGCCCGTGCAGGACCTGACGGTTGAGGATCGGGTTAGCCGGACTGAGTATCAGTACACACTCGAGGATGCCGACGCTGCAGAGCTGAATTTATATACGACGCGGCTCGTCGACAAACTCAGAACTCTTCCGGCGTTGCGAGACGTGGCAACGGACCAGCAGAATTCCGGCTTGCAAACGACGCTGGTGATCGATCGGGACACGGCCTCACGATTGGGAATCGGCATGCAGGCAATCGATGACACGCTCTATGATGCTTTTGGTCAACGGCTCGTGTCGACGATGTTTACGCAGTTGAACCAATATCATGTTGTGCTTGAAGTAGGCTCGGAGTTTCGACGCGATCCCAGCGCCTTGACGGATATCTATGTGCGCTCTTCGACCGGAACGGAAGTCCCGCTCAGCTCGTTCACCCACTTCGAGACCTCGACAACGCCCTTGACGGTAAATCACCAAGGGCAGTTCCCGGTGGTAACTATCTCGTTTAATCTCCCGCCAGGTGAGTCGCTGGGGAATGCGGTTGAAGCGATCAAACAGGCCGAGCAGGATATCGGACTTCCGCTGAGCATTCATGCAACGTTTCAAGGCACCGCTGCTGCGTTTCAAAACTCGCTCTCCAATGAACCCTTGTTGATTTTGGCTGCTCTCGTAGTCGTCTACATTGTTCTCGGCGTCTTGTATGAGAGCTACATCCACCCGATAACGATTTTGTCAACGCTACCTTCGGCGGGCGTGGGCGCGATCCTAGCGCTTTTTATTTGCCATCAGGATTTCAGCGTAGTCGCTTTGATTGGAATTATTCTGTTGATCGGGATCGTTAAAAAGAACGCCATCATGATGATCGATTTCGCTCTTCAGGCTGAGCGACAGGAAGGTAAGCCACCGCGCGAAGCAATCTACCAGGCTTCTTTGCTGCGTTTCCGGCCCATCATGATGACCACCATGGCGGCGCTGTTTGGCGGTCTGCCTCTGGCGCTGGGGACCGGCGTTGGGTCGGAGCTGCGGCGGCCCCTTGGAATCACGATTGTGGGCGGCCTGATTCTCAGCCAGATTCTGACGCTGTATACGACGCCGGTGGTTTATTTGTTTTTCGATAGACTCGCTGGCCATTTCAGGCGCAGCCGAGTGCGAGAGGAAATTACATATCCGGCGCGAGAACCGGTTACCGCGAAATAGCGAATATGAACATATCCCGACCATTCATACGCAGACCGGTTGCCACGTCGCTCCTGACGGCCGCTCTCGCGTTATCGGGCATACTCGCATTTCGACTCCTGCCAGTTGCGCCGCTTCCACAGGTAGAGTTTCCCACCATTCTGGTCCACGCCAATCTTCCCGGCGCAAGTCCCGAGACGATGGCATCCGCTGTTGCGACGCCTCTCGAACGGCAATTCGGCCGTATTGCCGGCATAACGGAAATGACTTCCTCGAGCCAGTTGAGCGGGACCAGGATCGTTCTTCAATTCGATTTGAGCCGCAACATAGACGCCGCAGCACGGGATGTCCAAGCAGCGATCAACGCGGCGCGAGGGCAACTGCCCGCCGACCTCCCCAGCAACCCCGGTTACTGGAAAGCAAACCCCACCGATGCGCCCGTCCTGTTGCTGGTTTTGACGTCGGACGTCTTCAATCGGGGACAGATGTACGACGTTGCCGATTCGATTCTGGCCCAGAGACTAGCGCAAGTTGAAGGCGTGGGACAAGTATGGGTCTGGGGCAGCTCGAGGCCGGCCGTGAGAGTGCAAGTGAATCCGACCATCCTGAATACCTTCGGTCTGGGTTTAACGGATGTAGCGACTACGCTCGCAAACGCGAATGCCAACGAAGCCAAGGGGGCTCTGGGTAACAACGAGACACGTTGGCAGGTGAATGCGACGGATCAGCTGTTCAAAGCTTCTCAGTACGCCCCGCTCATAGTTGCATACCGCAACGGCGCGGCCGTACGGCTTCGCGATCTTGGCAACGTAATTGATTCCGTCGAAGACACCCGAAACGAGGGGCTGGACAACAGTAAACCCGCAGTAATCCTGGAGATCACTCGCCAGCCTACCGCGAACATTATGGATACGGTGGACCGGATACATAAGATTCTGCCCCAGCTTCAGGCTTCTGTCCCACCGGCAATGCACCTGGAAGTCGGGCAAGATCGCACGACTACCATTCGAGCCTCGGTCAACGACATAGAACGTACGTTGCTGATCTCTATCGGTCTTGTAATTTTGGTGGTTTTCTTCTTCCTGCGGAACATTTGGGCAACTATCATCCCGGGCATTGCTGTTCCGCTCTCGCTACTCGGCACATTCGGGGTAATGTACCTGGCCGGCTATACATTGGACAACTTGTCACTGATGGCGCTAACCGTTTCAACCGGTTTCGTCGTGGACGACGCGATTGTTGTGATTGAGAATATTACGCGTTACCTGGAGCAAGGAGTGGCGCCCGTCAAAGCAGCCCTGCAAGGTGCTAAAGAGATCGGCTTCACTGTCCTTTCCATGAGCACGTCGCTAATAGCGGTGTTTATTCCGATTCTGCTTATGGGAGGTATTGTCGGGCGACTATTTCGCGAATTTGCGATCACTTTAACTGTTGCGATCTGCGTGTCGCTGGTCGTCTCGCTCACCACCACACCGATGCTGTGCGCAAAATTCCTTCGATCACAGCAGGATAAGCAGCACAACTGGATTTACCGTTTAAGCGAGCGTGGCTTCAATCTGATTCACGGCGCATATGCTAGAACACTTGCAGTCGTTTTGAAACATCCCCAGCTTACGTTGGTTATCACGCTGGTCACTATCGCGATAAACGTCTATCTTTACGTTATTGTTCCCAAGGGATTTTTCCCGCAGCAGGATAACGGGTTCATCGGTGGCTATATACAAGCCGACCAGGACATCTCGTTTAATGCGATGCGTGAGAAGCTGCACAGTTTCTTGCGCATAGTGGAGAAAGATCCCGCCGTGCAAAATGTGGAAGGCTTTACCGGCGGCGGCACGTTAAATTCCGCCTCGATGCGGATCTCTTTGAAGCCTCTCAGCGAACGGAAGGTGTCGGCGGACCAAGTTATCAACCGGCTTCGGGGCAAGCTGGCGGGGATTCCCGGGGCAACACTTTACATGCAGGCGTTTCAAGACATACGCGTCGGCGGACGTGGCAGCAATTCACAGTATCAGTACACGCTCCAATCGGAGAGCCTGCGCGACTTGAACGAATGGGCGCCGAAACTGCTCGCGAAGCTGAAGACCGTGCCGGCTTTGCTGGATGTGAACAGCGATCAACAGGTACACGGGTTGACGAGGGAGGTAATCATTGACCGCGAAACGGCGTCGCGCCTAGGCGTCAGCCCATATGCTATCGACACGACTCTCTACAGTGCATTCGGACAACGGCAGGTCTCGACTATGTATGCCGGCATCAATCAATACCACGTCGTCCTGGAGGTGCTACCGGAATTTCAACAGAATCCAGCTTCTCTGAGCCAGATTTACGTCCGCTCAAATACCGGAACACCCATTCCGATATCTACCTTTGCGCATTTTAAAACGAGCCTGAGCTCCTTGACGGTAAATCATCAAGGGCAATATCCATCTATCACGCTGTCTTTCGCGCTCGCGCCGGGTAATGCCCTTAGCGAAGCAGTGAAGCTAGTGGAAACCGCGGAACAAGAGATCGGAATGCCGGCTAATGTGCATGGCGCGTTTGCCGGCACTGCGCAAGCTTTTCAATCGTCTCTGAAAAATCAACCGATACTCATCCTAGCGGCGCTGGTCGCCGTCTACATCGTTCTGGGCATGCTGTATGAAAGTTACATTCATCCCATCACGATTCTGTCGACGCTACCGTCAGCCGGTGTAGGCGCTCTGCTCGCGCTGATAATTTTCGGAACTGATTTGACGGTCATTTCACTGATTGGCATCATTCTGCTGATCGGCATCGTGAAGAAGAACGCAATTCTGATGATCGATTTTGCACTCGAAACGGAGCGTAAACAGGGCATTTCGTCGAAGCAAGCGATTTATCAGGCGTGCTTACTGCGCTTTCGGCCCATCATTATGACAACTATGGCAGCTCTCCTCGGAGGATTGCCTTTGGCGCTTGGCCGTGGTACGGGATCGGAGATGCGGCGCCCATTGGGCATCACTATTGTGGGCGGCTTGATTCTGAGCCAGCTGATGACGCTTTACACAACGCCGGTTGTGTACCTGTATCTGGATAAGCTGCAGCTTTGGCTTGGACGCGCGAGGCAGCTTAGTCCCAGATTGCAAACGTATCTGACGGACAGTGCTACGTGAGTTGTCTTAAATGGCAGTTTCACCGGCGCAACAATAGATCTGAGTAGAGCTGATCCACCTGCTCTACGAATCGTGTTTGCCCGAATTTTTCATTCAGTGAGCGCGCGGCGTTTTCGACCATGCTCTCTGAGAGGTTTCTATCGCCGGCTATTTGCAGGAGGCGCTGTGCGAACAGCTCAGGAGATTTTGGAGGGATAAGAAACCCACTCACGCCATCGTCAATCGCTTCGGAAATTCCGCCTACCTTTGTACTGACCACTGGCCTTCGATACATCATGGCCTCGAGTATGGTTGTCGCCAATCCTTCCCAATTTGACGAGAGCACGAAGGTGTCAATAGCGGCGTAAAAAGGACTCATTTCGGGCTGAAACCCCGCGAAAAAGAAGCGGTCGCGCATTCCGGAATCTTGCAGAAGAGGTCGAATGCTTTCAAAGTGGCTGCGATGTGCAGGCTCCGCTTGATGGTCGCCAGCGATAAGAAAAGCGCAATTGGGTAGCTTCTCGGCCACAATCGCAGCGGCCCGGATCAAAGTGGGGAAATCCTTTTGAGGAGAAACGCGAGCAGCCATTCCGAACACGTGACTATCGCGCGGTAAGCCGAAATTGCTGCGGGCACTCTCGCGGTTTTCGAGCGGTTTGAAAACTGCACCGGGAAGATCGTAGAGGACTCTCGAACGAGCTCTCGCCCTTTGCATTCCAAAGCTTTCACGAGTATTCTTCGAAACAAAGATGAAGCGTTCGACTGTCATCAGAAAGGTTTTATCTCTCAATGGGAAATGAGGATAGTGATTGCGCACGTGACTGATGACTCTTGCTCCCGCCAACCGGCCTCCAACTCCTGTGAAGTGCGCCGCTAAAACGTCGGCGCAATGGAGTACCTGGATATTGTTCTTGCGCAGGCTCGCTGCCAACTCGCGAGAAGCCCTTACATACCGGCTCGGTTTGGAGTAGCTAGGCTGAACTTGTTCGTACTCGAAAACGTCGAAGCCGGCGTCTCTAAACAGCATCCGTGTCTTATCGCCGCCTGCTGGAACATAAATGATATTTGAATAGCCCAGTTCGTCAGCCGCTTGAGCAAGCCGCCGCGTCTGAAGCTCAGTTCCGCCAATCGATTCCCATGGCAAAACGTGGGCGATTCTGCCCTTCGATGATCGCGGCATTATGCGCTCTAGGAGGCCACAATTCTCCCATCTCGCATGGTGACTGTGCGGTCGGCAAAGGCCGCAGCTTCAGGGTTGTGCGTGATCATGAGAATCGTTTGACGCTGCCGCTTATTCAGATCGCGAAGGATTTCTAGAACCGCGTTTGAGTTTGCGGTATCGAGGTTGCCCGTAGGCTCGTCAGCTAACAGGATTGCTGGTTGGTTCACGAGCGCACGCGCAATCGCTACGCGTTGCTGCTCTCCGCCGGAGAGGGCGCGTGGCTTGTGATTCAGGCGCTGCTTAATGCCCAAAAGCTGCAGAATCTCGTCGAAATTCGGGGGTGGTGAGTTGGTTCCGGAAAGTGCTTGCGCGATAGCTATATTGTCTTTCGCCGTAAGCGTAGGCAGCAGATTGTACTTCTGAAAAACAAAACCGACTTTCTTCTGCCGCATTTCCGTACGCTCGGATTCTGTTAGCTTCCGCAGGTCTACACCTTCAATGAACACCTCGCCAGCCGTGGGAGGCGCGAGGCCACCGAGAATGTGAAAAAGCGTCGATTTGCCGGAGCCGGAAGGGCCAATTATCGCCAGGAACTCAGCGCGCTTTACGTCAAGGTCGACACCGCGCAGCGCTGGCACCTCGACATCGCCGACGTGATAAATCTTTTGAAGCCCGCGTACACGAATGACCTGTTCCGGACCGCCGCGCAGCCGTCCCTATTGGACACCGCGTTACTCATAGGCGAGCGCTTCAATCGCATCTTGGCGCGCAGCTTTCAGGCCCGGATAAGCGGCGCCGAGCAACGCTCCCCCAAGCGCGATCGCAGCGGCAATCGGCCACCAATCCGGTACATTCACCACATGCAACGAAGCGGGCATGAAAGTCATGATCACCGCCTTAGTTCCAAACGAGAACGCAATGCCTATGGCGCAACCAACTAGGGCCAGAACAATTGCCTCACGCACAAGAATGTCCAAAATTGTAAAAGGCTTGGCCCCGAGCGCCTTTAAGATGCCGATCTCACGCGTACGCTCCACCACGGCCGTGTACATAGAGAGGAATACGACGAGAAATCCAACCACGACCGCGATGACGATAATCACATCTATGAAGGCTCTCAACTGCGGAATATTGTTGACGCTGAATTGTGATACGAAGGCTTCCATTGAGATCGCCTGAAGATTGCCCCGCAGCAGGCGATTGAGGTAAGCAACTTCCTGATCCGTGAGGGCCGGGTTATCCAGTTTAGCCAAAATCTCCGACACGCGCGGGGGGTTCGCGTTTCCCGTCAAACGTTGAAGAGTGGAAAGCTGGACGATCAGCCTGCCAAGCATTCCGCCTTGGACGATACCGCAGACCCGCCAGTTGTGATTCAATAGCTTCACGGTTTGTCCAACGTGCAGCTTATTCTGACGGGCGTAGTATTCGTCGACTATCAAATCGTCCGGGCCCTTGCGGCGGGCCTCCCTGCAAAAACCGGAACCCGCCACTTATCTTTTCAAACTCCGGAATATCCACTCCATTGATGGGAGTGACCAACTCAACGGGGATCATGAGCACACCAACCGCCTGCTTGACGTGCGGCTGCTTTCGGACGAATTCGACGAACTTTTCATTCAACTGCCCGGTCGAGAATGAGAAGCTACCTTGGGTGTCCGGCTTCAGAAAAATGTCTGCTCCGGTACCTTTCGCGCGCGAAGCTGACTCCTGCAGCATTCCCCGGCTGAGGCCAATGAGCGTGAGAATCGACATTACTTGAACGCCCACAACCAAGGCGCTCAGTAAAGTACGAACCCAGCGATGTTTCAGATTTTCTAAAACGAGCTTGTTGATCATTCAGGAAGGGCCAACTGATTATAGCTACGGTACCCAGATGAGGTTCTCAAGGTTCGTTGGCAAGGAAGTCCCTGACTACGCGCGGTACCGGCTGATGATCCACGTCCACGCGCCGATTCAGAGCGCGCATGGTCTCCTCACTAATGCGGCCGGACAGCATGGTCAATGCCCATTTGACCGCAGCGTTCTGCTGAAGCAAGTTTTCTCGCGCCACAAAGCAGGCATTGTAAGGTGGAAACGCTTTCTTGTCGTCGGCGAGAACCATAAATTTCGGCTCGCTCAAAGGTGCGTCTGTAGAATTTGCAGCTGCCATGTCGATTTTCTTGTTTGCGAGTGCCTGGTACAACAGGCCGAGGTCCATACTTCTGGGCGTACCCTGCCAATGCAGCGGATAGACCTCGTTCAGCTTGCGTAGCCCATCGGGTCGAGTCAGAAACTCATATCCGACACCTAGCCGCCAGGCACGTGTCTCGGCCGCGGATAATTCAGGCCTGCTCAGCCGCTGCCCATCCTCTCTGCGCACCACCATCGCGAATGTATCGTTGAAGCCTAGTGGCGGAAGCCACAGCAAATGAAAGCGCTCTCGATACTCGTCTTTCACTTCCATATAAGCTTTTGCCGAATCGTCTGGGACCTTCTGCTTCAGGATGGCGCTGCTTGCGGTGCCCGTGTACTCGGGATACAAATCGATCTGGCCTTGTATTAAGGCTTCATGGGCCAGCAGCGTGCCACCGAGATTGAGTTTGCGCTCCACGCGTGTATGCAGCTTGCGCTCGAGTTGTTGCGCGGCAATCTCTCCCAAGATGACCTGCTCGGTGAAATTTTTCGATCCGACGACGATTGCTCCCTGGCGTGAACACGACCACAAGGATGCAGCGCAAAACAGAACCGCAATAGTCCGCTTCATCTTCTCCCTATTCTGCGCTCTAGGACGCCCATGCCGGCGTCGGCGATTAGCGCCAAAGCGGCTGCGGGAATCGCTCCGGCGAGAATTTGCAGCGTATCTACGGATGCGACTCCTCGGAAAATCAAGACTCCGAGACCTCCTCCTCCAATTACCGCGGCGATTACAGCGGTGCCGATATTCGTTACCAGCGCAATGCGAACGCCGGCGATGATCGTGGGTGCCGCAAGCGGCAGCTCCACCATGCGAAGCAGTTGCCCGTCCGTCATGCCCATCGCGATAGCAGCCTCGCGCACGGGCGCATCCACGCTCGCGATTCCGACGATGGTGTTCCGCAAAATCGGGAGCAACGAGTAAAGGACGAGGCTGATGATGGCCGTTCGTTTCCCTATTCCGCCGATGAACGGAATGGGAAGCAAGAACCCGAACAGCGCGAGACTCGGGATAGTTTGCAAGACATTCGCAACGGTCAGCGATATGCGCCGGAGCGTTGCCCGCCGAGTGCCTGCAATGCCGACACTGACGCCGATCAGCACGGCTATTGCGGAAGAGATCATCACGAGCACGAGATGTTCGCCCGTGAGCTCGGCCACGTCGTTCAGAAGGCTCTTAAGGACGATCGGGTCCACGAACCATAGTACGGGGTGCCACTGAGTTACTGCCAAGCCCCTGCCCCTTCCGTGATTCGTTCACCCTTTCAGAAGGTTTTATATTTAGCTTAAATTCAATAACTTCTCCGCCCGGCACTAGAGCGCTCATATGTGCCTCGGCCAAACTCGGAGCCGGAAGTGAAGCAACGCTCGCGCAATCGCCGTCGCCTATGAGCACAGAACAAATCCTTAAGCTGCAGCCAGACCGAACGCTTTACCTGCGCGGCTTTGACGGCACAGGTGCTGCGGCTTCGCTTTGCCAAACCAGCCCAACCGGGTTTACAGTCAACGGTGTGTTCCGCGATATGGCAGATTTCTGCGTGCTCGTTCTTTACGAGGCAGACAACACGTTCGAGCACTATTCGGTCAGATATCTGCCCAACTTCGATCTCTCCGGGATGGTGCTGAATTTCGATCTCAGCTACGAGGGACTTCAGCCTATCGACTCAGCAAAATTTTCGTGGATCGATTGGGCGCAGTTGGATGTCCTCGATCCGCTCGGCGTTAGCAGCCAGCCTCGGCTTTGGGACTATGCCACGCTCGTTTCGGGCAATTACTCCGTAGCGCAAGGAACTTACACGTTCAGCGCTCCGGGAGGCTGTATTATTTATGACCGCCTGACTTTGTTCGTAAACAATGCGGACTTTGATTTCATCGCAGGCGGCGGGGAAACTCGCGGCCGACGTGGCCCAATGGTTCGCCAATGCGATCAATTCCTATAATTGGTGGACCTACGAGCAGAGCAGCGTATCGGTGATCGCCTCGGTTGACGGCAGCGGAGCGCTAACACTGAAGAACGCACGAACGGGTCGGGTGAATGTCATCCGGTGTTGATGTTGAGTGGTACCGATCGGTACCAAGTTTCCGGGAATCGCCGCAGGCTCAACAATCTATATCGCCGGTATGGCTTTCACCGTCGCAGCTGTAAACAGCCCAACCACCCTCACCCTCACCGGCGACGCAGGCTCTCAGACATCCGTTCCGTATCTTCGCGGAATACGGCGGCTCCGATGGCAACGGCCTCGGCATTTACATGGTCGTGAGGCCTGGAAACATACGGCTTCAGGTAGACAATCCAGTGTTGCAGTTAGCCGGGGGGAACTCCGATAACGTCACTTGGAATATCTCGCTTGATTTTTCGGCGCTTGGAATCGATCAGATCCGTCAGGCATGGATTACAGTTGCACCAAGGCTGCCCGCTAGCGGTCTCTACAATGACACCGAATGGACCGCGACTTTCAGCAACTGGTCGGTGGCTGATCCCAACAATGTAAGAACTCTCCAAATTGCAGGGCCTGGTAGTCTCCGCATAGGCAATGACGAAAGTGGGGCCTGTACCTACTCGGGCGCCGGTTGGAAAGTTAAGGGTGCTAACAATTACTGGCATGGGTTTGCAAGAGTTACAGCCGAGCCGGGTGATTCGGTCACGGTCTCTTACACGACAAAGCAGGCACATGACCTCTACTTGGGGACATCGCTGTACACGGACCGCGGGATTGTAAGCATGACGGTTGATGGCGACTCGCCTACGGATCTCGATTGCTTTCTGAACGTCGGCTCCGAAGTTGTGACGCGGCGGCTTGTGCGCGCGGGAGTGGCTGCCGGTAGTCATACCGTCACATTCACCGTTGAGAATGTGAATCATCAGCCCCACTTAATCGTCAATGGAAAGGATGTAAGCGGTTTCAATTTCATCTTTGACTACATCGAAGCTGCGGTGCCCACGGCCGATATCGAGGATGCCATGGTAAGGTACGACAACGTCAGTCCGGCGCTCGATTTCGATACCGATGCCACTTATAAGATGAGCCCGCAACGGCTTCTCTGGCATATTCAGAAACTTGGATTCAAGGGACAGTTGAACGAATATCTGGGCGTCTTCTGGTGGAATCAGCGCAAGCGCATGGGTGCAATCTGGAATCCCGTAGTCGTCACGTTCGGTGGAACGTGGGCGAACAACGACCGAGCGCAGATCGAGATTGACACTTTCATCATCAGTAAGTCCGTCATTACCTGGGACTCGGTCGACACGATTGCTCAGCACTTCGTCTTCTACATCAATTCCGCCACTGTTTCCGTCTCGGCCGAGCACACCGGCGAAGGCCAAGTTACGATTTCTACCCGCACTCCGAATTGGAACGTCACGGTACAGCCTGGGCCGAATGTAATCACCGCAGCGGGAACAATGACGATTTCAAGCAGCCCCGACCAAAATGCCGACGGTATCTGGCAAGTAGATCCTTCCGCTGCCAACCCCATCAACTTTCCCATTCGCCAGTGGCACGCCGATCTCTTCAAAGAGGTGCAAGCTGCCGGCCTGCTGATCACGACTTCGTTTTCGATGGAGCTTGTGTACCCGCCGGATGACGGCACCATCGCCAACGCGTGGGAAGCCCGCTTCTACGACGGGAGCCCGGTCACAACGGATACCGGCTTTGCCCATCTGCTGTCGTCGCAATGCGCCTTCATCGACAACATGACGAATTTTCAGATATCCGTCTACACCGTAATGGCCGGTCTGCAGAGCGCAGCGGGTCTTACGCCATGGCTGCAATTCGGCGAATTTCTATGGTGGTTCTTTTCTTCGATGGCGCAGAGCTGTCGCATCATGTTCTTCCGATCCGGTAACAATCGGAGTTGCCAATCCTCACGGGATGGCGACTGGCGATCGCGTCGTTATTACTGGCGTGACAGGATGTACATCCGCCAATGGAACTTGGCCCATCACGGTGATAGATTCCTTGAATTTCAGTGTGCCCGTCTCTCCAAACGGGAATTGGGTGTCAGGCTCCGGGCAAGTGCGCGGAGGCTCTATGGCGTACTACGATCAGGTCACCGCTGCAGCAGCTCAATCTGCTCTCGGCCGCCCTCTCTACAAATTCACTTGCCAGGATGACGACCCGGCAGTGAACGGCGGTGCGGACGCAAGTTTTCTGGCGGCTCGCCTCAAGACTCACATTGATGCGATTCGGGCCGCTGTTCTCGCACAATATCCCGATACCAAATTCGAAATACTCTATCCGAATGACGTGAACCATCCAATTTGTTTGCTCGGTCCCGGTGTTCAGTATCCGCAAGGCGGCCGGCTGAACGCGGCTGTGAACTTGCCTCCGGAATGGCAGGCCAAAGCCGGAAGCGGGCTCGACCGCTTTAAAGTCGAGGCACTTAGTTGGAGCGCTACTTATCTCCAGATGGACTTAGCGCATGAGGCGGTCGTGTTCGCACTTACGACTCCCATGTCCTGGGACAAAGCCGATGTAGCTTATCTGGTCCCTTGGTTCAACGGAACCTGCCCGTGGCCACGTGAATTCGCACTGGCCAGCACGCGCGGACTTCAACTCATCAATTTTTGGGCCTACGATCACCTTTCGCTCATGTCTTGGCCGCTTCCGTTACCAAGCTGGCTGCAAAGAGCTTCCCTCCAGGGCTGATGAGCCGCAATCTGCTTTAAGCCTTGTTGTAATAAAAGCGCTCGTGAACGACTTTTCCATTTCTCCAGCGCCGCGCAGCAACTTGAGTCAATTTCACATGCTTGCCGCCCTTGGGTGTGAATTCATACTCCCACTCCGAGTACGAGGTGTCTCCGTTTACGGCGCTTCCGAGAACCTTTGCTCCGTGGAACTGCTCGATGGACGAGAAGAAGTCTTGCTCAAGCTTGCGGTTAACGTCCTTTCCCACGCGCGGCTCGTCCGAATTCTCCTGCATCACGACTTCGTCCGCGTAGAAGGTCTCAAACGCTCCCAGCGCATCTCCCGACAGAATCTGCTTGTTAAGTTGGTCATCAAGCGCTTTCACTTCAAGGCTGTGTGTTGCGGTGCTCACAATTTGTTCTCCTTTAATGGTTGAAAACCACTTCGGTTGATGCTCAACAACCACCCAGATGATTCAGCAAGCCCGTCGATTTTTTGCGCAAATCAGGCCTTGCTTCTCTTCCACATCTTCACCGGCAGCGTATCCAAAAACGCGCGTGCCACGGGCGTCCTCACGCTGAAGAATTCCTCCGGAGGCGCCACAACCTCCAACTTGCCCCGGTCGAGCACCGCGATTCTGGTGGCAATCGTGAGCGCCTCGACCAAGTCGTGCGTGACAAACACAGAGGCAACATTGTAACGCTTCCGTAACTCTATGAATTGCTCCTGCATTTCGTGGCGCGTCACCGGATCAAGTGCCCCGAAAGGCTCATCGAATAGCAGCAACGGTGGTTCCGCGGCGAGTGCCCTGGCAACCGCTGCTCTCTGCCGCTGTCCTCCCGAAAGCTGATGCGGCAGCCTGGGGCCTAACTCTTCGGGTTTTAATCCAACTTGTTGAAGCAGTTCCGTGGCTCTCTGACGCTGTTTTTCCGGCGGCCAGCCGAGAAGCCGTGGCACTAAAGCGACATTTTGCTCGATGGTCCAGTGAGGCAGAAGCCCAAATTCCTGAATCACGTAGCCCACCCGACGCCGCAACTCGATGGGATTAATGGCGGTCGTGTCCTGCCCATCAATCCATATGCTGCCGCTCGTCGGCTCGAGCATGCGGTTGATGAGCCGTAAGGCCGTGGTTTTTCCCGAGCCGCTGCGCCCCAGTAACACGAGCGTCTCGCTGCGTTCAACTTCCAAGCTCAGCCGGTCGAGGATTGTGCGCCCGTCAACGCAGTAGCTGACCGCGCGAAAAGATAGATAGGACAGCTCTGGTTTTTCTCCTGTTTAATTATCAACATGCGAAAATGGCTTTAGATTCAAGGGTAGGCGTAGTCTTCTCTCGACCTGTACTCTCTAAATCTCTGCTATCTTTAGAAACGTTCTAGCACTACTCTTTATTAGCACCGAATGCCCTATCAGATTCAGCCATTGAAAGAGTTCCTGGTTCGTCCAGCCCTTCCTCCTGCGCTGAACCGTTTATCCGAGCTCGCGTACAATTTGCTGTGGAGTTGGGATCACTCGATCCGGTCTCTGTTCCGACGCCTGGAGCCAACGCTCTGGAAGGACTGCAATCATAACCCGATTCAGTTGCTAGGGCGCATCTCGCAGGCGGCACTGGATAAGGCCGCGGCAGACGCGCGATTTCTGCTCTTGTATCGGCGGGCATGCGAACGTCACGACAGCTATCTGCAGGCAGCAGCCCCGGGTAAGAGTAATCCGCAGATCGCTTATTTCTCGATGGAATACGGGCTTCTCGACTGTCTGCAGATCTACTCGGGTGGTTTGGGCTTGCTCTCGGGCGATCATCTGAAGGCTGCCAGCGACTCTGATTTCGCGTTGACCGGGGTGGGTCTTCTGTATCAGCGCGGCTACTTGAAGCAGTTTCTGAATCCCGATGGCTGGCAGCAGGAAAGCAATCCAGTAAACGATTTCTACACGCTGCCTGTGCGCCCATGCACCGACCACCAGGGACAGGAGATTCTGGTCAGCGTTGAGCTGCCGAACGGAGAAATCTTTTTAAAAATTTGGCATATCGACGTGGGGCGCGTGAGGCTTCTGCTGCTGGACAGCAACATTCCGCAAAACCACATACCGGAATATCGCGAAATCACGGATCAGCTGTACGGCGGCGATATTCACAAGCGCATCCGCCAAGAGATTGTGCTCGGTATTGGCGGCCTACGCGCGCTGAAAAAGCTCGGCATCCAGCCCACCGTTCATCACATGAACGAAGGGCACTCGGCATTCCTCGCTATAGAGCGCGTTCGCGTCTTAATGCAAGAGCAGGGCCTCACGTTCGATCAGGCACTCGAGGCAACGCGTGTCAGCAACGTATTCACCACCCACACCTCGGTTCCGGCGGGTATTGACCTGTTTGACTCTAGCCTGATGTACGAATATTTCGGACGCTACTGCGAACAAGCTGGATTTCCGTTCGAAAAATTTCTTGCTTTGGGGCGCAGGAATCTGCAAGATGCGGCGGAGCGGTTCTCGATGGCAGTGCTGGCCCTAAAAACATCGGCCTTCCGCAACGCCGTCAGTGCGCTGCATCGTTCTGTTTCAAGGGAAATGTTCCAGGACCTATGGCCCCGTTTGCCGGTTGATGAAGTGCCGATCATTTCCATAACCAACGGCGTTCACCCGCCGACCTGGATAAACGGCGATCTGGCAAGCCTTTACGATCAATACCTGCAGCCGGATTGGCGCGAGCGTCTCGAAGACACTAAAATGTGGGAGCTTGTCCACGAAATTCCGACGCAGGAATTGTGGGAGATGCACCGCAAGCGCAAGCGGCGCATGGTCACGTTTGTTCGCGAGCGTGCGTTTGAATCGGCTGTGCGGCGGAAAGCGTCTGCGCCCGAGGTGCGGCGTCTCTCGGAAGTCCTCGATCCGGACGTCTTCACTATCGGTTTCGCGCGCCGCTTTGCCACTTACAAGCGCGCCACTTTGCTGTTTCGCGATGTCAATCGCTTGAAGAAGATTATCAACAATCCCAGTATGCCGGTGCAGATCGTCATCGCCGGCAAAGCGCATCCAAAGGATCATCCCGGCAAAACGCTCATCCGGGAGATCGTAAGCCTGTCGCGTGATCCCGAACTCTCCAATCGCCTGATCTTTGTCGAAGACTATAGCATTCAAGTTGCGCGCGAGATGGTTCAAGGCGTTGATCTCTGGCTTAACACGCCCCGGCGCGGCGAAGAAGCCTGCGGCACGAGCGGGATGAAGGCGTCGATGAATGGTGTCTTGAGTCTCAGCACACTTGACGGATGGTTCGACGAAGGCTATGAGCTGTCCGGTGGCTGGGCGATCGGGGACCGGATTCCTTATACCGAGGACCAGGACGACATTCACGCCAGTTCCATCTATTCAATGCTGGAAAACGATATCGTTCCGCTCTTCTACCGCGATTCTGAACAGGAACTGCCGGCTGAATGGGTGCGCCGAATGAAAACTTGCATAGCGAACATTACGCCTCGCTTCAGTTGCGGCCGAATGGTCGCGGAGTACATGTCTGAGCTATATCAACCCGCGCACGACTTGTGGACGAACATCTCGGTGAACAATTTCGAAGCGGCGCGTGAGAAGACGCTTTGGGACAAGCGCATGAGCCAGGCTTGGAATTTGATTAAATTTGTCGATTTTGGAGACGGCCCTGGCGATCACGTAATGAGCGGCTCAGCCGTGCCACTACGGGCGACGGTGGATCTGGCGGGCCTTAAACCGTCAGACGTCCGTGTCGAAGCTGTAATTGGCCACGTTGGAGTGAACGGGCAGCTACAAGGCACCTATACCCTGCCCCTTATGCCGGTTGAGGAGCATGGGAATGCAGTCGTGTTTGCCAACGAATTTACCGTGCAAGAAACCGGGCGAGTGGGCTACTCCGTGCGTATCAGTCCCAACCATTTCGATAATCCCCTTACGCGGCCTTGTAATTCACTACTCAAGTGGGTTTCGGATTGAAATTTAGGTGCCGATAAGAAAGTTAGATATAGCGCTAGCAAATTGCTTGAATTCGTGGTACATAGTTAAGTAGGTGCAGGCGGGATCTGCTACCAAGTCCTTCCAATTCAGGCCCCGCATTCTCAATTGAGAATTCCAGCGCCACTGGGAAACTTTTTTCTTCTAAGTACTGGAAACTGCGCTTGATGTACGTCCAGTAAGCAAGAGTTACACTGCCTCGCTCTGTGTTCTCATTCCGTACTGAGTGTTCCAAGGAGCCCGTCACCAATCATGGACGGAGATCGTAAATATCGACAACGCGGTTATCAGGATTCAGACCGGGGGTCCGCACCTTATAACTCAGAACGACAACGGCCAACAGGTCCTAAGCCTCCGCTCGATATCACCGGACCAAAGCTCCCGCGCCTAGTAGAAAACCTAGTCGCGTCGAGATGCTTCAATTGTGGTGTCACGTTAGCCGCGGATATCGACTTCAAGGGTGAATGCCCAAAATGCCACGCAGCTCTGCACTGTTGCAAGCAATGCGTGAATTTCGAGCCCTCTACCCGGTTCCAATGCGTGAAGCCGATAGCTGTGCGCATTCCGCTGAAGGATCAGGCCAATACGTGTGAGTTTTTCTCTCCGAGGGTAACAGTTGCTCGCGATGCACTGCCTTCTGGCCGGGTCGGTAAGGCTGGCGAGAATGGAGCTACTCCGGCACCTCGCAACGCGAATGATGCGCGCGCGGCGTTTGATAGCTTGTTCAAGAAGTAGGCAGGAAGGTCAGATCCGACTGACCACATATCGCGCCTTTTGAATGGCTGCACCGAAAATCAAAAAGAAAGCAAGCGAGACCAAAGGCTCCGCCATGCCGCGGCAAGGCGCGATTCCCTGCTTGATTTTGCTGCTTATTGCACTGGCGATTGCAGGCTTTTTCTTTTTCGCTTCGCTTCATTCCGCGGGATAGCGGAACCGCCCCAGCTAAATTGTTAACGCTCATCAGTCGTCATCACTCGGGTGGCCAGCCAGCCTCCAGGACCACATCAAAAATGAAGTTGCAGTAAGATCGATGGCCGGCTCAGTAGTACTGTAAGACTGCATGTTGTCCTTGTACACGGCGTCTTGGGATGGATTGTAAGCGCCATCATTCCCGTTGAATATTTTGAACGGATCTGCGCCGTTTGCCCGGCAATTAATCATTCCGGTGACAAACCCGGACGTCGCTGCGCCAGAAGGTCCTTCGGAAGCAGCACCCCACAAGACGGGAGTTCCGCCGGATGTTCCGTCCAGGGCTCCAGCTAAGTTCGCAACCTGGTGTTGAATGCAATTTGGAAACGTCGCCGATCCATCGCCCACAATGAACGACGATCCCCAGGCATTCGCCCCCAGAACATTGGCCATCCATCTTTGCGAGTAGAAGTCGTAACCACTGCCGCCAGTTAGATCATAGGCTTCACTCGCCATCACGGAAAGCCCGGCGCCATGCGAGATAGTATCGCTACTCCAGGAAGCTCCGAAACCCCAAGCGTCTGTCTTCGCCTGGCTAACGGCGTCTCCCACCTGTTTCAGAAACTGATCGCGAATGCCGGACTGAGTGATAGCTAAACCGCTTGGATTCCCGGCCAGGGCGAGCGCCCGATACAGCTCGAAGTGCGAGAGGCCGCTTACGTCGTAGAGGTTGAGGGTGTCCGTATTGCCGGTTTCGTAAATCCTGGTGATGTAATTCCGGGCGAATTGCGCGGCTTGGGCCAGGTAGTGCGAGGGATCCGTATGCGGCAGTCCACTGGGCAGTTCGCCAGCTTTTTGGGCGCAGTGCAGCGCAAAGTAGAGTTCTGCTGCGCCGAGTTCCATGTCATCGTCCCAAACAGTTTCGGGATAACCATCAAACGGAATGATAGTGAGCAGGCACCCCGATGTACACGAGCCAGCGCCCACCGAGGAAGCTGGATCCGCAAAAGACGTGTCCGCGAGTTCGAAGATATCTTCCGCACTCTTTAGACACTGATTCGCGAGATCGGGCTTGGCCGTGCGATTGAGTTGGTAGCAGACGGCGAAATCCGCAGCCAGGTGGCCCGCCAGATTCGGGCTTATCTTCGAACCCGCGGGTCCGGCGACAAAGGCCGGACGGTGGCAGATAAACCTTGCACTGCCGTTGCATCCCTCCCAGGTATCATCGGCCTGCGGCAGACGCCAGATATCGTAATCACTGAGCAGGTTGAAATTGTCCCAATCCTGGCTGTTGCCAACCTGGTAATAAAGCGTGCGCGAGTTGTCGTCCCACATTTTCATCAGAAACCGGATGCCAAACTCCGCCTCATCCGTGAAGTTGGAGGACGAAGGAGATCCCGATGCGTTTCCGGCGTAAGAAATGGAATCAGGGGGCGCCGCGGGATGAACTGGAGCGCCGGTGCCCATTTGATTTTGGAAATCACGAATGCCAATCTCCTGTAGCGCAATGGTATAGCTAATCGTCTCGACATACTTCATGTAGTCACCGGCGTCCCACCATCCGCCGGCTGCATCAATCACCGTTCCCGTCGATGTCAGGGGTGCGCCGGTAGTAGCGATATTGTCGTTGCTGTCCAGCGGCGGCGTTTTGTACACAGTTGCGTGCTCGTCATTCAGATGGCCGGGTGCATTACGTAGCGCGTTGGGAATGTAGTCCGGTCCATCGCGTTCGGTCTCATAGAAGAATTTCGTGTTCAAAAGCAGACCAGAGTAGAGCGCCTCGCGAGTGTCAACCGGAAAGCGGGGCGAAGTAGCGGGCGTTGGACCCGAGACCGAAATCTTATACGTCTCGCATCCGGGAACGCTGAAGTCGAGAGCATAGACTCGGTAGTTTAGCGTCTCGCTGTTGCTCCATGTACCGAGTAGCGGGCCTATGGCAGCCGAATAGGCGATCTTCCCTCGAGAGTTGCGAACGCAGAATGTAGCGCCGGGCTCCGCAGCCGTGGACATCAGATACGCACGAAAAGGACCGCTACCTGATTCGTATCCAATCTGGCTGACTCGCACATAGGCCGATGGAGAATCCGCGGCCGCGCTGGACCAGCAAAGCGCGAAAACGGCAAAGGCAGCCAACGAAATTGCTGGATAGGCGCGAAAATGGGCGAATCTCAAAGGAAGCACGACGACTCTCCTTTTCGAGCCAGGATTCACACTGGCATCTCAGGTTCAGCGTACACCCTGCGCGTGGATGCGGGAATACTCGAAGCGATGCGACAAAATAGAAAGACTGTCGAACCAAAATGAGAAGCGACGGAAGATTGGGCGATCAGCTTCGGCCGACTAAGATACTGCCCGACTATCTTGTGACGGCGGAGGGATCCGCGCTGATCGAGGCCGGAAACACTCGAGTTTTGTGCGCGGCCACAATTGAAGATAGCGTTCCAGGATTTCTGCGCGGCACGGGAAGGGGCTGGGTAACGGCCGAATATTCCATGCTGCCCCGTTCCACCGTGACCCGCACGCCGCGCGAAATCACGAAAGGCAAGCCATCCGGCCGGACTCATGAAATACAACGTCTGATCGGCCGATCGCTGCGTTCGATAGTGGATTTGGCCGCGCTCGGTGAGCGAAGTGTGATCGTCGATTGTGACGTTCTGCAGGCCGATGGCGGCACTCGTACTGCAGCCATTACCTGTGCTTATGTAGCCTTGGCCATAGCCCTCCGAACGCTAGTCAGGTTCAAGGTCATATCTAAATCGCCGCTGTTGGATTCCGTCGCCGCTACTAGCGCCGGGATTGTGGCCGGAGTACCGATGCTCGATTTGTCTTACGAAGAAGACTCGCGCGCCGATGTCGACATGAATCTTGTTATGACCGGCTCGAACAAATTTGTCGAGATCCAAGCCACCGCGGAACGGACCCCATTTCAGGACTTGCAGATGGCTGATCTTCTGAGCCTCGCTCGTAATGGCATCAGCGAACTGCGCATGCTTCAGGAGCAGGTACTCGCGAGTCGCCCCGCAGCATGACGGTTTACGCCTGTTCGAGTAATCGAGCGAAACTTGAAGAAATTTTTTTGGCGGGCCGCCAATCAGGCGCGACTCACGTGACGCATTCAGGCTTTCCCTGGATTGGAGCAGCTTCTACCCCCCGAGGAGACCGGCAGCAGTTTCGAAGAAAACGCCTCGAGCAAGGCTGCATATTACTCGGTTTTTATTCCAGGACTCGTGCTGGCAGATGACTCCGGGCTCGAGGTGGCCGCACTCGGTGGCACTCCTGGCATCTACTCCGCCCGTTACTCCGGGCCGAATGCAACCGATGCCGAGAACAATGACTTGCTCTTGCGGAGTTTAGAGAATCAGGAGAACCGGGCGGCCCGTTTCGTCTGTGTCGTGGCCCTGGCGCGTGCCGGCCGCGTCCTAACCACGGTTCGAGGTGTCGCCGAAGGTGAAATCCTCACTCATTCACGCGGCGATCAAGGATTCGGCTATGACCCGTTGTTCTTCTATCCTTCATTAGGCCGCACGTTCGCAGAACTAAACCCGAAAGAGAAGCTTGCGGTCAGTCATCGCGGAAAGGCTCTTCGAGGCTTGTTCGCGTATCTGTCGCATGCAATCGACAAAAGCACGGTAGCCTCCGATAAGATCGGATAGTGCACCCACACTTACTTCACAATTCCGATGTCCGGGACACGAGCGAGGCTCTTATTTCACCTGGCCAAGTCGGATTTATGAACGGGTGGGGAGTGTTCAGTACAGTTCGCGTCTGCCAAGGTATTCTATTCGCTTACGAACGCCATTACGATCGCATGGCCCGGGATGCCGCTCGGATGCATGTATCGTTCGATATTCCGGCGCCGGAGCTCGAGAAAGCGCTGCTGCGTCTGATCCACGCAAATCAGGCGTTTGACGCCACACTCAGAGTTGCGGTTGTCCGCAATAAAGGCGGCTTGTTTGAAGGCCCGCAACCGGCGCGCGAATCGGATGTGATCGCATTTACGGCAGCTCTCACCGATTGGGGTGAAGGAGTGAAGCTGAGCTACATGCCCCACGGCAGGCACGCCTTGTCTCCTTTCGCTGGAATAAAAATGACCTCATGGGCGCAAAACCTCGCATGCTATGAAGAAGCGCATGAGCAGGGTTTCGACGAAGTTGTATTGCTTAATGAACGTGGTCAAGTAAGCGAATGCACATCTGCCAATATCTTCGTCATTCAGGGAAGTCAGGTCTGGACGCCTCTGGTTGAATCGTCGGGCTGTCTGGCCGGAGTTACACGCGCCATTTTGCTGGAGCAAATTCACGTCCAGGGGCTCACCATCGTAGAGCGTGAACTTACTCCTTCGGATTTAGAAGAAAGCGATCAAGTTTTTGTAACTTCTACAACCCGCGATTTACTTCCAGTACTCGAGATCGATCATCGGCCACTTGCGCAAAATCGTGAGATCTTAGCACGGCTTCAAAAATCGTTCTCAGAGTACCGCGAATGCTTACGTCGCCAGCCATACCGCCGTGAAATCCGAAAAACCGGCCAAGCAAGCGGGTCTTTCAAATCGCGGAGTGGCCCCGGCGCGTTTACAAACTAAGGCTTGAGGCCGCTGCGCTCTTCTGTGCCGAGAGCACCAGCAGACAGCCAATCTGCTCGCCCAACGTTCCCAACATCTCCATATCATTCCCGGAATGAGTATGCGCCGCCCGATGCTGCACATTGATCACGCCTACCACCTTGTTCTGCGAAATTATCGGAACGGAGAGGAACGCTTCAAAGGTATCTTGCGGCAGATCTTTGAAGTATTTGAACCGGGGATCGTTGTAAGCCTCACGCGAAATCGCCAGAAGCCGGCGCTCACGAGCCACCCAACCCGTTAGACCTTCATCCAGTCTCAGCCGCACTTTCCCGATGTTTTTTCGTGTCGGCTCATTCGATGCGTGCAGGACCAACTCGCGGTCTTCCACAAGGTAGACCAGGCATGAATCACATTCCAGGAATTCCTGAACCAAATCGACGATTTCATGAAGTATGTCTTCCAGGTCGATGTCCCGCGTCATCAGCCGGCTTACACGCTGAAAGAGACGCAATTGCTGTTCAGCTCTTTCTAATCGCGCTTCAAGCTCGCGAGTTCGTGACACCGTTCTTATTATCACAGACATGCGGCGGTTTCAGCCCTTAACCCGGCATGTAGACTGGATAAGGTTTGTCCGTAATATGCGCTGAGACACCGCGAGTAGTAGTACCATGAATGGAGCATTTTCGAGGAGACGCCCTTCGCATGTGGAGCAAACGAAAAGAAGACGAACTACCTTTCAGACCGGAGAGACCGACTGCCATGCCGGGAGCAACCGGGTCCGGGGTGGAACCACAGAGGAGAGAAATCAGTACGATGTCAACACCTAGCAGAACTTTCGAGCCTGAGACAGGCGCCGTCCGAAGCGGCTCTGCAGCGCTGGGAAAGAATGTAACAGTAAAAGGGCAGATCGTTGCCCGCGAGGATTTAACAATCGATGGAGAGGTTGAAGGAACGGTGGAGTGCCACGAGCATCGCCTCACTATCGGCCCCAACGCGCGTGTCCAGAGCAATCTGAAAGCTCGCGAGATCGTGATTCACGGCTCCATTCAGGGCAATGTGGAAGCAGCCGACAAGATCGACATCAAGAAGGAAGCGAAACTTGTCGGCGATATCAAGACCAGCCGCATCGTGATTGAAGATGGCGCCTACTTTAAAGGCAGCATCGATATCTCGAAAGCAGCACCGGCGGTAAAGGGTCCTCAGCAGCCTCAATCACAACCGCTCAGTCAGCCGACTACGCAACCTGCCCCTGCGCCGACCCCGGTTACTGCGGGTACGGCAAGCACGCTGAAGTAAAAATAGTAAGGGGGTACTGGACCACCTCCGCGGTTCTTGGTCTGGAATCTCCCTTGCATTGTCTGCTTCGTTCTGCCCCGTTCGCTTCTTGTCTATGAAATTCGGCGGCGCTGCTAAAGAAAATTTGACCAAAGCGTCGGAGAAAAACGCTCCTGCCGCGACGAGTCGTCACAGCAGCGGTTTCGAACAGTTTTCTGCCATGTTGCAGAATTCGGCAAACCTCTCAATTCTGGACATGTCTGGCGCGAGTCAGGCGAATGTGAGCTTTATCACCGGGCTGGGGCATCGCATTTCGACTGACGACATCCTGGGCACGATGGAGCAATGCTTCGCAAACGATTTTGTTGAAGATCAAAAGAGCGCCAGCAAAGCTCAGCGCTTCATGGACCAGACGCTAACTTTTCCGGATCAGTCGTTTGATGGTGCACTGGTCTGGGATACGCTCCAGTTTCTGGTTTCGCCCGTGTTGGAGCAAGTAGTGTCTCAGCTTCTGCGAGTAATGCGTCCGGGTGGGCTGATGCTGGTTTTTTTTCGGGCAGATGAGAAGGCGAGCCGCATTCCGATGTATAACTATCGCGTCCAGGATCACAGGACGCTCTTCGTTTCGCCGCGCGGAGGCCAGCAGAATGTCCAGTTCTTCCATAACCGGCTTTTAGAGAGGCTGTTCCAGGACGCTGGATCGGTAAAATTTTTTCTCACGCGCGATCATCTGCGCGAATTAATCGTCCGTCGCTAGATATCCTTACATTTACTGAACCTGCGGTCACAAGGAGTGTCATCGTTGGCATTGGAAGATGAACTATTGGGCCAGCGCCATGAGCGTGCTGGCCAGATCCGGCAACTCGGATACCAACCGTACGGCCATGCGTTCTCTTACACGCACAGGATTCCAGAGATCCTGGCTGCATACGGCTCCAAGACTTCCGAAGAGTTAGCCAATCGGATTCAGGTTCGTGTCGCAGGCCGCATTCAAACCATCCGGCGCATGGGAAAAGCAGGTTTCCTCAATCTGGTCCAGGATGGAGAGAAGCTCCAGGTTTACATCAAAAAAGACGCGATTACTGAAGGCAACTACAGGCTTTATGAGTTGCTAGACATCGGGGATATCATCGGCGCCGCAGGTTATCTGTTCCGCACAAAGACAGGCGAACTTACGGTGCATGTGGAAGAACTATTCTTCCTAGCGAAGATCATCCTTCCGTTGCCTGAGAAGTGGCACGGCCTCGAAGATGTCGAGACCCGGTATCGCCAGCGATATCTGGACCTCATTGCCAATCCCGAAGTGCGCAAAGTTTTTTTCACCCGCTCCAAGGTCATTCAGTCCTTCCGCCGACAACTCGATAGCCGCGGCTTCTTGGAAGTAGAGACTCCCATGATGCAGCCGCTATACGGTGGGGCGGCGGCGCGCCCGTTTATTACGCATCACAATACGCTCGACCTCGATCTCTATTTGCGAATCGCTCCCGAGCTCTACTTGAAACGCCTGCTGGTCGGCGGTATCGAGCGCGTTTACGAAATCAACCGCAACTTTCGGAACGAGGGGATCTCGACCCAACACAACCCGGAATTCACGATGTTCGAGTTCTATCAAGCTTACGCGGATTATTGCGATCTGATGGACCTATCCATCGAGCTGCTTCGTCAGGCAGCTATCGATGTAACCCGCTCCGCGCAGATCTCGTATCAGGGCCGCACAATCGATTTCGACCATTTCCGCCGATTCTCAATGCGCGACGCACTCGTCGAGTTCTGGCCGCATTCGGAAAAACCAACAATTGAGAACGTAAAGGATCCTGACTGGCTGCTTCGGCATTCGAAAGAAACCACTCCAGGCATTGCGCTCGTCGAACTATTTGAGCGATACGTTGAAGAGCAGCTCTTTGATCCGACCATCATCTACGACTATCCTGTTGAGGTCTCGCCTCTTTCCAAAAACAAAATTGACGAGCCGGAATTCGTCGAGCGTTTCGAAATCTACATTGCAGGGATGGAGATCGGAAACGCGTTTACCGAGTTGAACGATCCACAGGAACAACGCCGCCGTTTCGAGGCTCAGCTTGCCCGAAAAGAGAGTGGCGATCAGGAAGCTCACCTGATGGATGAAGATTATATTCGCGCACTCAGCTACGGCATGCCGCCTGCCGCCGGCGAAGGAATCGGTATCGATCGCCTGACCATGATCCTGACGGATTCAAAGTCCATTCGTGACGTAATCCTGTTCCCTCTGCTGCGCCCGGAAGGCGAGATCGGTTTAGTCCAACGCTTGCGCGAGCTCGCCCCTTGAGATGTCCCGCTTCGAATGGATCGTCGCGCTTCGTTATCTGCGGGCTAAGAGAAAACAAACCGTAATCTCCGTCATCACGGTTATTTCAATTCTGGGAGTTGCGGCCGGCGTCACCGCGCTCATTATTGCGCTTGCCATCAATAACGGCTTTCAAAGCACATTGCAGTCGAGCCTGCTCAGCGCCACGGCACATGTCAGTATCCTCGAGCGCAATCCAGAATTGGGCATACAGAACTGGGAAGAATTGATGCCACGACTGCGACGCATACCACAGGTCGTCAGTGTTACGCCAGGCTTGTATGGACAGGTCGCACTGAAGGGTCCGCTTGTCGGTTACGGCGCCGTACTGAAAGGGATTCCACTCGGGAACGGCGCGCCAGTACCCGAGCTGCTTCGGCACCTCAAGGCCGGCTCTCTATCCGGATTCAACAGCGAGACCGCCCCCTACGGCATCATTCTCGGATCCAGGTTGGCGGAGCAGACCGGCGTCGTGCTGCACAGCCCAGTCTCGGTGATCAGCTATCAAGGACAGTTGACGCCACTCGGGGTGATGCCGAGCCTATTCCGCTTTCGGGTGATCGGCATTTTTGAATCGGGCCTATACGAGTTAGACTCTTCCTGGGCTTTTACTTCCCTGCCCGCCGCGCAACGCGTTCTCGATCTGAATGACGTCGTCAACGTAATCGAGCTGCGTCTGAACAATATTTTCGAAGCGCCTAAAGTTGCACGTGAGGCCGAGCGAATCACGGGCGTGAAGCTGATCGCAACCACTTGGATGGATCAGAACCGCGCGCTCCTCAACGCGCTGCGGCTTGAAAAAATGGTCAGCGTCATTACCGTGGGCTTAATTGAGCTCGTAGCTGCGCTGAACATTCTGGTGGTTCTCGTAATGCTGGTGATGGAAAAGCATCGCGATATTGCGATTCTCATCTCCATGGGCGCGCGCCGCAAGCAGATCCAGCACATTTTTGTCCTTCAAGGGCTGATTATCGGCGGTATTGGTTGTGCAATGGGCTTGATTACCGGCTACTCGGTTGCCGCAGTATTCAATCACTATCGCTGGCTTAAGCTAGACGAGCAAATTTATTCGCTCAGCTACGTGCCTTTTCAAAGTCATTGGACCGACGGTATCTGGGTTGCGGCGCTCGCACTCGTGACCAGCTTTTTCGCCACATTACATCCGTCCCGAAGCGCCTCTCGCATCGCCCCTGCGGAAGCACTCCGCTACGAATGAGCCGGTGTTCTATTTCTTTACAGTCGCCGCTTGTGCCTGCCCTTCACTGGGGTTGTATGCAAAATCCCAGATCAGTAGCTGGACTTCACCTTCCGTAAACTCGATAACTGCGTACTCGCCCGGCGTCAATGGTTTCTCCGGCCAAACTTTATATAGATCGCCCGCCAGCTCCTGCTGAAACGTCTCCACCTGTTTCTGCTCCTCTACGTTTTCCTTCGACACAGGAATGATGGCGATATTTTCGACAACCCGAACCGTCTTCTTGGGTGTAAGTCTGACGATTCCGAATCGTTCTTGTTTTGCCAGCCTGAAAAAGAATTGCGGTCTTTCATCGTTCACGACAAACTTCGAATGGTCACCCTGAATCACGACAGAAGCTTTTCCTGGAATGAGCGGCACCGGAGACAATACTTTCAATGCTTGGCGCTTTTTGTCCGTGATGACTTTGTAGTCCGCCATTGTCAGCGCCTTCACCTGATCGCCTTGCTCGTAATAAGTACCCGGATTCGTCGGAATGGCCGCGATCTCACGCCGCACTGCGCGTTCAGCCTGCTCCTCTTCGTCGGTCTGCTGGACTTCCTTCTTTATTTCATCGTGTTTGGCGGTCCGTTCCTTCTCGGTTTTATCGAGATCGACCAGCGCCTTTGGAATCTCTTCCCAATCGCCACGCTCGGTACTGTAATAGCGGATGCGATCACCGAGCACCTGGTACTCGCGAACTACGTGATAATCGCCATCCTTCAAGTAAAGCTTGAAGGTGTCAGCGAACAAGAGAAACGCTGCGAGGAAGAAAAAAAGTACTACCCGCACCACTGCCATTTTAGCGGGATTGCTACGACGGACATGGACGATCGCGCCAGATGCTATTTCTTCAAGAGGACTATTTGGCCGGCGTGATAGGCCGTGTGCTGCACAACCCCATGCAGAAGTTCATAAAACGTCTGCGGCTCGGTAGCAGGAGCCGGTTCGTTTAACCGGTCGTCAGGAAACAATAAGATGGATTGTTCGAGCTGGCGTTCTTCACGCTCCAGCACCGCTAACGCGTCCTGCCACGAGCCAGCCATCGCAGGCCAGTTCTCGCTTTCCATATGATCTCGAGTCTGCGTGGCGGTAAGCCGTTCACGCGCAATGCGCATCCATGCGGCTATGTGCAGGACCAGTTCCCAAATCGTGTGGGCATTATGGATAGGTCGTCCCGCGGCCTGCTCCTGAGTAACATCCGACAGAATAGGCTTTAGCGCAGGCCCAAGCCAGGCCGGACCTTCATAGATTCGCCTTAGCTGGTCTGCGATTCGCGCCGCCTCACTCGGCCGTCCTTTGTCCTTTTGAAATGCGGTCGACACAGTACTCATTAGCTTAGTATCGTTTGTCGGCAGAGACATAGGAGAGAACTTCATCGTCGAGGTCTTTCTGAGCGTGTCCATGGCGAAACAAATTGGTCGCGATCCCGCGCGCTCGCGAAAACCACTTCATATAACAACCCTTTAGCTCAGCGTTAAGGCCCGCGAGATCGCCAGCGAGGCGCGTCCCCGGCGCTTGGGCTCCGTTTCGAGCTTCCGTCGTCCCGCTCGCGTCAGCTACTCTAAAACCGGCGCAATATCGTGATTCCCGTTTGTGTGTTTGCCAAGCCCTTCATTCCCGGTCAAGTGAAAACCCGGCTTGCGATCGCTCTCGGCGCCGACCGTGCCGCCGAGCTTGCGGCAGCAATGTTCGTTGACGTTTGGCAGGCAGTTCGTTCATGTCCCCAAGTTCGGCCGGTATTGGCAACGCTCCAGCAGGAGTTAGCGTTTGAATTCCCCGTCCAGCTTTCCGCAGATGACATTTTTCTGCAAGGCGATGGTAATCTGGGTGCACGCCTGGAGCACGTCTTCTGCCAGGCGCTCGAGACCGCTCCTGCGGCAATCGCCGTGGGCGCGGATTCGCCTCTGCTTACCAGCGCGCATATCGAACGCGCTCTCGATGCATCTACAAACGCGCGATGCTGTGATTGGGCCCTGCCATGATGGCGGATTCTATCTGGTTGGACTCCGCGCATGTCCTCAGGGACTGTTCTCCGGCTTGCCGTGGAGCACGGCCGAGACCGCGGAAGCGACCAAGCGCCGCTTCGAAGAGAGCGGGTATTCAGTGCAGGAACTCGAACCGCTCTTTGACGTAGACACTCCAGACGACCTCGCTCAACTTGCTGCCGCTCTCTGGAGCCAGCCCTCACTGGCTTCGGCCACGCGGGCATGGTATCTCAAGAACGGATGATTCAAGGTAAGTAAAGTGTCCTTTACGATCATTGTTCCGACCTTGAACGAAGAGGCGCACATCGCCGCCACTCTCAATGCCCTGCAGCAACTTTCGGCCAATAAGGAAATTCTTGTCGTCGATGGCGGTAGCACTGACGGTACCATTCGGCTGGCCCGATCTCAGGGCGTGACGGTACTCGAAGCTCCGCAAGGGCGTGGTCCGCAAATGCACGCCGGAGCTCTTCAGGCTGCCGGAGACGTGCTGTGGTTCGTTCATGCAGACACGATTCCACCGCGCGGCGCATTGAAGGAAATCGAGACGGCGCTTGAAGATGAATCGGTCGTCGGGGGGAACTTCGGCCTGCTATTCGATGGATCTTCGCGCGCCGCCAGGCAACTTACCGCCATTTACCCCACACTTCGGCTACTTGGTCTCTGTTATGGAGATTCCGGCATTTTTGTGCGGAAGCGCGTCTATCAGCAAATAGGTGGCTTTCGGCCGCTTCCGCTTTTCGAAGACCTCGACCTTCTCCGGCGATTACGCCGTACCGGACGATTTGTGCATCTGCCCTGCCCTATCGTCACCTCGTCACGCCGCTTTGAGCAACGCAATTTTGCTCTCATGTGGATACATTGGACCACCCTGCAGTTGCTGTATTGGTGCGGGATTTCGCCGAATCTGCTGGCCCGCTGGTATCGTCACGCGCGCCGTGGAATCGCCACATGACAATGCCCACAACTCGTCCAGTATGCTGAACCGATATGGATGCTGCATTCGACTGCGGACTATGCGCATTACGGCGCTGGAAGGCGTCCGACAAAACTTCGCTCATCCGGCACGCGAATAACCGAAAGGTATCGCGCAATTTACGGGATCGATTTCCGTATCCGTATACCGATACGGATGCAGACGCATTTCTCGCAGCAGCGAGCGTGCCGAAGTCGCGCGATTTTATCTATGCGATCGACGTACGCGGTGAAGCGGTCGGCGGCATTGACGTCGACCCCCGGAAAGATGTTGAGCGGCATTCAGCCGAGATAGGCTATTGGCTCGGCGAAGACTTCTGGGGACGTGGCATTGCGAGCGCGGCTGTCAGAAAATTTTCGCATCACGCCCTTCGAGAACCAGATATATATCGAATCTTCGCCACTGTCTTTGCGTCGAACCCTGCTTCTGCCCGCGTTTTGGAGAAAGCTGGTTTTGTGCCGCGAAGGCGTGATGTTGCGCGCGATAGTAAAGGAGGGCGCTGCTGATGGATGCGGCGCTGTACGCAATCACGCGCGATCCAGGTTTGCCCTCCCTCGGGTGGGCGCGATCCCTAAAGGCTAAGCCGATGTTGCCAGCCGTTTCTGCCTGTCGCAATACTCGCCGCGTTAAGATCACAGGAAGTGTTCCACTCCAAATCTGGCTGGGAAACTGCACACCGTGAGTTTCTCAACGCCAGCACCGGGTTTGTGAAAACTATGCTCAAAGTCGGAATTACATTTGCGGATGCAGCACTCGCAACCCAAAGTGTTGCGGCCGCACAGCGCAGTATGGCTAACGCACGCCGGATCTACACCATTACAAGGCGTTTTTTTCATGCGTTACCAACTCTTCACAGAACCGATAGCGAAGAGATTCAACAAGGCATGGAACTCCTCGCCGAGCGCATTGAAAGCTCACCAAGGTGTTGAAACGTGAATTCACTCGCATCACCATCGTCACGTCACGCTCAGTCATCCACCTCACATACCCATCTGTCGCAAATTGAGTCAGAATTAGTAGAACCGATAAGCGAGCGCTTCATTAACTTCTCGTCGCGCCCGGCGTCCGCAATATATGAACAGCGAATCTCAAGCTTCCTCTGAACAGCTCCAATCCGAACCCGATGCACAAGACCCTGAAGTCACGGACGTAGTCGTTGAAAGCGAGCCGTCCGGCGCCGACCGCCATGGTGCCCTGCCCTTTCCCGTCGTTGGAATCGGAGCTTCGGCTGGCGGCGTAGAGGCTTACATGCAACTCTTATCCGAGCTTGCGCCCGATACGGGAATGGCTTTCGTTCTGGTTCCCCATCTCTCGGCGGATTATGAGACGCACTTGGTTGAAATTCTCGCCCGGCACACAAGCATGCCCGTTTCAGAAGTTCGCGCGGATCTCGAGCCCGAAATCAACCAGGTCTATGTCATCCCAAAAAACGCCCGCCTCACAATTGCGGAACGTAAGTTCCATCTCGACGTCCGCTCTTCGAGCGATCGACTGCCCATCGACCACTTCTTTCGATCTTTGGGTAGCGCACCAGAAGAACCGGGCTATCGGTGTGATTTTAAGCGGGATGGACGCCGATGGCGCGCTCGGTCTAAAAGCGATTAAAGGTGAGGGTGGAATCACGATAGTACAGAGTCCCGAGTCGGCCAAATTTGGCGAAATGCCTCGTCAGGGTATTGCCGCCGATCATGTCGACCTCATATTCCCTCCCGCGAAAATCGGCCTGGAGTTGGCTCACCTTGCGCGGCGATTCTCTCATCCCGAATTGCTTCCTTTGGAGGAAGGCGATGTTCCACCAAAAGAAGAGTCGCACTTTACCCGTATTCTGACGTTGTTGCGCGGCGTGTCCGGAATTGAATTTCAAAACTACAAGTCGACTACTCTTCTACGCCGCATCGCCCGCCGGATGCTCCTTAAAGGAAGTCATACGCTGGGTGATTACGTTGAACTTCTTCAAACGGAGCACCAGGAACTGCGCGATTTGCAAGAAGACGTACTCATCAGTGTCACTCGTTTCTTTCGTGATCCTGAGGTCTTCAATGCATTAAAGCAGGATCTGTTTCCGCGTCTGTTCGAAGATCGCAGGCCCGAGCAGCCGGTGCGTATCTGGGTAGCTGGCTGCTCGAGTGGAGAAGAGGTCTATTCCTTGGCGATTTGTCTGTTCGAATTCTTCTCCAATCACTCAATCAATGCGCCAATTCAGATTTTTGGCACCGACGCAAGTGAACACTCCGTGGAAAAGGCGCGCCTCGGCATCTATCCGGAAACCATTACGGCTGAGGTTTCAGCCCGAACGCTTGAACCGCTTCTTCGTCAGGTTCGACCATAGCTATCAAATCTCAAAGCATATTCGGGACATGTGCATCTTCGCCCGCCAAAATGTGTGCAGTGATCCGCCGTTCTCGCGCCTCGATCTGATCAGTTGCCGCAACATTCTGATCTACTTGGGAGCCAAAGCCCAAAAGACCGTCCTGCTGACGTTGAATTACGCATTGCGTCCCGGTGGTTACCTTTTGCTGGGTAGCTCTGAATCGATTCTGCAACATGCCGATATTTTCACGCTTTCTGAGCGAAAGCATAAGTTCTACTTGAAAGTAGGAACAGCCACACCGCCCGTGGATTTCGCACTACCGCTGCACGGGCGTGAACTGACAGCCGCGGTCGATCAAGTGCCGATCGGTCCTCCTAACACAGCTTGGACGGAAGTCGACTTGCAACGTGCCGCCGATCGAATCGTCTTGTCTCGCTATGGCCCGGCGGGCGTCGTCATAAATGACAAGATGGAGGTTTTGCAAGTCCGCGGGCATACCGCTCCATTTCTTGAATACGCTCAGGGCGTTCCTACTTTCAATTTGCTGAAAATGGCGCGCAGCGACTTGGCCTCCACGTTGCGAGGTGCAGTGCAGCGCGCGATTGCGGAGGACATCCCGATAAAGGTGGAGGGCATAGCGGTTCGCGATGTTTCTGCCGCACACGAACTCGCGATTGAAGTGCTTCCAATCCACAGCCCTCCCCCGAAGACGCGCTGTTACCTAATTCTCTTCTTACCCCAACCTGCCACAATCGCCGAACTCAAGCTCACTCAGGCCGATGTTTCCCGCGTGAGCGGCTCAGAGCAGGATGGCCTGGATATTACTGCGAGTGCGCGAAGATCTCAGCTCCACTCGCCTCTACTTGCAATCTCTGATTGAGGAGCGTGACGCTCGTAACCAGGAACTAACGAGCGCTTACGAGGAAATTCAGTCCTCTAACGAGGAACTGCAATCGGCCAACGAAGAGCTGGAGACTGCAAAAGAGGAACTCCAGTCGACGAACGAAGAGCTGCAAACGGTAAACGACGAGCTCCGAACTGGAAATCTCTCTCTTTTAGAAGCTACCAATGACGTTTCTAATCTGCTGACCAGCGTCAACATTCCCGTGCTAATGCTGGGCGGCGATCTTTCCATTCGGCGCTTCACTCCACCCGCCGAAAAGCTCATGCATGTACGATCTTCCGATGTTGGCCGGCGAATCGGCGAAATTCGTCTGAATCTGAAGATCGACGACATCGAGCCTCTGTTGCAGCGAGGTTCTGGACACACTCGGAACCAAGGAAATTGAGGTGCAAGATAAAAACGAGCGCTGGCATCTCATGCGAATTCGTCCTTACCGGACCGCGGAAAACAAAATTGACGGACTCGTCATCGTGCTCGTCGATATCGACCAAATCCGGCGTGGCGAGCAGGCCATGCGTCAAGCTCGCGACCTTGCGCAATCCGTTATCGAATCTGTTCAAGTCTCGCTTGTTGTCCTGGACGATGAACTCCGCGTGAAAATGGCGAACGCCGCCTTCCGCAATGTGTCGGGATTGCCGCATGCTGAAATCCAGGGGCGCTCTTTTCCCGACCTCGTCACTCTTCTGTGGGATATGGAACCCGTGCGCCCGCTCCTCGAGAATTTACAGGCCACGCAGCACACCCTTTGAAATCGAACATGAAGTCGGGTCTGGCGGCACTCAAGTTCTTTGCGTAACCGGGCGAGCTGTCCAGCTCGAAGGCGCAAGAGCGCTGCTTATCACTGTCGAAAATATTACGCTCCGCAAGCAGGCTGAGTTGCTATTGAAACGGGAAAGCGAACACCTGGCGAGCCAGGTCCGAACAACCGAGGAACAGCTCAGACGCACCGAAGAAGAACTCAGGTCCCTGGCCGCTAGGTTATTTACTTCTCACGAAGAAGAACGCCGCCGCGTGGCTCGCGAGCTGCACGACGATATCAGCCAACAATTGGCCATGCTTGCCAATGATGTTGAGCAGTTGCGTCAGCGTATTCCAGACGACCAAGCTGAAGTGCGTGGTCGCTTGGAGGCGCTCCGCGAAGCGGCGGCAGCCTTATCTGACGAGCTCCGGCGTATTTCGCACGCCTTGCACCCCTCGATCCTTGATGACCTTGGCCTCCCGACAGCTCTTCGCAGCTTAGTTGCCGAGTTCGCCGAGCGCGAGCATATGCCGAGTAATTTTACCCATCGCAATGTTCCGGGCGGGCTGTCGCACGAAGTGGCTGGAACCCTCTATCGAATTAGTCAGGAGGCCTTGCGAAATGTGGCGAAACATGCCGGCCGGACACACGTCCGCGTTAGCCTCATCGGTACGGATTCGGTTTTACGGCTGAGCATTAGGGATTTGGGTGAAGGCTTCGACCCGAGCGACGGTCGCGGCCTGGGCCTTATCAGCATGGAGGAGCGCGCGCGTCTGGTCGGAGGAACCTTCCGCATCAGCTCTGCGCTGGGGGAAGGAACTACAGTTCAGGTGGAAGTGCCGCTTGTGAATCAGGTCGCTGCCAGCGCCTCGTAACCCTACGAACCCACCCAGCTGTGTTCTACCGCATAGCGGATCAACTCGGCCGTGCTGCGTAAATTCAGTTCGTTTAGTAAATGCTTCTTGTGAAATTCTACCGTTTTCACCGAAATGTAGAGCAGCGCCGCGATTTCCTTGGCGGGTTTTCCCTCCGCGACCAGTTGAAGCACCTCGCGCTGCCGCGATGTTAAGCAACTGAACAATTTAACTGGGCTTTGCCCGGGCGTTAATTCATGTTCAACGTAGCGTTCGGAAATCATCGGCGATAGAAAAAATCGCCCCCCCTGCACCTCGCGTATGGCCATAATCAGTTCTGAAGCGGCAGCTTGCTTCAATACGTATCCCGATCCACCAGCCTCAAACGCTTCCCGAACATAGTCGCGATTTAGTTGCATCGTGACGAAAATTATTTTGATATCCGGTTTTTCCCGTTTGATTTGCCGTGCTGCTTCTATTCCGTTCAGAAGCGGCATCGTGATATCCAGAAGAATTACGTCTGGCTTTTGCTGAACCGCTGCAGCCATCAGATCGCGGCCGTTACTCACAGACCCGACTAGTTCGCATTCGCCCTCTATTATTTTGGCGAGCCCTTCCACAACAAGTCTATGATCATCGGCTATAAGAACGCGTGGTTTCACAAGTAAAATCCTGTAACCATTCTCCTCTTGTAAGAGTAATATGGGCAGCTAGGGCATTCCCTAGCGCGTGAGCAAGCGTTTACTCTTCGATAATTTTGTTAAAACAACCATCTATGCCAGAAAAAGAAAAATGCCAACATACACCTTGCAAGTGCCACGTTAGCCCGGGCATTCCTTATTGCAGCGAGTACTGCGAACAAGCCACCTCTCACGGACTCGAGAGAGATTTCTGCGAGTGCGGACATCCGGAGTGCGAACGAGGCTCTCCGCGGTAAACAATCCGTGCCACGCCCGACCGGCGTCCAAAAAAACAGTGGGATTACCTAGTTCCATGGGCTCTTAACAGAGTTTAATCTGAGGTTATCCGAATCAACCGAAGCGAACCGAAGCCCGGAGGCCGGACGTGCACAGTACTGCATTGGTCGTAAATGTTCTCAAATCTGAACAGAGAGTGCTGCAGCACTTCTTGACACAGGCCGGTTACCACGTGCTCCTCAGCAATACCAGCGATGAAGCGCTTGAGCTTTGCCGCGATTACAAAGGGAAAATTCATCTGTTGGTGAGTGATGCCGATTTGCCCGGCGGTTCAGGATGGGACCTGGCTGAACGCGCCACAATGCTTCGCCCTGGAATCGTGATCCTCCATCTCTCGGGAAGCTTGCTTTGCGGCAAGTCGCTCAGCCCGAAATCGCAGATTGCCCGAACACAGGCACTTAAGAAAGCGACTATGCTGCTCGACGTGACACAAGTGCTGATTCAGAAGGCGCAACAAAAAATTCAGTAGCAGCGAATTAGGCCGCTAAGTCTGAACAGTCTCCTTCTCCTTGTGACCGCGCCTTCGGGGAAGTCTGCCAAATACGCTCGCTGATACGCAGCCGACGATAATAAACGCCAGCCACGCCAAGGTGGTCAGATAGCGCGGCTTTGGGGATTCGACAGGCACAATTGCGCGTAGGAGAAGCAGAAGACCGCAAAGTGCGCAGACCACATACGGCGTCCGGATGCGCCGCCAGTTTATTGCTAAATACACGGGGAAGACCAGCGGCAAAATCAACAGAAAGCAGCACCAAACCAGCGACTCGTTTTCCCATTTCCTTGTTAGCGATGTAAGGCTCCGTTTTTGGACGTCTATTCCAAGCGCCACTCTTATCGCTTGCGTTTCGCCAGGCAGCGCATCTACGAACTGCCCTTCTTCGAGTTGCCAGGCTTGATTTCAATCCATTGATATCGAAGTATTCCGCGTAGGTCGAAGCAGGTCGTGTCAGGGAGCGATTTGTGCCCCCGTAGGCGTAGGCAGGTGGCTTATTAAGCAGCTCACCATAGAGATGGCGATAGGCGAATAACAAAGTTTGGCTCAGAATTACCGAAACCAGCAAAGGCACCAAGATAAAGCGCAGCCCGTTAATCCAGTTGATGCCGAACCTGCGCGAAGATCTCCAGAAAGAAATCGCCCGGCGCGAAAGTACCGGGAGAACGACAGACATACTCAACACTAGAGGCAGAAAACTCAGACGCAGAGTGATCAGCAAAGCGCCCAAAATCTGGACCAAAGCCAAAGTAGACACAGTACTGGTTTTGAGATAACTGAATGCAGCGAGCAGAAACACGGCGAAGACGAATGTCGCGATCGACTCGGCCGATACGCACCTTTCTGCTGTTAACTGCAGCGGCTCTATTGCACACGCAACAGCGCACAATGCAGCGATCATGAATCCGCTTGCAAAGTAGCGAACCAGACAAACACCGACGAGCCAGCTCGCTATTGCTGAGAGCCCAGCTTGCATGAGCACCATCGGCGTTAGCGAGCGTGGCCAGACAGCTAGGGGACGGAGAAGGAAGCCATAAACGAAGCCGCGATCTGGCGGAATCCACTTCCCGATCGCGGTTGCAAGATAAACCGCTGAACCGCCCAGGTGAAATGACGGCTGCGAGTCAAGTGCAAGGAAAATCGCCTTGATCGCCAGAACGGCGATTAGCAAAAGAACAAGTCGTCGTTTCACGGCAAGTCGCAGCTTAACAAACGTATCTGCGCGTACACCGCGTTACCGGAAAAAGAAGGCGAAATCAGTTATTCGTACCGCAGGGCCGTCAACGGATCCACCGTTGCCGCGCGGCGCGCGGGCACGTAAGCCGCAAGCATTGCGATGATGATCAACCCGCCGGATACCGCGGCTAACGTCCAGGGATCGCTTGGTTTGATTTCATAAAGCAGCGAACTGAGCAGCCGTGTGATCGCAAGCGCTCCCACCAGTCCCACTGCGATCCCCGGTAAAACGAGCCGCAAAGCATCCCGCATCACCTCGCCAATCAACTGCGCCGGCTCGGCCCCGAGCGCCACACGTATCCCGATCTCCTGAGTCCGTTGAGTCACTGAATAGGCGAGCACGCCATAAAGTCCCACTGCGGCCAGGAGCAGCGCCAGACCCGCGAATAGTGGCCACCAGCGACGATTCAATGCGCGGGCGTGCGACTGAGTCCGCCAATACATCCTCCATGCTCTCGACCTTGTAAACAGGCTGGTTTGGATCGACACTATGGATGGCGCGCTCGACCGATTTCGCCATTGCAGTCGGCGCCAGTGCCGTTCGGACGACTAGGTTCGCAAAGTACATCGGTGCCTGCGCCTGGTCCAAAAAAATGGTGGGAGCGGGTTTATCTGCAAGGTCGCTTTGACGTGCGTTGGCAACGACTCCGACAATCACGCCCGACCCTGGCGGATTCCAGCACACGTTGAGCCGTTTGCCGATCGGATTCTCATTCGGATAAGAATTGCCGCGCAAAAGCTTCATTCACCACGATCACGGGATTGTGCCCGAATCTATCATGCGCGTTGAAATCGCGCCCCGAAAACAACCCCATTCCCATCACGGAAAAATATCCCGGACTGATGATCAGGAAATTGGATCCTGGAGCAAGTCCGGCCGGGGGCTCTGGCCGATCGGCACGCGTGAAGCACGATCCGGAAATACTGCCCGTCATGGGTAGAAAGTGAACGGAGCTCGCTCCTTCAACGCCGGGAAGCGTCCGAACTCGATCTAAAATCGTTTCCAAGTACTGCGCCCGCACGCGATCTTCCTCGTACCGGCCCGATGAGAAAAACATTCGCATCGTCAAGATGTGATCGATGCGAAATCCACGCTCCACATTGGTCAACCGTAGAAAGCTCTGCACGAGCAGGCCGGCGCCCACGAGCAGAACCAGCGACAGTGCCAGTTCGAAAATCACAAGCAGCGCTCGCGGCCGTGCGGCTACGCTGACCTGACGATCGCTGGCCTCCCTGCTTTAGCGCGTCATTCGGATCTGTTCGTGAAGACGTGAGCGCGGGCATGAGGCCGAAAATGAGCGTGGTCACAAGGCACAGAGCCAAGCTGAATGCGAGAACGTCCGCATCCAGTCCCAAATGGCTGGCCCTCGGCAACTCGAGCTGCGGAAGCGATGCCGCAATCGCGTGAAGTCCAAAATAAGCTAGTGCCGCTCCGGCCGCGCCGCCCAGTATCGACAGTAGAAGGCTTTCCAATCAAGAGCTGACAAACGATTCGTGTGCGGCTTGCGCCCAACGCCGTTCGAATTGCTATTTCCTGATGTCTTTGCGTACCGCGCATCAGCAGCAGATTTGCAACGTTGGCCGCCGCAATAAGTAAAACCAGCGTCACCGCTCCAAATAGCGCGAGCAGCGCGGTCCTAACACTTCCGACCGTTTGCTCATAGAGCGGCGTAACCGTAGCGCTCCAATCTCGATTGAAAAGTCGGTCGCTCCTTGGAAATCCTGTCAGCTACACCTGCTACATCTGCGGCTGCCTGTCGCAGCGATACGCCTGGCCTCAATCGTGCAATCACTGTCAAGATACCGCCCTGAGTCCTCCTTCATGCTCCGTGTCATGCCGGCAGGCACCCAGATATCGGCGTGCGAGTAGGGAAGATCGAATCCTTCCGGCATAACACCGACCACCGTGTACGCGTCGATCGTGCAAGTGAATAGTGCGTCCCACAATGGAGTGATCGCCGCCGAACTGGCCGCGCCAAAGTCCATAGCTCAGAACAGCGAAATTCGGCCCATTCGGAACGTCTTCGCTCGAATTGAAAGTGCGTCCCAAGAGCGGCGAAATCCCGAGCACCCGAAAGAAATCCGTGGCAACTATCGCGCCGTCCACAGCTCGCGGTTCACCTACACCGCTCAGATTCAAAGGGAACGAAGATACTGCGGCGATCGCGTCAAACGAGTGCATGCGCTCACGCCAATCAAGATAATTAACAGGACTGACCGGATTCTGTCGATCCTGGTGCGGAGGTCTTTCCCAAACCACTACAATCCGTTGCGCATCTGGAAAAGGAAGCGGCCTCAGGAGCACGGCATCAATCAAGCTGAACATCGCGCAGTTTGCGCCAATTCCGAGAGCCAGAATCGCCGCTGCCATTCCGGTGAACAGGGGGTTTTTCGCAAGCGACCGCACGCCAAAGCGTAAATCCCGAACCAGGTTTTCTATTACGGCGAATCTCCACACTTCGCGGCCTTGCTCCAACAGGCTTGTCGCGTTTCCGAAACGCCGCTTCGCTTGAAATACGGCTTCCTCGCGGCTCAGACCGGATTCAATAAGCTCGTCAACCCTTTCCTCGAAATGACTCGCCATCTCAGCGGCCAAATCGCGTTCGAGCTTCCGCCGCCGAAACAGATTGGCTATTCGACTCATGTCTCGGACGGCCTCATCACCTGTGCAATCCCTTTGAGCATCCGCTCGAAACTCGACATCTCGCGCCGCAACTGCTTCCGTCCCGCCGCGGTTATTTTGTAGATGCGAACCCGGCGGTTGGTTCGCGAAACGCCCCACTCCGCCTCTACCCAGCCCTCACGAAGTAGCCGCTGAAGCGCCGGATAGAGCGTACCTTCTTCAATCTGCAGTAACTCATCCGAGGTCTGCTGGATATGTTGCGCGATCGCATAGCCATGCAGAGGCCTGCTCCGCAACGTTTGCAGAACCATCATTTCAAGCGCGCCCGGGAACAGGCCACGGCGGGATTCTTACTATCTCTTGACATAGTGGCTCTATGCCTAGATTGCGCTAAGACAAGTCCAATGTCAAGCCGTGATAACTTACACTGAATAGTTAATTCACTATCCATTTTGTTACCAACTCCTCGACTAAATGCAGCCGGAAACTCACGTAAAGCGGAACAATGCCCGATTTTCCCCAGCCGATGCGTTTTGAGGTGGGTTGGCCAACGCCGTGCTCCGTACCGGCGCAGACCCAAGGGGAGGGGAAATCAATTATGAAATCCAAACTCTGGATCGTCCACTTGACCTGCCCGCTTATCCTGAGCTTTACACTCTATTCTCAAATTTCGACCACCGCGCTTCAGTCGGTGGTGATCATGCCGGGACACATCCCGCCACCTGTTCGTGACGGCACTGCGAAATTAGCCAAGCATTACAATCCAACTCAAATGCTCAGGTTAGTCTTGGGCCTTCAGCCGCCCCACATGGCGGAAGAAGAGCAGTTCCTCCGCGATTTACAGACGAAAGGGTCACCGCAATTTCACCGTTTCCTCACTGCGGACGAGTGGAACGCGCGATTTGGACCATCAGCTCAGGATGAGCAAGCCGTTATCGACTGGGCACAGGCTCAGGGCCTGACAATAACGCACCGCTACCCCAATCGCCTGGTAGTAGACATCGAAGCGCCTGCAGCCGCGATCGAACGAGCCATAAACGTGACCATGTACACGTATCAGATCGGGGCCGCAACTTTTTTTTCCAATGATCGCAGTCCCGCTATACCTGCGCGTCTGGCCGGTATTGTGCATTCGATCGGAGGACTCAACAACCTGCAGGCGCTGCATCCGGCCTCTCCCATCATGAAAGAGCCTTCGTTCCCTGACTACCTTCCCGGACCCGTGGTCACAACAGGGCCGTCGGGCTGGGGCCAGGGTGATCGCGCGAAGCTAAATGCAACTGTGTCAAAGGTTCACACGAAGAGATCAAATCTTGTCCCCAACATTACGGGCGGTGCCTACGATCCCACCGATATCTACAGCTCTGAAGCCTACGACTACGAAGCACTAAACAACTTGGGTCACTGCTGTAACCCGCTCGGCAATCCGGGCAGTTCACCCCGTGAGACATCGATTGCGATTGCCACAGCGGGCGCTTTCGATTCTAACGATCTCCTAGGCTTCCATAATCAGTATCCTTATCTGGCCTATAACGTCCAACCCATTTACATCGACGGCACACCCGCGTGTTGTAGCGCCGAAACCACTCAAGATGTCGAATGGTCTTTGGCTACGGCAAACAGCTTCGGGAGCTACATCGATACCGCGAAGATTTGGGTGTACGAAGGGGCCAACAGCGCGGCCTCAACTTTTACCGACATCTACAACCAGATGCTCATCGACAGCTATGCTAGCGTGCTCAGCGTCAGCTGGGGCTGCGCCGAGTTGTACTGCTATGACACAAACACTATGGATACGGACCATGCTATTTTCAACCAAATGAGTGGCCAAGGTTGGACTCTGGTCGCCGCAGCCGGAAATGGCGGCGCTACTGCCAACTGCGCTCTCGACAGCGTTATGTATCCAGCGTCCGATCCTAACGTGGTCGCCGCTGGCGGAACGACGCTGCTGCTGAACCCGGACGGGACGTACAACAGCGAGGTCGCTTGGTCGGGCGGCCCTTACGGATGCTCATCTGGTGACGGCGGTGGGGGAGGCGGTGTCAGTGCCTATTTTCCACACCCGGACTGGCAGGGCGTGGCAGGCATTCAGAACAATCGCGAGCTTCCCGACCTCTCGCTCAACGCGGACTGGGTCAACGCTCCGCAGAATATTTATTTTCAAGGGGCTCTGCTGCCGAGCGGCGGCACAAGTATTGTCGCTCCCGAATTGGCTGGTTTCTTTGCACAGGCCGACGCATATCTCCTGTTTATAAACCCCGTCGGCTGTTATAATATCTCCCCCGTCGGGGGTAACCCTTGTCCACCAATCGGGGATCCACACTGGTTTTTCTATACCAACCTCATCCAACTGGGCGACGTCCCCCACGATCCCTTGTACGACATTAGCTCCGGGTGCAATAACAATGACATAACTGCATCGAAGGGGTTGGGGTATTATTGCGCTGGACCCGGCTACGACATTCCCACCGGCTGGGGATCGGTCAATATGCTGCAACTTGCCTGGGACATCAACTTTTTGCTTTATCAATTTAGCGGAGTGCCCCCGGCGGTCACGTTCGCCGGACCAGCTACAGGAGTTTGGTACAACACCGACCAGACGGTGAGTTGGACAGCGATTGAACCGTATGACAATGACAACCCATATTTCAAGCAAGACGGCATAGCGGGCTTCAGCCAGAGTTGGGATTCAGATCCAGGCGATCCGTATAGCGAGCCTACACCGGGTTCTGGTAATTCCTTTTACAACGGTCCACAATTTCCGAACGCGACGAGCGGCTGGCTCAGTCTGTCCAGTACGGGCCAGGGCTGCCATACAGTGAACGTGAGGGCTTGGGATAATTCAGGCTGGTCCTCCGGCGACCAAATCTATGGACCGCTTTGTTACGACACAGTCCCGCCGCATACATCCGCGAGCTTAAACGGTAAGAAGATTGGCGCATCGTACGTCGCTCCAGTACAAATTACGCTCACAGCAACCGACAATGCCAGTGGCGTCGCCGCCACTGTCTACCTGATCGACGGAGGCTCGGCCTATCTCTACACGGGAGCGCTTACAGAAGCGTCACCCGGCAGCCACAAAGTTACTTTCCGCAGCACCGACAATGCCGGCAATCCGGAAAGCGTCAAGTCCACCAGCTTTGTCATCGAGGAGAAGACGACCACGTTGATCGTTTCTTCCCTGAATCCGTCAAGAAGAGGGAAGCCGGTTACCTTCACAGCCATAGTCAAATCGGGGTTTGGGAGCGGCCTCTCCGGTCATGTAACGTTCAAGAACGGCACGGCAACTCTCGGTACAGTTACGCTCAACGGCACCACGCACAAGGCCGCATTCACTACCTCGAAGCTCCCCGTTGGCACGGACTCGATTACTGCAGTCTATGGTGGCAATGTCAATTTTGAGCCGAGCACTTCAGCGATACTCAAGCAGGTCGTGAAGCCGTAACGTAACCGTCCTACCGTTGGCATAGCACAACGCGCGGCTCTGCTTGACAACGACGAGGTTCGTGTCGTAAACAGGTAGCGTGTCTACAGTAGATGATCCACGGGAGCGACTGGAATTTCTGCAGGGCACGCTCGAGGTTCTGATCCTTCGAAGCCTGAGCGCTGCTCCCAACCATGCCTACGGAATCTCTCAGTTTCTCGGACAGCAGTCCGAAAACGAATTTCTCGTCGATAACGGGTCGCTGTATCCGGCTCTGCAAAGACTCCTTCAGCGACAGTGGATCGCTGCTCAGTGGAAGACTTCGCCGAATGGACGGCGGGCGAAATATTACCGGTTGACGCCGCTCGGCACGAAGCAGTTGACGGCCGCCACCTCCAAGTGGTTGCGATTCGTCGAAGCTATGGGGCGAATCCTCGCGCCGGAGGGATAAGCTCATGTGGGAGTGGTGGTCAAAAATTCGGCGTTCTCTGCAGCGAAGGCGCGATCTGGATGACGATCTGGGCGAAGAGATGCGCTCGCATGTCGACTTTCTAATCGAGGAGAATATTGCGCGGGGCATGCCGCTGGAGGAGGCGCGGCATGCAGCACAGCGACATTTCGGGAATCAGACTCGCACACGCGAGCGGGCGCACGAGGCGTGGCAGTTCCCGAGGCTCGAGACCATCCTGCAAGATCTGCGCTACGGCCTGCGCGGGATTCGCAGATCTCCTAGTTTCTCGCTGGTCATCATATTGACGCTGGCGCTCGGTATCGGCGCGAATACGGCGATTTTCAGCGTAGTGTATTCCGTGCTGCTGAAACCGTTGCCCTATCCTGCCGGCGAGCGGCTGGTTCAACTGGAGGAATCGACACCCAGCGCGTCCGGCATAAGCGTCACGTGGATCAATTTTCAACACTGGCGCGCCGAAAACCACTCCTTTGACGACATGGCAGGTTTTCATACGGCCGACTTGACCCTCACGGGGCGTGGCGATGCGGTTCTGACACACGCCGCGCTCGTAACGAACAGCTTTTTCCATTTAACGGGCTCGCGGCCCCTGCTCGGGCGCTTGTTTACCGAAGGCGATGACCGGCCGGGCGCTGCGCCTACAGTTCTTGTGAGCCACGAATTCTGGGCAGGAATGCTGGGCGCCGACCCGGGAGTGCTCGGCTCCACGCTGGTCTTGAACGGAAAGGCATATCAGATTATCGGCGTCCTGCGCCCGGGACTGAAATTCTTTACGCGGCCCGTGAATTATTATCTGCCGCTTGGGCTCTTCGAGGGGAATACCGTAAAGCGCAGCCAGCATGGGTCAATACGAGTTTTGGCTCTGCTGAAACCGGGCATGACTCTCGCCTCAGCGCGGGCCGACCTGGACGCGATCATGCGTCGCCTCGCGCAAGAAGATCCTGGGCCGGAGAACGATCACCTCGCCTTCGCGACATTTCTGACCGAGTCTATGACCGGAGACATACGGCTAACGCTCTTCGTCCTGCTGGGAGCGGTGGGCCTCGTGCTCCTGCTCGCGTGTGCAAACGTTGCCAGTCTGCTTCTGGTTCGGAGTACGGCACGGACACGAGAGATTGCGATTCGTACCGCGATCGGCGCCGGCCAGACCCGGCTTGCACGTCAGCTGCTGACTGAGAATCTGATTATTGCGGCACTCGGCGGCGGCTTGGGCCTATTGCTTGCGGAATTGTGCCTTCGAACGCTAGTGGTAATGGGACCGAGCGACATCCCGCGCCTTTCAGAAGCCAGTCTGGATCTTCAAGTACTGATGTTCGCCGCAGCGATTACGATCGTTGTGGGATTACTTTCCGGAGTTGCGCCTGTGTTCAACGCGGGGAAGGTGGATCTTACCCTCGCGCTGAAGGAGGGTTCGCCCGCTTCCCGCGGCGGAAGACGCGGACATTCTTTCCGCAGCGCTCTCGTGGTTGCGGAGATTGCAATCACGCTGGTCCTTGCGTTTGCTTCGGGGTTACTGCTTCGAAGTCTCATCTCTGCCCAAAATTCATATCCCGGGTTTGACGCTGGCCATCTGCTGGCACTGGAGCTTCAGCTCCCGCCCTCAACTTACAAGAATGACGATGCAGACCGGCAGTATTATCGTCGCCTGATCCAGGATCTTCGTGGCGAACCGGGCGTCAAAGGCGTGGGTGCGGTGAACTGTCCTCCTGCCGCCGGTGACTGCAATGACTGGTGGTATTCAGTTATGGGTAAACCCGTACCGGCTCGAAGCGATGTGCCGCTCTCGTTGCTCAACATTGCCGATTCTGCCTATTTCCGTACGATGCGTATGCCTCTGCTCGCCGGACGTGGATTCACGGATGCGGATCGAGGGGGCGGCGCGCCGGTTGCCGTAATCAACGAAGAAATCGCGCGCAAGTGGTGGCGGACTCCAAGAGAAGCGGTGGGGTATCAGATTAAATTAGGCGGTCCATATATGGCTGGACCGATCTACCAGATCGTGGGTGTTGTCGGCAATGTGAGCCAAATGGGCTTGGACGAACGGCCCATGCCGGAACTCTACTTTCCATTTTTCCAACGCCCGGATTCGGCCATGGTTGTCATGATTCGGACGACTGGCGATCCAACGTCGTTGATTCCCGCCGTACGGCATCGTGTCGCAGCAATTGACCGCAACGTGCCGATTCAATCGCTCCGCCCGTTCGAGAAATGGCTCGGAGCAACACTCGAGCGGAGGCGCTTCAGCACATTGTTGCTCGGCGTTTTCGCGGCGCTTGCGATGATTCTCGCTGCCGTGGGTATTTACGGCGTTCTCAATTATTGGGTCGGCGTGCGGCAGAACGAGATTGCGGTTCGACTCGCATTAGGGGCACAGCAATCGGCGATCCTGCGTTGGGCGGGATCACACGCCATGCGTTTGGCGGTTGAAGGTATTGCCCTCGGCGCGCTGGGCGGCTGGATTGCGTCGCGATGGCTCAAAGGTATGGTCTTCGGCATTTCTGCAGAGAATCCCGGAACCATGGTTGCGGCGGGAGCGGCAGTAATTTCGATCGCACTGCTGGCTGCCAGCGTGCCGCTCTGGCGCGCCACTCAAGTCGATGCCGTTCGCAACCTGCATGCCGACTGACCGACCACGCCTCTTGCGGATTCAGTGAGCAATCTCGTCAGCCAATTTAGCGACAACCTCGAGCGGCTGTACCGGGCCGGAAGGAAGATTGTGGCGATTGCCTCCTTTTTTTGTTCCCCCTACTTGGATAAGGCCGGATCGAAGTTGGCTTTACACGCACGAAACCGGAGCGCAAAAGGGTTTACGTCGTGGTAGCGCCGTATCCCGGACCGACCTCCAGCACGTTTGCGCCGAGATCCAAGCCTTCAAGTGCCCAAGAAAGAACATGCATTTTCACAGTCTGCTTCCAGCGTTCGGAAGAGCACAGGAAACGATGCACGATGTTCACTGTTGCCACTCCGGATGTTCGGAGATACTCAAAATGTTTCCATCGGGATCCTTGAACCAAGCGACTCTCGCGCCCGTGGGCGTCGTCCAAATGCCCTGTGAGTCCTGCTTCAGATGGTCGTAGCGTTCAAAATAGACTCCGGCTTGTTCCAGTTCACTTACAGCGGCGCGTGCGTCTGGAACTTGCCAGCCTAAGACTGTGCCGGGAATCGGTGGACGTTCTTTGCCCATTCCTAGGCGCAGCATGATACCGTTCGCCTCGAATACCAATGCGTACGGAGGTTCTTCACTGACCAGGCGCAGGCCAAGCGTATCTCGGTAGAATTCCTTCGCGCGGGCCACATCCACAATAGTGATGAAGCCGACGATGTTGTACTTGCCAAGGCGGGATTGCATGCAAGTATCATGAGCCGATTCGCCGTTTGTCGCAAGACCGGTTTTGCGTCACAATATATTGCTATTGCGACACAAAGAGATTCTAAAGCAGTACGATCCGCAACCCGGCGTTTCCGTTGCTACTTTGGCCTACGAATATCCACCTGGTTTTCGCGTTCCCGAACACGCGCATGGGTCGGATCAGCTAATCTACGCGATCAGCGGCGTTATGGAAGTATCATCTGGAAAAAGCATGTGGTTGATGCCGCCACATTTTGCGCTGTGGATTCCAGCGTTTACGCAGCATCGAATTCACATGCCCGGAGCTGTTTCCATGCGCACGTTGTATTTCAGGCGAGGATTGGTCTCTCCGCTGCGGTCAAATTGTGCGGTGTTGCACGTGTCTTTGCTATTGCGAGAACTCATCGTGGAGACGGTACGCATCGGGCAACTTCGAACGAAGGATCATCTCGAGCGGGCGCTTCGCGACCTCACTGTCTCGCATCTGGAGAATGCTTCACCAGTGCCGATTTTCGTGACACTACCAAGAGAACCGCGAGCGCTCGCAGTAGCCCACGCCATCGTGGAGGGCCCCGCTCAATGCAGGAGCTTGGCTACCTTATGCGCCGACGTAGGCGTGAGCGTCAGGACAATTCAGAGAGCATTCCGGAAAGACGTCGGCATCGACTTCGAATCGTGGCGTCGGCAAGTCCGATTAATGAAGGCTGTCGAGCTATTGGTTGCGGGACGCTCCGTCAAGGAAGTAACTTTTGCGGTTGGCTACAGGCAATGCAGTGCGTTTGTTGAAGCATTCCGCCGAACATTTGGAACAACCCCAAAGGCCTGGACCCTGGCGTTAGAACGCGCGCTAACAGGCGTTCCCTCTACTACTGTCAGACGCAACGAAGCATGGACAACAGTCCGAGAGCGAGTGAGATAATCCTCTGGATGACACGGCGTGAGCTTCTCTTAGCGGCAACTGCGGCAAGCGTGTGTTCTGCGACGCAGCGGACGTCCGCGATGGCGGTGGAAGGGTATATCTTTCAGCAGTACGCCCAATCCCTAAAGCGGCCTCTTCGAGACGTGATAGCTCAGGTATTGCCGATGGCCCGAGCTGCAGGGTTTAGGAACGTCGAGCTCAACTCGGCATTTTTTGCGCCGGAGATACAGGAGCCCGTCCTTTCTCTCCTTCGATCGCAAGGTCTGCTAATGCCTTCTTTGTATGTTGGCGGATCTATGCATGAAAAAGGTGGAGCGGATCAGACAATTGCCACGGCTTTGGAGCTCGGGAATATCTGCGTTCCTTTTGGATGTAAAGCGATCGTCAATAATCCAGATCCTAAACGTGGTGAGGCGACAAAAACCGATGCAGAATTAGGAGTACAAGCCGAGTCCCTGAACCGAATGGGCCGCACTCTGGCGCAGCATGGGTTTGACTTGCGTGTGCATCACCATACGCCGCAGCTAGCGGAGAACGCACGTGAGTGGCGGCATATCCTGCATCACACGGATCCGGAATATGTTCACATCTGCGTGGATGTGGATTGGGCCTATGAAGGCGGGTTCGAGCCGATTCCGTTCTTGCAAGAGGTGGGAAAGAGGCTCCAGGAAATTCACGTGCGTAGCGCTCGAAATAAGTTATGGCTGGAAGATCTGGAAGACAGCGATATCGATTACCGCAAGGTTGCTCAGTATTTGAAAGAGGAGAGGCTTGCGCCGCTCATTGTTGTGGAGTTAGCTTACCGCCCGAACACGATCGTTACTCGATCGCTGGAAGAAGATCTACGCCTCAGCCGGATCTATGCGGAGCGGATTTTCGGAGTTAACGCCAATGCGTAGCTTGCAATCAACACGGCGGGCTTTTCTGGGCGCTACCGCCGCGTTTGCGTGCAGCAATGGCTTTGGTTTCGAACCGACAATTCCGTTGCGTATCGGCGTTACTGATTGGAATCTTAACTTAAGCGCCAAGCCCGAATCTGTGAAGAAAGCGGCTGGGCTTGGCTTTCGAGGAGTTCAGATCTCCTTCGGACGCGAGCTGGTGGATGGCAAGATGCCGGTTGACCAACCGGAAGTGATCACCCGGTATCTGAGCTTGTCGGAACAGCATGCTGTCACCATCGACGGTACTTGTGTCGATAAGCTGCATGACAACGGTTTGAAAAGCGATCCGTTAGCGCTGAAGTGGGTCTCCGATGCGATCCGGCTTACCCGAGATTTGAAGGTGAGCGTTCTTCTCGTGCCATTCTTCGGACGTTGGGCCATCAAAAGTGACGCTGAGATTGCGCGGGTCGGCGATGCTTTGCGCGAGCTTGCACCCGAGGCCGAAAAAGCCGGCGTGATCTTAGGGCTTGAGGATACGATTTCTGCAGAGGATAACGTTCGCATTATGGAGATGTCGCGCTCGAAGAACGTTCTCGTGTACTACGACGTCGGCAATTCGACGCAAGCGGGGTTCGACGTAGTGAAAGAGATCCGCTGGCTGGGAAAGAATCGCATTTGCCAGTTCCACTTCAAGGACAATCCGCACTTTCTGGGCGAAGGCACCATCCAATTTGCGCCCGTCGTGCAGGCGATCCGAGACATTGGGTGGAAAGGCTGGGTGAATCTTGAGACGGATGCCCGCCCGGGCAGTTTGGACGCCGATATGCGACGGAACCTAAGCTATCTCCGCCGCCTCATTGATGAAACTTACGCTTAAACTCTCTCCAGCTCACGTTTCACGACGGTGTCACGAGTGTGCCGTAGCGCTTGAATCGAGTTTTGCGGCAGCCATGATCCGCTTGGTAAGTGACTTCGCCTCCCAAATTGGCTTCATCCCGTAAAGGGCCATTTTTGACGGTATACTTGATAACCATGCGGTCGGTTCGAGTAGTCGCCATAGTTTTGCTTGTCCAGGTGGTCGGGGTATGTGGCACTGTACAACTCAATGAGAAAGCCTGGAAAGCGGTCAGCGGCGGGGCCGCGCTCGATTCCAGCATCCAGCACGATCGCCACGACGCTGTGCGGCTGCAACCTGGCCCGGCAGGACGAGAAACGAGAATCGAGCTACAGCCAGTGATGTTGGTACCCGGTAAGCGGTATGTGCTTACCGGCTGGGCGCGCACTGCGGACGTTGCAATCGACGATAGCGCGCGATCACCGATTGCGATTGGGGCCGCGATATCGATGGCTTCGATGCCGTTTGACGTGCACTCGTCTTCACTCGCGGGAACGCGAGACTGGACGCTGTTGAGACTGCCGTTCACCGCCGACGTCGGCGAAAGATGCCATCGTACTGAGCGTCGGGAACGGCGGTACGTGGCGTGGTAACGCATGGTTCGCGGATCTGAAGATAGACGGACCTGTTACTCAACTCGCGTGGCCGTCAAAGGCAGCTCTGCGAGACTTTTGGGCCAGCGTACCGGTATCCCGAAGGCGGCTGGATCTACCTGCATATAGAAGGCGAACCGTACGAGCGCGGTTATCAGCACGGACATTTAATGGCCCACGAGATCGAGACGTATCTGGAAAGATGCGCTGCGGAGTTGGATCCAGGTTCACTCAAGGAAGCATGGAAATGGGGGAGAACTACATCGAACGCTCTATTTCTGCGAGGCTTCGATGAGGAGATCTTGCAGGAGATGCGCGGTATCGCGGATGGCGCGGCCGATGCAGGGGTGAAGTGGGACGGCCGCAAGATAGACCTGTCAGATATCGTTACGGCGAATACGATTACAGAGCTCGGCGAGTTGCGGAATGCGATGCCCATGACTCCGACTGGGCTCGAGAACCTGCATCCTCGAGAAGCCATCGTATGCCGAAGGCAAGCCTCCAGTGACGGCACACTGCAGCGCTTTCTGCGCAACGGGCAAGGCGACGCGGGACGGGCGCATGGTCATCGCGCATATCACGATGTGGCCCTTGACTCTTGCCGAGCAGACCAACATCATGCTCGATATCCAGCCGAAGACCGGACACCGCGTGTTGATGCAGAGTTTCCCGGGCGGCATACGAGAGCGGTACGGATTGGTATCAGAATGACGTCGGCGTGGTACTTACGGAAACAACGATCGAGCAGAGTCCGTTCAACATCACGCGGTCTTCCAGTGGCGTTCCGGGCCCGCAAAGCGATCCAGTACGGCGACAACATAGACAAAGTGGTGCAGTATCTCGGCACCAAGAATAACGGGCTATACACGAACGAGTGGCTCATCGGAGATGCGCAGAACAACGAAATCGCAATGTACGAGCTGGGCACCTACAAAACGCGCCTATATCGCAGTTCCAAGAATGATTGGTTCGGCGGCACGGAAGGTTTCTACTGGGGTGACAACAATGCGAAGGATCTGAGTGTGCGGCTGGAATATGAGCCTGATCCCCAAGGTGCGCCGATGCATGTGCCGTATGTTGCTTCTGAGCGGGATCTCGCCTGGCAGAACCTTTACGAGAAGTATCACGGACAGATCGATGAGCAGTTCGCGTATCTGGCGTTTCGTACCGCCCCGCTTGTGACCTCAACATCCATGGATGCGAAGGTCGTCTCGGCGGAAATGGCAAAGAACATGATGGTTTGGGCAACATTCGGCAAGCCCAATCAGCGCGAGTGGGTGCCTTCGGAACGGGAGAAGAAAGAGTACGCCGGGAACCAGGGCCTGTACGCTGGCGGGTACAAGCTGTTTTCAGCCAAGATTCAGCCGGCGCTGCAAGCGCTTGTCGTTGCGAACGAAAGAGAGCGGTTGGCCGCCAAGCCGAATGCCTCGAAGGATCAGGTGAAACAAACCTCCTACGAGGATCGGCTCTGGAAGGGATGGATTCTGCCCGCCTCGCCCGACGACACCTTGCTGAGCGCGGGAACGGCAGCATATTATGACGCGCTCAAGGAGGACGATTACGAGAAGCGGATTGAGCGATTCCGTGCGGGGTATCGATCGGCTTCTCTTGCAGATAATAACGAGCTTCATCGCTACGAGCAGGTAACGTACAAGGGTGCACTGATGCTGGAAGCCCTGCGTAAAGACATGGGCGATGACGCCTTCTTTTCGATGATGAAGAACTTCTTTGCGGCGAATACGACTAAGGCGGTTTCTGTTGCAGACTTTCGAAGAGCAGCCGGGCCGAAGGAGGACGCGTTATTCAAAAAGTGGTTGAGCACCGACGGTCTGCCGGATGATACTGGCGGAGGCGCGATCTATGTCGGCGCAGATCTGCACCGAATGGCAAGTCGCATTTCCCACGCTGTGCTGGTGTACGGGACCGAGGAGGAAGCCGGCGCGAATCGCTACGCCGCCGAGCAGATCCAGAAGCATCTGCTGGATTGGTACGAACAGTCCGCCCCGATTCGGAAAGACTTCGAGGTGAGCGATGCAGAACTGCGCGCCCACGAGGTAATTTTTGTGGGGCGGCCGGAGACGAACTCCGCGCTTGCCGCATGGCAAACGAAAATTGGATTGAAGTATGATGCTGCCGTTTTTACGGCTGGCGGCAAGCAGCATGCTTCAGAAAACGATGCACTGCTGTGGGCAGCTGCGAATCCGTTCGATCATAAACACATGGTGCTGGTGGTGGCTGGGAATAGCCCCTTAAAAACGGTAAGCTGGCGGCGCAAGCTCCACAGCCGATGCAGTTCGTCATATACAGTTCCGGCAAAGAGGTTGAGTCGGGATTCGACGAGATTCGCTGAACCTGAGCGCAACGCAGTTTTTATAATCCGCCGGCTCTCAGGGCCTACATGGAATCGTTCCTCAAAGACGTCAACTACTCGTTCCGTATGTTCCGGCAGACACCCGGTTTCACAGCCACTGCCGTCGCTGCCCTCGCGCTCGGAATAGGAGCAAATACAGCCATCTTTTCCGTTGTGAACGCAGTCTTGTTGAAACCAGTGCATGCTCCCGAACCCAATCGGGTGGTCGCATTTGTATCCACGAGCAGCGAAGGTTCAAGTCCCCTCGCCTCGGAAATCAAATTCAACTTATGGCGTGAGCAGACTACGATCTTCGAGGACGTGTCGGGTTATTACTTCGCCTCGTTGAATTTGACGGGAGTCGACCAGCCGCAGCATGCCGAAGCGACTTTCATTACCGAAGATTACTTTCGTCTCTTCGGCTTGTCCATTGCTCACGGCCGAAACTTCACGGCGCGAAGAGGAGCAATCTAACGGACCTCCGGCCGTTGTCCTCAGTGACGCGTTTTGGAAAAGAGCCTTTGGCGGCGATCCCCGGATCATCGGGAAGTCGATTTCACTCAGCGGCACTCGGTATGAGGTCATCGGTGTTATGGGAGCCAAAACCCAAACAGAGACTCCCGAACCGATCGATGTTTGGCTTCCTTTTCCGATAGACCCAAACAGCAACTTCCAAGCGCACTACTTCCAGGCATTGGGTCGTCTCAAGCGCGGCATTTCGCTTGATACGGCCAACGCACGCCTTCAGCTCACCACGCAGGAATTTCGTCGCAAGTTCCCGAATACGCTCTCTACAAACCGCGGGCGATGTGTTTACGGTCGAGCGCTGCAGGATGTTCTGGTGAAGGACGCACGCTCGTCACTCATCAATTCTCACTGGCGCTGTTAGTTTGGTCCTGCTGATTGCCTGTGCGAATGTCGCAAATCTTTTCCTGGCCAGAGCCGCCAGTAGGAGTCGCGAGATTGCCATCCGCCTTGCTTTGGGCGCTTCAAGAACAAGAATCATTCGGAAACTACTTACAGAAAGCGTGTTGTTATCGCTGGCGGGCGGAGTGTTTGGATTGGTACTGGGAATCGTCGGTATCCATGGCATTCTGGATCTGAACGCAGCCCATCTCCCTCGTATTGGAATGAAGGGCTCGAACGTGACCCTGGACTGGCGAGTTCTCGCGTTTACTGTCGTCGTGGCTTTAGCCACGGGCCTCCTGTTTGGTCTCATCCCTGCACTTCAAGGGTCGGGTACCGATCTGAACCCCAGTTTGAAAGAGAGCAGCGGGCGCACCGGTACCGGATTCCGCCAGAACAGAATCCGCTCCTTACTCGTGATCGGTGAAATGAGTCTTGCGCTCTTATTATTGATTGGGGCTGCATTGCTGATTCGCACCTTGATTGCTTTGCGTTCGGTGACTCCTGGATTCGATCCCCGAAATGTGGTGACCACGCGAACGCCGTTAGAGCCAGCATCGGCGAAAAAGTCGGGAGTGCATCAAATCAGTCGAGACGTATTTCAACGGCTGAGTGGCTTGCCCGGAGTGGAGAGCGTGGGCTATACCAGGCTATTGCCGCTAGACGGCGATTTCAATAGCGTTCCCATTATTATTGTTGGCCGGCCGTTGAATGGTCCGTCTCACGCCTCAAGCCGCTGGATGGTTGATCTCGTCCAGCTACTTCGACGTGCTCAGGATTCCGCTGCTTCGAGGGCGCTTATTCACGGACGCGGATCAGTTCGGTTCTCCGGGGGTGGCCATCATCAATCAAACCATGGCTCGCCAGTTATGGCCGAAAGGAGATCCGCTGAACGCTCAGGTTTTCATCGGAAAGGGACTTGGACCAAGTTTTGCAGAGCCAGCGCGCCAGATCGTGGGCATCGTGGGCGACGTTCACGACAACACGCTAGGCGAGCGCCCGCAACCAGCAGTGTTTGTGCCGGGCGCACAACTTCCTGACGCTCGCACACAGGGCAGAGCCGTGGCCTGGGTTATCCGTACACGTGAGCATTCTCATGTTCCTGAATTCGGCAATTATGAACGAACTGCGGCAAGCGACCGGAGAGCCGGTTCCTCCCATCCGTTCCATGGACGAGGTCATATTACAGTCCACCGCTCGCCAGAATTTCAACACGCTGCTGATGAGTATCTTCGGCGTCTCGGCGCTACTGCTCGCCGCGATCGGCATTTATGGATTGATGTCGTATAGCGTTCAGCAGCGAACGCAAGAGATAGGAATAAGGATAGCCTTGGGAGCCCGATCGGCTGACGTGCGGAACATGGTGGTGTTGCAGGGCATGGGTCTGGCTATTGCCGGGGTCGTTATCGGAGTAGCTACGGCGTTCTACTTGACGCGGTTCCTTGCGAGTTTTCTATTCGGCGTCCGGGCGTTGGATCCCCTTGTCTTCATTCTGATGCCGATTTTGCTGAGCTGCGTCGCTTTGGTTGCTGTATGGGTTCCTGCGCACCGAGCCAGCTGCATTGACCCAATTCTTGCGCTGAGGTACGAGTAGACGGATCCAGCTGACTCCTGTTCCTTAGAGCCACTTCGAAACTCTGCAACTGCCTTCGTATTGATAACGTCGGCAGCTTCGAGCCAGCCACGGCGAGCAGTAATGACACCGAAACGCATGTTTTCCAAATGCTGAGTGCGGTGCGCGTCTGTCGAGATCGTGAATTTGCAGCCTTTGCGTTTGGCGCTTCGGACGAGGTGACTTGGCAAGTCCAGGCGTTCGGGGCTGGCGTTGATTTCGAGGAATACGCCTCGCTCGGCAGCTTTAGCGGCAATACGCTCGAAATCGAACGCATAGGATTCGCGATGCAAAAGGATTCGGCCGGTGAGATGGCCCAGAATTTTGAGCGAAGCAGAGTCAAGCGCGCGTAGGAGCCGCTCTGTCATTTCCTGAGGCTCGAGGTTCATGTAGCTATGCACGCTGCCAATGACGACATCGAGTTCGGCTAGCGCGTCTTCGGCAATGTCCATCGAGCCATCGCGGAGAATATCGCATTCAAGTCCGGAAAAAATGCGTAAAGGGAGGCCATCGCGGTTGAGCTCACGAACCTCCTCAGCAAATGCTACGACGCGCTTCTCATCGAGACCATTGGACATTGCAAGCGCTTTCGAGTGATCTGTTATGGCAATGTACTCGTAGCCGAGTGCAGCCGCGGCATCCGCCATTTCCCGAAGCGAAGCTCTGCCGTCAGTCTGCGTGGTGTGCATGTGCAGATCTCCGCGGATATCAGATACGTCGAGCAGCTTCGGCAACGCGTGCGCCTGGGCGGTTTCGAGTTCTCCGCAATTTTCACGTAGCTCGGGCGGAATCCAGTCGTAGCCGAGGCGCGTATAGACTTCTTCTTCGTTTTCGCCCGCGACACGCTGATTCCCATCGAGCGTGAATAAGCCATATTCATTCAGCGTTAGACCTTGTTTAATCGCGCTGGTTCGGAGAGCGACATTGTGCTCTTTACTGCCGGTGAAATATTGCATCGCCGCGCCGAAACTTTCCGCGCCGAGAGCACGGACATCTACCTGCAAGTGCTCCATTCCGAACTTCACGCTGGCTTTGTTCGGCCCCAGGCCTAGGACTTCCAGCGCCTTAGGGTGTTTGACTAGACGGTTCAGCGTTTCGCCAGCTGCAGGTCCGGTGACCAAAAGGTCCAGATCACCGATGGTCTCGCGCCCACGACGCAAACTACCGGCCACTTCTACTTTTTCGATGCCCGGTAACGCCAGAAACTCGCCTCGAAGTTCGTCGGCTACCCGCTGCCCGAAGCTGAGAAGAAAACGTCCAGCACTTTTCCTGTAAGCTTCGATGGACCGCAAAACCTTTTCCTCAAGCTTCGCGCCCATGCGCGGCAGGTCACGCAACTTTTGCTCGCGGCAGATGCGTTCGAGATCATCGACCGTTTTGACGCCATGATGTTCGTATAGCAGCGCGATGCTCCTGGGGCCAAGCCCCTGAATTTTGAGCAGCTCGAGCGCAGATGCAGGATATTTCGCAAGCATCTGGTCGCGGCGCTCGAACGAGCCGCGTTCGCAGATTTCGGCTAAGACCGCTGCGAGGCCTTTGCCAATGCCTGGGATTTCGGTAATTTTGCGCTCAGGGTTGCAAACGATGTCTGCAATGCGCTCAGGATAAGCGACAATAGCGGCTGCGCCGTTGCGGTAACTGCGTATCCGAAACGAGTCTTCGCCCGCCACTTCCATCAGGTCGGCGGTTTCCGCGAGCAACCTGGCGACCTCTTTGTTTTCCATGGGCGCGTTTTCCAAAGTCGGCTTAGCGCCGGTCAATGCCTGCCGATGCTGGCTCGGAGACAGCGGGCGATGGCTCGACGTGCACAAGCACATCTGCTACCCAGTGCAGTCTTTCTTTGATGGCGCTTCTAACGTTCGCCGCGATCTCGTGCGATTCGCGAACCGTCATACCGGGATCGACTTCAAGATGCAGATCAACGTGATACTTTAAGCCCGTGCGGCGGGCGAAGCACTTTTCTATTCCGAGCGTCCCCGGAACGCTTAAAGCAACCTCGCGAATCTGGCCCAGCTTGCCCGGTTCAGGCATCGCGTCGACGAGCTGGCCGATTGTGCGGCGCACTACGCGAATTGACAAGAAGAAAATAATAATGCCGATGAGCATCGCGCCGACGTGATCGGCGGCGCCAAAGCGGCCGGGATTGAGGAGCGTCAATATAACTGCGACGAGCGCAACCGATGTCGACAGAAGATCGGTCACGTCGTGCCATCCGTCAGCCTCGAGAGAGGCGCTCGCAATTTTTCGCCCTGCGCGAAGTTTTATTGCCGCAAGGGCGATCTTGACCGCTACAGCGGCTATCAAAGGGTAGAGTGCGTAGGCTTGCAATTGGCTCCGCTCGCCGAGCGAAATAAAGCCGTGCCAAAAGATGGCCGCGCCTGTAAGCAGGAGCATGGCCCCGACGGCCAAGCCCGCAAGCGTTTCATAGCGTCCATGTCCATACGGATGCTCGTAGTCGGGGGGCTTACTGGCCAGCCAGAGTCCCGCGTACACAATGGCCGATGACAGGACATCGCCGGCTGTTTCGACCCCGTCCGAAATAACGGCTGAGGAACCAACGTTCATGCCGACCAAAATTTTAACGACGGAAAGCACAACACCTACCGTCATGCTGATAAGGGCGACCCGGCGGCCGATCAAATCTTCTGGATCAGGCTGTTGGCGCTGTACTTTAACGCGCATTGTTGCCGCCAACCACCGGATGCCTTAGTTCGGCAATCATACGCTTCGAGGATATCGGACTCCGTTGCAAAGCATCAACGGAAAAACCGAGCCGCTACAGGCTAGAAGATGTAAGCTGCGTAACGCTTTGCCAGCGAAGACCGACAACCGGAGTACTGATCCGATCAAAGCTACTGAAACCAGCCGTTTGGAATGAAATCCACTTACTATAGAGGTGTTGGAGACCGCTCGTCGGTGGGCTACTTAAATTTTTATGCCCGACCTGAGCTGTAATTGGTAACAGGCGCTGCAAAACAATAAGGAAAATCAAATGGAAAAGCTTGCGCAAAACATCCAGGAGGCGTTTCTCAATAACGCGCGAAAAGACAAGATCTTTCTGACAATTTATCTTATGAGTGGCGTTAAATTGTCGGGACGAATCAAGAGCTTCGATAAATATTCGGTGATATTGGAGACAAATAATCAGGAGCAGCTGATCTTCAAACACGCAATCTCAACCGTGGTGATGTCGAAACCACTCCATGGGGCAATCGCACATGGCGCAAGCGCCGCCAGCCCTTGTGCGCCCGCAACCGCGGCGGACCAGCCGGAAAATAATCCATAGTGCAAGCGCAAGAAGAACGCACCTTGGTGGTTGGCGTTGAGCTGACTGGGCGGCAGAGGGTCATATCTGCAAAGCCAGATGGGAACCTCGATCCCGCCGAGTCACTACAAGAATTGGCCGCTTTGGCCAAGAGTGCGGGGGCGCTAGTCGTCGATCGGTTGACCCAGGCGCGGCCGGCGCTAGATGCCGCCACACTCGTGGGTTCGGGAAAGGTATTGGAGATCAAGTCGCGGATCGAAGCAGACTCCATCGATACCGCGATCTTCGACCATGAGTTAACGCCTACTCAGCTGCGTAATCTGGAGCGCCGGCTGGAAGTGAAGGTGCTGGACCGAACTCAGCTTATTCTGGATATCTTCGCGAGGCGAGCGCGAACGAGCGAAGGTCAACTGCAGGTGGAATTAGCGCAGCTCAATTATTTGTTGCCCCGATTAGCCGGTCGTGGGACACAAATGTCCCGGCTGGGCGGCGGCATCGGAACACGAGGACCGGGCGAAACGCAGTTGGAGACCGATAGACGCCGGATCGGAAAGAGAATTGCCAAGCTGAAGACAGAGATCGAGCGAGTTCGAGCAACGCGCGGCGTGCAACGTTCGCAGCGTCAGGCGGTGCCGCTTTCGACCGTCAGTCTCGTGGGCTATACAAACGCAGGAAAATCCACTTTGTTCAACCGCCTCACAGGCGCGGGTGTCCTCGCGGACGCGAAGATGTTTGCAACGCTCGATCCAATAGTCCGGCAGATCCGATTGCCATCACAGCGGCGCGTGTTGCTGAGCGATACGGTGGGTTTCATCCGCAACCTGCCGACGACGCTGGTGGATGCGTTCCGAGCCACGCTCGAGGAGGTGACGGCAGCCGCGTTGCTGTTGCACGTCGTCGACGTGACTTCGCCTACTGCATCTGAGCAGACCGCCCATGTGATGAAAGTGCTCGGCGAGATCGGTGCGGAAGGGACTAAGCAGATATTAGTTCTGAATAAGAGTGATTGCCTGAATCACGACGAGCTGAATCACGATTTGCCGACGCTCACGCATCGCATTTTAGGTGAAACGGCGCGTCAGAACGCTACCAAAGCGGTGCTCATCTCGGCCGAGACAGGTGCTGGCCTCGGGCAACTTCTCGAGCTGATCGATGAGGAACTGGTGCAAGATCCGGTTGCGCGGCAGCGTTTTCGTTTGCCTTTAAGCGAGGGCCGTGCTCTGCATTTACTACACGACCGGGCCGCTATCGTTTCGAAGAGCTACGAGGAAGATTGCTGCGATGTAGTTGCGGACGCGCCGCAATCGATACGCGAGACATTGGCGGAGTTTGCAGTCGAGGGATAAACAGAGAGTACTTTACAAGATAAAGACTATCGGGCATAATGGAAGATGTGCGGTTACTTCATCGAGTGTTCCTGATCCTGGCTGTTGTCGCGCCACAATTGTATCGGGAATTGCTATCTCAACTCGAGGCAGTCCTGGTTTGCGCGCACTCGGCGCGCGTGCCAAATACTGCTTACGAAATACATCAGCCTCGCCGTTTCGGAAGTTACGATAGACGAGAAATTCGAATGCGCTGGTAGCGTGACGCCCCAGTATGGCTTTTCTCTTTCTGGGAGAAACTACAATGGCGAGATGGCAGCGCAAAAATTAACTGAACAAGAACTAAGTACTCGTTTGCAGCAACTCTCGGGCTGGGCGATCAAGAACGAGAAGTTACATCGTGAGTTCAAGTTTGCCGATTTCGCACATGCGTTTGGATTCATGACTACGGCGGCGGTGCTGATCGAGAAGATGAATCATCACCCGGAGTGGTTCAACGTTTACAACCGCGTTTCTATAGATCTCACGACCCATGATGCCGGCGGGATTACGCAAAAAGACGTTGAGCTCGCGCGATTGCTCGATTACATTTACTCGACCCCATTTAGCGCAAGTTAGCCTAATTGTTCACACATGAAATCGGTGTTAGCTGGTCTTGTCCTCGCGGGTTCGCTCGCGTTTGCGCATGAAGCGCGTCCGCAGTCAGATAGTTCAGATCCGTGTTCCGCCCGCGGTAACGGGCGCTCTGGATGCGGAGATTAACCAGGCCATTCAGAGCGGACTCATTCCGGGGGCGGTGCTGGTTGTCGGCCGAAATGGGCAAATCCTGTATCGGAAGGCGTATGGGTCGCGAGCCTTGATTCCCAAGCGCGAGCCCATGACGATCGATACCATCTTCGACGCCGCATCGCTAACGAAAGTGATTGCCACGACACCCTCTGTTATGAAGCTCTTCGAGCAAGGCAAGCTTCGGCTCGACGATCCGGTTACGAAATACTTGCCTGAGTTCCAGGGCGGCAAGAGCGATATCACCGTACGTTTGTTGATGACGCATTTCTCCGGACTGCCGCCCGATTTGGACTTGATCCCGCGATGGAGCGGCTATGAGACGGGAATCCAGAAAGCGCTTTCTGAAAAACCAATCGCGCCGCCCGGGGCACACTTCATGTATAGCGACATCAATTTCATTTTGATGGGCGAAATTGTGCGGCGCCTTTCTGGAATGTCGCTGGCAGAGTTTGCGCGCCAGCAGATCTTCTTACCGCTCGGGATGACCGATACGCAGTTTCTGCCGCCGTCTTCGTTGCGCGCGCGGATCGCCCCAACCGAGATTGACGAAGATACGGGGCAACCGTTTCGGGGCGTCGTCCACGACCCGACCTCCCGTTATATGGGCGGCATAGCAGGGCACGCGGGCGTGTTTACTACGGCCGATGACCTGGCCAAGTATGCCGAGATGATGCTCGGCATGGGCCAACACGAAGGTGTGCGCGTCTTCGATCCGATGACGGTAAGAAAGTTCACTGAGCCGGCAAGCCCGGCCGATCAACCAATCTTGCGAGGTCTAGGGTGGGACATCGATTCGCCGTTTTCCAGTAATCGAGGTGAGCTCTATCCAATCGGCTCATACGGGCACACAGGATTTACGGGCACGTCCGTCTGGCTGGACCGAATAACCGACTCGTACGTTATTTTACTGACAAACGTCGTGCATCCCAAACGAGGCAAGTCGCTGAGCTCTCTGCGATCAAGGGTGGCGACAGCAGTGGCCGCTTCCTTCGGCATCGATGTCGAGCAGGTAGCACTCACTGGTTATAACGAAACTATTACAGGGGCCGGTGTTCATCGGGTTGTGAATCGAAATGCCAAAACAATGACGGGTCTGGACGTCCTGGAAGTCGAGGGTTTTGGGCAACTGAAAGGTAAGCGCGTCGGTTTGATTACTAATCAGACTGGCGTCGATCGTGGTGGGCGGCGGAACGTGGATGTGCTACTGGCTGCGGGAGTGAACGTCGTTACGCTGTTTTCGCCCGAGCATGGAATTGCCGGGATTGAAGATACTGCTGTAGGAAACGCGACGGACGCTAAGACCGGATTGCCGATTGTGAGCCTATATCAGCCGAATCAGCGGAGACTAACGGCGGCCCAGATGCGCGATCTCGATGCCATTGTTTATGACATTCAGGATGTGGGCGCGCGGTTTTACACATATTCCTGCACCATGCTGTACGCGCTGGAGGAAGCAGGTAAAGCGAAGAAGTCATTTTTCGTTCTTGACCGGCCGAATCCGATCACAGGCACGCATATGGAAGGTCCCATGATCGATAAAGATCTGGAATCATTTGTCGGATGCTACGATCTGCCGCTGCGGCACGGCATGACCTTCGGCGAGCTCGCGACAATGGCTAACACAGAGCAGCATTGGGCTGCCGACCTGCACGTCATCAAGATGAAGGATTGGGAACGGGGCGACTGGTTTGATGCGACCTCGCTCACCTGGATCAATCCCTCGCCCAACATGCGCAGCCTCAACGCAGCGCTCCTGTACCCGGGAGTCGCGATGCTGGAAGCCGGAACGAACTATTCAGTGGGTCGCGGCACCGATGCTCCGTTTCAGCAAATAGGCGCGGATTGGATTCAGGGGCAACCGCTGGCGCAATACCTCAATTCGCGGTTCATACCTGGAGTCAGGGTTTATGCGACCAAGTTTCGACCGCTCTCCTCGAATTTTCAGGGTGAAGACTTGGAAGGCGTCCGATTCGTAATTACCGACCGGGAGGCGTTCGACAGCACGAGATTGGGTATCGAGGTGGCAGCAGCGCTTGAAAAGTTATTTCCTGGCAAGCCCGATATTGAAAAATGCCGGTATTTAATCGGAAACCGCGAAGCAATGGACGAAATAAAATCGGGCCGGGACGCAAGTGTCGTCTGGTCCCAAGCACAGCAACAGGCAAATCAGTTTGCGGAGCGCAGAAAGCCCTATCTGCTGTATTAACAGCTCGGGCTCGGGCGCCTTCCTGCTAGGCTTCAACAGGTGCGAACCCTAAGCTTCAGCGGGCTGCGCGACCTGCTTCTTACTTCCTGGTGGCCGGCCACGGCGCCTGGGCTCAGCAGTATGTGGAGCTGATCCATGTAGGCTGGCTGGCCATCATTTAGATCTGCCACGGAACCAGCCGCTTCCTTCAACCAAGATGGCGGACGCCCACGCCGGCGTCCACGACCTCTCGCTAACCGCTCTAAAGTAAGAATTGCCTCTTCAATTTGCTCACGTTCTACTCGCAGCTCGGCGAGCATTTTATCGATGTCCAAGTAAATAACCTCCGCTCTCTTGATCAATGAGGTCCTAGAGTCTCATATCCCGGCGGTATTGGGCGCTTTTCCAAGATCCGGTGATTTAACCGAAGTTTAATTCCTCTTAATGGCGGAATTCAACAAGGAGAAACGCAGGTTAGTCCTGTGAGTACCAGGATTATGTACATTTGTATTTTAAAACATTCGTTTTTTAGACATGCTCATGGGTACTTTGTTTCCTCCAGAAAAAATAGAAAGGAACCCCTAAAGCCATGAGCCCCAAGCCCATCAGCGATTCGCGAGGTCTGGTTTGTAGCGTGCTCACCAGCAGCAGAGCGGCCACTCCAATGAAAAGTACCGGGACGACGGGGTAACCAATCACGCGATAAGGCCGCGCTAAATCCGGTCTCTTTCGGCGCAAAACGAACACTGAAACAGCGGTCATCAAATATAAAATCCAGCTCCCAAAGATGACGAAATTGTAGAGATCGTCAAACCATCCACTGAGAACGACGATACAGGACCATAAGCAGAGCAGGATCATGGAATTGCCAGGCGTTTTGTATTTCGGGTGAACCGTTGCCACTGAACGAAAAAACAGGCCGTCCCGAGCCATGGCGTATGGAACACGCGAGCCGGACAGAATCGAGCCGTTCAGAGCCGCAAATATGGAGATCATGACTGCAATGGCAACCGCGCGGGAGGCGGCATTGCCATACAGGCTGGACATCATATCTCCGGCAACTCGATGACTAGCAGCCACTTGCGCCGGGGTCAAGACGTAAAAGTAGGCAATGTTAAGAGCCAGATAAGTAGCGATCACGGCGATGGTTCCGATGATCAATGCGCGAGGAAGATTCCGTTCCGGCTCACGAATTTCCGACGAAACCATGCTCACATTGTTCCAGCCGTCGTATGCCCATAAAGCGCTGACCATCGCCGCAAAAAAGCCCGCCACACCGCCCACGCTGGCAATATGCATCCTGAAATGCGAGAAGTCGCCGCGGACCCGAGAAAAGCCCCACCAGAACCAGTCCAGCGATCAGAAGCATTTTTATTGCCGTAACCAAGAGCTGCACATTCCCGCCCACGCGAACGCCGACATAATTCACCCCAGCCAAAAGCAAAATCAATGCAATCGCGACAAGTTGACCATAATGAATTTCGAGCAAGCTACCGCGAGGGCCGATATGCAGCGGAATTATGCACACGGTGGTCGCCAAAACCGGGACGAAAACGGTCAAGTAGGTATAGAATCCGGCCGCGAGAGTAGCGATAGATCCGCTTTTGGCAACCCACAACTGAGTCCATCCGTACAAAAACCCCCAGAAGGGTCCGTAGGCTTCGCTGAGGTATACGTATTCGCCGCCCGCTTCGGGAAGTGCGGCGGCCAGTTCCGCATACGTTAATGCCCCGAAGAGGCTCAACACCCCCGCTACGATCCAAACGATAAACAAATTCCGAACCGAGCCAAGATACTGGATCATGGCCGACGGAACAAGGAAGACACCACTGCCGATTACGGTCCCGATAACGATTGAGATGGCACTCCAGACGCCGAGAACGCGTTGCAGACTAGGGCCGGAAACGCGGCGAGAAGCTACGACTCCGGTCAGCGCGGTTGCGTTCTGGCGTTCTTCAGAGGGCATGCGCTCTCGGACGCTCATGGATAACCAGGCTCGCGCCATAGCCGACCACAAACGTCGCAATCGATCCTATGAGGACATACCAGGTATACGCTACATGGCTGTGAAATAACAATGTCGCTGCAAATCCGGCACTCATCCCAGCGATGGCCGACCACTCACCAGGACGCCTGGTAAGCACTCCCAGCAGAAAAACACCCAGGAGCGCGCCATACAAAACGGACGCAATGGAAAGACCTGCCTCGAGGACGCGTCCCCAATGCCGTGCAAGTAGCCCCACTGCAAACAGGATGACGCCCCACGCGACCGTCGCCCAGCGAGCGAGAAGCATGTAATGCGATTCGGAGTAGTTGGGGCGAAATGGCTTGAGAAAATCCATGATGCTGGTGGACGCGAGAGCGTTCAGAGCGGCACTTAAATTGGACATCGCGGCGGCGAGAATAGCCGCGATCACGAGGCCGGCTAAGCCGACCGGCAGGTTGTGCCAGACGAACTCCGGATAGGTGCGTTCGGGAAGTAAAGGCGCAGGACGCCCCGTGTCGTGGTAATGGACATAAAGGAGCACGCCGATTAAGAGAAACAGGGCAAACTGAAAGAAGATTACGAACCAGCTCGAGAAAAGTGCAAGCCGGCTTTCGCGCTCATTCTTCGCCGATAACAGGCGCTGCACCAGAAGCTGCTCAGTTCCATGGCTGGCCGTGGTGAGAAAACAGCCGCCGAGCAAGCCCGCCCAAAAGCTGTAATTACGCTGAAAGAAAGCAGCGGAAAAGGAAAAGCGGAAATCGAACAGGCGAAATTTGTTTGCGGGACCGGCGACTGCAAGGACATGCGGCCAGCCTCCGGGGATGAGCTGGAGCATGAGGAAGAAGCTGATCAGCGCGCCTCCTATATAGAGGATCATCTGCACGACATCGGTCCAGATAACGGCAGTCATACCACCTTCGAACGTATAAAACAACGTGAGACAGACGATAAGCGCGATGGACGCAAGCTCGCCGGTGCCCAGGATAATGGAAACAACAATGGAAACCGCGAAGACGCGGACTCCTTCAGCCAGCGCTCGAAGCACCAGAAAAGTTGCAGCCGTAAATTTTCGCACATGCGGGCCAAAGCGCCGCTGCATCAGTTCGTAGGCCGTATACATCTCACCGCGGAAATACTGGGGAAGGAAAAGAACCGCGATCACGATTCGACCGAGCAGGTATCCGAAGATCAATTGAAGGAAGCCAAAGTTGCCCGCGAACGAGAGCGCCGGAGTACCGATAACCGTCAGAGTACTAGTCTCGGCAGAGACGATGGAGAACGCGATAGCCCACCACGGCGCGCCTCGTCCTCCGAGAAAGTAGTCTTTGAGAGTCTTCTGCCTGGTTTTGAATCGCGCTCCGAACCAAGTAATGCATAACAGATAAGCCGCGATGACTGCGAGGTCCGCAAAGCGCATCGAAACGTGGATGATAGCATGCGTTAACGGGTATTTGGCATGGACGAAAATCGGCGTAGCCAGGGAACAAGTTCCCAAAATCGCGCATCTAGCATAATAGGAAGGTTGCGTGTAGCGGAACGATTTCGTTATACTCCGGCTTGCGCATTCAAGTCGTTCTTGTTTGCCCAGTTGCACAGATGTAAGCGTTCAGCGGTACCGGAACTGCAGACGCATTCGCTTCCGGACTTTAAGATTTAGAATTCCTCTCAGGGAGGGTTGTCGTGAGATTTTGCTTATCGAGAGCGGGACAGTCGGTCGCAGGGATGAGTGCTATCGCGCTTATCTTTACCGGCTTGGCAGTGGCACCCGGGGCGGGCGCGCAGAGTACCACGGCACAGCAGCCCGCCGGACAGGCAGGACAGCAGGCCGGGCCTCAAAAGAACTACAAGGACCGCGGGGAATATGATCTCTATTCACAGATCACCCAGACACAGGATCCGAAAAAGCGGCTCGATCTTCTTAACCAGTGGCAGACCAAGTACCCTCAGAGCGATTTTGCTCAGGATCGGCTGCAATATTTTGTTGCCACCCTGGGTCAGCTTGCCCCAAACGATCCCAGCGTTCGGCAGCAGCTAATGGATAAATGCAAAGACTTGCTGAAGGTGGATCCGAAGAATTTCACTGCTAACTACTACATCGCGCTTTGGGGTCCAGCCGTTGGCGGAGCAACCCCCTCGCCCGATCTGTTGAGCACTACCGAAGCGGCTGCGCACGCGGTGATTGAGCAGGCGGACACTGCGTTCCCCGCGAGCAAGAAACCCGCCAATATGAGCGATGCCGATTGGACTAAGGCGAAGAACCAGGTCCTCGCAATCGCTCACAATGCACTGGCCTTGGTGGCTACTTCGAAGAAAGACAATGCGACAGCTGAAAACGAATATAAGGAGAGCCTGGCCGCAAATCCCGATCAGGGAAACATCTCATACTTGTACGGCAGGCTTTTAATGGACGATAAGAAGTATCAAGATGCGCTCTTCCAATTTGCGCGCGCGGCTCAATATGACGGACCGAGTGCAGTCCCTGCAAGCAATCGGCCTCAGCTCTTGACTTATTTCAACAAGGTGTACGGCCAATTTCACGGAAATCCGGACGGGGCGGACAAGGTTTTAGCAGCGGCCAAAACTAGCGCGGTGCCGCCACCGGATTTCAAGATTGAGGGTGCAGGCGATATAGCGAAACAGCAGGCCGACGAGTTGCAGAAGCGTATGGATTCCGATCCAGCCTTCAAGCTTTGGTACACGATTAAGACGAATCTGACAGGCGATCAAGGCGCGAAATTTTTCGACAGCTCGGTTAAAGAGACGGATATTCCCGGCGGCGCTGAAGGCGTTAAGAACTTTACTGGTACGGTAATTTCCGTGGATCCGCCGGATAGGCCGACCAAGATTGTGCTTGGCGTTGAGGATCCAACCAAGCCGGATACAACGCTTACGTTTTCGCAGCCTCTCCCGCCAAACGCGGTGAAAGTCGGGGACAAATTGGAATTTTCCGGCGTTGCCGACAGCTACACAGCGAATCCGTACATGCTGGTCTTTAAAGATCCCACTTTGCCAGGCGTGAAGACTACCACTCCGAAACGGACACCTGCAAGGCGGCGGCGTCCCACCTAAGAGAACGACCGAAGAGCGCGTTTAGACCTGAATCGAAGTGCCCCGGGAATTCGTTTCCGGGGCACTTCGAATTTAAGAGCTACATTTTATAGCGGCCGAGATCCTCGTCATTGAGATTCTCCAGCCATTTGCGCAATTCTTCATTATTGACCTTTTCCGAGGCGCTGTTAGAACTCCGGGATGACTGAAGCACCTTGTCTTCAACGTAGATAGGGCAATCGTGACGCAAAGCGAGCGCCAACGCATCACTCGGACGCGAGTCAATGCTCATCAGCTTGCCTTCCCGTTCGAGCCAGATCAGGGCGTAAAACGTGTCGTCCTTTAGTTCGCTGACGACAACTTTCGTGATAGACGCGTCGAGCCCCATGAGCAGAATCTTGATCAGGTCGTGCGTCATAGGGCGGGGAGTGGTGACCTTTTCGATCTCGAGAGCGATGGCGTTCGCTTCATAAATACCAACCCAGATTGGCAAGACTGCGTCGCCGGTGGAATCCTTCAGCACCACAATCGGCATATTGGTCATCGGGTCCATCATCAGGCCGCGAATTTTCATTTCTACTTCCATGTTTGCCTCCCCTGCCCAAATCATAGACGCACAGCATTTGGTGCGCGTTGTGCCCGTTTGTATAAGGTTACTGCACGCTAGAGGCCTCCGGGGCCGGCCGCTCGCCTGCTAAACTGTTCGGGCCCGCGCGGGTAACCAGCACACTTGAATACTGGCCTACCAGAGTGCGGTCTGCGACCGGCGCCGGCAGAGTTGAATCGAAAAAATTCAGTGTCTTGTTTTGACTGGTGCGTCCGATCCACTGTGCTGTCGCAACGTTGTACCCTTCTACATGCACCTCTTCCGTTTTTCCGACGTATGACGCGTTCCGCCGAATCTGAATGGCACGCTGCCGCTCCTGCAAAACCATAAAACGACGCGTTTTTTCCTCTTCGGGAATATGGTCGTCGTATTGTAGGGCAGACGTGTTCGGCCGCTTCGAATACTTGAAGATAAACATCGAATCGTATTCCACTTCTTCAGCCAGACGAACGGTCTCGTTGAAATCCGCTTCAGTTTCGCCAGGAAAACCAACAATAATGTCCGTCGTAATCGCGATATCGCGCTTGGCGCTCTTCATCCATTCGATCCGCCGCATGTACTGATCTCGTGAGTACAGGCGCTGCATTCGGGAGAGCACGGCGCTCGATCCCGATTGAACCGGCAGATGTACGTGATTGCAGAGGACCGGGCCGGCATCGATCGCGTCTACGATATCTTTGACGAAATCGCGCGGGTGTGAGGTAGTAAATCGAACGCGGCGAATGCCCGGGATCTCGCCGGTCCGGGCGAGCAGCCGAGAGAAGTCCCAGCCCGCGGGCGATGGATCGCGATAGCTGTTTACGTTTTGACCGAGTAATTGAACTTCCGAGTAACCCCGTTCCGCCAAATTCTGCACCTCGCGCATGACGCTTTCGCTCGTGCGGCTGCGCTCGGGACCGCGCGTGAAGGGCACCACACAATACGCACAGGCCTTGTCGCAGCCTTCAATGATCGTAATGTAGGCGCGGTGCGGATTATCGCGGCGCGTAAACGGCGTATCGAACGTTTCCGTTGTATCCAGGCTGAGTCCGGTAACACGGCGATTCCCTGCCTCGAGTTGGACCAGCATCTCGGGCAATTTGGTGTAGCTGGCAGATCCTGCAACTAAACTTACGTGAGGAGCGCGCTCAAAAATGCGTTCGCCTTCTTGCTGCGCAACACACCCTAGAACGCCAAAGATCTTTCCCTTGCCTGCATCGCGCTTAAACTGCTGTAAGCGGTTAAAGACCTTTTGCTCGGCCTTATCGCGAATGCTGCAGGTGTTATAGAAGATAAGCTCGGCTTGTTCCGGACAGTTGACCTGACTATATCCCTGCTGCAACAACGTCCCGACGACTTTTTCCGAGTCGTGAGCATTCATTTGACAGCCGAACGTCTCGATATAAAACGTTTTCATTACTTTCAACTTAAGCGACGCGTGACGCGCCGGGCAATGCTTATCCGTGCAGGAAATGCATCACCCAGCCAATACCGAAGAGAGCAGCCATAAAACACCCCAAACAGTACAAACCGTACCGTAGACGCTCCTGGTCAGTACGCTTAGTAACCAGTCCCAGTATGATGCTGGCGAACAGCGCAAACAGAACGGAAACTTGAAAGTGATCGAGGTTGATTCTCATATCGTGCCCGGTCAATCCTTTTGCTTAGTCGCGATCTCATACGCGTCCACCATGGCCAGGATGTTGAATAATCCCGCAGCTACCAGGAACTTAGAGCCATAATCCGGCGTGTGGCCGGCGACATCGGGCTGCGAATAGCCAAGCCAGATGGTCATGAAATATAAAAGGCCCGAGGCAAGATCGCCGATGAAGCCACCGAATTGAATTAGCCGCGAGAGGAGATCGACTCCGCCGGGCTGAAACAGCGGCCCGCGCATGAGGAGCCCAAGCGTAAACGATAGGACCACGGTCACAAAAATGATCGCACCACGTCCGCGCCGGCCCAGTAGAAAGTGGCCCGACCCGGGAATTAGCCACGCCAGCACGACGATGAGATAAGGCGATCGCACCCGCGGCGACTCAGTCGCGCCCGAGGAGGTTGCTTGCATTCACTTAATTTTAACCGGACAGCCGCCTGCGTGCCCCGCTCGAGCAACTTTAGGCCATGACCATTTCCGCCAGGCGCGCCTTTTTCCACAGTGCGATATACGGTTCCAAGTCGCGCATCATAGCGTCAAACTGCGATAGGTTCAGCGATTGTGCGCCATCGCTCATCGCCTTCTCAGGTTGTGGGTGCACTTCGACAATCAAACCGTCGGCGCCAATGGCCACAGCGGCTCTCGACAGGGAAGGCACCAGACTGCGCTTGCCAGTGGCGTGGCTCGGATCCAGAATTACGGGTAAATGTGAAAGCTCGTTCAGCACCGCGACGGCGGTGATATCGCAGGTGTTCCGAGTAGCTGTTTCAAAGGTGCGTATACCACGCTCGCACAAGATGACGTTTGCATTCCCATGCGCAACGATGTACTCCGCAGACATCAGCAGCTCCTTTACAGTCGAGCTCAGACCGCGTTTCAGCATCACCGGCCGGTTGACTTTCCCGGCGGCTTTTAGCAACGCGAAATTCTGCATGTTACGCGCGCCGATCTGCAAAATATCCGCGTACTCGGCCACCATCTCGACGTCACCATCGCTCATTACTTCCGTTATGATTCCAAGCCCGGTCTCTTGCTTGGCGCGGCGCAGCAATTTAAGACCCTCGAGCTCCATGCCCTGAAAATCGTAGGGCGAGGTGCGGGGCTTGAACGCTCCGCCGCGTAAGAATTTCGCGCCATGTTTCGAGACAAATTGAGCCGTCTGGATGATCTGCGTCTCGTTTTCCACCGAGCACGGCCCTGCCAGGGTGATGAACTCGTCACCTCCGATCTCTGTGCCATTCGCTTGTATTCGCGACTTGACTGGGCGAAATTCGCGGCTGACAAATTTGTAAGGAGCAGAAATGCGAACGGCCTTCTCGACCTGCGGCATCGCTTCGAGCGATTCCAGACAGGCCGTGACGTCTCCCACCCCGACTACACCGATAACCACTCGCTCTTCCCCTTCGCTCGAGTGGACTTTATATCCGAATTCTCGTATGCGCTCGCAAACCGCCTCGATCTCGGCTTTGGTCGCATGAGGTTTCATTGAAATAATCATTTGCCCCTCACAAGTGTGGTCAAAAACATAAAAGGCCCACTCGTCTCCGAGTGGGCCTCCTTCAAAAAAGCTTCCTGTCTACTGTTGAGCTTTACGCGGGCACCCCTCGGGACGACTTTGGCAGGAACCAAAATCGAAACCAATAAAAATGGGCCACGTAAGCCGTCATGAAATTACGAGTATGACACATATTTTTCCAGATGCAACCTCTCGGTTGTGCCCCTCGGAAGCGTGACCTAAGTCGCTTTGAGTGCTAAAATCGTTGTTTTCTCGATGAAGTACCTGCTTACTTTCATCTTCCTGGGAGCGTCCATGCTGCCATTGTGGGCGGCGACGGGTGCTTCGGACACCTCAAGTTCCAAATCGTCGCCAGCTAAGTCTTCGACCAGTTCCGCACAAAAGACCTCGCGCAATCGCAGCCGCTACGTAAAAGGGAGACGGTCAGGGCGGAAGTCCGGTCCAAGTTATCAATTGCATCCCGACCCGGAACGTTATCAGGAAATCCAAAAAGCGCTCGCCGATAGAGGTTACTTCAAGGGCGAAGTAAATGGACAGTGGGGCGACGATTCCGTCGATGCTTTGAAGCGTTTCCAGGCTGACCAGAAACTTCCCGATGACGGCAAAATCAATTCACTTTCACTGATCGGATTAGGGCTTGGTCCAAAACACAACGGCAGTGCCGTAACGTCCGCAAACGGCCCCGCGGATCCGGTTGCCGAGCCGCCTCCGCCTCCCATTTCTGAGCCCATGGCACCTTCCACTTCTGAAGAATCTCCCCACTAGTTCGCCACAATAATAAAGAACAAGGAGGATCGCTTGTGGTCATTGGCGTGCCCAAAGAAATCAAGGATCACGAGACTCGCGTCGGCTGTGTGCCCAGCATGGTTACCGCTTTGCGCGAGCACGGACATGAAGTACTGGTCCAAACGCAAGCCGGCGTGGGCAGCTCGATTCCCGACGAAGAGTACGAAGAGGCTGGCGCAATCATCCTGGACAACGCCGCCGAAGTCTGGAGTAAGTCCGATCTCATCGTCAAAGTCAAAGAGCCGCAACTCAGCGAGTTTCCATTCTTTCGTCCGGGGCTGATCCTCTTCACATATCTGCATCTCGCGCCGCTGCCGGAACTGACCGAGGCGCTGCTCAAATCCCGAGTCAACTCCGTCGCCTACGAAACTATTCGCGAGCACGACAATTCATTGCCGCTTCTCACTCCGATGAGTGAGGTGGCCGGCCGCATGGCCGTGCAGGTCGGGGCTCAATATCTGGAAAGGCCGAACGGTGGCCGTGGGATTCTGCTTGGCGGTATACCCGGTGTTGCTCCCGCCAATGTTGTCGTGATCGGCGGAGGCATCGTGGGGCACAATTCCGCAAAGATGGCGTGCGGGCTTGGCGCAAATGTCACGATCATCGATCGCAATCTGAACCGGCTCCGCGAACTTGACGACATTTATTCGAACTCCATCCGGACTTTGGCATCGAACTTGTACACAATTCGCGACGCGCTTCGCCAAGCAGATCTTGTCGTAGGCGCTGTTCTCATTCCCGGTGCATCCGCGCCGAAGCTGGTGCGCCGTGACATGATCTCGCGCATGAAGAAGGGCGCGGTTGTTGTCGATGTCGCCATCGACCAAGGCGGCTGCGTCGAAACGGCGCACGCAACGACGCATACCGATCCCGTTTATAACGTCGACGGCGTTTTGCATTACTGCGTCTCCAATATGCCCGCCGCCGTTCCGCATACCTCGACTTTCGGGCTGACAAATGCCACCGTGCCCTATCTGCTGATGCTCGCGGATAAAGGTCTCGAACAGGCATGCGAAGAGAGCAACGCAATTAAAGAAGGTGTGAATACGTATCAGGGTGAAATCACCTACGCCGCGGTCGCCGAATCGCAAGGCAAATCATGGCGCGAGCTCACAGCGGTAATGTAGAGCGTATAGCCATCGCTGATTCTTTCCCAAAGGAGAATACCTGAATGCGTTTGCGAAGTCTTTACTTTCCCGGGCTGCTTTTGCTGTCTGGCCTTGGAGCCTTTGCTCAATCGAGTCAAACCCTGACCGGCACGGTTAGCGATACGATGTGTGGCGCTCAGCACATGATGAAGGATGCTGGCGCGGCGAAATGCACTCGCGAGTGCGTGAAGGGAGGCTCCGACTACGCGCTGGTCAGTGGCGGAAAGGTCTATACACTTAAGGGGAACCGCAGCGAGCTCGACAAATATGCGGGGCAGAACGTCACGGTAAAAGGCAAGGTGTCGGAGAACACTGTGACTGTCGACTCGATCGCTGCTCAGAAGACTTAAGAAGCGCGATCGAGGCGCCGGTAATCTTGTACGGTTACCGAGCGACATGCGCGCCCGTCTTTACGCGTTATAGGATCTGGCAAAAGCTTGCTTGAATTTCGCCATTTCATCCTTGGTTCCCACTGTGACGCGAACCCAGGTCGGCCACACCGGCCAAGTGCGCCCAACATAAACTTTCTGCTGCGCCATGTCTTTGAAGAAATCTTTTCCAGATCGCTTCACATTGACCATGAAACAGTTCGTTTCCGAAGAAATGAACTCGACATTCTTAGCCGCCAACCAGCTAAACGTATCCTCGCGTATATCGGCATTGATCTTGCGGCGCTCTGGCACAAGGTTCTTCACCTTTAAGCTCGCGGTCGCGCCCACCATGGCCGTTATCGGCATCGCGCCTGCACTCCATCGAGTAATTTTTTCAAGCAGGTCGGGTCGGGCGATAGCCGCACCCGCGCGCAGTCCAGCCATTCCGTAAAGTTTTGAAAAGGTTCGCAAGACGATCACGTCTTTACCCGCCGCTGCCATATCGGTGCACGAAACGGCATTCTTCGAGAGATGAATGTATGCTTCGTCAACCATTACAACCGAACCTTGCGGCTTATTCGCCACGAGGTACTCGATATCCGAGCGGCTTGTTAACGTTCCAGTCGGATTATTGGGATTACACACATAGAACAGACCAGCATTAGGAGCGGCGGCCAACATCGCTTTCACATCGTGATCGTAAGTTCCCTTCCTAAGAGGAACATTAACGACCTTGGCCCCCACATACTCGGCTGCTCTTCCGCCAGCTTCATAACCGGGATCTGCGCTTACGAAAGGCCGATCCTTGGAGCAGAACCCGATTACAGCCTGGTGCAGCGGTGCGCTGGAGCCGGCGAAAATCTCGATGAAGCTTTCTTCCGGTCATTGCTGAACTTCACATCCAGAACACCCGCCAAGGTCTCGCGCCAGCAGGTCAGTTTGCTCGTACATGTAACGGCCGCCTTGTTTCACCGCGTTATGATCGCATCTGCAGCCTCTGGACACGGCCCGAGCGGATTCTCATTGGCATTGATCTTGACGGCATCGGGCGGGATGTCGCGCACCTTCGACAATTGCGCCAGCGCGTGCTCATTGTAGAAAGGCAGTGCCGCGCCAGCGCTCAGGACAGTAGCGATCCGTCCAAAGCTGCGGCGAGAAAAACCGCGCCTCAGCAACTCGGGCTCTTGTTTGGCACTCACAATAGATGGCATTCTGCCTCCTGTACTCCGAATTGTACCGATTTCGAAGCGTCGCTAAAAGCGGAAGATGGCCGCTAGACGGAGCGCCGTTCGGCATTTTGCTATTCGGGACGACGAAGACTTGACCGGCGTGCAGAATGGTTTGCACCACTGCATCGTTGACTAAGTCCTCGTCTTCGGACGTACCGTTTTCCCGCCCTTTAACCGTGTAGGTCGTCTCGTCAAAGGAGCCAGTCGTCTCCAGCGAATCCGATACGAGCAGAGTCAGGACGCGGCCTTCATGTGCTGCCGGAACGATATCCTTCAGCCGGTTCGACGCGCCTCCGCCGACTTTGTGGTTGTACTCGGCCAGCGCATCGTCCACCTTCTTGTCGTACTGTCTCAAGAGGACATCGAGCGCGCGGGCGTGCATCTCGCCAGCTTTTAGGCTGTTTGGCGCCCCTCAACTCCTTCGCCGATAAGATGGGGATAAGTGCTCACCGAGCGATAAAGCGCCAGCTCATATTCGACGCCGACGGGAACAACAGGTTCAGTTTTCCCGCGCAATATCTCGTTTAATCCGCGATCGATTTGCTTGTAGAAATGCGCAAGATACTCGTCCTTAGTTTCCTTGTCCGTTGACGTGGTGAACATGACTCCCTTGGACGAGCCGGCTGCCGGGCCTGGAGTCGCCCGGTTGTCAGTCATATGATCGGGCTTTGGCACTATTCATGAAGGCATCAAAGCTCCTGTCCACTGACGCAGGAAGCGGAACCTCTTCGGAACTGCTGGAAGTACATCGCAGCACCCGGACATCTTTCTGACTGAGCGCAAGAATGTAAAACGTTCCCATCTCTGGTCAGTTCAGGCAAGAGTGGGCGCACATTAAAATGCGGGCCTATTACGGCTCTGGCTTTCACGGGTTCTGCTAAAGATGTCACGGAAAAAACGTCTGGCGATCGGAAGACCGCAATCGATTTACCCTCTAATTTTTCTTCTCCGGAGATCGTTTCCCAATCCGAAATCGACTCCAAGAGTCGCGGCGCTTCTGACCCATTTTGTTGCACCTTTGCCTCGAGGCTGCGAACGCACTCTTTCCATTGCGCGGCATTCGCCTTTGCCCTTTGGTTTGCAGGCAGTGAGGAGAGCGGCATGTACACGCTCAAACACGGAGGGCGGGATGAGAGTATCGGCTTCAAGTCTTTTAATGATCCGAAACTCGCCAATTCGGCTTTCACAGTGTTCATACCTAGGAGACAAGCAGGGTGGAACGGTGGTTACAGTCGGACACTTTAATCGTTCGAACGTCTTCACTCTTGTGGGTAAGCCGGATTTCGACTCGCTCCTCAGGCAGCAACTCAGGAAAGCGCTCTCCCCATTCGATTAAGACCAGAACCGGTTGCTCGAACAGATCTTCGAGTCCGAGGCGGCGCGCTTCGTCTAGCGTGTTCAAGCGGTAAAGATCGATGTGGTAAGCGCCGACTGGTTGGCCGTATTCGTGGATCAGGGTGAAAGTAGGGCTCGAGACATCGTCAGCGCTAGCGATGCCACGTCCTTCGACAATGCCTTTGGCCACAGTGGTTTTACCCGCACCGAGTTCACCGATCAGCAAGACGACTCCACGGTCCGGGAGAATTTTGGCCAGTCTGCGGCCGAGCGCCCGTGTCTCCTCCTCTGAGTGGGTCTCAAACTCGAGGCCGAACTTCATTCATGGCCTCTGGCAGAAAATCCAATAAATCGGTGGCCAACATGGCTTCTTCGCCCCAATGGCTCCCGGCCAATTCGCCGCACCGGCCATGAAGCCACACCGCCGCGACCACGGCCCGTTTCCAGTCGGCAGGATGCTGAGCGATCATTCCGGCAACCATCCCGGTCAGGATGTCGCCAGTCCCACCCGTGGCCATGGCGGGGGAGCCGGTCGGGTTAACCCAAGCTTCGCCGTCCGGAAACGCAATGATTGTCCGGTCACCCTTGAGGACAATGGTCGCGCCGCTTCGTTGAGCCAGATCGCGGGCGACGCTCAGCCGATCCGCCTGAACCTCTTTTACCGATTTGCCGATCAGGCGACCCATCTCGCCGGGGTGCGGCGTCAGGATCCGGATCTTCGTAGTTGACGGCAGCGCCCCAGCCAGCGCGTTGAGCGCGTCGGCGTCGACCACGGCCGGAATATCAGCTTCTTCATAGACCTGTTTTACGAAACGAACTGTCTCGTCTGCAGTGCCCAGACCCGGGCCGATGGCGAGAACTGTCATTCCTTTCAGTAGCTCCGGCAACGTGCCTTCCAGCGGCTCAGTCATGAGCTCGGGCCGGAACCCGGCAACCGTTGGGAGCGCGATCTTCGGTACCGCGACTGTGACCAGACCGGCTCCGCTGCGATACGAACCCAATCCGGCCATAGCCGGAGCACCGCTTTTACCAAACGAACCCCCGATCACCAGAACATGGCCGTACATTCCTTTGTTAGAGTTACGGGGCCTCGGGGCGAACAGGTGGCGAATATCGGGCCCAGTGGTCAGGTTCAGCTTAAGAGTTGGGTTCGTTTCGTAAAGTTCGGGCGGGCTTCCGATCGGTACGACGACCAACTTCCCCATTAGCTCGTAAGTAGACGACAGGCACTGGCTTCGCTTGGGAGCGGTAAAGGTGACGGTGTAGTCGGCGCGGACGAACTCGCCGGTTGGCTTCGTTTCGTCAGATGAGAGCCCGGACGGAATATCGACCGCGACCTTCTTTGCCAGTGGGAACCGCTGATTGATCATGCGGATTCCGTCGAGAGATGGGCCGTGCGCGGCACCGGTCAATCCGGTGCCGAGGACCGCGTCGATCACGATGGTCGCCAGATTGGCTTCGTTTTTGAATTCGCGGGAGACGGGGCAGCCGCAAGCATCGAGCATGCGGCGGTTCGCGAGCGCATCGCCGGTCAGGGTTTCGGGATCGAAGAGCTCCATAACGGTCAACTCGCGGCAGAGCTTCCGAGTGAAGAGTTGGCGGGCGACGACGAATCCGTCTCCGCCGTTGTTGCCTTTGCCGCAAACGACAGCCACGCGCTGTTCGTCGAGAGGGGCGAAGGTTTCGCAGCAGGAAATCGACGACGCGGCTTCCGGCGTTTTCCATCAGGATGAGGCCGGGAATGCCACGCTCGATCGTGAGGCGATCGACCTCGCGCATCTCGGCAGCGGTCAAGATCTTCACGACGACGCCACCTGCCGGGCGAGGAGCAACGTCATATCGTCATGAAGCTCAGGTGTTCCGGTCCAGCTTCGAACAGCTTCGAGGACAGTGCGGACAATTTCCTGGTCGTCTTGATGAGCGTGCTTCTGCACGAGATCGATCAGCCGCTCTTCTCCGAACATCTCCCCGTAGGCGTTCTCGGGCTCCGTAATTCCGTCCGTATAGCACACGAGAAGATCCTTCGGCTCGATCGTAAGACAGCTCTCGTTGTATTTCGAAAATGGGAATGCGCCAACAACGGTGCCGTTCGAATCGAGCGGGACGACGTCGCCATTGCGAAACAGCAAGGGCGACAAGTGGCCCGCGTTTGTGTAGGTAAGATTGCGGGTCTTTTCATCAAACAGCGCAAAAAAGAAAGTCGCGTATTTCTCGGGCGACGTGTGGGCATATAGCTGCTGATTGAGCTGCGAAACCAGGGTGGCTGTGTCGAGCTCCGGGACGTCACTGCATTCATTCTCACGCGTAGGTTGATATTGGCTGATTTGAGCCCGGAGAGCGGCTTGCAAGGTCGCCATAAGCAGCGCAGCCGAAATTCCCTTCCCCGCGACGTCGCCGATTGCGAACGCAACTTTGCGGTTTGCAATCTCTTCGTAATCGTAATAGTCGCCAGAAACCATGCGAGCGGGATCGCAACGGACCGTTAGTTGGAGTCCACAATTGGGAGGCGCCGATTTGGGATAGAGCTCGGTTTGAACTTCTCTGGCAATCTCGAGCTCCGTTTGCAGGCGCTCTTTTTCTTTTTCGACTGAGAGCAGGCGTTCGAGATTGCCGGTCATCTGGTTGAACGATTCGGCAAGCTCGCCGAGTTGATCGCCGACGCGGACTGGAATGCGATGCCGGAAATCGCCGTGAATAACGCGCCGCGTGCCCTCATAGAGCTGATTCACGGCGCGTGTTATGCGGCGGGAGAGCGACACGCCGATGACGAGCGCCACCAGCTCGACAAGCAGGAAAAGGATGGCAATTCCGACCAGGATGTCGAAGAGAATACCGCGGAGAATCTCCGAGCCGGAGAAGAAACTGCTCCACACGGCGGAAGGGCGCGAGGTGACCCACAACGCGCCAGGATGCGTTTGTCCGGGCTTCTCCAGATGGACATGCGGCCGCGTCGAAGCGAAAAAAACCGGGACATCAAGGTCATTGACGGGCGGAGGTATTCGACTTGCGTGATGGGATTTCGAAGGGTTCGAAGAATCGGAAGGCACGCTGAAGGTGAAATTGGGATTAGTAGTGTCCACGTCACCAGCTATGATGGGCCGCTCTCCCTCTTCGTTTGGTTCGACAAGGGCTATGACGCCAAGATGCGGGACGAGATCGGCGATCATTTGGTCCGAAAACGGAGCGAGAGCCGTAATTTCTGCCTGATCGTCGATTGAATGTGCCCATCCATAAAAATGGCCGCCTTGAAAGAGTAGCCCATTTACGTTCTTCCATCCCGCGGGTACCTGAAGAGGCGGGCTGCCGGCGGGATATCGATAATCACCCCTTTGATCTTTGATGTAGAACCTCATGCCAGGCAGGGTTTGGCTGTAGAGCTTCGCAATGTCGGGCACAGCAGAGCGGCGCTCGTCGACTGGCAGTTTACTTAACGTTTCGACCGACCTGTGAACAGATTCAAGGCGCCGATCGAGAGCAGAGCTGGCGAGATAAATAGCGAGCTCGCTCATCAGCGCCCACGTGCAGAGGCCGAAGAGCACAAAAAGGAGAAGCACCGGAAGTACACCAAACAGGCCATAGACAAACAGGAGGCGATTGCGGAGACTCCAGAGCAGGTGGCGGTTGGCGTAACGAAAGGCACGGAAGGCCATGATGACGCCAAGCGGGAGTAGCGCGAGGATGTCAAGCGCGAGAAGTCCGCCGTGGCCGGTGAAATAGAAAAGCAGAGCAATCGCGAGAGTAATGACGAAGCTAACGCCAACTGTTCCGAGAATTTGGGTGACTTGACGAACTCGCTGGCGAACTCGCGACATCATCTGTGATTATCGCGTGACTGTACAATTGGCCGAACTGTCTTCATCCTTGCCCTGATATTATCAGTGTTCGTCAACGAAGGCTGACTACGTGAAAGACAAGGACCTCTATTCCGGATTAATTCGGCTGCACGTCCTATATCACGCTTGTGAGGGCGAGATCTTCGGTCTGGACATGATTGAAGAACTCGGCAGGCATGGCTACAAGATGAGCCCCGGAACCATATATCCGATCCTGCACGGCCTAGAAAAGAGGGGTTATCTGAAATCATCCGCATTTCACTCCGGAAGAGTGCGGCGGCGGATTTATAAGGCGACCCCGTCTGGCCGCAAGGCTTTGAAGGCGGCCAAGAACAAGGTCCGCGAATTGTTTGGGGAATTGATCGAAGGTAAATGAAGCTTGAGAAAAGATCCTAGGCCGCTAGCGACCGCCGTTGTCCTGATTTCAGCGGCATGGGCACAGGAAACCGGTCCAAAGCCATTGACGATTCTAGAAGCTGTTGAGCAGGCTCAGAAGTTTCCCTCGATTGAAGCGTCTCGGGAGCAGGTGAATGCCGCGGCGGCAGGCATTCGAATCGCGCGCACAAACTACTTGCCCAACGTGAATGCGCTCGGGCAGGTAAATCGGGCGACGCGCAACAACGTATTTGGGCTGCTTTTACCGCAGACGGTAATACCCAATATTTCAGGACCAGTCCTGGGCACCGATAACGGGAGCAATGTCTGGGGCAGCGCGGTGGGCGTTTTGGTCTCGTGGGAGCCGTTCGACTTTGGCCGCCGACGGGCACTCGTGAAGTCGGCACAAGCTACACAGCAACGCGCGGAGCTGACCACGAAACGGACGCAGTTTGACGTAGAGACAACAACGGCAGCAGCTTTTTTGACAGTGTTGGCAGGCCAGCAAACGGTGCGGGCCGCGCAGGCTGCGGTTGATCGCGCTCAAGTGCTAGTCCGGTCCGTTAAGGCCTTAGTGGATGCCCGGCTCCGGCCCGGCGCGGATCTGTCCCGTGCAGACACAGAACTCGATGCTGCTGAGACGCAACTGATGCAAGCCGAGCAAGCGCTGGATGCGGCAAAAGCGGCGCTTGCGGAATATATGGGTACCGATATGAAGAGCGTTAACGTCACGCCCGGTAGTCTTTTGCAACTTCCATCGGAGGCGAACTTTACGCGTACGGATCTGTCGAACAATCCGGCCTCGAAAGAACAAGCCGCTGTCATACGAGAATCGCAGGCACGATTGAGAGTGCTTCAGCAGACGTATCGGCCCACTTTTGACCTGCAAACAGGCGCTTATGCGCGAGGCACTGGAGCCCTGACGAACGGTTCCACATTGGGCGGATGGAATGGCCTCGGCCCCAATTACTTCAATGTAGCAGCAGGATTCACTGTTGATTTTCCGTTGCTGGCTCTGTCATCCATTCGGGCACAAGAAGCGCAAGAAGCGGCAATCGGGCGTTCCGCATCCGCGACCTATCGCCAGGTACTCGCGGATCTACGGGCGCAGTTGAACACTGCTGAGGCCACCGTGGCGCAAGCCCGCAGGATCGCGGCTGAAACTCCGAAGGAGGTAGCGGACGCACGGACTGGTTTCGAACAGGCAAATGCACAGTATCGAGCAGGCCTCGCCACAATTGTTGCTGTTGCCGAAGCGCAGCGTCTGCTAGCTCAAGCAGAAATTGATGACTCGCTGGCAAAGCTTGCAGTCTGGCGAGCTTTGTTGCAAATCCAGATACCGCAAGGAGACATCTCCTCATTCCTGGCGCAAGCGAGCAGATAAAGGAAAGTCATCGAATGCGACTCGTATTTGCAGCGCTCACTCGGCCGTTGACGGTCATTGTGGTTGTAATCGGGATCGCGTTGTGCTCGATACTCGCGATCGAGCGAATGCGCATCGACATCTTTCCAACCGTCGGCGAAAAAGCGATCTACGTTGCACAGCCGTACAGCGGAATGGATCCCGCCCAAATGGAAGGATTTCTGAATTACTACTTCGAATATCACTTCCTGTACATCACGGGCATTCAGTACATCGAAAGCAGGAATATTCAAGGCGCCTCGCTGATGAAACTCGTGTTTCAGCCGGACACCGACATGGCGGATGCCATGGCGGAAACGGTTGGATACGTAAACAGAGCGCGTTCCTTCATGCCTCCGGGAACTGTACCTCCATTCATCACACGATTCGACGCAGGAAGCGTGCCGGTAGGCCAACTGACCTTTCTTGGCCCAAATCGCACGCAAGCTGAGATTCAAGATCTAGCCCTGAATCGCGTGCGCCCGGTTTTCGCGACACTGCCGGGTGTTTCAGCGCCTCCGCCGTTCGGAGGAAATCAACGCACCATCGTCATCACGCTGGACCCCGACAAGTTACGCGAATATCAGGTCTCACCGGATGAGGCGACCACAGCCGTGAACAAAGCCACGCTCGTGATGCCTTCTGGAAACGTGCGCATTAGAGACCTCAATTTCTTTGCGACCAGCAATGCAACTCTGGGCGGCAATCTCGACGCGCTGTTGGGCACTCCTATTCGAACGGTAACCGGGCCTACCGTGTACCTACGGGACATCGGGACAATTGCGGACAGTACGGACATCCTGACTGCTTACGCTCACGTGAATGGCCGTCGCACGGTCTACATCCCGGTCACAAAGCGAGCCAATGCTTCCACGCTTTCTGTTATCGACGAGATCAAGGCAGCCATACCGAATTTGAAGAAGCTGGTTCCGCCAGATATCGACATTCGGCTTGACTTTGACCAATCGCCGTACGTAACGGATTCGCTGAAGGGATTGCTCTTCGAGGCGGGGCTTGGCGCTCTGTTGACGGGCGTCATGGTGTTGCTGTTTCTGCGCGATTGGCGCAGTTCCATCATTGTCGTGGTCAACATTCCGTTCGCCATCCTCAGCTCCGTCGTGTTGTTGTGGGCTGCCGGCCAGACGATTAACATCATGACGCTCGGCGGATTGGCTTTGGCCGTTGGTGTTCTGGTGGACGAATCGACGGTTGAGATCGAAAACTTGCACACGCACATGGCTTCTGGCGTGCCTCGGGCGCGAGCGGTTATAGAAGCAACCCGGCTGACTGTGATTCCGCGCTTACTCTCCATGCTTTGCATTCTGGCTGTCTTCTTGCCTTCGTTCTTTCTGGCAGGTGTGGGACGGCAGTTGTTCGTACCGCTCTCCCTTGCCGTCGCATTCGCGATGATCGCGTCTTTTCTTCTCTCCAGCAGCCTGGTTCCGGTGCTGTCCGCCTGGATGATGAAAGAGAAGCGTGAAGAGGAAGAGAAAGCTGGCCTGTTTGGCAAGCTTCACAACGGATATACGCGGTACCTGAATGCCACATTGCATTTTCGATGGCCTCTGGCGATTGCCTATGTGGTGCTTTCGATTCTGTTCATCTGGATTGTCTTGCCGCGGATGGGAACCGAAATCTTTCCCGACGTAAAAGCGCCACTTCTACAGATTCGGTTGCGCGCTCCAACTGGAACACGTATCGAGGAAACAGAGCCGCTGGTTCTGAAGGCGATGGATGTTATCAAGCAGACCACCGGTTCAGACAACGTCACGATTACAAGCGATTATGTAGGGACACAACCTGCCAGCTATCCGGTGGATTTGATCTATCTATTTACGGCGGGTCCCCAGGAGGCGGTGGTCCGGGTCGCGTTAAAGGAAGGCCTGAAGGGAGATGAGGAGTTACGCGAGCGCATCCGTTCCGCACTTCGGCAATCACTTCCTCAGATGCAGGTATCGTTTGAAGCCGGAGACATCATTAGTCAGGTGATGAGTTTTGGCTCGCCGACACCTATCAACGTCGCCGTCCAAGGCCCAGCTCTCGAAGACGATTTCGCCTTTGCCCAGAAGATAGAGGCGGAATTGAAGAAGCTGCCATTCCTTAGGGATCTGCAGTTTGCACAAGCGATGGACTATCCGAGCGTGCACACAGATATCAATCGAGACCGAGCGGGGCAATTTGGATTGACCATGTCAAGCATCGCACAATCCTATGTGGAAGCGACGGCATCTTCTCGATTCACAATGCCGAACTACTGGCGTGACCCGAAGTCCGGCAACGCATTTCAAATACAGGTGGAGTATCCACAGCACCGGATGCAGAGTCTGCAGGATGTGCGGTCCATCCCAGTCATGCTGCCGGGCCAGACCCAACCTTACCTCGGCGATATTGCCACGATCACTACTCCCAAGATGGCCGGGGAGATCGACCGTTACAACGGTCAACGCGTACTTACGCTGACTGCAAATTTGCACGACGTCCCGTTAGGAAAAGCCATTGCTCCAATCCAGCGGGCACTTCACAAAGCCGGCACTCCACCGCGCGGTATCAGCGTTCAAATGCACGGTGAAGCTCCAGGCTTAGAACAGACATTGCGTGGACTGCGAATCGGGCTCCTGCTGGCAATCATGTTGATGTTTCTTCTGCTGGCTGCCAATTTTCAGTCGTTCCGGCTCTCGCTGGCTGTGATTCTGACCACGCCTGCTGTGCTCTGCGGCCTTTTGATTATGCTCTGGGTTACAGGAACAACCCTGAACGTACAGTCGTTCATTGGAGCCATCATGGCGATTGGAATTGCAGTCGCTAACTCAATTCTGCTGCTTTCGTTCGCTGAACGCAGTCGTTTGGACCAGCATCGGTCTTCTTTGGAAGCTGCTCAGGAGGGCGCAGCCAGCCGTCTGCGCGCCATATTAATGACCGCAGGCGCCATGATTTTCGGCATGCTGCCGATGGCGCTTGGTTTGGGCGAAGGCGGTACTCAAACGGCTCCCCTGGGCCGCGCCGTGATCGGAGGGCTGCTGCTTTCCACCTTCGCCACGCTTACATTCTTGCCAGCGATTTATTCGATCTTGCAACAAAAAGCTTCTACGTACTCACCGTCATTGAATCCCGACGATCCATCGAGCCGCCATTATGGACCGCCGCAACATTCGTAAATTCGTTATTGCCGCGATTCCCGTGCTGTTCTTCGTGCAAGTGCCATCAGCGGCTCAATCGGTGAAGTTCGTGAAAGTTGTTTCAAAAAGGGTTACGCGCACCACGGAGCTGCCCGGCGAGTTTTATCCCTTTCTTGCTGTGCAACTCCACGCAAGGGTTCCCAGCTACGTGGATAGAGTTCTGGTTGATCGCGGTAGCTTCGTGAAAGAGGGGGACCTGCTGATTCAATTGAGTGCACCGGAGATGATGGCTCGCATCAGCCAGGCCCAGGGTCAGTTGACATCGGCTGAATCAGACGAAGCCCAGGCAGAAGCACAACTCGCCGCGGCGCAGAGTACGTATTCACGCCTCGAACAGGCATCAAAAACGCCGGGTACCGTGGCAGAGAACGACATATTTCAGGCGAGACAGCAGACCGAAGCGGCCCAGGCATTAGTCCGGTCACGGCAGCGGACTGTGGAGTCGTTGAAAAGCAACCTGAAATCGCAGCAGGATTTAGCCGCTTACCTGCGCGTGAAGGCGCCCTTCGGTGGCGTGATCTCTACTCGCTACGTGCATCCCGGGGCGCTAGTAGGTCCGGGTTCCGATGTGCCGCTGCTGCAGCTCGACCAAATCTCGCATTTGCGGCTGGCTGTTGCCGTGCCGGAAGCAGATGTAGCTGGATTGGTGAAAGGAACTGATGTCGATTTCAAGGTGCCAGCCTTTCCAGATCGCACGTTCTCCGGAGCGATCGCACGGCCTGCCTATGCTGTGGACATGAAAACGCGCACCATGCCGGTTGAGCTCGATGTAGCGAATCCAGAACGGCTGCTTGCTCCCGGCATGTACCCTTCGGTTTTATGGCCCGTCGAGCGACCAGGAGCCACTCTCTTGGTGCCAGCGACGAGTGTAGTGGCGACAACTGAGCGAGTATTCGTGATCCGCAACAACAACGGGCGCGCGCAGTGGGTTGATATACGGCGGGGTCCCACGGTTGGCAATCTGGTAGAGGTCCATGGCGATCTCAAGCCGGGTGATGAAATCGTCGAGCGCGCTACGGATGAGATTCGTAACGGCTCCGAGTTGAAGAGCTCCAAGCACTAGCCGAGATCGGAAGGAGAATGGGGTGAACAGGTTTTTGGATTCACGGCGCCAGTTTTTGAAGGCTGTAGCCGGTGCTGCTGGTGCGCTGATGGCGTCATCTGATCGCGCAGAAGCACAGAAAATCGAGCACGCGGAATCGGAGAACGCGGAATCAACGCGAGCCGACTACACTCTACGCATCGCCGCGACTCCGATTGAAATTTCACCCAAGCGGATTATTTCAACCGTAACGTACAACGGGCAGTTCCCCGGCCCGCTACTGCGGTTCAAAGAAGGCCAGCAGGCCACTGTAGACGTATTCAACGATACCGACACTCCGGAGCAATTGCACTGGCACGGCCAGATGGTGCCGACCAGCATTGATGGGGCCGCTGAAGAGGGTACTCCCTATGTTCCAGCACATGGGAAGCGCCGGCTTGTCTTTACACCGCGGCCTGCCGGGTTGCGTTTCTATCACACGCATAACCGCGCGGGCGCGGATCTCTCGGCTGGACAATATAGCGGTCAAGTCGGCCCCGTCTACATTGAGCCGAAGCGCGAGCCCGGCAAATATGATCGGGAGGTCTTTCTAGTTCTCAAAGAGTTCGAGCCAACCTTCAGCCGCGGCGGGGACATGGCGCAGGACTTTCTTTCTCCAGCAACGAAGGTGAAAGAGCTTGAAACGCAGGGTGAATCGGCCATGAAAGCGTCCCTGGCGAAAGGCATGCCGCACGGCTATGAAGTGGGCTACAGCTCGTTCACCATCAACGGCCGGATGCTCCATCATGGAGAGCCCGTGCGCGTCAAACAGGGTGAGCGCGTGCTTTTTCACATTTTGAATGGGAGCGCGACAGAGATTCGAAGTCTGGCCCTGCCCGGACACTCTTTCGAAGTTGTTGCCATGGACGGCAATCCTGTCCCCAAGCAGATGCGCGTTCCGGTCTTATGGATCGGCACGGCGGAGCGTATCTCGGCGATTGTCGAGATGAACCATCCGGGCATTTGGATCATGGGCGACCTCGCGGATGACGACCGGAATCACGGGATGGGCATCGTCGTCGAATACGCGAACCGCACTGGCAAGGCGCTGTGGGTCGCACCGCCGGGTTTCAAATGGAACTACGCTCGCTTTGGCGACATTTCCAAATCCGCACAAGATCCCGACGAAACGATCAACATGATCTTCACAAAGCAGAATGCCGGTGAAGAAGGATTCAACCGTTGGGAAATAAATGGAGTCGCCTACCCGATCGGTACGAACATGGCAGCTCCGTCGCTTCATCTCAAAGAAGGAAAGCGATACCGGATTCGCATGCGGAATGCCAGCGACGACATTCACCCAGTGCATCTGCACCGGCACAGCTTCGAACTGACCAGTGTGGCTGGTCAGAAAACAGCCGGCATTTTGAAAGATGTCGTGATGGTAGGCGGCTATCAGGAAGTAGAGGTCGATTTTGTGGCCAATGATCCGGGCCTCACTTTATTTCATTGTCACCAACAGCTCCATATGGACTTCGGTTTCATGGCGTTATTCGATTATGTGCGAGCTGCAACGTGAACATCTACCCCTTTTCGGAAGCGGCGAGCCGTGATTTGTTAAGTCTCCAGCTTCTCAAGGGGAAGCCATGAAGGAAACCGAATTGCACCTTTTTCAAGGTTGACAAAATTCCTGGTGCCGTTCGTGACAAAAAGCACAGCCTTCAAGAGTGCGCAGATGGACACTGAATTTAGGAGCAGAGTGCATCGCTCCGGTCATGGCAAGACGCCACAACCGAGTGGAAGATGCAATTGTGACCGGAGCTAAATACACTCTCCGTCGACTTGACCATATTGATCCAAGCACCAGGGAGGAAAACGTCGTTTTCAATAGAAGGCCTCCCGACAGCACACAAGGTCAGAAGAAATAATGCGAACGGTACTGGGAATTGCAGTCTCATCTGTAGGATTGCAGTAATTACGAATTGTTGGCCCGTAGGTTAGCCATTGGCTGCCGTGATGGCTGTTCTGAACACTATGATCGCAAGGATGATTGGATGAGTTGTGTTGAAAGCCTTGCTGCTTTTGTTTGCCGCTCGGCTTACGGAGATCTCTCGGAGACGGCACGCGAACAACTGAAAATCCGCATTCTGGATTCACTGGGGTGCGCTGTGGGCGCGTTTGAGGGTGAGCCGGTTCAGATTGTCCGGCGCCAGATCAGCGAATTCGAACCGCAGGGTAAATGCACGCTGATTGGCGGCGGTTCCGCGGCTCCGGATTCCGCCGCGTTTTACAACGGCGCACTCGTTCGTTATCTCGATTTCAATGACGCTTACCTGGCGAAGGGCGAGACCTGTCATCCGAGTGACAATCTGGCGGCCATTCTTGCGGGAGCCGAATACGCGGATCGGACTGGCCGGGAGGTGATGACCGCATTGGCAGTTGCCTATCAAGTGCAGTGCCGCCTGAGTGATGTAGCCCCGGTGCGTGATAAGGGGTTTGATCACACCACGCACGGGTCGTACTCAGTTGCCGCAGGCGTCTCCAAGGTCCTCGGACTTAATGAAAGTCAAACGGCAAATGCCATCGCGATCTCGGGAGCGGCGTTTAATGCTCTGAGGGTCACGAGGACTGGCCGCATATCGCAATGGAAAGGCCTTGCCTTCCCGAACATGGCCGCTTGTAGCACGCGCGTTGTATTCCTAGCAATGAACGGCATTACCGGTCCGCTCGACGTATTTGAAGGCGATAAGGGCTTCATGGATGCAATCTCTGGAGTCTTCGATATCGACTGGCTTCGGGAGGATCTTGCGCAAGTCGAACGAACCATTCTTAAACGCTTCAACGCCGAAATTCACTCACAGGCAGTAATCCAGGGGGTGCTGGATCTTAAACAGAGTCATGGGTTTTGCGCAGCGGAAGTGGAGCATATCGATATTGAAACCTTCGATGTCGCTTTCAATATCATTGGTGGAGGAGAAGAGGGCGATAAGACAAATTCGATCACTACGAAGGAGCAGGCTGATCACAGCCTGCCGTACGTCATCGCCGTCGCCATCCTGGACGGTGACGTGATGCCAGCTCAATATGAACCGGACAGAATCCGCCGCGAGGACGTCCAAAAACTTCTCCGCCGGGTTTCGGTAAGCGCAAATCCTGTTTACTCGCAGCGTTTTCCTGAGGAGATGCCGTGCCGCATTCAAGTTGTTCTTCGCGATGGGCAGACATTCGTCAACGAAAGCTGCGATTATCCGGGGTTTGTCAGCCAGCCGATGTCGTGGGAAATGGTTTCCAACAAGTTCAATCTATTGATGACGCCTCACGCCACCGACGCCGAGAGCAAAGCCATCAGAAACGCTGTCGCCGACCTCGAGAATACGCGAATACGTGACTTGATGCAGTTGTTGACCAGCGTACGCGTACGATCAGCGATAGGGGAAGATAAACGTGCTTGACCGAGCATTCTCGTTTCTTCAGCTCAACCAGCGGACTCCGAAGCCGCGAACCAGTGGACTCACCGAGATCCGCGGGCCGTATTACACGCCTCTGGGCAAACGGCATCTCGCAGACATTCTCGAGACGATGGGCGAGTATGTAGACTCGCTCAAGTTCGCCGGTGGATCGTTTAGCCTGATGCCGCGTCCCGTGCTGATCGAATTTCTAAAGCTATGCCATGACCACGATGTCCTCGCCTCGACCGGAGGTTTCCTTGAATACGTGCTGACCAAAGGTCCGGATTCAGTCAGCAAGTACATCGAGGAGTGTAAACAAGTCGGCTTTGACATCATTGAGGTCTCTTGCGGCTTCGTTACGATTCCCGCCGATGACTGGCTTCGCCTCATTGAGAAAGTGAGAAGTGCGGGGCTAAGGCCAAAGCCGGAGATTGGCATTCAGTTTGGCGCTGGCGGTGCAACGCGCGCGGAGGATCTCGAGACTGCAGGAACGCGGGATCCCGAATGGCCCATCCGGCTCGCCCAACGATTTCTCGATGCCGGTGCGTACCTGATCATGATCGAATCCGAAGGGATCACGGAAAACGTCAAGACTTGGCGCACGGATGTACCAGCTAGGATCATTGGAACGCTCGGCCTCGAAAAGGTGATGTTTGAGGCCGCTGATCCGGAGGTCTTCAGGTGGTATATCAAGAACTACGGACCGGAGGTGAATCTCTTTGTCGATCACAGCCAGATTGTCCAACTGGAATGCCTGCGTTCCGGCATTTGGGGGACAGCAGATATATGGGGGCGCATTTTGACCTATAAAGAGCAGGGCAAAGGTGATGAATACGGAAAGCGTTGAGGCGCGAAACCGATACCAAAACGTAGCACCGGAAGCGATGCTGGCATGCGCGAACCATCGAAGGAGCACGCTGCTGGATGGGAGGTTGTCCTATGATTCAGTTGAAACGTGTGTATGACGAACCTGGGCCGCACGATGGGATGCGATTTCTCGTTGAGCGGCTTTGGCCGCGAGGGATCCGCAAGGCCGATCTGCGGACCGATGGCTGGCAGAAGGATGCTGGTCCGAGTAGCCAGTTGCGGAAGTGGTTTGGTCACGATCCGAGGAAATGGGAGGAGTTTCAGCAGAAGTATTTCGGAGAGCTCAACACTCGGCCGGCGGCGTGGGAGCCGATCCTGAAAGCGGCCCAACGCGGCACCATCACGCTGCTCTACAGCTCGCACGACACGGAACACAATAACGCGGTAGCTCTGAAAAGTTATCTCGAGGCAAAGCTAGCGCACGTGAAAAAAGGCTTCATGGCAGCGGGAAGTGATTGACGACACCTTCAGCGACAGCCCCGATTGAAACCGTCGATCTGGATGGTGATAGGCGCGATGAAATCGTCGCCGGATTTTGAGGCAAGCCTTTGCGCGACTTGACGAACTCGTTGGCGAAGCCGCAACATTTATATGACATTGCCGCGTGCAGGTGGAAGGCGAGCTACGATGCCTATGGCCAGGACTCCCGAAGAAATCAGGATTCATTACGGACGCCACGGCGCGGAGCATGTGCTCGGCCTCGTGGAACGTCTACGGCTGGGGCGGTGGATCAATCATTTCCCGCCGCGAGTGGTTTGGTCCGGCTATGTGTTCGTGAATGGATTCGTGACCATCGCACTCGTTTCGCTGCTTGCAGTAGTCACGCAAAATCCGTTCGTGTTCCCTTCCTTGGGACCGACAGCGTATCTGCTTTTCTTTACGCCATTGGCGCAAGCATCGAGCCCGCGACACGCTCTTCTGGGCCATGGTGTTGGCTTGGTGTGCGGATACTGCGCACTTCTGCTGGCCGGAATGGTTCACGTCCACAGTTCGCAAGGTCTGCACGACGGGATGCATTGGCCGACCGTTCTCGCCGCAGCGCTTTCGCTGGGAGCCACTGGAGCCCTAATGGTCCTGTTTCGGGTGAGCCATCCGCCGGCCGGCGCTACAACCTTGATAGTCTCTTTGGGCCTGCTATCGAGGCCTGAACATCTGGTCATTGTTGAAGTTGCAGTTTTTCTGCTGGTGGCGCAAGCTTTCGCGATCAACCGCCTCGCTGGGCTGCCTTATCCGTTGTGGGAAACAACGGCATCAATCCCGACTCCCAGTTAGCCATTTTTCCCCTCGAGCGGCATTCTAATCGCAGGTTAACAATCATGATGCGAGTCCTCTAATAAAGCTGCGATGAGCTTGGCGTGTTCGCGGAATCGTGCATTCTTTGATAGTTGAAATACGTGTCGTTCTCTTGCGACGCATGATGAAAGAGGAGGAGAACCTTGGCGTTCGATCTCATGGAGAAATGGGTGATTTGCCAGACACGACCGTCTCCCACGGGTGATTTCTCCAACTCGAACTGCGTGCCCGGCTCAACTTTCGCCAAGAAGCCTTCGATCGAAACAGGATGAATGACCTGGGCCGTTACCTTTACCCACTGAAACGTCTTCTGATCGATCCAGAGCTGCCCCTCCATTCCCGGTAATACCCGGGTTTCCATATTGGGCGGCTTGTAGCCTGGACGAGGTGTCGCTTTCAGCATATAGACTCGGAAAGCCCTCATCTTTCGCTGACCGATGAATGCGAAATTGAAAGCCTGGGTCAATTGCTGCATCATCAGGTGATCCCGTTTGCGATCTTCATTGAATTTTGCGATTCGCTTTCTCCTCTGCTCACTTGACTCCGCTCGCCGCCCGGAGATTGCTTGCTGCATCTTCTGCTGCTCACGCGCGGCATCTGCTTGCGATAGTGGTTTGCCGTTTACCGCAATGAGCCGCTGATAGGGTGAGCCATCGATCATAGTCACCTGGTAGGTCTTCGAGCCTTGAGGCGTAGCGTCACGTTCCTCGTAGTTGAAGTCAGGCGCTGCCTTGAAATCTGCTTCGTTCGCAGCGACTGACTTATTGATCAGGTCCTGAACGCCGGGGTGCTGACGACAGAATGCGAAGACGGGAGAAAACGCCAGCAACAGGACGATCCGGCTCGCACCTGTCGATCTTTGCACTGGAACTAACTAAACTCCATACGCCTTACTGTGTAACGTTGATCTTTCAGCTGAGGCTCGCCGAGATAATTGAGAATACGAACACGATAACGCCTACGCAGAGGCTGTTGATAAAGCGTCCCGTGTTGCCTACATATCCATAGATCCAAGGCGAGAAGAAGGTCCAGATGCCAAGCACCATGTTGCACCAGCTGAACACGGTCGAGTACGCAGGACGCCAAATACGGGCGATCCCGAATAGGATCATGAACCCGCCGACAATCCAGGAGTTCCAGGCGTTCGAGTTTGCGTTTGCGCCGTACACCCACGGAGAGACGAAAAGCCATATGCCGGCGAGTAGACATACGGTGCTAGCGATCCGCGCGACGGTTAGCGCGCCAGCAGTGCTGGCTCTCATGGGAGTGCTATTGATTTGCTCATTTGGAGTCATATGATTTCGATCCTTTCTTTGGCCAAAAACTAACTGAAGCCATGGCTTCGCTCCGAGCTCCGATTGACTAGGCCGCGATCGACTAGGCGGCGTACACTTCTTCCTTCGCCGGTCTCATTGAGGGCTCCGACGACGTAGACAATACGACGGCCCGGATGCCTTCCGGCAAATCCTGCAGAAGCACGCGCGTGCCGTCTGGAAGGACAACTGCATCACGATAGGAATAGCTGCGGTCAGAGAGCTCGGTGAAAACGACTACTTCCGAGGACCCCACACGGAGAGATGCCTGGATGTTGAGGGGTATAGCTGTCAGCAATAAACGCGTGCCAGGGGGAATGCAGATTGCCGGTAATTGCGCTAATCGCCGGGCTGCTGCGCAATCCTTCAAAATGGACCAAAAGGGCCTCGCGTTTTGCCTCGTGTGGCGGCTTGGAGCTCGGATACTGAGGCAAAGCCTAGAGTCCCTGTCTGGAATTTATGAAGGACGAGTTCTTCTCCTTGCTCGGCGAGACGATTCTGAATTGTATAAAGCGAATAATCACACATGCTGCTGTGAGTCTCCTGAATCCAGATTGGCTGTAGATGATGTGGAAAGCCGTGTTTTTTGTCACGAAAAGCGCCACGGAGATTTACCAGTGCTCACTCGCGCTGCCTTCTGGTTGCTCCACATCTTGCAGGAACACGAAATAGTATTGCCCTTGCCAGCAGACTTTCAACGTTCGATCACTGAAACCGCAGCCACAAAAATGCAACTCAGCACCTCTGGGACGCTGTGAAATGAACCCCAACTGCTCTCTTCCGTTTTGGGCCGCCTGAATTTGGATGGCGGCGATGTTTTTCAAAAGCGTGATCGGCTCGGGCGCCGAAGCGCCGCCAAGCGTGTAATTTTCTAACATGAGATGTTGTGTTCGTTACTACTGAGTTCAATGGTGGAGTCAAGACGGTTGAAAGCGCGTGTCTTTTGTCACAGGAGCAAGCAGGGAGATTTACTAGCGCTGGGCATATAGCGCCTACGATGAAAATAGAGAATTGAGAAGCTCTGGTGTGATGAAACTCGATCCGGATACGACGGTCGCTAGTTTGTTAGTGGCAATTCCAAGTTCCGCGCTCGTTTTCGACAAATTCGGCATTGCAGCCGACGGTAACGAAGACAGAACTCTACAAGAGGTGTGTACGGACACAGGGATCGGGTTTGAGGAATTCCTGCAGGCGATGGATGAGATTGACTGGAGCGAAGAATCTCCCATCAGCGAGGACTAGGAGTCAGGCCATTTCAGAAGAGAGATCCGAGACCAGGTTGGCCTTACCGAGCTGGCGTTCTGCGCCAGCGAAAGCAGCTAGCGCTCGCATATCAGGCACGGCGATTAGCCTTCTACCCTCCATGTGAATCAGTCCAGATTTCTCGAGATGGGTGAAGGCACGTGATACCACCTCGCGTACCGATCCAAGCCGGCTTGCAACTTCGGTGCGAGTCAAAGTGAGCTCAAAGACGCATCCGGGTCCGACACGAACTCCCCTTTCTCGAGCGACGGTCAGAAGATGCCGCGCTACTCGTTGTTCCACGTTTTGCAGCGCCAGTGTTTCGATGAGTTCCGCGTAGTGCCGGACCTTGTGAGCCAGCACCCGGGCGAGATTCCATAGAAGTTCAGTGTGCTCGCGGCAAAGCTCGTGCACGTGGCGCTTCTCAATACAAAGAACCTGCGAGTTGGCATCGGCGATCATTGTGCTAAAGAACGTTCCTCCATTGAAAACCGGGACCGTGGCGAGGATAGCACCGGCGCGCTCGGTAGATAGCACCTGCTCACGGCCATGAGCGGTTTGCCGGATCGATCGGAGCTCGCCGTTAGCGACAACGTACAATCCTGAAGCCTCCTCGTGCTCGGAATAGAGCACTTGACCGCGCCTGAGTTGCCGAACGATTGCGAGAGCAGCGATCTTTTTTAAGAGGTCGTCATTAAGGCTGCCGAAAAGATCGGTGCGCCGGAGCGCAGCGATTTTGTCGAGACTCACGTTGGCCATAAGGGTTTAGCGGTCGCGCGAGATTCGCCTCGGTCTATGCCAAAACGGCAGCCTTCATTCTCGCAATGTTCGTCTTGAAGATACAGCAAAAAAACACCACTGGGGGGAAGGTCAGGCGGGCGCTTTGGCGCGGCGGCTTTTGCGAACCCAATTCGTGATGGAGAAGAGGCTACCAACCATACATATGAAGATGAAAACGATCATTGACCATCTGAACTCGGGCGAGTTGGCGATACGCAGAATGCCGTGGCCGAACTTCAGAGCTAGGAGACCTATCAGGGCGAAGCGGAGGGAGCGCGCCAGCCAAACGATCCAGAGCAGGCGACCCCTGGGGTACCCGAGCGCACTGTTGGTTGCAACAGCCATCGTGAAGGGGAAGGGAGGCGGGGCGAGAGAGCCAAGCACGAGCGCCCGTCCACCTTTTTCGCCGATTTTGCGTTTCAAATATGCGAATCGCTTGGAACCGGCAACTTTTTGGACGCCTTCTTCGCCAGCTTTGCGTGCGACGAGGTCAAGCAACAGGACGCCGAGTGTCGAGCCACAAGCTGCCGCGAGCACATAGATAATGAAGCCTTGATGGTTGCGAGCGATGAGGCCGACAACTAAGAGATCGTTGCCAAAGGGCAAGAACAGGAACGAGGAGTCGAGCACACCCATAACAAGCGGCCCGAAGTAGCCCAGTTGAAATAAAACGTGCAGAAGATGACGAAAGAAGGTGGACAAGTTTTACTTAAGTATTCGCCTAGCCGAGATGCTGGTGCTTTGCCAGAGCTTTATTTCATTTCTGGCTGGAAGAGTGCGAACGCTGCTCCTTGGGGGTCTTTGAGGATCGCAAAGCGGCCAACGTTTTCCAAGTCGGTTGGTTGAAACAAGACTTGGGCACCCTGGTCCTTCGCCTTAGCCGTCGAGGAATCGCAATCAGCCACCTGAATATAGATCAGCCAGTGAGGCGGTAGGCTCGGATCGCGCTGAGAGGCAGCCGGGCACCCCTCCAATGAACTGCTCGTGGTTCTTAATGTGCAAATAGCCGGAGGTGTCCTTTTCGTCTTCAACGAAACTCCAGCCGAAAAGTTCGTGATAGAAGCGCCTGGCCGTAGCAGGATCGGGCGTGCTCAAGTCGGCCCAGCAAAAAGTGCCATTCTCACCGATAATGTCTACACCTTTGTTCTTTTTCGCCTGCCAGACCGCAAACATTGCTCCCGCGCGATCGCCAATCACGGCCATGCGCCCAGCATCCATCACATCGAAAGCTGGAGCGCAGAGCTTACCGCCAATTTCGGCCGCTCGAGTCCCGGTGCTTGTCGGCATTCTCAACAGCGATGTAGAGCATCCAATGGGGTGGAATGCCTTGTGAGCGTTGTTCGGGCTTCATGGTGTATGCGGCAGCCCGTGTCTTGGCTGTTTAACTGGAAAATCGTGTAGACCTCATCGGTTCCCATCGGGAATTCATTGAATGACCATCCGAAGAGGGAGCTGTAGAACTTCTTGGCGGCCGCTTGATCCGTGGTGGCGAGTTCAAACCAGCAGAATGAACCGGGCATATGCTTTTCAATAACTGGCATAGAGGGAGTATATAGGACTAGCTTGAGCGCAGGGCTAATCGGCGCTTGACTCTGGAGTTGACTCCAGAGTATATCCTGGACGCATGGCTAGGAGCGGGATTCAAATTGGAAGCGTTTCACAAAAAACCGGCCTGAGTGTCGACGCAATCCGGTTCTATGAAAAGCAGCTGCTACTGAATCGCGCTCCCCGAACCGAAGGCGGATTTCGACTGTTTGGCGAGCAGGACATTCAGCGCATTCAGTTCATCCGGCGCGCGCAGCAACTGGGCTTTTCTCTCCCGGAGATTCGCGAACTGCTGGTCCTCCAGCGCGACGAAAGCGAGGCCTGTTCTCATGTTCGCGATTTGTTGCAGGCCAAAGTTGCCGGCATTCGCAACAAAATTCGGGAGCTTGGAGTTTTGGAGCAGCAACTCACAAAAAGACTGCGGAAGTGCGAACGTAAACGGAGGCCTTGCGGAGATTCGCATCGAGGCTGCTGCCCGGTGCTCGAAGAAATTGCGCAGCGAGGTTCCAATGAAAATTGAGATTTTCTATTTCAAGGGCTGTCCCAATTACGCGCCGGCCGTAGAGCGTCTAAGGACGGTTCTCCGGGAGGAAGGATTGCCTGCCGAGGTTTTTGAGGTCGAAGTGAAAGATGAATCGGCGGCAGAGGCATTGAGATTCTTCGGGTCACCAACAATTCGCGTTGACGGACTAGATATTGAGGCCGATTCTCGCAATATCACGGTGACCGGGTTCGCGTGCCGCCGGTATCCGGGCAGGCTGCCGTCCGAGAAAATGATTCGAGCGGCGCTGGAAGAAGCGCGGGAGCAATGAAAGATGCCTGAGCCGACGAGCACATCAAGCGCAACGTTAGATGCAGGCCCGAGCAGGGGTGCGCGCACGCTGCTTGCAAGTATCGCGGCCATTGGCAGCATCCTTGCCGCTTCCAGTTGCTGCTTGCCAATTTTGCCTTTTCTCGTAGCTGCTGGATTTGCGGGAGGTTCAGCATTTCTTTCAGCTGCGAGGCCGTACCTTTTAGGAGCTTCGATTCTATTTATCACCTATGGCTTCTATCAGGCCTCAAGGGCCAAAAAGTGCCAGCGACCGCCAAGTGTAATCAGCTCGGTTTTGCTGTGGGTGTCTACCGCGTTCGTGGTCATTTCGATTTTCTTTCCTCAGGTGATGGCGAACGCAGCAGCTAGTTTGTTGGCGCGGTGAGTCCATGCGCCACAAATACATTCCGGCCGCAATTCTAACCGTAGCTGTCACTGGGGCACTGGTCTATTTTTATGGCGGAAGCCGAACTCCTTCCGGCCAATCTCCACTGCAAAGGATCGCACCCCAGAATGTAGCCGAAATCAAGAGCGCGTTTAACGCCGCCAAAGACGACGTCCGAGCGCTGGCGCTTTTGTCGCCCACTTGAATGGTATGTCTGCAGGGGGCCTCTGCAGTCGAGGACATGCTACGCCAGTTTGCGGGCAGACCCGTGCGAACCTTTATTGTCTGGGAGCCGGTGCTGCTGACAGATTGGGTTGCGCCGTCCACCGCAACGCTGAACCGGATCTCCGATTCGCGTGCGGCCCAGTTCTGGGACAAGGGGCGGCTAATTTCGCATTTAATGGGGGAGCACAATCGCTCGAGCGTGGCGTGGGACTACATTGCGATCTACCCGGCCGGCGCGATCTGGAAGGAACGGCCTCCCGAGGCACTCTATAGCGGTGGGCCGGTGGTTTGGGTGACTAAGAACGCGCGAGCGGCGCTGGCTCAAGCTTTGCAGAGCGGCGGTCTGTCCCAAATGCTGCCTATTTAGTCGCGGTTTTGAAGGCTTGGCCGACGTGGAGCACAGCGGAGACAGCGCGCATGTAGTTCATCCGCATGGGGCCAAGGACCGCAACGTTCGCTTCGAGCCCGTTGGGCAGCGCGAAGCGTACGCCAATGATCGAGAGCTCACTCATACTCGGATGCACATCGGAGAGGCCTACCTGAATGGCGAACTCACCGTCACGCTGCTCAAGAAAGCGTTCAAGCAGTTGCAAAATGCGTTTCTTTTCTTCGAGAGCGCGGAAGAGATCACGCATACGCTCCCGAGTGAGGTGCAGATCAAGTCCAATAAGATTTTCCGCGCCTTCGAAGTGCACCTCGGGCATGAGACCCAGATCGAGAAGGCCTTTGGAATAGATCAAACTGACGCGCTTAAGAATTTCATCGTAGGCGGCGCTCTCGAGCTCCAAACGGCGTTTGAGTTCCCGATGAATGTTTTGCATGATCCAGCCGCCGAAGTTGTAATTAATGTAATTGCGGATGGATGTCAGCTCGTCTTGCGAGATGTAATCATCGACGCTGATTACCTTGTTTCGAACGATGCGATCCCGGGTAACGACGACCATGAGAATGCGGCGATCGGGAAGGCAAAGCAACTCGACTTGATCGAGAGTCTGGTTTTCAGTGGGGATGGCGGCGGCGATGCCGAAGTTGCGCGTGATTTCGGTCAGCAGCTTGGAAGAACGCTCAATACGGCCTTCGACGGTATTGGCCTTCTGAATTTCGGCGTGCAGCCGGTCAAGCTCGGCCTGAACGATGCGGCTGCCGAGTAGAGTCTTTACGTAGCTCTGGTAAGCGCGTTCGGTAGGAACGCGGCCAGCGGAAGTATGCGGCTGCGAGAGATAGCCCGCTTCCCAAAGATCGGCCATCGCGTTACGGATGGAGGCCGGGCTCATGGGATACTTGCGCGCGATTGTGCGCGAGGCCACGGGTTCACCCGTTTCGATGTAACTCTGGACGATGGCGTGTAAGACGTCGAAGTGACGCGGGGTCAGCGTTCCGAGATGATTCATCTTCTCTTTTGTGCGCTCGCCGGGCACGGGCGGCTTAGGGCCCCTTGAATGTCTATCTGCTTACGCTTCCTTCTTTGATTATAAAAATGAAGGATTTAACGCCGATTGTCAATACCGCCGACAACGTAGCGGGTACCGAGGCGTTCCGCCGTGAAGGCAGAGGGGCGTTTTCAGGCGACGGAAGCCGCCACATCGACGCGTTTGCCGTGACGCCAGAGGCGCTCTAAATCATAGTAAGCACGAGCGCTTTCCGAAAAAATGTGGACAATGAAATCGCCGTAATCCAATAAGATCCACTCGGCTGTCTCGTAGCCTTCCACGCTGAGTGGAAGCTCGCCCATTGCCTTCAACTGCTTTGAGATCTCGTCTGAGACGGCGTGCGCCTGGCGAGGGTTCGAAACGGAGCAGATGATGAAAAAGTCTGTAAAGGAAGTAACGTCACGAAGGTCGAGGACGCAGAGATCAACGGCTTTCCTGGATTCGGCAGCCCGTACGGCGGCAAGCCAGTTTGGCAGATCCTTGTTCGTGGCGGCCGGTTGGGCGGTGTGGAAACGGCGTGTCAGACTCGTCGAAACGTGCTCCTGCGCCTAGCGTACTACACTGGCGATAGATGCGTAAATGCTCAAAATTACGTGCCGGAGGGCTGCTTTTTTGGGCTTTGGGCGGTGTTTGGGGGTGGATTCAGAAGGCCGGGGCAACTGACGTTCCGAGCACGAGCGCCTATCACGCACTTTCGACGGCAATGTTAGAGCGAGCGGAGAACGAGGTAGCGCGAATCAAAGCGCTGGTGGATGATGGTACCCTGCCGAAAAGCCGGTTGGCGGAGGCGCAGTTGGCGCTGGCAGATGCGCAGGACGAGGCTATTCTGACGGAAACTCTGTATGGCACGCCGCGCATCGAGGGCATGAGTTCGCAACAGACGAGGGCCATGATGGATGCAGCGCAAGCACGCGTGGACCGTCAGGCAAAGATTGTGCAAGACCGGCAGAAGCTGCTTGACAACGGAATTCTCGCGCGTTCGGAGTTTGCAGCGTTTCAGGATGAGCTGGAGTCGCGGGAGCGAGTGCTGGAATTGGCGCGGAATCGCGCGAAACTGGTGGAAGACTTGCGGCAAATGGCCAGCGTGGAGCAGCAGTTCGAGCATGCGGCACAAAGCGGAGCGGCGCTCCGATACGCGATGGTCCGGTACGAGGGCAACGGAGGTTTCAGTCTCAGCGATTTGCCTGCGATTTCGACTGAATTTCGGAAGCGCTTTCATCATTCTTTGCCGGTGAGCGCATTAGGCCAGACACTAGTGCATCAGTCCATGGGACTCGATCACCGGAATCGAGTGGACGTTGCGCTGAACCCGGATCAGCCGGAAGGAATCTGGCTTCGCCAGCTATTAGAGCGGCTACACGTTCCGTATCTAGCGTTTCGGAGCGCAGTGGCGGGCGCGGCGACGGCACCTCACATTCATATAGGTATGGGTAGTGCGCGGCTGAAACTGGCGGAACGCTGAGAATCAATGAAACGCGCGGGAAAATGCAGTCAACGTCGTCACTAACTGAACCTGAAATATACCGCCGCGTGTGTCGGACCCGGGATTAATTGACGAATCGTTGCGCGCAATCCACTCATATCCAGCCTTGATTAGTTGACGGCGGTTCGGACGGTATCCGAAAGCGAATTCGTAAGCTTGCTGCGGTGCCGCGAAATGATTTGCGCTTATTCCTGAGGCATCCTGAACGCGCCCAAAATTGAGGACCGTGGCGCGCGCTGCTACGAAAGTTCTGGGCGTCAGAATAGTTTTTGCCTGGACATAGGCTACGCGCTCGGAAGGAGATCTGACGAAACCGGGTAAATCGAACTGAAAACGTTGCCACTCGCCCTCTATGGACCATCGTCCCCGGGCCCATTGGGCGTCAATCCCAAGTCCGGCGGCGGGAAAGTCACGAACTGTTTTGCCGCGAGGCAAAAAGGGATCCAGTAAGCGATCGAGGTATGGGCCGCGAAATGCGGATAGGCCGACGTGAAGCCCACCCCGTACCGTGTAGCCCGCGCCGGCTGTCCATTGCGGGAATTGGCTAGCCGATGTGAAGCCTTGTGGATTAGCGGGTGAACTGTTCGTGATTTGAAGGCGCGCGTCGATTCGCGCCACTGATACTTCCGCCTGGATACTTGGTAATCCATATAGCGTAACCGGAAACATGCCGTAGGCGTTCGCCTGAGCGCCGCCGCAGTAAAAGTCCACGTCAGACCCATATTTCTGCCACAAGAGATCATTGACGCCGCAGGGGAGCTGGTCGGGCCGAAGGGGCAGATTCGTTATATAGCTGGGTGGAGGATCGGGGAACGCGGTCTTCGCGTCATCGTATTGGAGTGGGAAAAACCCGAAGGCCGAACTCAATTGACCCGCCTTGAGCAGCACCGAGATCTTGCGAATTCGAGCGGTGTAGCCCACAAACGCCTGCATGACGCTGAACTGCACCTCGGGTTTATCGTCAGATCCGGTTTCGTACAAGGAGTACGACGACGAGCGCACCTCAAGATTGGAATACACAAACCAGTGCGGGCCGAGTCGCATACTTGGCGAGAGAACGGCCCGGAATCCGGGTGTGATGGAAGTCTGTCCAGCATCTTGGGATTGAAGACCATGGCTATATGCCACGTCACCGCTGAGCGTGATTGGAACAGAGATGCCGTACTCCGCCTCCTGCGCTTCGGCCGAGAGGCATACGAAGGTTAGGCAACACACGATGATGCACGCTGGTTTCGCCATTGCATGCCTCACACGTCACCCACGAACGCTGTTTCCTTTTCGTCAAGAACAGCTTGGTAAACGGGAAGCGGCAATGTAAACCAGAAGGTGGAACCGATATTGGGGCGGCTTTCAACGCCTATTTCGCCGCCCATCAATTTGATGAGCTGTTTAGCAATCGCAAGGCCCAGGCCGGTGCCTCCACGACGCCTAGTCAGTGAACCGTCTGCCTGCGTGAACTTCTGGAAAACGGTTTCCAACATTCCGGCAGGTATGCCGATGCCTGTATCCTCTACAGCGACCTTTATGATGGCGCCGTTTTGTGTCTGCGCTTGGCACAGTACCCGGACTCGAACTTCTCCCCGTTCGGTGAACTTGACTGCATTCCCCGCGAGACTCGTAAGGACTTGGCGGATACGTGTAGCATCACCGAGAAACATGTCCGGCACTGTGGAGGGATAGCGCACATCGAGCTGAATTAGTTTTTGATTCGCTTCATTCCGGAGACTGTCAATGACCTCATGAATCGTTCTGAGGAGGTTGAATGGAGAAAGCGCTAGCTTTACCCTGTCGGCCTCTATGAGAGAGAAGTCCAGAATGTTATCGATAATCCCGAGCAGGGACCGGCCCGATTGACGCACAAGTCCTGCGTATTCTTGCTGCTCTTTGTCGAGCTGTGTGCCGAGGAGCAGGTCGGTCATGCCCAATACTCCGTTCATAGGTGTGCGCAATTCGTGGCTGACATTGGTGAGGAATTCGGTCTTGACGCGGTTAGCGTCTTCGGCGATTTCTTTGGCGTCTTCCAATTCCTTACGTGAGCGGCGTTCTACCTGAGTCACGTGGTTGAAGGCCTCGGCGAGCAAGTTGAGCTCATAGGCACCATTGCCAGCAGTGAGGCGCTCTGGCATTTGGCCGCCGCGCTCGCTTCGTTTTAATTGCGCCACCAAGTCACGCAAGGGCTGCGAAACGGAACGCGAGGTGAGCAACGTGGAGAGCAGCGCAAGCAAGATGCCCGCAACGCCCACTTCGAACAGAATGCGCCGGAAAGCAGCGGTGAATTCGTGCACGGGGCGGTCAAGAGAGCGGAACCCGAGCAACCGATAACCATCGCCAAGCTGTGTTCTTTGCAGTTGCGATACCACAAAAACTTCGTCATGAATCGACACTTCACACCTGGACTCGGACTTCGCACAATATCGGAGAAGTTGCCCCTGGATCGCATCAGTCCACTCGGGCGGGAAGGTCGATAGCAGCAGCTTGCCGCGCTCGAGCAACACTGCATCCCCCGCTAGTGGATTCCGATTCAACGCGAAGCGTATACCGAGCGTGAGAGCGCCCATTTTTTCGCCATCTATGTTGATCGGAACCGTCTCTAACTGATAAAGAGCACCCTGGACGTTAGCCAAGCCGGGCCGGAGTGGAAATACAGGAAGTGCGGGTGCGTCGCGAGGTTCGGGAAATTCGAGAACCGCCACCGTTCGGCCGCTCGCGTCCGATACTGCCAGGAGTTCGTAGCCTGACATTGCGTGCAACTCACGCAGTTGGGCTTCAATGGTTGCACGGACCTGGCCGGCGGCAGAGGGATCTTGATGAGCCTCGGTCAGCAGGCCGACCGCTGCTTTCAATCCGGCACTCTCTGTGAGCGCAGCGAGTAGGGGGGCTGTACGGCGGGAATATTCGAGACTCGCTCGATTCAGCAGGCGGTCGGAGGCTTCTAGCGACTCTCGCAGATTCTCCTTGATCCTTTGCTGGACCGCGGCAGTCAATGCCAGAAAGCTTGCCAAAAGCACGAGAGACACAGGCACAAAAGAAAGCAGGAATGCACGCGTTGTTAGAGATAGGCGGCGCATCAGTGCAGGCTCTCCGGTTCCTCGACCGGAATCGAGACATTCACGGTGACGCCTCCCGTTTCTGGGACCAGAAAGTCCTTCCGGAAGACGCCGACGAATTTTTGCCAGACCATGAGGCGATACTTTCCGGACGGCACGTCTGACCAAGAAAAAGTCCCATCGTTGGCCGGCTTTCCGGACCAGCGACTAGAAGTCACCACGATGGCAGCGTACATATTTGGGTGGACGTGGCAGTAGACCTGAACTATTCCGGTGCGGGGAAACTTTACAATCCGACGTTGGCCTTTAGGGTAGTAGCCGAGATCGAAGGCTTGAGTGTGCGACAGAGAGAAGATGTTGTGGAAAATGGCATCGAAGTTGGGGAACTCAATCGTAGAGCCAACAGGGACGACTAGAAGTTCTGGTTCGAAGCGCCGATTCCTTTGCGTCATGGTCGCGATAGCGGGTGCCGCGGGCTCATCATGATCGGATTCCAGCCAGACAGCGACTCGATCAAACTCATTGGCCGGCTTTCCAATGGAAGATTGGTCGGGCATGGTCATCCCGCGCAGATCGTATACTGCGGGAGCAAGCACTTGTTTTCTAGGTTTTTTCTGAAGGACGATCGTTCCGCTGACCTCGGACGCCAGGGTATTTGAGCAATTTACAAACAGCAAAATAGCTGCACACAGGGCCGCTCTGACCAGCTGGGATACGCTCCTCATCTCTTTTCTCATCGGATGAGGATCGCGAAAACCGTATACTCACGGGCCAAGAATAGGTAGTGGTCAGTTTGCCTGCAGATTCCGGCATTTCGACGCGTCGGCGACAAACTAGATTTCCGCTGTTCCCGCGCGCTATTGCAGGATCGGAAAGTGCTCTTTGCCTAGCGGAGGCGCCTTTTTCGCTCTGGTCCGGCCAATTTTGATCGAAGCTTTAAAGATTGCGCCGACGGGAATAACGCCGACTAGCTTATGCGCGGCGACTGCGGCAAGGCCCATTGAGGCAATGCACCCGCACGACGCACAATCAGGGGTGCCGCCGAACTGGCACGGAGTAATTTCGGTTTTTAAATCCGCGGATATCGTTCTTGTTGTCAGAGCGAAAACGCAGTTGTGCGGGCTACTAGGTGGGGAGGAGAACTGCCGAATCAAGCCATCAGCCATGTCCAGCTTTGGATACCTTTTTCGCAACTCAGCCATTTCCATCACTGCCCGGTTGCGCTCTTCGGTAGTCAGCATCTCGGGTAAACGACTTCCAACTTGCGGTGTGAAGAGACTGAACCAGACTTTCTTGATCTCGGACTTGGACGTCCAGAATGCTAGAAATTCATTCAAGTACCCGGGACGTTTCATCATCTGGCCCGTTATTGTGCAGTGGATTGTGATGCTGTGGCCTTCTATGTTTGTCAGAATTCGTTCGTATGTCGCCGGTGATCGTCTGCGATCGTGTTCCGGCTGGAGGCCGTCGATGGAGACGACGATATTCAGATAGGGCTGCTTTGCCCATTCCAGTGTCATCCGTCTAAACGCACTCGTAACAACCTGGACGTGAATACCGCGGGCGATTAATGATGGAATGATTTCCTCGAGTTCGCGATACCGGACCAGGGGGTCGCCTCCTACGAGTGAAACGTGCAAAGGTTTGAGACGATCCGCCAACTCTAGTACGCCGTTTACGAGCGCTTGGCCTCGAAAATCATTCAGCTCACGCAAGGTCTTTCCGCCGCCTAGATGCGCGCCATCGTAGGCATAGCAACCGGGACACCGGAGTGGGCATTCACGAGTAATCTCGATCGATAGCGAGGGGTGCTCGCCTTTCAAAATTTTGTTCCATGCCCTTAACACTTCTGAAGTTCGCAAAATACGTGATCCTTTGAACTGATAGGCCCCGATGTCTTGCTCGCTCGAACGCCCGGACGGCGGGCTCGTCCCAAAATACGCCCGATCCGCGCCTCCTCAAATCCCCTGGAAATAGGACAAGCAATAGAGAAAGGCGGGACAAACTTCATGCAGATAAAGCAGGTCTTTCGAGTTTGGCGGTGGTCCTTCGATAGGCGCTTAAGGTTGACACAGCTTTCAACTCTTCTTTCGTGAGATAACGAACGGAGGCCGGGTCATCGATTCGCTGGACGACCTCTACCAAACCGAGTAGCGTCTCCAGTTCCGCGCTCGTGGTGTCATCTCTGACAAGAACGCCCTTGCCTTCCAGAATGACGAACGGCTGCCCTGCGGTGGGTGATTCCAATTTCTTAGCAGCCTCAGAAAAGCGGCCTGAATAAAAAAGCTGCCACGGATTTGCGCGGCCCAAGAAAATGGCCTGGCACGGATAAAGAACTCCTCCTGAGAGTACTTTTCGTGAGGTCTCATCCGTTGCGAGGGCGTGCAGCGTTGTATGTTCGGGTAATCTCCAGCGAGAGTTCCTCGTCAGCCTGCGCAGAGAACCATTGTCGAAGTCGGGGGCAGGGCGTCGGCTCAACGTCAAACGACCTTCTACTTCGTCGAGCAATGCCTCAACGGCCTCACAATCCTGGCCGCAAACGATCAGACCATGATTGCCGAGAACGATGACATCTGTGCGGGATGAATCTCGCACGACGTGCTCAATGGATCGAGCAAGAGGTACTCCCGAAGGTACGTAAGGCACCCATTCCCATCGCAGCCCACGGAGCCGCCGCCGTAACTGTTTTCGCGCATCTGATCGTATCGCTAGCGCAATCGTGTTCACCGAATGCACGTGGACCACAACAGGGTGACCCAACACAACATGCATGGCGGTCTCTATCGAAGGCCTTAATTCGATTCCGGATAACCTGGAGGGCACACTCGTCAGATTGTTATTTCGTTTCAAGCGCTCCTTGGCCGCGGCGAGGTTGAGAGGAACAAAAATGTTCTCTTGCAGCGCGTTGCAGAGCCATTTGCCTGAGGCCTTTATCCACAGAACCTGGCCGAGTTTCATGGAAGTATTCCCATTGCTGGCCTGCGTCAGCAATGGATCAACGCCGATGCGTGCCGAGAAGTTGAGCAACGAATCTAAGTCAGAGTGGATGGACATAGATTTCATCGTGGGTCTTTTTTACCGGACCAGGTTCTTGCGTACTGCATAAAGCACTATCTCAGCCGTGTTGTGCAGGTTCAGCTTTTGCATGAGATTTGTGCGATGACTCTCGACGGTATATAAACTGACGTCAAGAATAGACGCCGTTTCCTTATTCGTTTTGCCCTCCGCCAAAAGCTGAAGCACTTCCTTTTCTCGCGTCGTCAGCAATTCAAAGCTGTCCGAGAGGCCTTCCTGCTTCAGGACGCGCATATAGTCCTCTAGAAGTGTATGCGTGATTGCGGAGCTGAAGAACGGCTTGCCCTCTGACACGGTCCTGACGGCTCGCAACAAATCCTCTTCGGCCGATTCTTTCAGCAGATAACCTCTAACACCTGCATTCAGCGCGCGAAGAAGATACCCCTCGTCGGCATGCATCGTGAGCATAATGACGCCGATTCGATCATTGGCTTTACGGATTTGCTCGGCTGCCTCGATGCCGTTCAACAGCGGCATGGCGACATCCATCAAAATGACGTCAGGCCCCAACTCCCCTGCCAGCCGTACAACGTCTCTGCCATTCGCCGCTTCGCCAACAACTTCGATTTCTGGATATTGTTCCAGCAGGAGACGCAATCCTTTGCGAACCACGCCGTGATCGTCCGCGATCAACACTTTGAGCTTCATGCCACGTTCAATTTCTGCTCAATTCTTAATCTCCCGGCGCGAATATCTGTCTAGCACGGAAACAAGCTCGGATTGGACTGTTGGCGTAGGTACGTCATCTGTAAGTATGCTTCTGTTTGAGTATCTCCGTCCGTATAGGGTCTCATTCTCATCCAGATCTTCGCGAAGTGTTGCTCCTTGCAAGGAAATTCCGGCAAATACTCCACGCGAACGCGAGTATGACAAAATCTTCGCCGTCATCTTCGCATCAGTTTGCGCCGTGCTGCTCCTTCCCACAGGCCCCGCAGCCACTTCGGCCGCTCCGCCTAGAGTGAATTGGCTTTCAAGCAACTTGTGCATGCCTCGTTCGTTCATTACCAGTAGTACGACATCAGTTTCCGATCCACCGATTTGAAATCCAACGCTGCCCCCTTCTATCCGAATCGCCGCCGGCGCTCCCCAACCGTGACCGCGCTCATGCCGGCACGCAACAAATCCTCGGCCGTACTTGGCACCTACGACAAATGCCCCCTTTTTCAATCCCGGGACCACCACTGCGCAGTGCGCTTGGTCCAGAAGATCTTGCGGAATACTCTGATCGGGAGCCGACAGTATCTCCTTCAATACAATCGCTGATTCTTGCAGGCGTTCCGTTGCCGGATCCGCGTACATTCGGCTCGCACTGGCTGCCGTCAGCAGACTTGATAGCAGGAGCAAAGGCAGTTGTGGTTGCAGTCTCATAATTCGACTCTAAACAGAAAACACCACACAACCTATCCCCTCGAAAGGGAGGATCTGCGCCTGAAAGTCAGGAGACAATTCCGGCAGCAGCTACGCTTCTCAACTGGCGACTTCGCCCCGATGTTCAGCCGGCAACGGCAGATCAACTGTTATCAATGTTCCCGAACCGGCTTGGGATGAAATCGTCACGTTACCCTGCAACGCTTTCACCCGCTCCGCGAGCCCCACTAATCCCAATCCCCGCGTAGGAGGGCTATTCTCTTGAAAACCCCTGCCATTGTCCTGAATGGATGCGGATACAACGTCTTTATCTTGTACAACGGTGATTACTACTCGACTTGCGTGTGAATGCTTCGTGCAATTTGTCAATGCTTCTTGAATCGCTCGATAGAGACATATTCGATAGGTCTCCGGCAACCGATCCAGATCGCCTTGGATGTCGAGAGAGACCGGAATCCCGCTGCGGCGTGAGATCTCTTTGGCTTGCCAGCGCAAGGCGGGTCCAAGCCCCAGATCATCTAACATCGAGGGGCGAAGTAGGAGAGCCAAATTTCGCACAGCTCGAAGCGCGTCTTCGGCCAGGGTCTTCACGCTATCGAGCCGATGCCGGAAGCTGCCGTCTGCCTCCGCGTTCGAGAAGCTGCCCAATTCCATTCGCAACCCGGTGAGTATTTGTCCGACTTCGTCGTGCAGTTCTCGAGAGATAGTTTTTCTTTCATCCTCCTGCGCTCGCACCAACTGATTGGATAAGCGCCGCAGTTCGGACTCAGCTTGCTCGGCGCGCTGTTTCTGTCTTTCGGAGATGCGTTCAAGCCGCGCCAGGTATGCGGTGCTCCCGCCGGCAATTAGAAGACCAAGCACAAGCAGGGCGCCCGTGACCGTCGCGGCGAATCGCCTCAACGCATATTGCTGATTGTCAATCTCCCGCTCTTCGAAGGCCAGATTTGCTGTGTTCAGCGCGTCTATCTCCTCAGCAAGCTTGAGAACGGCTTCCCGCTCATCATTTCTTTCCTTCAAGTACGCCGGAGTCGAGGTATCTCCACGCTCTACTTCGTTGATCGTCCGCGTCGCGGATTCCCAATAGCGGGCGAGCTCGCTCTGTAGGCGCTGTAATTGAGGCTGTTGAACTGCAGGTAGTAGCGACCGAAGTGTATTCATTCTTATTTCGTCAGTTGAACGCAATCCTGCAATTCTGTTGCGGATAGCAGGAGTCTGTTCTGACGTTACTGCGTCTCGAAGAAGTAGAGCGGCCCCGTAGACATCGGCACGAATATCGGTAATTGCGTCATCCCCTTGCAGATATACTCTATGAGCCTGGCTTGCACTTCTGTCAATTTGGACTGCCTTTCGAGAAAGAATCCAGCCGAATAACGGGACCAATAGCAATAAACAGCAAAAGGAAATACTGACCCAAGGCCAAATGCGAACCCGCATTGAACTCCTTCTCTCTTCAGATTGCCATGTACCGCCGCGGCTGCAGCTGATCGCTTTTTATCGACTGGTATCCAGAAGCACGGTGGGCGTGACAGACATGCCTGGCAAGAGCCGATGGTCGCGGTTTTCGCCAGGTTCGAGTACGATCTTAACCGGTACCCGCTGGACGACTTTGACATAATTGCCAGTCGCGTTTTCCGGCGGCAGGAGGCTGAATTTTGCCCCGGAGGCGGCTGCAATGCTATCGACATGGCCTTGGTACTTGCGGCTGCTGCCGTACGTATCGACTTCGATTTGCACACTCTGTCCGACGCGCATCTTTCTGAGTTGGGTCTCCTTGAAGTTCGCCGTGATCCAGACATCGTCTAAAGGAACGAGCACGGTAATCTGCTGCCCGGGCGACACTTGCATTCCTGGTTCAGCGTTCTTACGGCTCACGACGCCGTCCACCGGCGCTTTGATGATTGTGTAGTCCAGGTTCAGTCTGGCTTGATTGACGTCTGCCTGGCGCTGCTGCACTTGAGCTTGCGCTGCCTTAAAGCGCGCTTCGCTGACCGCTTGCTGTTTTGGACTGACCTGCTCACTAAGGCGTCTCTGCACGATAGCGGTGGCAAGCCTTGCTCTGGCTTGTTCAACTTCCGCCACCGCCTGGTCGAGATTATGCTGAGCCTCCACGATATCGGCTTGGGCGGAATCCACCTCTGCCGAATTTGCTTCAGCCGCTGCGACGGCTGCGTCGTAGTCCTGTCTCGAAATTTCGTCTTTCTCGACCAGGTCTTTCATACGAGCAAGATCCTTCTGTGTCTTGACATAGTTGGCGTGCTGGCCGGCGAGCGACGCCTTGGCCGAATTCAATCGGGCGCGCGCGGCATTGACCGCCTGCTGCGCCGAATTCACTCCAGCGACGTATTGGTCCGCCTGGGTGATGCTCGTCCGCACTTGGCCTCGAGTGTTGATCGAGGTTAGAGGAACATTTACATTCGATTCCGCTACGGCCGCTTCAGCGTTCGCGAGTTGAGCCTGGGCTTGGCTATACGCAACCTGGTAGTCTGCCGGGTCGAGCTTTACGAGTTCTTGTTCCGCCTTTACTGGTTGGTTATCGTCTACCAACACCGCGAGAATGGTGCCGTTTATACGTGGACTGATGGGCACGATATGGCCATCCACCTGAGCATCGTCCGTCGACTCGCGCACAGAGTAGTAAGCATAAATCGGAATCGCCGCGATAAGGGCGACTACAAGCACAGCCAATACAATGAACCGGATGGTTCTCTTGCGCCTGGGATTCGCCCGCTTACTCTCTAAGTCACGCTCATTCCGGTTTTGCTGACCAGCGTCGTCTTGTTGCCGGTTCTGCTGTTCTTGCTCTTGCTGCACCTGGTTTGCCATATGTCCCTGGCTCACTCCGGCGTCATCCTGTAGGGCTGACAAGAAAATGCATAAGTGTACAGCAGATTAAGCATCGTCCCGGCAAATAGGCGATCAAAGCCGCGGGATGGAAGCCCCGACTCCCTTATCCCTTCGTGATGAGACTCCCGATGATCGTCTGCCACATTTATTCGATTCAGAAGCGCGATAGTAAAGATCCTAATTATTTTCGCAGACTGGAAATGCGAGAATTGACGTACGCTGGTCGAGTGAAGAGAAGAAATATGGGAACAAAGCTGTCCGCCCTCTGTGCACTTCTCACAATGGCTTGCCTGGGGCAAGGCACAAAAATCCAGGGAGTAGTCATCGACCGCAACTGCGCCGAGGACATTTTGAAGCATGGGCGCCAGATAATTTTGAAGCAGAGGCGTGAGTGTTCTCTGCTGAAGCACTACGTCAGAGATGGCTATGGGATCCTGACGGATGATCACAGGTTTCTTAACTTCGATGATGCCGGCAATAAGATGGCTCTTCGGCTGTTGAAGAACACGCCCGATAAAGACAATTTGAAGGTTGTTGTGAGCGGCGATATCGACGGTGACACGATCAAGGTCACGGATATGAGCCTGCTTTAACGGCTCAGGCCGTCGGGTCGCCGTGAATCTCTACGAACTCACTATCCGCCGTAAGCGTGGGTTCCGGCAACTTGCCTGTCCAATTTGCCCAGCCCCAGAAGATAGCAGTGGACGAACTGAGCGCGCCTGAAGCGGCTCCTATCATTCGTATGCCGAAATATCTCGAAGCAGTTCCTGCGGCAAGCATTGAGAGCATCATTGTCGACCAGCTCATGGTTTCGATGGTCGAGAATACACGGCCTCGATATCGATCGTCTACGTGCTTCAGCAGGTTTGACCAGTTCAGGACAGAGCTCACAGCAACACTAGCGCGGGAAACTCCCATAAAAAAAAGCGCCCAGCCCCAACTTCGCATTTGACTGAACACGATGTAGGCGGCCCATGCAGAAGATAGCAGACGAACACGGTCTTTTTGTAATTCTCGAAAGCGATCTTCTTGCCCAGGCGGTTAGCTATCACGCCGCCGATCAAGAGGCCGACTCCGGCAGTTGCCCACAGTTCCCCCAGGCCTCGCGGACCACGATTGAAGACCAGCTCGCTGAAGAGCGTGAACAGGACTTGCGCCGCACCTCCCCCGGTTGCCCAGCCCACTGCGAGTAGACCGATCCCGAGAATCAATGGCGTGGCCACCATATAACGCAATCCTTCCCTGTATTCGTGCCAGGGCCGGGCGATTTTAGTCTCGTTGAGGCTTCGGTTCTCTGCGCGGAAGTGCCCGTGGACCGAGCGAAGTTGCGCGATACAGAATGCCGAGAAAAAGAATGAAAGAGAGTTAAATACAAACGCTAGCTGATAGCCAAATCTCGCTGTTGTCGTGCCGCCGAGAAATGCTCCCACTGCGAGAGTCATCCACCCCGTGGTTTGTGTCAAAGAGTTCGCTGTGTGCAGTTCATCTTCGGTGGTGATGGCTGGCAGAAGAGCCGAACGGCCACTGGTGAAGAATGGCGAAGCCAACATGAGCAGCGCGCTTAACAGATAGAGCAGCCAGGTCTGCCGGTGACCGATGGCGAGTATGAAGCCTAGCGCGACTACTCCCCGGACCAGATCGCTTGCGATCATGATGCGCTGGCGGTCAAAGCGGTCCAGCAGAACTCCTGCCAGGGGACCAGCCAGTACGGCTGGAATAGCCCGCGAAAGCATCAGGGCCGCAATTACCGCTCCGTTATGCGTCTCCTCGACGGCCAGACTCAAAACCGCGACATTGTTGAAATGGTCACCGGCTTCACTAACGATCTGTCCGATCCAGGTGTATCGATAGTTGCGGTTTTGGCGCAATAGCCGAGCGAAGCCCGACATCAGCTGATAACCCGCAACACTTTTATTGTGGTGATTGCTTGCCCCAAGTGCGGCCGCCCCTGCCGTCAGCGGATATTGCCGGTATGCCCAAGCGAGTACCGGCCCGGCTGCGGATAAACACACAGTCCGTGTGGCCCGTCCCCTACCTTGATGCGAGCCTTCAGGCTTCCATTTGAGGTATCGAAGACATAGACTTCGCTGTTATAACGGCCCGAGAGCCACAACGACTTACCGTCAGCGGAAACACCACCCATATCGGGGCTGCCACCACCTGGAATGGTCCACCTGGTCGCGACACGCCGCGTTGCAAGATCAATCAATGAAATCGAGCCTTCGCCACGATTCGTTACATACATGCACTTCGAATCACGGGTGAAATAGAGACCGTGTGCGCCCTTTCCGGTCTTTACAAATCCGATCTGCTTAAAGGCATCGCCGTCGATCAAGTGCACGCCGTCGGCCTCCATGTTCGCAACGTAGAACACCTTTCCGTCGGGCGCCACCCTGCAATCCTGCGGCATGCCCTTGGGTGTGAGCTTCAGGTGCGCCAATACCTTCTGTTGCGTCACATCCACTTTGATAAGCTCGCTCGAAAATTCGCATGTGGCGATCATGTAGCGGCCGTCGATCGAGAAGTCCGCATGATTTACTCCTTCGCACGCCACTGGCACCTTGTTAACGATCTTCATGCTTTGCGCATCGCGAAAATCGATTCGCTTCTCACGCTCTGCCATAACGATGGCGTATTTGCCGTCAGGCGTGTAGTACATGTTGTATGGATCGTCGACGTGAATCGTTTCGCCCTGTTTCGCGGTAGCGGGATCGATTAAGGTCAACTGGTCGCCAAGATCTTGCGCAACCCATAATTTCTTCAGGTCCCAGGACGGCACCACATGCTGCGGCTCCAGAGAATGTTTTGGATGCTTCGGATCTTTAGGAAGAGAAAAGTGTCCGACGATCTTGTACGTCGATGCGTCGATAATGTCGACTGAATCGCTCTTCGAGTTTGGAACGTAAACGCGAGACGGGAAGTCCTTCACAATGGGGCTCAACATGCCCGGGCGATCAGCTGAATATATATTATTTGCGTCCAGTACCCGTGGCATGCCCGGGAGAAGGTTTAATTTCGGGCCCGCGTCGCTTGCGGCTCTCACGATTCGATCTCGATTGCCGGCAATATCGAAATGCAGAAACCAACTGGCGGCGAACACGCAAACCGCGGCAGCCGCCAACTTCAACCGAAAATGCATCTTATATGTAAGGGTAACTTGAACCTGAAAAAAGTGGAATGCAATTCTAATTGGTATAAATCTCAAGTACAATTCTAAATAGAAATGTCGCGTACCAGCGAAAGCGAAACGGAGATTCTGCTTGGCAACAAGCAACTCCTTGGCATTTTCTTTGTGGTTGCCATTCTTCTCGGTATTGCTTTTACCGGGGGTTACATGGTGGGCCGTGGTTCTCTTGACAGGCCGACGGGAGCGAACGCCTCAGCAGCCAAAGGCGCCACTGCAGTCGAAACACGAGCGGTGCCGGCAGATTCGTCCGAGAATGACGAACTTCGAGCGCTTCAGAAGCCCCCAGCACGCCCCAAAACCGCTTCGACCGAGGCAAACGGAGCAGCGCAAACTGCCCGCCCACTTGGATCGCCACGAGCCAGCGGAGCAGCTTCAGCGCCGAGCGGCGGCCGCTGCCGATACTTTTCATCCAGAGAGGGGACAAACCTTTCTGCAAGTGGCGGCTGTGGGCCCTGATGAAGCCGAAGCCATAGCCGATGTTCTTCACAAGAAAGGCTTCCGGGCGCACGCAGTTCCCAAACCCGGGAATCCGAAGTTCTATCGCGTGCTCATCGGTCCTATCCGGGATACCGCCGATCTTTCGTCTACACGCGACTCGCTCCGCAAAACTGGTTTCCGCGAAGTGATCGTGCAGAGATACCAATAACTGCCTCATCTCCGCCTTACCACTGGACAGGGTCGCCTTGCTTAAGCGTCCAAACTTCGATCGGGTCACTTTTCAGCTTTTCCGCCAATTCTTCCGGCCTTCCCGTGAGTGCAGGAAAGGTGCCGAAGTGCATCGGGATTACTTTCTTCACTTTCAGCAATCTCGCTGCTTGCGCTGCCTGATCGGGGCCCATAGTGAAGTGATCGCCGATCGGTAGAAACGCGAGCTCCGGCTCGTATAGCTGCTGAATCAATGCCATATCGGAGAATAAGGCTGTATCCCCAGCGAAGTACGCGCGCCTCCCATCCTTCTGCGTGAGGACATAGCCTGCCGCTTCACCGCCATAAATCAAATCGGATCCGTCCTTAATGGAACAGCTATGAAGGGCATGGGTCATGGTGAGCTTCACGAATCCAAGATCCACAGTCCCGCCCTTATTCATGCCAATCGTGTTTTTCGCGCCTTTCTTTTCAAACCAGGCAGATGTCTCAAAAATGGCGACCACTTTGGGGTCGAATTTTTTCGCGAGCGGAACCACGTCGTTGGTGTGATCGAAATGCGCGTGGGAAACCGCGATCGCATCCACCTTTTGAATTTTGTAGTCCTTCGGATAAGCCGGATTGCCCTCGATCCAGGGATCCATCAGCAACACTTCGCCAGAATCGAAGCGCAACTGGAAAGTAGCGTGTCCAAGCCAGGTAATCTGTGTCATTCCGCCAGGTTAGACGCTATCTTGCTTCTAGCTGGTACATCGAGACCGTCACCGATTTTTGCGAGTCCAGGAATGGAAACAGGCATTTTGCCCGTGATCGGTATCTCGCCCGAGATTGCTTTCGCCGCGGCCATCTCCGAGGTTGTCGACGTGCTGAATGTTGCGGCATACGACGCTATATCCGGAAAATCACGTAGTAAATACGGATTTCCGAGCGAAATCAGAGCGACGGGGACCGGGCCGTGCACGAGCGTGTTCATGAACGAATTGAGTCCACCTTGAAGGGCAACACTACCGCGATACGCCGCAACCGTGACAAACGCCGCAACGTAGATCTGCTTACAACTCGCGGTATCAATCGCTATTGCCGTAAGCAAAGGGGCCGGCGTGCCTGAATTCGCAACGTAGATCCTCAAATCCGAGGCGTGGCGGCGTAACTCGCTTGCGAGCGTTTGTCCGCGCTGCGAAAATTCTCCTTCACTTAGGACAACAAGACAGCTGCCACCGCCTTCAGCTATGGGAAACAGATGCTTGTCATCCTTCACCAACGTAAACGCGCGATCAGCGACGCTCTGCGCCACTTGTTCGAAATTCGGATCTTTCACACCGTCGCTAATTGAATCGAGATTCACGAAGCGGCTACGTAAGAGCCCGACCTCTTGCTTTGCAGCCATGATCTTGGCCGCACTAGCATCGATCCGCTGGCGTGAAATGCGCCCGCTCTTTACCGCCGCCATGAGTGCCCGAATGCAGGCTTCAGGACCGGAAGGCATCAACAGCACATCCACTCCCGCTTCAATCGCTCGTACAGCGGCTTCACCTTGCGAATACAGTGATGCCAAGCCCTGCATATCCATGGCATCGGTGGCGATGAGACCCTTGAACCCGATCTCGTTTCGCAGCAGCCCCGTAATGACGCTTTCTGAAACGGTTGCAGGCACCTGCTGCGGCTCAAACGCAGGAACGGCCATGTGTGCCGTCATGATTGAATCGACGCCGTGCGCAACGGCCGCGCGAAACGGAACCAATTCGACTGACTCAATTCGTTCTCTGGGTTGATCGAGTTTGGCCAACTGCATGTGGCTGTCCTCAGCCGTATCGCCGTGCCCCGGAAAATGTTTTGCGGTCACCAGAACGTAATTCAGTGGATCGGAATGTGCTCCTTCGATGAATGCTGATACTCCCGCGGCAACGGCCTGCGGATCCTCACCATAAGAGCGCACGTTAATGATCGGATTATCCGGATTGTTATTTACGTCCGCGTCCGGAGCAAAAACCCACCTAACTCCGAGCGAACGGGCCTCACGTGCGGTTGTGGCGCCGAGCTGTCTTGTGGCCGTGAGATCGTGAGCGGCGCCATATGCCATGAAATAAGGAAACTTTGCCGTTTCCGCGACGCGCATCGAAGCGCCGCGTTCAAAATCCGCAGCGACGAGCAGCGGTGTCTTTGCCATACGTTGCATGTGGTTGATAAAGACTGCCATCTCAAAAGGCTGGGCATTAATAACAGACCCATTGTGAATCCGGTTTGCAACAATGAAACCACCGACGTGATCCTCTCGAATCTAATCGCACTAGCGTCTTGTATTCTGGATCGTCCGTGCGCGGATAATCGCCGTACGTGCGCACGACGACAAGCTGCGCAATGCGATCGTGTAGCGATAGAGAACGTATCAGCGATCGGCTTACTGCAGTGCTCTTAGAACTCGGTTTACGTGTATTTTTTGTGGAAACACTTGCTGACGCAGCCGACACGGAAGTCAACAGAAAGGCGAGTTGGCATAAAGAGAATATTGACAATGCCTGACGAATAGCCATTCTCCTCACTATAGTGGGGAGAAGCAGGGGTTCTCATCTGGGATCACGCGATAATTTTTGGCGTTTCCTTCGCCATCTCCAATCTCTTGGGCCCAGACCGAACATTTCTGCGCGTTATATAACCTCGGCTCCGAGCGCTCAGAACGCACTGGACATTTTCAAAGGAGAATGGTGGTCGCAATTGCCGCAGCCATTCTCGCATCTCGAGGCTGGCCAGATTCGCGTGTTCGAAGATCCGCGCGTGCGGTGGGCGCTCGACCAATTTGGAAGTGTGAACGGCCAAACGGTTCTGGAGCTTGGGCCGCTCGAAGGCGCACATACGTATATGTTGGAGCGCGCGGGCTTCGGTTCGATTGTCTCGATTGAAGCGAACGCCCGTGCGTACCTCAAGTGCCTGATTGTCAAGGAAGTTTTGGGACTGACGAGAACCCACTTCTTATGCGGGGATTTTATCGAGTATCTGCGCAACTCCCCTCCGCGCGTGGATGCGGTCTTTGCCTCCGGTGTTTTGTATCACATGATTGATCCGGCAGAGCTGATTGCTCTCATCAGCAAAATCGCTGGCCGATTGTTCTTGTGGACACATTACTATGATCCCGGCATTATCTCGCGGAATCGGAAGGTAGCCAGAAGATTCAAGCGCGACTATCACGCCGAGTACGCCGGTTTTCAGCATCGTCTTTTTCGCTACGATTACCGAGGTAGCTTCCGGCTTGCGCGGTTTTGCGGCGGTTCACGCCCTTATGCACATTGGATGCTTCGGGAAGAGATAATCGCATGCCTCAAGCACTTCGGCTTCGACGAAATTCGGACCGGCTTTGAGGAACCGGATCACCCTAACGGCCCGGCTTTCGGACTAGTTGCGCTCCGCCGTTAGTTCAAGAGCCGGTGCCGCGGTGGTCGTTTCTCGAATCATGCGATCCTGCCGGCTTCTTGGGAGGCATCAACAAGCGTTTTGTACAGCGCAAAAGCTGTGCAATTTCATTCGCACTTTTCTGAATCACGGCATCGGCGCCGCTATTCTCCTGGCGAAATCCCAGACTCTCCGCAAAGCCACTCAACAGAATGATCGGGACCCGGAAGCCGCGCTGCCGCAGGGTAGCGATAAACTCCAGGCCGTTTATTGGGGACATTTTGTAATCGGTTATGACCAGATCGAATTTTTGCTGTTCGATAGCTTGCAACGCGTCATAACCAGAACTGGCTGAGACGACATTGTACCCAAGTTCCTCGAGCACCGAACGGCGCGCAACAACGCCATCAGGATTATCGTCGACCAAAAGGATCAGCGCAGGACTCTGGGGCACGCTGTGAAGGAGTCGTTCGCATTCGGACCAAGCTGAAATTAACAGACGCCCTCGAAACTGTCAATGACTTTCTATCGGATTCAAATTGCGCCACATTCAGTGCTTGACAGCAAGATGGTGCGTGAGCTTTGAAGCGCGGCGATGTTCAGCGCGGCTTTATCTGGCAAGTTCCGAAGATATTCGTTAGTCAACTTCATGCGGAGCCTTATAGCCCGCTTTCGCGAGAATTTGATACTTGATCGCTTTTCCGTTCTCGACAATACGTAGCGGCTCGTTTGTGGAAGGATTTACCAGCTCCACCTTAATATGACGAAACTTGCCGTCTTTCGCAGTATTGGTGGGATGATAAGCGAGCGAATACTGATTTCTGAGTGAATCCTCGATGGCGCGGAAAACGCCCGGGTACTCTCCGATAAAGCGCGGGAAGAATGCCTGCCCGCCGGTTTCCTTGGCAAACGTCTTCATCTCGTTGTCGGCTTGCAGGAAGTCCATCTCCTGAATGGGTCCCATTCCTCTCGATTCCGCCATCATTCGCGCGATCTGTAGGATGCTGATGGAATAAATCGGCACGCCCGACTCTTGTAGCGACTTTCTGCACTGATCGAAGGTAATTTTGCTGAACGTATCCAGGCCGCTCGCGATCACAACAATTGCTTTGCGGCCCTCAATGTTCGACATGCGATCCGCCATGTCAGTCATGGCGTCGAAAATGTTCGACTCGCTGAATCCGGGAATGCGCAGCCTCGCCATTGCTTCCTCCGCTCTCCGCTTATCGGGTGAGAAATCGGCAAGAATGGTTGGCCGCATGTCAAAGGCGACCACAGCCACGTTATCGTCTTGTTTCAGCGTATCGAGAAAACCGTACGAAGCCTGAAGCGTTTCATACCAACCGTAGCTCCAGAACGCTTGAAAGCGTCCGCTGAACTCGATCAGCATGCAAATCGTCATCGGCGCTTCGCTATGTCCGAACTGTGAAACCTGCTGCGGCACTCCGTCTTCGAGCACGCGAAACTTGTCCTGCGGAATATTCGGAATGAAGCGGCCTTTGTTGTCGAGTACAGAGACATCTACCGACACAGTAGTCGCGTTGGCTTCGAATGTGGGCGTATTCGGGGCGCCTCCTTCTGTTTCTTGTACTCGGAAGGAATCTGCTGCTGATCGGGCGGGGGGATGTCGCTCGGCTTCTTCTTGGGTTTGGCCACCGAATCGCTACTTTGCGACTGGGGGCTTTCCTGAGCGCATAAATCTAGTGAGGAGTAGGCTCGCCGAAACCAAACCTAAGCCGGCGAGACCGGCGGAGATGAAACGGAACTTCATGACTATCTACCTTGTGCTGGTATTATCTAAAACGTTAATGCACCCAGCGATCACGATCGGAGTTTTGTTTTCGGAGGTATACCTCAAACTTCTTCTTGGCGCGACGTAGCTTCCAATCCTTATAGCCCGATACAACAGGCTGCACCACTTGCGCGCGCAGCCTTCTTCCGCGCAATAGAAGGTAACCGGCAACCAAGCCTCCTAGGTGGGCTACTACCGCAACGCTGCTTTCCCTGCCGCCGACCGTCGCCATGTACGACTGCAGAAATACGATTCCCCCCATGATCATGACGAAGTACTTCGACTTGATCGGGATCAGAAAACCGAATAAAATCGTCTGGTCCGGGAACATGAGGCCATAAGCGACCAATATGCCGTAGATCGCTCCCGACGATCCTACTGTCCTGATATTAGTCCCACTGAAGATATACGCGCAGAGGATGACTGTAATGGCGGCAAAAATCCCGCACGCGAAATAAAATCGCAAAAACCGCCGGGTGCCCCATATGCGCTCAAGCTGGGCACCGAACATCCACAGCGCGAGCATGTTCCAAAGAATGTGGCTGAAACCTACATGGATAAACATATAGGTCACCAGTTGCCATAGCGCGAAAGTCTGGACGACCTGTGCGGGCACGAGGGCAAAATTTTCGAAAACGGGGCCGATTTGACGCTCGGCTAGGATCGAGACCACGAAAATAGCCGTGTTTACGATCAGCAGCCATTTCAGGCCGACAGGAAAACGGTTGGAAGGGATATACCGATTCACGTACGAGCGCGAACTAAAGGGCATTTCTAGGCGAGGACGTTCCTTCCTTGAGAATAACAGAGCAAATCGAAGTTTAATCCGCGCTCGATAGAAACGGGAAGCTGTTACAGACTACTTCTCGGGCTGGGTATGTCGCCGGAGTATTCCCGCAGCCAGATGGACGAGGATCGCGATAGCGAGCCAGACCAACCAGTTGGATAAGGGTCCGCTAGAAAACACAAAGGTATCGGTCCAGCCGAGATTCGATGCCAGACTCCACAGTGCCAAAGCATAAACGGATACCACAGCCGGACCCATAAGAGCCGAAACCAGTGCCCCAAATTTCTGTGCCGTATCCCCCGCCCAGACCGCGCCGCGCGACAGCGTACTTCCTGTCGCTTGCAACGCACTTAACGTCCAGGCGCGTGCTGGTTCTATCACTACGTCGATTGCTGTGGTTCGGGATTCAGGCATATCATTTAGCCTTTGCTGCGATTTTTGATGCACGCGAAGTTCCGAAAGTTGCCGGACGGCAGAAACGTTGTCGCTCACGCATAGTTATCGGGTGAACTGCGGGGCGAGTTGAGAAGCCGGAACAAAATAAACTACAGCTTTCCGTATTAACGAGCATTCCCGTATGGAAATCAGGACAACGACTGATCACGGTTACCGGCGTAACCCGTTTATAAACACTAGTTCTTTGCGCGCTACGGTCTGTCGTTTTGTCATAAGGCGTGTAGCTTCTTCCTATTACCATATAAGGGTTCGGTATACTCAGCACCGTCTGCATATCTTGCGACGCGCCTAGATATCGCAGAAATTTTCAGGGCTGTTGAGGAGACAAATCTGCGATGAAAAAGATCAATACCGCTATCGTCGGCACAGGTTTTATGGGCAAGGTGCACGCCGAGAACGTGCGCCGATTGGGGAATGTCGAAATTGCAGCGGTTGTCGGCAGCCGGCCGGAAACGGCTCGAAAATTTGCAGAGAGCGCCGGGATCCCCTTCGCGACAAGCAATCTTAAAGATGTTCTGGATAAGAAAGAGATCGCGGCGGTTCACATCTGCACTCCCAACGTGGATCACTTCCCGATGTCGCTTGCGGCGATCGAAGCAGGCAAGGCAGTCCTGTGCGAGAAACCTCTCACAATGACGGCAGACGAGGCGCGGCGGCTCGTTGATGCGGCAAAAGCCAGGAACGCGGTCAACTGCGTTCAGCACAACCTGCGGTATTACCCGTGCGTGCAACAAATTCGCCAGATGATCTTGCACGGTGATCTCGGCGACATCCTAATCGTGCAAGGCACGTATTCGCAAGATTGGCTACTCTACGATACGGATTGGAATTGGCGGCTCGACTCGAAGTCAAACGGTAAGTTGCGAGTCATGGGTGATATCGGATCTCACTGGATGGACATGATCCAGCACCTGACGGGTTTGCAGATTACCGCTGTGTGTGCGGATCTTGCGACGTTCCACAAAAAACGAAAACGTCCGAAACAATCAGTCGAAACATTTTCGGGTAAGAAGCTGCAGCCAGGGGATTACGAGGAAGTCCCTATCGATACCGATGATTTCGGCGATGGTCATGCTTCGTCTGGGCGAACAGGCGCGTGGCGCATTTACTGTAAGCCAGATGTCGGCCGGACGTAAAAATCGCTTTGCTTTCGAGATCTTCGGCAGCAAGGCGGGCGTCGCCTGGGATCAGGAGCAGCCCGACACTCTGTGGATTGGGCATCGGAACGAACCCAACCAGGTGATTATTAAAGACGGTTCGTTGTTTTATCCGGCTGCAGCCAGCTTCGCTGATTTGCCGGGCGGCCATAGCGAAGGATACGACGACTCGCACAAACAAGTGTTCAAGCGATTTTACGCCAGGGTCGCAGATGCTTCAGCTCCGATCGATTACCCGACCTTTGAAGACGGCCTACGCGGAATGATTCTTCTCGAAAAAGTTGCCGAGAGTGCGGCAAAGCGGACCTGGGTTGAAGTTCAGAAGTGCTGGTTATGTTTCTCTTGCTGCTTAAATCGCGGGTGGTTGAGCCAATCGCGCACGAGCTGGCTTTTCCCCAGAGATCCGAACTCAGTCGTCGGCTGTGCCTGTGCGGTTGTGGTGGGCTCCGCCCGCTCCAGGAAACACGGTCGACCTGGGACCGTGGCGGCCTGCGGCAGCTGCGGAACGCTTGCGTCGGGCGATGTGAAATCGAACGTCACGGCAGGGTTGCCAATATCCGATGACGCATCGCGAAGCGTCAACGGTGCTACACCCCAACGCCACTCGATCAGCTTCAAGACTGCAGTGTGATCGTAAATTGTGGAATCAATTTTGTTTGCACCTCGCGTAAAGGGCGAAGCGATAACTGTCGGCACGCGCAAGCCGAGCAAGGCTTGCCCATTCACCAAATTCGTATCGATCTTATTAGGGGCAACGACCCGCGGCGGCGCCAGATGTTCGAAAAAGCCTCCCCATTCGTCGAATGTGACAATCAGCACAGTGCTGGCCCAGTTTGGCCCACTTGCGATGGCGTGGAAGACCTGGGACAGAAAAGCATCGGCGTTTCGAATGTCGGAATGCGGGTGAGCGTCGTTGCCCAGCCCATCATCGAACTCCGTAAACTTGGGATCGACAAATGACACGGCCGGCAAATTACCCGAACCGGCATCATGAAGAAAGTCGGAGAATGAAGACGAAGCAAACAGGTACTTCAATCCCCACAGCGCCAGGAACGGGATATTACCGAAGTAGTAACGGTGGGAAACACCGGCCTTTTGAAGGCTGTCGAAAATGGTCGGCAAGCTTGTTGGTGAAAAAGTGTTCGAGAGCCGATCCGTCTGTGCGCTCCATAAGAACATGCGATTCGGGAAAGTTTCCGCCAGGATCGGCGCAAACCAGTGATCACAAGTCGTGAACGCCTGTGCAAATGCAGCCAGGAACGGCATGTCGGCGGCTTGGTAATAGCCGATGCTGTAGATGTCGTTGCCCGGAACGCGCAAAAAACCATCCATCTTGCCGTCGTCATAAGCCGTGATGTTTGGAGTCCCGTAGGAATTATTGGGAACCGGGTGGCCGCAGCCCTGATAATCTCCACTCAACGCGTAAACCGGGTGAGCGGTCCCGGACGTGTTTCTAAAACTTAGTCCAGGCGGTATTCCGTCTGCTCGAGGAAGCCAACCCAAGAAGTGGTCGAAGCTGCGATTCTCCATCGTAACCACGACAACGTGGTTAATACCCGAATGCTCGGGAGCGGGTAGCGCGGGGTTCGGAGCAGGCGTAGGTATCGGAGAAGGCGGCACAGGTACGGATGGAGCACCGCTGAGTGTAGATCCAACTGTCACTAGAGAAGTACCAAGCAGACTTTGCATGAATATCCGGCGGTCCATTAAATGTGACTGTCGTCAATGTAACGCTGGAGTGTAGACATCTCCGAACATGGATGCGTTTCGCGGGAGCGCCGTCTGTCACCACTTGTCATTTCGGTCACCTCACAGGAGCGTCAGAGCCGCCGCAGCCAACAACCGTGCGGCACGCGCGAATCCGAATCGCAAGCATATAAAAAAGAATACAGAGGTTCGCAAGTAGGATTGCCAGATGTTCCCAGTTCGGGCGCTCCGCAACTTTGAGGATCTCCCAAGGTAGATAAAGCGCGCCCGAAAGTAACGCAAACCATTCCGCCCATACACGCCGGTTCCATAAGCCCCAAGCCTCAGTGAATCGCACGCTGGCGTAAATTACCGCCGTAGCCGCAACAGTCCATAAACGCGCATCGGTGAGGCGTGACGCTGAATGCAGAAGTGCCTGCGCAAGCCGCCGATCCGGATTGATATGCAGGTGCTCGAGAAAACGTTCCGCAATGTCTTCTGCATCTTTGTGGAGCAGGCCTAGTAAAGCCAATCCGAGCAGGAGAACAATTATGCCTTTAAGAGCTTCTATTGTAGCGACTGTGCGTAATCCTGCCTTGCTGGCTTGGTCATCGACTGCTTGCGGCGTATGGACGATCTCCGCAGAAGTCATCTCCCGAATACCCTCACAGCTTCAACGCTGAATCCCACCCCCGGCCCGTGCCCATCTCGGGCTCTAATTGATCGGCAGAACCTGCAATGGCGCCGTTACGACAGACCCGTTTGACAGTTTTCTGTCTATAACATAGTAAAGAGTTCGACCTGAGAGAGCGGGAACATTCACCGTACACGCGGTACCGCACGCTGTCCAGTTCTGCGGCTCGCCTGCGAATGCGAACGGATCGCCGTTCGCGGGCGCGGTTGTGCAGTCCTCGAGCCGATTCGGCGAGCAGAAAAGCGGCTGCGCACTGGCATCGCTCCCATACTCTGCATAACCGAACCGGATGCGGACAGACGAACCCGAAACTCCTCCCATGCTCACCGGCGTCTTGATGAAGGTCGTCCGATTGATCGAATCACCGCTAGGAAGTGGAGGAAGCCTCACTCCCCATACGTCGCTGCGCCTTCCGTCTCCCCAAGCGACAGTCGTCACACCCCATTCGCCAGTTGTAATGGCGTGCATATTCGCATAATTGTTTGTCCTGCCCGGGCCGCCGAACGCCATCGTCAGCACTCGGCCCTTTAACCCCATGGGATCCGCAGCCGAGATATCGTGCTGCGCATAAGCCGCCACTTCGGGGCCCATTGGTGCTACACAGGGCGTGTTGATCGTCATGTCGATCTGGCACCCCAGCGACGTCGTGGCTTGAGGAACAACTTCGTATATCTGGCCCGGCTGGCTGCCCGACACGCATTCTCCCGCATTCATCACAATGCATCCCTGCCACGGGGTCGAATCGCTCAACTGAGAGTTCGGACCGCTGACATTTTGGATCAGATGCTGGCCGGCCCACATTCGCACCGCTTGCCGCTTCACGTCGAGAGAGGTATTTTGCCCTTCTGGCAGGTCAATCTGGTAGACACTATTCGTGCCTGAGACCTTCGTATAAGTGTGATTCCACAGTTGGTTCGAGCCGCCACCCGCCCCTCCTAAAGGTCGTCCGTCTACGATCCACTTGCAACTCGGACAGGTATAGGTGAGACCACCCGCGTGAGTTTGAATTATGCCAATGCCCAAACCCTTAAAACTGCGATCAAACGGAAAGTCTGACTGCACTCCCCAGTTCGCCCACTGCCCCCAAACATCCGGCACTTTGCCAATACGAACGCCGTACCCAGCTCCATAGCCTCCTAGATCATTAGCAAAGTTCCAAACATAGGGAGCGCTCAAGATGAACTGATTGCCGATGGGCCATTGAATGATATGGCCACCGTTCAGATTGGGATTGTCCATCTTGCCCTGCGCGATGTTGCCGTTCGGATAAAGAATGAAGCCGGAGCCGTAGCAGACCGAGGGAAGCATTTCAGTGAGGACAAAACCTGCGCCGTGGCTTTGGCCAGTTGACGCACAGTTTCCGAATTGGTTCGCTGCTCTCCAGAGCACGATATGCTCTGTCGCATTCGGATTTCCAGATATGGGGGTGACAGCGCCCACGCCAAACACCTCATGAACGCCGGATTGTGCGTAATCGACCAAGTTATCGCCTGGCGCGATCGGCTGCAGATACGACCAGCAGTGCGAGGTTGTGCCATCGCCGCCGCAGGTAGACGCATTGTGGGCCCACGCTCCTGGCTTGGATCCAAGCGGGAACGTGCCGAGCGGCTTCAAATCCTGTGAGCCGGCCGTGATTGCAAGCGGGTCCAAGACATCCATCTGAATGCAGTTCTTGCCCGTCGCGCCGAGCGCAATCCAGCGCGAGTCAGTCACCCCGAGTTCTTGGCATGTTTGCGGATCATCAAATGTGCCGCTGAGAGATGTCACACCGCCGTTGTTGTAAATTCGGCTAATCTGCACATCCCAACGCTCCGCAGCGGTCACACCGGCGCCATCCAGGCTCGAGAGCGAATACTCGTTCGAATAGCCGCTTGAGTAGCCGCTTGTCGGATTGACCATAAAATACTCAAACCCGTGCACGCCGGTAAACCTGGACGGAAATGTGTCCCAGCTGTTGTGGCAATACTGAACTTGACCGGCACCAGCTGGTTGGGAAACATCAAGATCACAGAACCATGTCATAGCCCCTTGCGAAGGGCGCATCATGAACTTCGCAAGTGGGTAGGCCATGTCCTGGAGGGAAGGACTTCCGAAGTATGTGACGTCGATCTGAGGATACGCAGCAGCGATCTCCTGTTTGACAGTCTGCGACGTCTGTACGTAGGCGCACGCGATCGCCGGATTCTGATTGGCTCCATTCCGTCCGTCGCTCCAGGCTGCGAATTTCTGGTGGGTAGGGTTGCCCGGGTTGTCGTTGTACCCGCAGTTCTGCATGTACCCGTTCGAGGTGTTGTACGAGTAACCGAGTTGCGTCCCGTTGTTGAGATTGGAGAGCTTTCTCGTTTCGCCCGTCTTGGGGATCATCAGGTATAAGTAATCGCTGCCAAATTCGTCAATAAACGTGCAAAAATATCCACTCGCCGAGGAGGATAGGGGAGTGATACCGTCCGCTGCATACGTAACGGTATGATTCACGCCGTCGCAATTAGTCGTGCCAGCTCCTTGATATTCCGTAAAGAAGTCGTTGCTTACCGCCCAATTATTCTGAGCATTGTTCAAATACACTGTGCCCCCATTTGCGTTGACCCAGAGCTTGAGACCGAAGTTTGGAAAAATATAAGAATTCTGCGAAATGGGCGTTCCAGACGCATGGTTTTTGGTAGTGGCGGCACATCCCGTCAGCGAATTGCCGCTGACTGTCGAACACCAGACGCTCTCCGCGTTGCCGCCGGTATCTAGCGTGACTGCATAACCCGACCCATTGTGGGCCCAGGGCGTCTGTAAAAAACCCGCGCTAGATATGACCGGTATGCTTGTTGCGCCCGGCGAAACGGATGCCGAAGTCGTGGTGACTTGTGTTGTCCAATTGGAAATGGTCTGCGTGATGGTCAGGTGCTGCTCGTCCTGAACACTTGCAATGGTGCAAATATTATTCGGACAGACCGGAGCGGTGTTGACAATACCAATGCGCATGCCCGGTTTAAGGACGGTCACCGGAAAATAGACGTTTTGACCATTGTTTGAGTTGGCGCCCCACGTTACCGCGGCGCCGCTGACCGACGCAAGAGTACCACCGAATGTGTTGGTCAGCATGTCATTGGAGACTCGTGGACTGCCCCACGCGCCCAAAATCGGTTGAGGGAAGGTCGAAGGCACATACTGGGTAGCGGCCGTGCTTTGCGGCAGCGAGGTCGTCAGTACATTTCCAAGGCAGTCCGACGAACCCGATCCCGATCCTCCGTCATACACCAAGCACACTGAGTAGCTGGCACCTGAGACGCTGGCGTAACCACTAACTCGTGTTTGGAGACATCGAGCGCAAAGAACTCGGTATTTATGAATGATGGCCGATAGATCCCGGAGGGGCCCCAAATATACAGTGCGTTCGAGGGACCTCCAGCGCCGGTGTAAGCCGCGTACCCGCTGGCGCCGAGGATGTTAGTGGAACCTGTCCAAGTCCCGGACAGGTCGACCACCCCATTCCAATTGCCCCAGCCGGTTAGCACATCCCCGCCATCACCTGCGCCAGTCCAACGCTGGAGCTGAAATCCAGTTAGCGGGTCGATTTGTGCATTAGCGGAAGCATTCGAGGTCGGAGCCGTATAGTTGATGGTCGGCCAACCGTAATTTCCGAATCCTGAAGCATTAAACGGTATGTAATCCGGTGCCGTATTGCCAAGCGGGGGATTCGGCGTCTGGAAATTGTAAGTTGCGTAATATTGTCCGTTATCACATGAAACCTGAAGATAATGATCTGTCGCGGCTTGGAGCGCCCGGGAATAGATCTTGCCATCCGAAGCCGTGGCTGTCCCGCGGAATCCCACCACAATGGTGCGGTGTGTGCCGTTCACAAGATTTCCGGACCGCGTATCTGAATTAGACCCTGGAAACAGAACCGGATCCACGTCGTGGTCGACGGTCGCGAAAGCTGCGTCGGTACTCTCTTGTAGGGTGCAAGCTTTCGCATCCGGAGCAGTGTAACTGAACGCCGCCTGAGTAGGTGTTACGCCAAGCATTTGGATGGAAAAAGCCTGGGACGCTGCAAGAGCTTGACTGGTCAGAGCGAGTAGGCTAAGAGCGCAAATTGCCTGAGCAGCCACCACGCTCATATAGGTAGATCTAATAAACATGAAATCTCACTCCGTAATTAAGCTACCCCGGGACAGCTCAGGGAGTGTCTGCAGCATAGGCCCAGAACCACTCTGAACGTCTGGAACCCGCTGATAGCAAGGTCCCATTACGCAAGACGATGCTTCGAAATTTCCGAATGAAAATTTGTGAATGGCGGAACTCAGGGTAATTCAGGAGCGACTGCCTGCTGAAACGTGCTTCTCGTCGTGAACGTCCCGTCTAGCGAGCAGAGCGTAGAATGTGCTCAACGCGCCCTGTAGATGACTCGTGCGGCGCGCGCCCATTGCAGGAGGCCATCAATGAAGACCAACTTAGCAGTTCTTGCGCTCGTAATTGCGGCAGTGTCGCTGGGCTCAGTCACGGTAGAAAAACCTCGGGTATTCATCACTGAAAGTCAGTCATTGCAGCTCTCGGGTAAGGCTGGAGTCGGGGATGCGAAAGGCGGTGTGTCGGTTGTCGGCGGCACGAGTCCGCAGAACGTGGAGGTCATGAAAATGTTCCTCCAGCGATGCCCGGGCGTAGCGGTGACCGCGAACCGGAGCAAGGCAGACTACTTAGTCCGCCTGGATCATGAAGAACCGAATCCCACAACACTCTTCGTGCACGGAAATAAACTAGCCGTCTTCAATAACAACGACGACCTTATCTACAGCAGCTCCACGCGACTGCTGAGTAGCGCCGTCAAGAGCGCATGTGAAGTCATTATCCACAGTTCGCGAAAGTAGCGCGCGTCGTGTTCTTTAATTGTCCCGATGAACGGTATCCACCGAAAATGCGGGAATGCAGATTGCGAAATACTCGGCTCCTTCCGGTTCCGGTGTGCTGTATCGGACCCACTCGCCCTTGCGGGTGATGACGGCTTGACCTGCCCGAACGTCCATCGCTCCGCCTGAATATTCAACGCGAATCATTCCCTTCAGAACCACGGTGAACTCGTCGAATTCAGGTGTTTGGCCTGGCTCCTGCCACCCGCCCGGGCTATGCATATGCGCCACACTGACTTCTCCGGTGCTGGAATTCACCCGGCCGATGTATTCGTCGATCAGTTTCGGCTTATTGCCCGCAGCTTGCACGCGAGTTGTTTGCTGGATTAACTTTGGTTGACTCATAGGTGAAGATGAACACAGGATAAATGGCGGAATCTCGCCCGCGACAAGATCAAATCGAAGTGTTTAAAACGTTTAGAGACAAATTTTCTTGCACGCTCAAGCGTTCAGGTGTATTCTCGGGGTTAAAATGCTTGCTTGTTCGAATGCCGGATCGCCGCGCATTGAAAGCATGCGGTTCGAATTGGAGCTTGTTTTCGGATGTCGGCGAAAGCAGTGATGGCTGTTTGCGGCGATGAGATCGCGCCTGCTAAGGTGCACGTCACCCCCGGTTTACTCGACAGAATCGCAGATCTGGTTCTGCACGGTTACGCCGCGACCTCACATGGCGGTCTAGAAATAGGTGGGCTCCTTTTCGGGCGGCGTGATGGCGATGTCGTCACGATCGAAGAGTGCCGGCCCCTATCCTGTGATCATTCATTCGGCCCCCGCTTCATCCTTTCCGACGGTGACGAGCGAAAGCTGCGCGATCTGCTAAACGCTCCTGCTATCGACGCGGCCCTTCAGCGTCTTGATATTGTCGGCTGGTATTGCTCTCACACGCGAAGCGATCTGCTGTTATTGGACCGCGAACTCGTTTTGCACGATACTTACTTCCCTGCTCCGGATGGGCTCCTGATCATCTTTAAGCCCCGCGACCTGCGAAGTGTTACGGCGGGGATGTTCTTACGCGGCTCTGATGGCATCATGCCCCGGTGCCCTTCAACCGTTCTGGAACTCCCGGAGATCGGCACTGCTCGAGATACTAAATGCCCGACCACACGCGATGAATGGGATCTCCCCGACTTCAGTTCTTGCCCGGCTCCGCCAGCACTCATTGAGCACGCGTCAAGCTTACAGCGTGTCTCAAGTGCAATGGAGCCGAGTGTCTCCGAACAGCCCGCTTACGAACCAACCGGCCTCATCCGCGATCCAGCGACCAAGAGCAGTACGCATCGCCGTAGATCCGCCAGATGGAGGATTGCAATTGCTGCCGTGGGAATGATCGCGCTGCTAGCGTTTGGCGGATGGCGATACGGGCAGCTCACGCCTGTAAGAAGCGATCTTTCTTTGAGGATGCGTTCCGAGGCAGGCAATCTAATCCTGTCCTGGAAATCGAACTTGACGAAACCCCGGCGAGCTCGCGTTGATATTTTCGATGGCGCTTCACGTGAGCACCTCAATATCACTGAAGTTTTTCAGCCTAGCGGTGTTCTGCTGTTTCCGCACAACAGTGGAAATGTTCAGGCAGTCCTGACGGTTGAAACTAGAGATGGAGTCGTGGTTCGCGATGCAGGATTTACGGATCCGTCTGCCGCGGTCAAAGGTCCTGCCTTGGCTGACCATTCAGAAAACAACGTGGCTGCGAAGCTATTACCGCTCTCCGCGCGAAAGAAGCAATTGACGCCTGCAGCGAGTATCCACAGACATCCAGCGCGGCATCCGCAACGGACTCGTTATCGTCGCTTGGGCCAGAATAAAGCATCCGCCCCGGCCAGCACTAACCCCACGGCCAAGCAACTCCACGCGAACCAATCGCCGTGACGGGCGTAAAACGTTGTGCTCTGCACGCTGCCGTATCGAACTGTGGCCGCAAGCTCCTGATACGGCGGGAGCTGCCTGATTAGCCGCCCACTGGGATCGATCACCGCGCTAATTCCATCGTTGGTTGCCCGAACGATGAAGCGCCGATTTTCAACGGCGCGCATGCGCACTAGCAACAAGTGTTGGTCACGTGCCTCGCTACGCCCGAAATAGGCATCATTCGATAGATTCACGAGAACATCTGCCCCCTTTCTTGTAAACTGGCGCACGAGGTCCGGGAAAGCGGATTCGTAACAGATGAACACGCCCAGCCTGTGCCCTGCGGCAGGCAGAACCTTTATATCGTGACCGGGAGCGAAATCGCCCGCCTCCTGCGTGATCCGATTCACGAACGAGAATAGAGGCGGCACAAACTCGCCGAATGGCACCAGGTCGATTTTGTCGTAACGGCCTACTTCGGTTCCATTCGGACCGAGCAACAGCGCGGAGTTGAGTGGCTGGTTTTCAGCAGTGTAGGCGACTGTACCAAACAAGAAATAGCCATGATGCTCCGCGATCTCGGTAGCTGCGGCGTGAAACGCACGATCGCTGTAGTAGTAGAACGGCGCGGGCAATTCGGGCCAAATGATCAAACGCGCGGGTAGAGCATCAGAGATTAAAGTGAGCTGCTCCTGTGTCTTTTGCTGAACGATGGAAGTCCATTCAGTTGTGGGGTCGATGTTTGGCTGGATTAAAAGAGTCTCGTCTCGAGCGGGTATGTTCTCCGGGATCGCGGGTAGCAGCCACAGCAATGGAAGCACCAATAGCGGGATCAGCCGGATGCGCGAGTATCCCAGTAGAACGCAGGCGAGGGCTGCAGCGAGCATCGCGAAAACAAACGACACCCCGTACACGCCAACGAACGGCGCAAGCCGTAACGGCACCGACATGCTGATACCCGCATTTCCCATCGCCAGCCATGCAAAACCAAATGTTCCATGCGTTCGTTCGAGACCGGTCCAGAGTGCTGCAACGGCCGGCACCGCGTATGGGCGCGTCATCAGCGGGCCTGCCAACCAGCTGAACACCGCGAGATGGAGGCCTTTCAGAATGGAAAACAGTAAGAACGACCCCCAGCCTCCCCAGCGACCCATCCCGCCGTGGACTTCGAGCACGAACTGAATCCACGTGCATAGGAAGAACCAGAAGAAAATGCCGGCCGCCCAGCCATACACGAAGCGCTGCCATCCATATTTCGTAAGTGCCAGGACGATCAGTAAAGGTGTAAGAGCAATCGGCGCCAGAAAGCGCAAGTCAAATTTCGGAAAGATGAGGAGCAGCAGAACAGAGGAGAGCAGCGCCAGAAGAGTGTGCAGGAAGATTTGAAACGGCCTAGGCATTTGCCCGGGCGGCCTGCTCACTTATGCCATCGGCCATATAAGAACTGCGAACAAACGCTCCGCTAAATACCATTTTGAAACCGATCGAAAGTCCGTAATCGCGGTAGCAATCGAATTGTGCCGGACGAATAAACTCGGCCACTGGAAGATTGCGGCGCGTCGGCTGAAGGTATTGTCCGATCGTCGCCACATCGACATCGGCAGCCAAAACATCTCGCAGGAGCTCGTGGACTTCTTGCTCCGATTCGCCCAGGCCGACCATCAGGCCGGATTTCGCCAGAACGTCATCTCGATGATGCTTGGCAAACTTCAGAACTCGCAGCGATTGCAGATAGTCTGCTTGTGGCCGGACGCGCCGATACAAGCGGCGAACAGTTTCCATATTGTGGTTGAACACATGCGGTCCCGCATCGAGCACGCGAGCGACGGCATTCAGATCGCCGCAAAAATCGGGAGTCAGCACTTCAACTCGTGCTTTTGGAAGCGCTGAGCGAACCTGGCGGACTGTTTCGGCGAAGTGATGCGAGCCGCCGTCCGGAAGATCATCGCGGTTGACGGAAGTAATCACGACATAACCAAGCTTCATGGTGGCAGCCATTTCGGCAACCTGGCGAGGCTCATTCGGGTCCAGCGAAAACTCCTTCTTCATAGGAGAGCCTTTCGGAACTGAACAGAAGCCGCATCCGCGCGTACACAAATTCCCGAGGATCATAAAAGTTGCCGCGCCGCGATGAAAGCATTCGTGGATGTTGGGACAACGCGCCGACTCGCAGACGGTGTGAAGACGACGCCGGCGTAGTTCTGTCTTCAACAGATGCACGGATTCGAAATGGGTCCGGCTCTTGCGAAGCCAATCGGGGAGCCTGGCGTGGATTAAAGGACGACCGGTGTCCTGCGTAAACGGGCCAATCTGAACGAGCGCATCCGTTGCCACCTTAGTCATCACTGGAGAAGAAGCTGCTGAGACCGCCGATGCCGCCCGACACGGCCCGCAACGGATTGCGCTCGTCGCCGCTATGTTGATGCTCGGCAGGCGCGAGCTCGTGACGCAGGCGTTCGAGGGTCATGCTTTGCAAAATCACGCGTCCAGGACCGGTGAGGGTAGCAAGAAAAAGACCCTCGCCGCCGAAAATGGCCGTGCGAATGTTGCCGACCATTTGAATGTCATAGTCGACAGTAGGTTCAAATGCGACCAAATGACCTGTTTGCACCTGCAGCACCTCGCCGGGTGCAAGAGTAAAATCGACATGATCTCCGCCGGCATGCACGAAAACGGCGCCGGGCCCGGTCAATTTTTGAAGAATGAAACCCTCGCCACCGAGCAGTCCCGCCCCCAATTTCCGAACCATCGCGATATCGAATGCGACGGTGCCTTGGGCGAATAGAAAGCCATCGCGCTGAACCATGATGGTCTGGCCAGGCGCGAGTTCGAACACTTGGATCTTGCCCGGATAGTGACCTGCAAAGCCAACTTCCCCTCCTGTCGCATTGGCCCGAAAGTACGTAAAGAACAGCGATTCACCGGTGAGCTTGCGCTTCAGAGCGCCCATAAGCTTGTCACCGAGAGATTGGCCAGCCATGCGAGTTTGCCACTCGACGTTTGCCGATTTGTAGACCATCTTGCCGGCTTCAGCATATATTTCCTGCGCTGGCTGAAGGTGTACGCGAGCGATCTGGAGATTATGACCTTCGATATCGTACTTCAACGGCTCAACCGGGGGCGCAGGTGGGTAGTAGCTGGCGGAGGCTGCGGCGCCGATAGGTTGCCCGCAATTCAGACAGAATCGCGCATTGTCGCCAAGTTGAGTGCCACAATTCGTACAGAAGGCCATAGTCTTCTAATCCTAGCCGAACCTGCCAGCGGGGAGAGGAGAAGTCACGAGCCGCGCCGGGAAGAGAAATTTCAGCGCCTGGCCGACGCGAGCGCCCCAGGCTTTCTCATTGTGTCCGGCACCTGGATCTGCGACGAACGCGAGATCGTGTCCCAGCCGCCAGCCTTTCAGAAGCAGGGCGTCCCGGAGATCTTCGACGTTTCGCAAACAGCTTTGCGGATTTTTGCCTTCGCAAGTGCCGACGTCAAGCCAAATCCTCTGCGATCTTTTGTGGTTTATTTTGGACACTTTCTTGAGGATGTCGCGATTGGCCCACCACACCGAAGGCGACATGACTAGCAATTTTCCGAACACTTCCGGGTAACGCAGTCCGAGATACAACGTCACGAGACCGCCGAGCGAGGATCCGCCTAGCCCTGTGTTCACGGCATTCGGCAGGGTTCTATATTCGCGATCGATGAAGGGCTTCAGATCGCTCACGATCATTTTTCCGTACGCGCGTGCAAGACCACCACGGCCGCGGTAGTCAGGCACATGCGTGTACTCGTTCATGCGCTTCGTGCCGGTGTTGTAAATCCCGACTACGATCAGCGGCTCGATGTCGCCAGCCAGAATCAGTTCCTCGGCGACTTCATCGACTCCCCATTCATTGTTGTTGAATGCGGTCGCGGCATCGAAGAGATTTTGCCCGTCGTGCAAATAGAGAACCGGATACCGGCGAGATCGCGCGGAATTGTAGTCGGGCGGTAAATATACGATGATGTCGCGCGGATCTTTAGCGAACCGCGAACCAAAAGCGCTGTGCAGCCTGAGAGTGCCCGTTAGTGTGTGGACCAAACGTAGCGACGCTTCCTAGCTCTTGATGAAATCGAGTGCCGCGGAGTTCATGCAATACCGAAGGCCGGTCGGTTTGCGGGCCGTCGTCGAACACGTGACCGAGGTGCGCGTCACACTTAGCGCATCGGACTTCATTGCGAGTCATCCCGTACGAGGCGTCCAGACGGTCCGCGACGTTCTCTTTCGCTATGGGCTGCCAGAAGCTGGGCCAACCAGTGCCGGATTCGAATTTGGTTTCGGACGAGAATAGGGCGTTGCCACAGCAGATACAGCGATAAATGCCGTGTTCGTGGTTGTTCCAGTACTTGCCTGTGAAGGCGGGCTCCGTGCCTGCGCGGCGAGTGATCTCATATTGCTCAGGCGTGAGCTGCTGGCGCCATTCGGCTTCGCTCTTCGCAACCTTTTCAACTTCCATGACTCCCTTTCGCTGACCCCCGTCCGTGAACTCGACGAGCTTCACCGTCTTCCGACCCCGCGCCGCAGCGCTAAACCCGCTTCCCAGAGTCAGCCCGGCACCCGCAGTGAGCCACAGACCCTTCTTCAGGAATGCTCTGCGTTGCATATCTTTTATGATAAATGAACTGGCTGTAGCACTCTTTCGAACGAATCCGGGGCTCACGTGTTGGCGCCAAATCTTGCTAGTTTAGAAGCATGCCGATCTTCGAATACTCTTGCGACGATTGTGGGACCAAGTTTGAGAAGCTGGTGCGCCGGAGCGAAGGAGCCGACGCAGTGCGCTGCCCTTCGTGTGGTGAGGATCACCTGACCACCCAGTACTCAACATTTGCTTCGCAAACCGCATGGTACCAAGAAGGATTCTCAGCCAGCTGGTGGCTGCGGCGGCGGCATGTGCCAAGGCGGCATGTGCGGCATGAATATGAACTGATTATTGCTAAAAACGGGATACAAGAGCGAGGCTGCGCTTGCACCACGCAGCCTTACGTGCAGCAACTTTTTGAATAGTTGGGCACCGTGATGCTCTTGGCCGCCCTCGTGGGAAGAGCCGGTGAATTAACTCTAAACAAGGCGGCGCGAAGCGGCAAGAACCGGGGGTACGGCAGTACTAAGTGAACCGGCGTCTTGCGTCAGCATCCATGCTGAGCGCGATGGCGGTCAAGTTCAGCCCTGACATTTTCGCATTCATCCCGGAGCTGTTGCACTTCGGTCTTCGCCTTGGCGAATGCGGGAGCATCTCCAGCGAGATCGGCCATTTGCGATGCAGCGATCGAGAGCTTAATCGACAGGTCCACAAGCCCTTCCGACAGCTTGTTGCGCGTCTCGCAATACGGCTTGGCCGACAACTTAGTACTCCTGTTGTTCTATCGATATAACGCAAGAAAACCTTCAGATTGGGAACCGCGATATGTTACGGAAATGTCTCAGATATTTCCGAATAAATCCGTGTTCTCTCGTCGGCGAATGATTATGCGGTTCAGAGCCCTGTGCGATCCCATAGCGAGTTAGGCGACGCTCATCCCTTCGCATCCCGATTTCACGGGCACGTCTCTGCCCCATGGGAAAGTGGTAATCGTTTCAATGCCGAACGATGCGCCTCGTTCGCTTTCTCCTATCCGATTGGTGCTATCGGGTGTGAACTTCACATGCTGCGTTGCTTGCTCAAAGAAGAACCAGAGAAATTCACCGTAGTGATCACGAACAACATCGAAATGCACATTGGATGGACGGTTGTGGGGAGGATGCGGAAGTTGAATATCTGCGACGAAATTGCGGATTCCCATGCGTGCTTGAGGCACTCCGAGCCGCGTAGATTGTCGGCGAAGGAATGACTGGTAATTATCCCGTGAGTACACGTACAATAGACTTGTCTACTACAGGACTGCCGCTAGCCATACCATCTCAAGTCGCACTGGTGACCCTTTTGGACCTGATTGAGATTTACGGGGATCTGTTTTTAAGGGTACACGCCTACCTCTCTGACATCACTGATGGCTTGCTATTCAGTGGAGCTGGCTTCCCGCTAAAACTCCTTTTGCCCCGCCGTGGAAAGCGAGATAGAGCCGAAATCCTCGCTGACCTTAAGGCGATCCGGGACATTTTGGAAGCGTGTGGCTTGTCCCTATGTGCCGTTCACGCTGCTGAAATTATCAAAGAGCTTGAGGCTGGAAACAAACCAAGCATGCACGAGTTTGCATCCCTTGCCACTAACCTCTCGTTAGAGTTGAAGTCGTTCCTTTTTCTCGGCATACCTTACAAACGCCGCGAATTTTTCAACCACCCGCTTAATGGCTGGGAATCAATCGCATCCGCATTTCCTGAATCGCAAGACGATATCGAGGAGATGAACAAGTGCTTTGCGCTGTCCCGCTACACAGCAGCAGTCTTCCATTCGCTGCTAGTGGTAGAACACGGTCTGATTAAACTCGGTCACCACATCGGCGTCACCGATCCAAAACCAGGATGGGATGCGACGTATAAACGGTTGGGTTGGCTACTCAATAACAGGGCGTCTGTTCCGGCCAATCTTGATTTCAACTTCCTAGAGCAGACCAAAGCGCGATTGGACAGTATGAAACTGGCATGGCGCAATAAAGTGAATCACGCCGCTGGACGGCTCATGATTGAGAAAACTGGATTCACCGATTTTGCAGCGGAAGAGGTCATCATCGCTTGCCGCAGCTTCATGCGGCAACTAGCGGAGGGGAGGCTGCAGAATAATCTTCCGGCAGAGAATCCTGAGAATTCTTGGTCGTCGCCTAAACACTAGTAGCGAAGCGGCATAGCCCCACGGCATGATGCGCTACACTCCTACTTGAACTGGTGGGGGCGGCGGTGGGGAACTTAAAGTTGGTTTGTGGAGTGGTAGGCGACGGCTTGACGTTTGTGGGTGGCGCATTCCTGGTTATCAACGAGGTCCTGAAAGAACGAGAGTTCAAAAAGGAGCGTACCGTTAGCGACGTCGTGAGCGCCCTAGAAGGAGTGCGGCTTGAAACAAAGGATCGCCACCCGCTAGAAATGCAGTAGACGTTCATATGAAATTCCTGCGCCAGTCGGCCACACGGGCCAAATGGGGACTTTCTGTTGTTACCCTCGGATTCGTATTTCAACTAGTCACAAGACTTATAGAAAACTGACACTTTGCTTGCATGTGTCTGACAAATATAGTGCTAGGTGTTGGTTGAATACCGATGTAAAGTTAAATTAACAGGTATCCGATGTGAACTGGTGTAAACATAGAGGCGACTTTCTGGATCTATAAGTGCAGAAGGGTTTGCAAATGGAAGAACTATTTAGGCTCAAACTTGTTGGGGATAGGCGAATGACTGTATCGCAGCGCTTGTTGAACCTGTTAGGGTTCGAGGAAGGAGATGAGTTATGGATAACAATGGATAACGACAAGATCAAAACAGTCGAGCCGAACAAGTCAAGGACTAAAGTAGATCCGGTTGCTGAGGAACGGCTTGCGAACCGTGTAAAGGAAATCGAAAATGGCCGCCAGGACGATCCCAGCAGGATAGCCAAGATCCTCCGCCCCGCAACGAAAACGGCAACACGCGGTTAATCTAAAGGCCCTGTGCGTTCGCGGTGGTTTAGCCTATTGTAATTTTTGGGGTAAACGTTAGCATGGTTGACCCGAGAACTGCTCCAGTTAGGACGGAAATCCTCGCTCCCGTGCCGATCATTCTGCATGAGGGGTTTTGGTTCGTCTTCGACGCACTACCAGATGATGACCGACACAAAATAGCGGGCATTTTGAAGCAGCTACAGGAGGGACCGTATGCGCCTGATCTGGTTAAGATATATCAAACGAGTTTTTATTTAGACGGCTTCACTTTGCGCTCCCCAGACTTTACAATGGAGTGGTCGATCAAGGCTAGCCGCACAACCAAACCGTACCCTGACGGCCTTAGAGTGTTTATTACGAGTCTGGTATCTCATCTCTCGGGATAAACGGACTCGCTTAAGCAAAATAGATGAGTTGCCACACCGATAGCGATCAGCCGAATACGAAACTCAAACCACTAAAGCCGCGACCGGAAACGCTTAAGAAGATGCGTCCGGTAACGAAAGATCAGTTCGATTCACTTCTGAAGCGGGCGGTTTTTTCTCGACCACTACCCGCTTCGAAACCTCATCCAAAACATCGTTAAAGATCAAGTTTCCCTGATCCCGCCTGTTGTACCTGAAGCTGTACTCGTCTAGGTAGCTTTGCAAATACTTCTGGCTTACCGAGTGATAGACCCCACCGATTCCACGTTTTATTAAGCTCCAGAAGCCCTCAACGGAATTAGTATGAACATCACCCATGACGTATACTCTGGAACCGTGATGAATGCGGCGATGATCGTAACCCGCTGGCTTGCCTTCCTTCGATTGCATGTAGGAAATGCCGTGATAGCCAGGAAGCTCGTCAGTGTAGATGGTGCTTGCCGGTAATACGTGTTCGCGCACTAGGCCGAGTAGAGTAGAACCCTTCACGTCGGCAGCGGCCTTCGCTACTACGCAGCCCTTTCGCTGGACGATGCCCACGATGGGAGTCTTCTGCCTATCGCCGCGCATGGGGCGTCCGGTGCCATGCTTGCGCACGCCGCCGTAATAGGTTTCGTCCACCTCCACCGTCGGACCCTCCAGTTGCAGATCCTCGGACATCAGAGTACGGATCTGGCGAAACATGCGCCACGCGGTTTTGTAGGTGACGCCAGTTTCGCGCTGGATCTGTTTTGCGGAGATTCCGCAGCGGGTAGAAGTCATCAGGTACATCGCATAGAACCACAACCGAAGCTCAGTAGTGGTCTTCTCGAAAATGGTTCCGGCCAGCGGATAAATCTGGGTTCCGCAGAACTGGCAGGAATAGCGCAGTACGGCCAGCGATCCGATGATGCTTGGTTTCCTTCCGGCACTTCGCTGCAATTCGCCATGCCTCCGGGCCAGCGCTGTTCTTTGATATGGTCTAGGCAGCCATCGTCATCTGGGAATCTGCGGTTAAAGTCGTTGATCGTCATCCGCAAGTGCTTGGGGATCGATTGCTTCTTCCCGATTGCTATGGATCTTGCGGTTGGCATAACGAATTTCCTAGTACCATCGTAACCGAATGGCTTACGTGTTGTCAAGGGATAATTACCGCCATGCTTGACTTTCGGCCTTTATTCGCCAAAACTGATAGAAGAAAGGCAGACCGGCATGGCGCTGACGCGAAGGCAAAAAGAAGTAATGGATTTCCTTTCGGGCTTTATTCAGAAACATGGCTATAGCCCGAGCTATGACGAGATCGCGACGGGGTTGAAATTGGCGTCACTCGCGACAGTGCACAAGCACATACAAGCGCTCGAGGCGAAACAGTATCTCAGGCGCAGCTACAATCACAGCCGGTCGCTAGAAATTGGTGAGCGCTTTGTAGCCGAGGAGAAGGCGAGGCAGCGCGACCCGGCGCACGATGCCATTCCACTGCTCGGCCGCATCGCAGCGGGTTCCCCGGTGGAGGCGATCGCGAATCCGGAGACGCTTCATTTCTCTGATTTCGTCGGCAAAGAGAGTACTTTCGCCCTGCAAGTGCGCGGCGATTCAATGATTGACGACCACATCTGCAGCGGCGACTTTGTCCTGGTCGAAAAAACAGATTCCGTCAGAAACGGAGATATAGTGGTTGCCCTGGTAGACGGAACAGAAGCTACCTTGAAGCGCTATTACGCTGACTCCGATGGACGCATCCGGCTGCAGCCAGCCAATTCTGCTATGGCCCCGATCTTTGTGGATCCTTCAAACTTGCAGATTCAGGGCCGGGTGCTCGCTGTAATGCGGAAGTACTAAAATGAGTTCGTGAGTGAAAGCGCCGGAAGGCACGGGGCAGCAGCCTGGGGGCTTACGAAACACCTCATTTTCTGGGATTTCCCGAGGGCTTCGTGGCGTTATGACGTCGCGGTCGGTCTGATTCTTCTGTTTATATTTGTCACGCCGCGCGAGTGGTTTCGCGACCAGCCCAAAGCCTCTAGCATCGTATTGATGTCTTCGCTTCACCACTCCGAGCGGGTGTTCATTGCGACTGAGTTGCTCGAAGGTGTGCCAGATCAATTACGCCCCGCGCGGGCAGAGACTTTGATCCGCCAGCGAACGGGCAAGTCTTGGCACGTTGTCCGTGTGGAACCGATAAGAGATGAAGCCGAGCAGGAAATCAAGGGTTTCATCGCGTATACGGCTCCTTGAGTTTGCGCCTTTCGTATGTGAATCCATGAAAAATTCATTGCTTGCGCTCTGTCTATTTGCGCTTGGCGCTAATTTGCGCGCTGAGAATGTGGACGCCATATTGGCGCGGATGGACCAAGCAGCGCCGAATTTCCATGCCATGACGGCAGACCTGCAAATGGTGACCTATACAGCCATACTCAGCGACAAGACAGAAGAAAAGGGCACCCTCAAAATGCAGCGCCTGAAGAACAATGAGGTGCGCGCGATCATCGATTTTTCGGGTCAAACGGATGCTCGAGTGATCGCGTTTTTGGGTAAGATCGTGAGGATTTATTATCCGAACTTGAACGCGTATCAGGACTACGAGGTGGGAAAGAATAGTCAGGTCCTGAACCAATATCTGCTCCTGGGTTTTGGCTCGTCGGGTAAAGACTTGGCGCGAAGTTACGACATCACTCCGGAAGGATCGGAAGATGTTAATGGCCAGACAACCACCAAGCTACTCCTGGTGCCCAAAGATGCGAAGGTAAAGGAGCATCTCACAAAAGTTGAGATATGGATTCCGCACGACGCGGCTTATCCCGTAGCAGCAACAGTTTTATGAGCCCTCCGGGAATTACCGCAGAGTAACTTACAGCTAACATTCAACTAAATCCGCCGATGACGGGAACTCTGGAGTTGAAGCTACCGCCGGGGGCTAAGAAACAACAATCCGAATAGAGTATGAAGGGTGATCAGGCGGCGGCAGAGCGGAAAAGTTCGACACCCCGGTTAGCGTTCATCGATTGGACGCGTGGTCTGGCGGCCGTCGTCATGCTGCAGGGACACACGTTTCATTCCTTCACCCGGAACGATCTGCGGGACAAAGGCCCTTATGTCTTTTCGCAGTTTTTAGGCGGATTACCTCCGGCTCTATTTCTGTTTCTCACCGGCATCACGTTTGCATTCTTGATGGACAGCAAGGAAAAGCAGGGGGTCGGCTCGTGGCAGAAGGTCTTAGCGGCGCTGAAGCGATCAAGATATCTGTTTCTCCTGGCGTTTCTGTTCCGTATTCAGTTGTACGTTTTTGGATTCCCCACCAGCCCGGCCGGCGAGCTATGGAGGGTGGACATCCTGAACTGCATGGGTATGGCGATGTTAGTGTTCGCGCCCATGGCGGTGTTTTCTACACAGGAGCGGATCCGATTGTGTACAGTTTTGGGCCTGGTCGTCGCGGGGCTCGCGCCATTGGTGAGCATGATCGACGGTTCAAGCGTGCCCTGGATCGTTCGCGCTTATCTGTTCCCGAGTCCCAATTACTTCGGCTTCTTCCCCTGGGCGGCATTCCTGGCATTCGGAATGGTTGCCGGGAGCGTACTTCGTGCAGTAAAGCAGGAGGAAATGAGCCGGACGATGCTCTGGACATTCGCATTCGGCGTGGGTCTGGCGGTGGCGGCACAGTATCTTTCGAACCTGCCGTATTCGGTTTACCCCAAGAGCGATTTTTGGCTGAATAGCCCCGCTCTGATCATGATCAAACTCGGCGTTGTGTTGATTATTTTGGCACTGGCATTTTTGTGGGTGAATGCGGGCGCGGCACAGCGATGGAGCTTATTCCGGCAACTAGGGACGACTTCGCTTCTGGTGTACTGGGTGCATATCGAGATAGTTTACGGACGATGGTTCGGGGTGTGGAAAGAAGGCTTGACGGTATGGCAGGTTCTGACATTTACAGCGGTGCTGCTGGCCGTGCTGACAGCGCTTTCGATCGCGAGGACGCGAGGGAAATTCGTTAGAACGGTCTTCAGGCCTACATCCATCGCAGCTCCGCGCCAGGCCCGGTGAAACGTGTCGGCTCGTCCGGCCAGTCTTCAATTTCGTTAGACTTTATTCAGCATACTAACAACATGCGAGTACTGGTGGTTGAAGATGAAAAGCGGATAGCGGATTTCCTGTCGCGGGGTCTGCAGAGCGCCGGGTACGCCGTGGATGTGGCGGATAAGGGTGGCGATGCCATCGACCGGGTTCACTCGACTGAGTACGATCTAGTCGTGCTGGATCTCGGGTTGCCGGACATTGACGGGTTGCAGGTTCTGGAGAAAATCAAGAACCGCAAGATCATCCCGCCGGTTCTGATTCTTAGCGCGCGCGATTCGGTGGACGATCGCGTGAAAGGCCTGGAGCAGGGAGCCGACGATTATCTTGTAAAACCGTTTGCGTTTGTCGAGTTGCTGGCACGCGCTCGGGTGCTGCTGCGGCGCGGTCAGCCCACTCCCGAGAAGCTGCAGGTAGGCGATTTGACGCTCGACTGTATCCGGCGAAAGGTGATGCGCAATAACGAGAACATTGAGCTGGCCCCGAAAGAGTTCAGCATTCTCGAATACATGATGCGCAACCGGGGACGCCCATTGAGCCGGACCATGATCGTCGAGCACGTCTGGGATATGGACTATGACGGGCTTACGAACATTGTGGACGTTTATATCCGGCACTTGCGCAGCAAAATTGACGATAAGTTTCCGGCCAAGATGATTCATACGGTACGCGGGATTGGCTACATGCTGGATATGCCGGAGGCAGGGCAAATACAGCGTCCGAAACAAGCGTATAAGGCAAATATGCTCTGGAAGAAACCACATCAGGTAAGGTTCTTCCGCACTTTGCGGTTCCGGCTTGCGAGCACGTTCTTGCTACTGCTGGCACTCGTCCTTGCGGTGGTCGGATTCGTCGGGCACCACAACCTTGCGCAGCGATTCTCGAGAGCCAGAGCGAACAGGTGTTGCACGAGCAATTGGGATCGCTTAGGGGATGGATTCACTTTGACGAAGAGATCAGGTGAGCCCTACTGGTTCAGGGACCCCTCGGACCCCGAGGAGGAAGCTGAGGTTTCGCGACTTCAGGCCGTCTTCGTTATTGCGGACGATCAGGGCCGAGTTGATAAGGGTTCGTCGGATCCGACACTAAAGCAGCTTTTCGATCGGCAACACGATTCTTTCCGAACTGGCGGAGATGGAACAGACGCACGAGCCAATCATAAAGACAATCACCGGCACTGACAAGGTGCCATATGAGGTGATCAGCAGCATCATGAACGACGCCGAGCACAACCGTAAATGGTACGTGGCGGAGGGACGCAGCTTGGCCGGAGATCACTTGCTGATGCGTCGCTTTCAACGAGCTTTCTTGATTTTTCTTCCAATTGTTTTGGTCGTTTGTGCGCTGGTGAGCTGGTATTCGGCGGGTAGGGCGCTCAGGGCGCTTCAGTCGGTTGAGAAGGCGGCGCAAGAGATTACTGGGTCCAATCTGGGTCTGCAGATTCGAAAGCGCGGCGCAGATGACGAGCTGGACCGGCTGATCGGCTCGTTTAACGAGATGAGCGGACGCCTGAAGGCGTCATTTGAGCAGATTCGCCAATTCTCAACCGATGTCTCGCACGAATTGCGCACGCCGTTAACCGCGATTCAGGGGCAGCTGGAAGTCGCGCTGTTCACGGCAAGTCGCAAAGAACAGTTGCAAGAGGCAATCGAGAACGCATTGCAGGATGTGGAGCGGCTGTCAAATTTAGTACGTGCTCTCCTGCTGCTCTCGCAGTCAGAAACCGGGCAGATCCCAATGAACAAGAGCGTCACTGACCTTACCGAGCTGGTCAGGGACCTGGTGGATCAATTCCAGATTCCTGCAGAGGCGCATAATTTGAAACTCACGCAGATCGCGCAAGGACCCGTGTTATGCGAAATGGACCCGACGCAGATCGAGCGCGTAGTAACAAATCTGCTCTCGAACGCTATCAAATACACACCGGCAGGCGGTTGGGTGCGAGCGGGAGCGGAACCAGCGGGATCGAACGTCCGTTTGGTGGTTGAAGACTCGGGCGTCGGGAATACCGAAGGATCATCTGCCCCATATTTTCAATCGGTTCTACCGGGTGCCCGATCCCAATCCAGAAAAGGGGCTCGGCTTAGGCTTGAGCTTCGTCGCCGCAATCGTCAAGGCTCACGGTGGTGAGATTCAGGTGGAAAGCGACGTCGGGAGAGGCTCGCGCTTTGAAATCACGTCTGCCAGCGGGCGCGGTGCGGGCAAGCACCGAGGCTCCGGTCCTGCAAGGCTGAGCCGGAGGCAGCCAAATAGCGTTCAGAGAGACTCGTTGAGAAGTCGCGCGAGCCGTAGGCCTGCCTTGGCGAGTTGGAGACGGACGATCGGTTTCATATTCTCGATATATTCACGATCGATTTGCGGCTTGAAGTCCGTGATCGCTCGCGGCGCGTCTTTACAAGTGTGCGGAAATTCGATGGGCTCGATCGGGATATGCAGCCGTTCATAGATTATGCGTTTTGCGAGCTCATGCGATTCCCAGACCCAGTCGTCTTCATTTCCGCGCGCCAGGCGGTGCCGATGGAAACCGCTGAAACTGCGTATCTGTTGATCGACATCTGAGGCTAGCGCCTTGTCGTCAGAATTGATCTCATTGACAATCGCGCCATCCCAAAGGGCGTGAAGATTTTGGGCCGTGTCGACGGGCGGATTCAGCCGCTCGCAGTTCCCACCTAAATCAGCGTCGGAGATGGTATGCAGAGGCTGGTGAATGTCGCCTACGAAGTGGACCAGATATCGGAGTGCATCGAGCTCGCTGTAGCGGCGATCTCCCACTGTTGAGGAGAGCTGGGCGACGAAAAGATGGATGCGAGCGGGGGCGCAGTTGTCGTGCTCACAGCGCTCGGGAATGTCGGATTTGTGGTCCTGCAGCGTGAGATCGATGTAGTGCCACTCGCCAGTGTTGGTTTGGGCCTTCGTTTCGTCTGCCCAAGTCGAGATTGCGGCTAAACCGTCGGCAACGCCTCAGGCGAGTCTGGCACGCCCAAAATTCTGGCGACACGGATTCGAGCGGCGGCTGTAAGGTGGGCGGCGGTGACGCGAGCGATCGTTCTGTGGCCCGTTTCCCACCACGGATATGCTGGATAACTGCTGAGAAACAAGTACATACGAGAATACTGAGAAAACGGCGCATGGATCAAATTACGAAAGGACTCCGCCAGGCATTTTAGTTTGGGCTGATTAAAACCTTAGTACTTCGCACTCAGATTATTGCATTCCTGGTCACTCAGTGTTAGGCTATACATTGAAGGGCGTTAGAGCTTTATGGATTTTAATCGGCTGACAGAGAAATCGCAAGACGCCATCCGGCAAGCGCAGGCAATCGCCGCGAATTACGGGAACCAGCAGGTGGATGTGGAGCATCTGGTGCTGGCGCTGCTGGAACAAGAAGGCGGGTTGGCGCCCTCGATTCTGATGCGGGCCGATGTTCCGCTCGAGCCTCTTCATCGCCGCTTGATTCAAGAGGTAGAGAAGCTTCCCAAGGTGAGCGGGGGCGCGGTACGGCCAGACCAGCTTTACATTACAAGCCGGCTGTCACGTCTGTTCACGGCTGCCGAGGAGCAAGCCAAGCGACTAAAGGACGAGTACGTTTCGATCGAGCACCTGCTCTTGGCGGCAGCTGAGGACCAAAGTGCGGCCGGACGCATTCTGCGGGAATTTGGACTCACTCGTGACCGGCTGATGAAGGCGCTTGTGGAGGTGCGCGGGAATCAGCGAGTGACGACGCCGAATCCGGAGACGACGTATGAAGCGCTGCAGAAATATGGCCGGGATCTTACGGAACTGGCTTCGAAAGGCAAACTGGACCCGGTAATTGGGCGAGACGAAGAGATTCGGCGGGTCATTCAGGTGCTCTCCCGGCGCACGAAGAACAATCCAGTGCTGATTGGGGAACCTGGGGTCGGAAAGACCGCGATTGTAGAGGGTCTGGCACAGCGCATCGTGCGGGGCGATGTCCCTGAAGGCTTGAAAGACAAGCAGGTGGTGGCGCTCGACATGGGCGCTCTGATCGCGGGTGCGAAGTTCCGCGGCGAATTCGAGGAACGCCTGAAAGCGGTGCTGAAAGAAGTGCAGTCGTCCGAAGGACGCGTGATTTTGTTTATTGACGAGCTGCACACGGTGGTGGGCGCTGGAAAAACGGAAGGCGCGATGGATGCGGGCAACCTGCTGAAGCCGATGTTGGCGCGCGGGGAACTGCACTGCATCGGGGCGACGACTCTCGACGAGTACCGCAAGTACATCGAAAAGGATGCGGCGTTGGAACGGCGTTTTCAGACCGTGTTTGTGGACCAGCCGACGGTTGAAGACACGATCTCAATTTTGCGAGGCTTGAGGGAGCGCTACGAGTTACATCACGGTGTTCGCATCAAGGACACGGCGCTGGTGGCGGCGGCCGTGCTCTCGAACCGCTACATTACGGACCGATTCCTGCCAGATAAAGCGATCGATTTGGTGGACGAGGCAGCGGCGAAGCTGCGTACGGAGATCGACTCCATGCCGGCTGAGCTGGACGAGATTTTGCGCCGCACGATGCAACTCGAAATCGAGCGCGAAGCGCTGAAAAAAGAGAAGGATGCGGTTTCCAAAGAGCGGCTGACCCGAATCGAAAAGGAATTGGCTGAACTGAAGACGACCTCCTCGGCATTGCAAGCGCAGTGGCAAACTGAAAAAGAAGCCGTACAGCGCGTGCGCGCCTTGCGTGAGCAGATCGACCAAGTGAAGGTGGAGATCGCGCAGGCGGAACGAGCGTACGATCTGAATAAAGCCGCGGAGCTGAAATATGGACGATTGACGGAGCTCGAGCGGCAGTTGACTGCAGAACAGGAGCGAGTCTCTGGAAAATCGGGCGGACCCCGTCTGCTGAAAGAAGAGGTGGACGAGGAAGACATTGCGCAAGTGGTGAGCCGCTGGACGGGCGTACCGGTTTCGAAGCTGCTCGAAGGTGAGATGAAGAAGCTGCTGGCGCTCGAAGACGAGTTGCATAAGCGCGTCATCGGGCAGGATGAAGCGGTGATGGCGGTTGCCGAAGCGGTGCTGCGGGCACGTTCCGGATTGAAAGACCCGAGGCGGCCGATCGGCAGCTTCATTTTCCTGGGCCCGACTGGTGTCGGTAAGACGGAGCTGGCGCGAGCACTCGCCGAATTCCTGTTCGACGACGAACACGCGATGATCCGGATCGATATGTCGGAATATCAGGAGAAGCACACAGTATCGCGCTTGATTGGTGCGCCTCCTGGATATGTCGGCTACGACGAGGGCGGGCAACTTACGGAGGCCGTGCGCAGACGGCCGTACTCAGTGGTCCTATTCGATGAAATCGAAAAGGCGCATCATGACGTGTTCAACATTCTGTTGCAGGTGCTGGATGATGGCCGGCTCACGGATGGTCAGGGACGCACGGTAGATTTTAAGAACGTGATCGTCATCATGACGTCAAACATCGGGAGCCACCGCATTCTGGAGTATCGGGGCGCCTTTGACGGCGAGGAATACCGGCGCATGAAAGATATAGTGCTGGCCGAACTGCGGCAAGCGTTCCGGCCCGAGTTCCTCAACCGGCTTGACGAGATTATTGTGTTCCACGCGTTGAGCGAGGAGCATTTAAAGCAGATTGTGGAAATTCAACTAGCAAGTTTGCGCGCCCGTTTGGAAGAGCGGCATATTCAGCTGGAACTATCCGATGCGGCACGGACACGTCTTGTACACATTGGGTACGATCCGACGTACGGAGCCAGACCTTTGAAGCGTGCCATCCAGCGGGAGATTGAGACTCCGCTCGCTAAGCGCATTCTGGCTGGGGAGATACGGGGAGACCAAACTGTAAAGGTAGACGCGGATCCGGCCGGTCCGGGCCTCGTCTTCCGGGTCGAATCGACCGAGCAAGTAGAAGCCGCGGCAGTTTAGATGAAACGGCGCATCGAAATTTGCTATAGCACGTCCAATGTATAGAATGCGGCCGCGATTTGGAACGAGCCGCCAGTAAGAAAGGATTTTGCAGGAAATGTCAAACGTGATCCAGTTTCGCCGCTCAACAGCCATTCTGACGCTGTTAGCGGCCTCAATCGGTGGCGGCCTGATCGCGGCGCTGGCGGTGGCAACCCATAACAAAGCTCCGGTGTACGTGACAGCGCGCGCGCAGGATACTAACACACAGCGCTTAAGCCAGCTTTCCAATTCATTCGCAGACGTGATCGAGAAAGCATCGCCGGCGGTGGTGAATATCAGATCCACGCGAATCATCAAAGCCTCGGAGCAGCAACAGGACAACCCGTTCTTCTCCGACCCGTTCTTCCGGCAGTTTTTCGGAGGAGGCAGAGGCCAGTCATTGCGTCCGCACGCCGAGCGCGAGTCGGGCCTTGGATCGGGCGTGATTATCAGCCGGGATGGATACATTCTGACGAACAATCACGTCGTCGAAAAGGCGAATCTAGTTAAAGTTACTCTGCTTGACAAGCGAGAGTTCACGGCGAAGGTCGTAGGAACCGATCCGCAAACAGACGTTGCGGTTGTGAAGATCGATTCCGCGAATTTGCCAGTGCTTCCGATGGCCAATTCGGACGCATCGAGAGTGGGCGACCTGTGCTTCGCGATCGGCAATCCCTTCGGCTACGACCATACGGTCACGATGGGAATCGTCAGCGCCAAAGGGCGAACTCTGGAGGGCGAGGCGCACATACAGAACTTCATTCAGACAGACGCAGCGATCAATCCGGGCAACTCCGGCGGAGCATTGATCAATGCGCGCGGCGACATGATTGGGATGAATACGGCGATTCTCACCGGCGGCTCGAGCTTTGGTGGAGAGTCCGGAAACATCGGTATCGGATTTGCGGTCCCGGCGAATCTGGCCAAGTCGGTCATGGATCAGATCATGAAAACCGGCAAGGTATCGCGTGGATACATGGGTGTAACTCTTCAGTCATTAAGCCCTGAATTAGCTCAGCAGTTTGGGCTGAAAGACACTCACGGCGCCGTGGTTGCCGATTTGACGCCGGGCGCGCCGGGCGAGAAAGCGGGCCTGAAGTCGGGAGATGTGATCACAGCCATCGACGGGAATAAGATCGCGGATTCTAACGAGCTTACGTTGCAAGTGATCCAGCACGCGCCTGGCAGCAGAGTCACGCTCGACGTGATTCGAAACGGCCAGCCAATGAAGGTAGCCGTAACACTTGGCCAGCGGCCCTCGAGCGTCGACATAAACGCATGGAACCGGCCTAATAGCCGGGGAAACAATGGCGGTGCGGAAGATCAGGATTCCGGCGGTAATGCTTCCGCTCGAGGCATCAGTGTTGAGGCACTAACGCCCGATCTTGCACAGCAGGTCGGCGTACCGGCGAGCACGCGTGGCCTCGTAGTAGATGACGTGGACCAGGGTAGCCCAGCAGCAGAAAGCGGCATCGGGCGAGGTGACGTCATCGCAGCGGTTAATCGCCAGCCGGTAAACAGTGTTGGTGAGTTCAAACGCCTGATGAACGAAAGCCAGGGCAAATCTGTCCTGCTTACTGTAAACCACGGCGGCCAAACTCTGTTCACGGTGGTTCAGCCGAAGTAAGTACTCGCGAGAAGTTGAGTTAAGGCCTGGGGCGCGGCGAGGCCTCCCCAGGCCTTTTTTGTCGCAGGAAATATTTGAGCGTTTAGGACGCAAGGAATCGTAGCACCGACTCCGCGCATCCAAAGAATAGGTGAAATTGAATCAGGTGAAGACCATGGGAGAACATGAGTTTCAAGTCCTGCCAGCGTTGCCGCTGAAGAACACAATCCTGTTTCCGGGATTGTTGTTACCGCTTTCAGTGGGCCGCGAAAGTTCGATTCAAGCTGTGCAGGCAGCTCTGAAAACAGAAGAAAAGGAGATCATCCTGGTAGCTCAGCGCGATTCGCAAGTGGAATCGCCGGAGCGGGACGATCTGTACACGATCGGCACGAAAGCAGTGATCCGTAAATCGTCCCGGCAAGGCGACGGGATGATGGAGATCCTGGTATTAGGCGTAGAACGAATTGTCGTGGTGAAAATGGAGCATACGGAACCGTATCTGAGTGTCAAGTTCCGGGTGCTCCCATTGCCGCAGGACACGGGATCTGAAGTTGAGGCGCTCTCGGGCGCATTGTTCGAGCTGGCAGCAAAGGCAATTACGCTGGCGCAGCCGCAATCGGCCTCAGAACTAACGCGAATGCTGGCGGGACACGACGATCCGTTACGGCTGGCGTATCTATTGGCCAGCATTTTCAGCCTGGATTTGGCGCGGGAACAGAAGCTGCTGGAGGCCGAAACGCGGGTAGACGCGCTGCGGCTGATGCACTCTTATCTGGCGCATGAGCTCCAGGTGCTAGAGCTACGGCAGAAGATCGCGTCAACAGCGCGCGACGAAATGTCGAAAGAGCAGCGGGAGTACCTGCTGCGGCAACAGCTTAGGGCAATTCAGCAAGAGCTGGGCGACAAAGATGGAGAGAAGGCCGAGCTGGAATTGCTGCGCGAGCGCTTTGAGAAGGCGAATCTTCCCGAGGAAGCGAAGAAGGAGTTCGAGCGGGAGATGGGCCGATTGGAGCGCCTGCCCGTTGGAGCACCCGACTATCACGTTACCCGCAGCTATCTAGAGTTTGTTCTGGATCTGCCGTGGAGCGCGCAGACGGACGACAACCTGGAGATCTCACACGCGCGCCAGGTGCTGGATGAGGACCACTTTGGACTGAAAGAGGTGAAGGAGCGCATCCTGGAGCACTTGAGCGTGCTGAAGCGCAACCCTGAAGCGAAGGCGCCTATTTTGTGCTTCGTCGGACCTCCAGGCGTGGGTAAGACTTCGCTTGGGCAATCAATCGCACGAGCGCTGGAACGAAAGTTCGAGCGGTTCAGCTTGGGCGGCATGCACGACGAAGCCGAATTGCGCGGCCATCGGCGGACCTATATCGGCGCAATGGCAGGCCGCTTGTTACAAGCGATGCGGCGGGCCGGAGCGAAGAATCCGGTGTTGCTACTCGACGAGGTAGACAAGTTAGGGCGCGATTTCCGGGGCGATCCAGCAGCAGCATTGCTGGAAGTGCTGGACCCCGAACAGAACAAGACGTTCCGAGATAACTATCTGGACTTGGCATTCGATTTGTCGAAGGTATTGTTCATCACGACGGCGAATTCGATCGATACAATTCCACAACCGCTACTGGATCGCATGGAGATGCTGCGGCTGTCCGGTTACAGCACTGAAGAGAAGCTGCAGATTGCACGGCGATATTTGATTCCGAGGCAATTGAAAGCCGCCGGGTTGGCCGAGCAGGAACTGGAGTTTACCGACGAAGGACTGAACGCGATCATCAGCGGGTATACGAGGGAGGCGGGTCTGCGCCGTCTGGAGCGAGCGATTGCCCGGGTGGCGCGTAAGGTGACGCTCCGCTTTGCCGAGAGTCAGATAGAGAAAGTGGTTGTGACGCCGGAGGTGTTGAGTGACCTGCTTGGGCCGGAGATATTCCTGCCCGAGGAGATGCGAAAGATGATGCCAGCCGGTGTTGCGACGGGGCTTGCCTGGACGGAAACGGGCGGCGACGTTCTATATATCGAGACGACGCTCTTACCAAACGGGAAAGACCTGACAATGACTGGTCAACTCGGCGACGTAATGCAGGAGTCGGCAAAGATCGCAAAGAGTTACATCTGGGCGCATGCTGAGGATCTCGGCATCGATCCAGAGGTGATCAAAAATAACGGCATACACATACACGTTCCGGCGGGAGCGATTCCCAAGGACGGCCCCTCGGCCGGTGTCACCATGACAACGGCGATGGCGTCCCTCTACACCGGGCTTCCTGCGCGCAGCGATACGGCCATGACCGGCGAGGTAACACTCGCAGGGCTTGTGCTGCCGATCGGAGGCGTGAAGGAAAAAGTGCTGGCGGCGAGACGCGCGGGCATTACGCACGTGATTCTGCCGAAGGGCAACAAGAAGGACCTGCGTGAGCTGCCGGATCACGTCCGGCAAGAGATGCAGTTCCATTTCGTGGCCCGAGTGGAAGAAGTGCTTTCACTCGTGATCCCGGATGTGAAGCTGAGGACGTTGGCGCTGGCGAGCTAAGGAGCTCGCCGCGCCCGCGCTGCCGCTTTCGGCAGCTAGATTCGGTAAAACGTTGGCTATGGCCCGGGCGCGTCAACGTCCATCTCCTCCTGGTTATTCAAAACAGACAGCTCCGCGGCTCCTGGGGAAACAACTCCTGGGGCTGTGCAGCTCCCATTCCAACCTTTGTTTCGTCTTTCTTAGCGCCTGCTGGGTTTTCCTGCTGTATTGGCAGGCGCTCAGCGGCCCTTTTGTTTATGACGACGTCACTCAAATCCAACAAAATCACGCTCTGCTCTCGTGGCATACCGCGGCCGAGTATTTCCGCTCGAGCGTTCCCTTCAACAAGGAATTTCGTGGCTTCGCTGGATCATTTTACCGTCCGCTGTTCTGGCTGAGCCTGACGCTGGACCGCAAGCTTTGGGGTCTGAACCCAACGGGATTCCATGTGACCAATCTCGTCCTGCACTGGGCAAGCGGTTTACTTGGATTTTTGCTTCTGCGAAATTTTGGCGCCTCAATTCTGATGGCGGGTGCAGCGTTGGTCTGGCTGGGTCTTCCTATCAACTCCGAGGCGGTCGCCTGGATCTCCGGCCGCTCTTTCTGCCTGATGGATCTCCTGTTGTTGCTGGCCCTCCTAATGGCCGATTGGTATCTCCGTTCCAGAAGACCCTGGCCGCTGATTGTTTACTGTTTTGCGTCATTGGGAGCGCTTCTCTCACATGAAGCTGGCGTCCTGGTGCTGCCTTTGACGATTCTGGTGGCTTACGCCAGAGATCACAAACCGCGCCAATGGTGGTTGCCATTGGGTGGCGCCGGAATAAGTATTGCGCTTGTCTACCTAGGCCTGAGACATCTAGCGGGCGCCGACATCCCGACAGCTATACCTGCGATCCTGCCGCTTGGAATCGAATTCCTGAAATACGTTCAGTGGATGCTTCTTCCTGTTGCGATGAGTATAGAGCGCTCCACCGACGTGTCTGCGAATGCTTTCTCCTTTGCGGCGGTTGTGGCACTGCTCGTTGTGCTGCTTCTGTTCATCTTGATTGTTCGATTGCGGAAGAAGATGCCTGAAGTGGCCGTAGGACTGGCGTGGATGTCAATCACGCTGCTACCGTTTTGCGGGATTATCTTCATCTATCAAGGAATGGCAGAGCGCTACGACTACCTGGCTTCGCAGGGCCTTGCTCTCGCGATCGTCGCGCTTTCGCTGCGGGCCCGGAAATGGATGAGGCCGGCAGCTTTATCACTGGTGATGCTTTGGAGCGTGTGGGGAGCTTGGCGTCTCAACGCTCGCGCACTCGATTGGACGAATGAAGTCTCGCTGTACACAGCATCTCTGAATGCAACTCCAAGAAGCGCAGTGCTGCTTTTCAATCTAGGAGTGGGATCCGCCGATGTGGGCGATGTCGACAAGGCGATTGAATATTATCAACGCGCCCTCAGCATAAATCCCAACTATGTGTCGGCGCTCGTGAATCTTGGGAACACCCTCCGTGCGCGAGGCGACTACCTGGAAGCAATCGCGTTGTACCGGAGAGCGATTTCGCTCGACCCGCAAAGTCCAGATCCGTGGATAGATCTTGGAAACCTATATGGGCAGGAGGGGTCCACGCAGGAGGCCAAGAATGCCTACGAAAAAGCAATCACCCTTAAGCCCAATGACACTCAAGCCATCATCAATCTTGGAGTTACGTATCAGCGTTTGGGAAACTTTCCCGCGGCCAAGCAACAGTATGAACGGGCGATTTCTATCGACGGCAATCAAGCTGCGGTTTACTGCAACTTAGGGGCGCTTTTCGTGCAGGAAGGGAACGCGGATGCGGCTGTCAAGCAGTTCACAACGGCAACACAAATCGATCCAGCCTATGCTCCTGCGTATTTCGATTTAGGCGTTTTGTACCAGCGAACAGGCAACAATGACTTAGCCGCGCAGATGTATGAGAAGGCGCTCGAGGTCAAGCCTGATTATCAACAAGCGCGCTTGAATCTGGAACGCTTGCGCGGCAGATGATAGTCTTCGACCCTATTCCAAGCGATAGTTCGGGGCTTCTTTTGTGATGATTACGTCGTGCACGTGGCCTTCACGGAGGCCAGCCACTGTAACGCGGAGAAATTTGGCTCTTTGCTGAAGCTCTGCGATGGTTCGGCAGCCGCAGTAGCCCATTCCGGCGCGCAAGCCGCCGACTAACTGGTACGCCATGTCGGCAAGCGGACCTTTGTACGGTACGCGGCCCTCAATACCCTCGGGAACGAGCTTTCCGTTCGGGATCTTGGGAGTACCGGTCAGAAACACCCTGAGACATCGCGCCCATCGATCCCATACCGCGATAGCTCTTGAATGTACGTCCTTGGTAGAGGATTGTTTCTCCAGGACTTTCATCAGTGCCGGCGAATAGACTGCCAATCATCACGGCATCCGCTCCCGCCGCAACGGCTTTCGTAATATCTCCCGAAAATTTCACACCGCCATCAGAGACAATCGGCACGCCAGCCTCTCGAGCGGCCCTGGAACACTCAGCGATAGCGGTAATCTGAGGGACACCCGCGCCGCTTACGACGCGAGTTGTGCAAATAGATCCCGGTCCGATCCCAACTTTGATGCCATCCGCTCCGAGCGCGATGAGATCGCGCGCACCCTCATAGGAGCCGACATTTCCAGCCAACACTTCCACATTCGGCAGAGAGTTTTTGACCGTTTTCACGGCATCCATGACGCGCTGGCTATGTCCGTGCGCGGAATCGACGGCAATCACGTCGACCTTCTTCCGGACAAGCTCCTGAGCGCGCTCGAGGAAGTCGCCAGTCGCTCCGATCGCGGCACCCACACGGAGACGGCCCTGCGCGTCTTTGGCGGCATTAGGATATTTCAGCTTCTTCTGAATATCTTTGACGGTGATGAGACCCTTCAAAGCGAAATTTGAGTCGACGACCAGCAGCTTCTCGACCCGGTGTTTGTGCAAGAGCTGCCGTGCATCTTCCAATGTGGTGCCAACTGATACCGTGATGAGATTTTCTTTCGTCATCACCTCGGAGATGGGCAGATCGTAGCGAGTCTCAAAGCGCAGGTCGCGATTCGTCAGAATGCCTACAAGCTTGCCGTTTTTGGTTACGGGCACGCCCGAGATGCGAAAGCGGCTCATCAGCCCGAGAGCTTCGGAAATGGTGCGCTCGGGCTCGATGGTAATTGGATCGACAATCATACCGCTCTCACTGCGCTTCACTCGATCCACTTGCTCAGCCTGTTTGTCGATTGGCATATTGCGGTGAATAATGCCGATGCCACCTTGTTGGGAAAGAGCAATGGCCATATGCGCCTCGGTGACCGTATCCATGGCCGCGCTGACGATCGGGATATTCAGGCGAAGATTGCGGGTGAGCCGGGTGCTTGTGTCTGCTTCCGCGGGAGTAATTTCGCTATGCGCCGGCTGCAGAAGCACATCATCGAAGGTGAGCCCTTCTTGAACTGCGTCAGGAATCATCGCGCATAAGATCATCCTAGCAAGGGTTGGCAAATGGTCATTCTGGACTCGTATTTCTAGTGACTTACAGATCTCCAATGCGCGGCTATACTGGAGGGACGTGAAGCAGGTCGGCCGCTATCAGATCGTAGAAGAGCTGGGGCGCGGCGCGATGGGGATCGTCTACAAGGCACTCGACCCAGCGATCGGCCGAACTGTCGCAATCAAGACGATCCGCCTTACCGACTTTACCGACACGGACGAGAGACAACGCATTCGAGAGCGATTGCTGCGCGAGGCACAGTCGGCCGGTGTTCTCTCGCATCCCAACATAATCACAATTTACGACGTGCTCGAAGAAGGTGAGTACGCCTACATCTTCATGGAGTATGTCAACGGGTTATCGCTCGAGAAGATGTTGCGGAAGCGATCATTACCGGAAAAGCGCGCTCTGTTGCATTACTTGAGGCAAGTGTCCGCGGCACTTGACTACGCGCACCGCAAGGGCATAATCCATCGCGACATCAAGCCAGCTAATATCATCATCTCCGAAGGGCGAACCGAGGTGGAGCGGTTGGCAAAGATCGCCGATTTTGGCGTGGCGAAGTTCATTTCACAAGAGATGACGCAGGGCGGAACAATGATCGGCACTCCGAATTATATGTCGCCTGAACAAATCCAGGGAACGACAGTGGATGGACGATCGGACGAGTTCTCTCTGGCGGTGGTCGTGTACGAGATCCTCTCGGGAGTAAAGCCTTTCGCTGCTGAGAACCTTCCTGCATTGTTTTACCTGATCTGCAAACAAGATCCTCAGCCGGCAGAGCAGGTGAATCCGAAGCTGGGCGAGAGCGTGGGCAAAGTGCTGCAGCACGCGTTGGCAAAAAATCCTGATGAACGCTTCGCTTCCTGCGGCGATTTTATGGGGGCGCTCTCGAGTGCCCTGACAGAGTCTCATGAATGGATAGCCGTGCCCGGACAAGACAGGGCGCGGGAGCGGAGCATGCTTGAAGAAACCGTGGTAGAAAAAAGCCGCCCGCTCGGCCCGGGTCCCAGGCCGGCGATATTACAGACTCCGAGATCTGGGCACGACTACGGTTCTGAGGCCGGAATTTCTTCACCGGCTCGTTACGAGCTGCCAGTTATCCAAAGGCGGCGGCGCGATGACAGGAGTCAAGAATTGGAGGAAGCTCCGCAACGGGGCTCGTTCGGCAAGAGATTCGGCTTGGTGCTTGCGATTTGCCTGGCAATTGCCGGCGCTGCTGTTTTCCTGCGGCAATGGAAGTCAGCTTTAAAAATACCCATCCAAGTGCTGGAGACTAAATCTGCTCCGATGGCTCCGCCACCTACGGACACGAACCCACCGAAAAAGGAGGAGCAGCCCGCGAAACAGAATCCCGGAAACGCGGAGCCAGCCCAGAGCGAACCAGCAGGGCAGAAGCCGGAGCACACAGACACCGGGCAGAACGCACCGGCAAACCAGAAACCGGAGAGTACGGAAACAGAGCAGAACGCACCCGCGAAACAGAATTCCGGGAATACGGGGCCGGGCCAGACGGAACAGGCAAATCAGGGTGAGCGTTCGAGCGACAAGGCTTCGCCGGGTTCGGCCGCGCCGGACAGGCACGCCGCAGCAGATGAATCCGCGGCCCCTGGACTAGCCGATGTCGAACTGCTCAGCGATCCCCCGGGCGCGAAAATGGTCGTCGATAACAGGTTCCGGGACGCCTGCACGTCTCCTTGTACTATTTCGTTGCCAAACGGCCGGCATACGATGGTAGTCCAGTTGAATGGCTACAATGAGGCCCACCGGATCTTTACAGTTCCAGCGGACGACAGCATCTTTGTGACGTTAAGCAAGAACATGGGAGTGCTGGTTGTGACGTCTTCACCGCCCGGCGCAAGCATATTTGTCGATGGCAAAAATTTCGGACATACGCCATCGACATTGCATTTGCCGACAGGAACCCATACGTTGCTGCTTGTGAACGGAGCGTTGCGGCATGAGGAGACAGTTGACATACAGAATGACGCCTTCGCGTCAACCAGTTTCCGATTCAGTAAGCAGTGAACGGGCATGTCGCCGTTAGTGTGTGCCTTTCAGGCACTCGAGCCGGATATTATGTCTGCTGTTCACTAAATCCCAGCGGCGCTCGGGATCGATTTCGGGAAGTATTTGAGAGGCATGCAGCGGGTTTTTCTCGAGCTCATCGAGCGCTGTAGTTTCGAGGCAGACAGGCCCGGCCTTGGGGCTTCGTCGTTGCTGCTGCCAGGAGTGGGGGCGCGGCGGCAGGGGTGACCAAGTCCGTCCCGGCGCGAAATATTCCAAGTACCAATCATCGGGATCGAGTGCGCGGTAGTAGACGGTTGCATTCCTCGGCAACTGCCGATCCAGAGTCTGGGCGAACACGAGCACTGGGTCGGCGGTGACGCGGGAATGAGGATAAATGAACGCTCCAAAGTTCCAGGCGGCTAAGGCGACGGCAAGCGCGTGGAACGCGTATATATGTTCCGTGAGGCGCTGGCGAGAGGCAATGTAGGTTCCAATTAGCAGGACGATCGGCGGCCACACGAATAGCTTGTGAAATGCGCTGCCCGGATCCCAGGAAGCGAGAAACACGGCATAGGGCAGAAACCACGCCCAAAGGACAGATATTGCTCTGGCATTTGGGTTGATCGCTCGGACGACGCGGGCACGGCGAAAAAGCAACAGAGCATAGACCAACATCGTAAGGCAAACGGCCAAAGAGAGACAGACCGCGACGGAAAAGTAGTCATATATCAGGCTGAGCCTTCCTCCGAGAAAAAGCTTGATATAGCTGGCGAGGTAGGAGCCCGTGATTTGCGCAAGTGAGTGAGTGAACCCGGAATCGGAGGCGTAACTCGTGATCCATGCGAATAGAGATGGATACGTGGCGCGGTCGGTTTGGGAGTAGCAGAGGAGATAGGCAGAGCCGACGCACGCGCCTGTACCGATCGCATAAGCGATCGAGGTCCATAATCTGTTTGTCTTCGATCGCCGGGAATCGAGCGCGATCGCTGCGATCACCGGGAAATAGGTGAACACTGCGAGCTCGTGAAATAACATCGCGGCTGTGTGGCACAAGGCGGCGGGGATGATGCGGGGCGGGCTTTCCAAAACCAAAATGATCGTGAGAATGAGAAACAAAACGGAGAGGATGTAACTGTCGGCATCTGTTGAAAACTTCCACCAGGTTGCTCCGAAAGCGAAAAGGAGCCAGCAAAGCAGCGCTATCGAGGAAGAGTTGGTGACGCGCTTCGAGAGAACAAAGACGAGGAAACCGGCGGCAGCACTCACAATGATGTTAAAGATCTGCAACACACTTATGGCTCGCAGACTAAAGCCACAAGCGAGAGCTGCGGAGTACAGCCAATAACCAAGCGCGGAATACAGAAGATGATTTGGATGAAACAGGATCGCGCGCGGAAGCTTGCCTCCATGCACGCCTTCGATTTCGAGCGAGAACAAAACGCCATCCCAATAGTATGTGCGTGTGAGAAATGCCGCATACAAGATAGCGATAGCGATCAGAATCAGGTATGGTGCTGTGTGGCGAACGAATGGCCGTTTGAGCAGCGGGCTAACATGCATCTGAGCGCTTGTGGTTCGGGATCTATTCAGGCGGACCGCCACGACGTTGAAGAATTGAGCGGGCCAAATAGAGTGGCCGCTGCTTAGTCTCCGCGTAAATGCGGCCTACATATTCGCCGACAATTCCTATGCTCATCATCTGGAGGCCGCCTAAGAAGAGCATCCCGATAAACGATATTGTCCAGCCCGGGACCCAAGTGTGAGTGAACAGCCGCACAACCAATGCATAAAGGATTCCAGCGAGGGAAAGCGCGGCCGAAAGGAAGCCTATTGCCGCGACGAATCGGAGCGGAAGCGTAGAGAAAGATGCGATCCCGTCCAACGCGAGATTAATCATCCTTTTCAGTGGATACTTCGTTGCGCCCGCCACTCGTGCGCCGCGCGTGTACTTGAGACCGTACTGGCGAAATCCGATCCAACTGCACATACCGCGTAGCAGGCGATGCCGCTCTGGCATACTCTTTATTGCTTCGACCGCTCTTCGATCTAGAAGGCGAAAGTCACCGGTATCGTGGGGGATTGCGACGTCGGACAACGAATTGATAAGCCGGTAAAAAATCTTTGCCGTCCACAGCTTGAATCCTGTCTCCCCTTCCCGTGTTTCGCGGATGCCGTAGACTACCTCATAGCCTTGTTCCCACTTGTGAAGCATTGTTTCGATGAGTTCCGGTGGATCCTGGAGATCCGCATCCATGATGACGACAACCTCGCCATTTGCGGCTTCGAGCCCGGCGCTGACGGCAATCTGGTGACCGAAGTTTCTCGAAAGCTCAACAACTGTGATGTGCGGATCTGAAGAATGCAGCGCCCACAGCGTAGTAAGTGTAGAGTCGCTCGAGCCATCGTCCACGTAGACTATCTCGTACCAGCTGTCTAATGCTCGGAGCACTTCACTGAGACGTTTATGGCAATGTGCAACGGCCTCGTTCTCGTTGAAACAGGGTACGATTACGCTGATACTGCGCGCCGGTTCACGTATGTGGAGCGTTGTTCCAGTCAAAGCTTAAGATCTTATATTTACCGCATAACGAGTTGATGAGCAGCGCAGCTCGTCCGGAATATTACTGATCGGCTTTGACAGTACCCTTCTGTTTCGCAACCTGCAGCAAAGTGGGATAAAACTGCACGAACGTATTATCGACCGCACCGTGCTGTGCGTGGCAGGAGTAGCATGCAGCCGATCGAGGAATCGCCGATGCCGAGTTTGCCGAACCAGACAAATCGAAGAACGCCCATTTGCCGGGAAAACGGCTCTCGTCTTTTACCTCGACCTCCATGCCGGTGAGCGTAGTCTGAAAATGCCCGCTCTGGTTTATCGAGCCCTTACTCGCCGAGGCCCGCGTTTCGAGCACGAACATTGTCTTATCCGGCCAAGTGCCCTTTTCAAGGAACGACCGGTACGCCGCTCGCGTGACGAACACGTTGTCAAATTGAGGATCTTCACTCGCGGTCTGGTCAACGCGTGGCGTGTAGGACATACCCAAGCCCGAGCTAAGCCAGACCCACTCCCGATAATCAGCTGGTCGAATCAATCGGTTGCCGGTTGTGAACTGAGGCGCGTCGGAGGGCGAGCGTGTCTGTGCTCTAAGCCATAAGCTGAAACCGGCACCGAGTAGCGCCAAGAAAATCGACGTTAGGAAAGCTCTGCTCAACGCGGAAGGCACGGATCAATGTTATCTTGACGCGTGAGCGACATCACGGGCTGCTGGGTAACCTGCGATTCCGCTAGCCGCGAGCACAGCGCGATTAATCGCACGAGCGACGACTTCGGCGGCAATAGAGCCGATTGTCGTGAGGTCTGCTTCAATGTGGCTGGTTCCCGTACTCGCGGCAAAGATGGTGTCGCCATCGAAGGGCGTGTGCACAGGATTGATAGTGCGCGCCAAACCATCTTGCGCCATCTGTGCAATCTTCGTCGCCTGAGTCTTATTTAAGGCAGCGTTAGTAGCAACAACGCCTATCGTCGAGTTCTCGCCAGTTCTCGTTTTCGCTCGCTGTCCGCTCAGGATTTGAGCCATGCTGTTTGGAAAGCCATTACCTTCAGGAGCGCGCGCCCCAGCGAGAATTTTGCCAGTTTTAGAGTCGAAAACATCTCCAACTGCATTGACCGCGACGACAGCGCCCACGACCAAGCCCGTTTCGCGGATCTTCACGCTGGCAGTGCCGATCCCGCCTTTCATTGCCGAATGCATGCCGAAAAGCTTTCCGACCGTGGCACCCGCGCCCGCGCCGACGTTACCCTCGGCCACGTTCACGTCGGATGCATTTTGGCAAGCTGCGTACCCAGACTCTGCATTGGGACGAACCTTTGGATCACCCAGACTCAGGTCGAACAGAATTGCAGCGGGGACGATGGGAACGACAATCGATCCCATTCGAAAGCCGAGGCCGCGCTCGTCCAAATAGCGCATCACGCCGCTCGCCGCGTCTAGCCCAAACGCGCTGCCACCCGAGAGCAGAATCGCGTTAACGTGCTGGACAGTGTTTATCGGATTGAGCAAATCGGTCTCGCGCGTTCCGGGGGCGGAGCCTCGCACATCGACACCCGCAACGGCTGGTTTATCGAAGATCACGACTGTACAGCCGGTCGGTCTGCGAGTATCGGTAAAGTGACCAACTCGAATACCGCCCACGTCTGTGATACAGCCGCGGAGTTTTTCCGAACTGCGTGTTGTTTCGTTTGGAGGTTGCGTAGAGGCGGTCAGCCCTATTGTCCCACTCGCGACCAGTGCACCCGTGCCCATGAAGCTGCGCCTATTGATGCCGGTCAGATTCTTTGGTTTGCCCATATACTGCTCCGATCATAGACGCTTAGAGATGATGCGCTCTGCTCGATTGCGGTGGCTGGCTTTCAGCGTGTTCGTGGTCTCGTCGACGCTGAACTACCTTGACCGCCAGCTTCTGGCTACCCTGGCTCCGCTAATCATGGCTGAGCTGGCGTTCAATCAGACGGGGTTCGGGTTCTTGATTTCGGCATTTTCGATTGCTTATGCCGCGAGTTCGCTTCTGGCTGGATGGTTTCTGGATCGTGCTGGCGTGAATCGCGGAATTTCAGCCGCCGTGAGCTGGTGGTCTGCCGCTGCGGTAAGCACAGGATTGACGCGAGGCGTCGGGGGCTTGATCGTTTGCAGAGCGGCACTAGGGATCGGCGAATCGGCCGGAGTGCCCGCAGCCGGCAAACTCAATGGCCTATACCTGAAGCCGGAAGAGCGCGCGCTCGGAGCGGCGGTAAATCAAATCGGTCTGAGCCTCGGCTTGGCGATTGCTCCCGCCTGGATCAGCATGGCGAGAACACACAGTTGGCGCATGCCGTTTGTCATTAGCGGGTTATTTGGATTTGCCTGGATTCCGGTTTGGCTGGCCGTTAGCCGCGCGATCCCGCCCACAGTACGGCTCATCCGGATTCAGCTCAAACGTCTCGCAAAAAAATACTGGATTCTCTCTGTTGCGCGAACGCCCGCTGATCCTGGTGGTAGTGGCAAATGTCCTGTGGATGGGGAGTTATTCACTGTGGTCTAACTGGACAACGCTTTATCTGACTCGGGTTCACAATTTGACATTGCAAGAATCGGCGAGTTACGTATGGATACCGCCGCTGATCTCGAACTTAGGCGGATTTTTTGGCGGCTGGATGTCGCTGAGGTGGGTTAAGCATGGGATTGAGCCCGTGGCAGCGCGTCGAAAGGCAGTTTGGGTAAGCGCTCTAGGTTCGCTGATAACGCTTCTGCTTCCCTTCGCAGCCGATGCGCGATGGGCAACCACAATTATTTCCATCAGTTTCTTTTTTGCGCTCGCGGGCAGCGTCAATATATATGCCATCCCGATTGATCTGTACGGAGCCGCCCGCTCGGGGTTGGCCATTTCAGCGCTCACTTGCGCTTATGGCCTTTTGCAAACCGTGATCTCGCCGATTATCGGATTCTTGTCGGATCACAAGCTGTACACGGAAGTAGTTTGGATTGTAACCGTGCCACCGATTCTGAGTTCGCTCGTGCTGATGGGCGTGCGCACGAAACGGGTCGATACGAATGCAACTTAGGTTTTCGACTAAACTGGTTACATCGGAACGGAGACTTCCATGACCAGTCAATCTACCCAGCCTTTACAGAGCCTCGACGAATGGGACGACTTTGTCGCCGTACGCTACCAGGAGGGTAAATCAGAGGATGAGTTTCGTAACCACTCCGCTGATGCGAATCCCGGTGTTACCGAGTTTTATCGGCAGAATCATGCGCAGCAAACGGTAGATTTCGTGCTCGGCAAGAGAGCTGAATATCTGAAGCTAAACCGCGGAAAGAAAAGCATCTGGGAAGCGGCCGACTATCTGAATACGCTCATAGATGACAGTGACCCCGACACAGACCTCTCCCAAATTGAGCATTTGCTGCAAACATCGGAGGCTATTCGGAGGGATGGTCATCCGCGCTGGTTTGTCCTCGCTGGGCTCATCCACGATTTGGGCAAAGTGTTATGCCTTTACGGTGAGCCTCAATGGGCTGTGGTAGGCGATACGTTCCCGGTCGGCTGCGCGTACTCAGATCAAATCGTATTTCCAGAATTTTTCGAGGCGAATCCGGACAGCAAGGTTGCTGACTATCAGGGCTTATACGGGATTTATGAGCCTCGATGCGGCCTAGATAGCGTGTGCATGTCATGGGGACATGACGAGTACATCTACAACGTGACAAAGAACTACGTACCGGAGCCCGCGCAGTACATGTTGCGGTATCACTCTTTCTATGCCGCGCATAAGGATGGTGCGTACCGGCATCTGATGAACGACCACGACGAGCAAATGTTTGAGTGGGTCAGGAAGTTTAGTCCGTACGACCTTTATTCGAAGGGGAACGATCGACCCGATCTCAAGCAGCTGAAGCCGTATTACGAAGATCTCGTGGCTGAGTTCTTCCCAGCTCAGATTGATTGGTAAGGACCGCTCAGTAGCTCAGTAACCGTTCGCCTTCGCGAACAAGATCGTCCACCTGCGGAAGAATTTCGCTTTCGAGTTGCGGGCTATATCCCACCCACGTATCAAGGGCTGCGACGCGGCGCACCGGCGCGTCGAGATTCGTAAAAAGCTCGTCCGCAATTCGCGCGGCGATCTCGGCACCGTAGCCCCAAGAGAGTGTGTCCTCATAAGCAATCAACACGCGGCTGGTTTTCTTTACGGACGCGCAAATCGCCTCCCAGTCGTACGGAGACAGACTTCGCAAATCGATGACTTCGACGGATGCGTTACGGGCGCGCTGCTCAATTTGTAAAGCTGCCTGCATCGATTTCTGCACGAGCGCACCATAAGTGATGATAGTGAGGCTCTCGCCCGGCTTTACTGCTTTTGCTTTTCCAAATGGGATTGTGAAATCAGGTCCCGGGTGCGGCGCACGATTATATGGCTCGCGATAGAGTTTTTTGTGCTCGAGGAAGAGCACGGGATCATCGCTGCGAATGGCCGTACGCAGCAGGCCGCAAGCATCGAGAGCATTCGAAGGAAAGATAACGCGCAGGCCGGGGATATGGGTAAAAGTCACCTCGCCGCACTGGCTGTGATAAATTGCACCGCCGGTCAGATATCCTCCGATCGGAACCCGAAGTACTACCGGGCAAGAGAACCCGTTATTAGAGCGCCAGCGGATCGTAGCCAACTCATCCCGAATCTGCATCATAGCTGGCCAGATGTAATCGAAAAATTGAACTTCTGGCACGGGCTTTAATCCACGCCCCGCGAGTCCGATCGCGCGTCCGACGATCCCAGCCTCAGCGAGCGGCGTGTTGAAGCAGCGTTTGGGCCCGAACTGACGCTGCAAATTGGCGGTGGCTTTGAATACGCCACCCTTGCCCTTCACTTCCGAGAGATACTGTTCGCGGCTGCAATCGGCAACATCCTCGCCAAACACCAGGACGCGCTCATCACGGTGCATCTCTTCAATAAGGGTTTGGTTTATAGCGTCGATCATGGTGCGCGGCGGACCCTGAAAACGGGGCTGCACATCAAAGGCATCTGACTGAGGATCGACCTTATCGGAATACAGGTATTGGAGGGCCGAGCCTCGCGGCGGTGGTGCTTCGGTTAACACGCGCTGAGTAATGTCCGCAACTTCTCGGTCGATCTCATGAGTGATAGCTTCGAGAGCATGGCGGTCCAGGAATCCTTCGCTGATCAGGAACTCAGGATAAGTTCTGAGCGGATCCCTAGCTGCCTCTTGCTCGCGCTCGGCTTGCGGTTTGTAGAGGCGTTCATCGTCTGAGAGCGAATGTGAATAAGGACGGATTACGGACGCGTGTACAAGCGCAGGGCCGTGCCCAGCGCGGCAATAATCGAAGGCTTGCGCCAAACCGCGGAACGACTCGACGAAATCTGTCCCGTCAACCTCCATCCGAAAGAGCCCAGGGAAGCCCTCAAGCAGACGCGTTACGTTGCCTCCGGCCGTTTGCCGCTCAACTGGAACAGAGATCGCGTAGCCGTTATCTTCGATCAGAAACAGCAGTGGCAGACCATCCAGGCAGGCTAAATTGATCGACTCCCAAAATTCGCCTTCGCTGGTCGCGCCTTCGCCGGCGCAGACCAACGTGATTTCGTCGGACATTGGGTCTTGATAACTCTTTCCTTGAGCGCAACCGGCAGCTTGAAGAAACTGCGTACCGGTTGGAGAGGAGGCTGTGAAGATGCGTAATGCCGGCGACGACCAATGTGAGGGCATTTGTCGGCCGCCGGAATGGGGATCGCGGCCCGCGCCGACGGCCTGGAGCAGCATCTCTTCGGCACTCACGCCGAGCGCCAAGGCGAGCGCACGGTCACGATAATAAGGGAAGATCCAGTCGTGTCCCGGCTTCAGCAACATCCCGGCTGCGGTTTCTACCGCCTCATGACCAGCTCCGCTGATCTGAAAAAAGATCCTGTTTTGCCGTTTGAGAAGAATCTCTCTGTCATCCAGCGAGCGCGCCAGATACATAATCCGAAATGCTCGAACCAGAGCGTCGCGATCGAGCTCACTCGGTAGACCGGGCAAGCGTCCGGCCGAAATTGACGATTGGGTCTGGGTGGCCACCATTCGCATTATCTCCTGACAATGGACCCGCATCAAACATTATGTAGTGTCCTAAAGCCGCAGGGGCGGTTTTGATCCGTTCTTATAGGGCGCGGTAGCATGACGTGGAAGAACACCTGTAGGTCACCTGGGAACGGTTATCCGAATTTCGGCAGCACCGATGAATTTGTCTGCCGCTCCGTAGTAGCCGATGAATTCGAGATTGTGATTCGTCCCGGCGCTTGATTTCGGAACAGCTCCTTCTAAAAAAATGACGTTCGGGACATTGCCATTTTTCTCCCATTCAAGTGTTGGAACGAGAAACGGGTGGTCCGCTCTGGCGATCACGCGGGTCGGGTCGTGCCGGCAAAAAGAATCCAGCCGGGCCCATATACAAGATGATCGTCTGCGCCGTTGTATAGCAGAAGAATGCCGGCCTCGGTTAGCGTAGGAGGAGGCCCAGGCTCCATCACGCGAGAGTCGAATCTCCCTGGACGGCGGTCCAGAACTGGTTTCCGAGTTGCATCTTTCCAATGCAGGAGATCATTTGAAGAAGCGAGGCCCATGTAATCCCGCGACTGACCGTCCGGATCTTTCCGCGTACCGAGATAGTACATCCACCATTTCCCGTTTATCTTCTCTGGAACGATCGCGCCGGATTTCGTCCATTGTGTGTTCCAAGTACCACGGTAAGCAGGCAGGATGACGCCTTTGCGGTCCCAATGGATGAGATCAGTTGAGGTCGCTAGACATAGCTGAGCGGAATGCAGATTGTAACCGGTGTAAGTGAGATAGTAAGTGCCATCGATTTGAACTACACGCGGATCTTCGACTCCCCCGCCCTTTTCATAATCCGCTTCTGGAGAAAGGACAGGCTCGGGTCTTACTTTGAAATGCAAACCGTCGGTATTCTCTGCGTAACCTATCCGCGACGTATGACTGCGATCTTGCGCACGGAAGAGCAACACCGTTTTTCCGCCGGCGTTGATGGCGGCGGGATTGAAGAGGCCAAATTCCGACCACCCGTGAGCGGGACGAAGCAGCGGCCGATCTGAAAGACGTTGAGCGCTGATGGTTATCCGGTCAGTCGATGCAGCAGGGTAGGTTGCGAGCATGATAAGCGCGATTACATGGATCGCGTGAGCAGCATTACATGAAACGACAGCCATATAGAATCGTAGGACGAATTATGAAGCGGATACTATCCAGCTTAATTTTGAGCCTTTCGCTAATGCTGGCAATTACGGCCGTTGCCCAGCAGGCTTCGGTACCGTCCAATCGTTGGACACCAGAGCATGCGAATAAGTGGTATGCAAAAGAGCCATGGCTGGTCGGAAGCAACTACATACCCTCTTACGCAATTAATGAGCTCGAGATGTGGCAGGCGGACACCTTCGATCCCAAACGCATCGACACCGAATTAGAGTGGGCCGAAGGGTTGGGTATGAATACGATGCGCGTTTTCCTCCACGATCTGCTTTGGAAGCAAGATAGCGAAGGCTTCAAAAAACGAATAGACACGTTTCTCGAAATATGCGCAAGGCACAAGATCAAACCGCTATTTGTCCTTTTCGATTCGTGCTGGGATCCGTTTCCGCATCTTGGGAAGCAGCGGGAGCCCCGGCCCGGTGTACACAATTCGAGTTGGGTGCAGAGTCCGGGAGCCGAAGCGCTGCAAGACGCGTCACAATATCCGCGCCTCGAAGCCTACGTGAAGGGCGTAATGGGAGCGTTTGCGAAAGATGAGCGCGTTTTGGGCTGGGACATCTGGAACGAGCCAGATAACACAAACGGCTCGAGCTACGGACAATCAGAGCCGAAGAATAAAGTGGACCTGGTCCTCACGCTACTGCCCAAGGCTTTTGGATGGGCTCGTTTGGCGGGACCGCAACAGCCCCTAACAAGCGGAATCTGGCATGAGGACCCGGAGCTGCGTGAGAAGCTTTCACCCATGGCTACGGAGCAGCTTGAATTATCGGACATAGTTTCGTTTCATAACTACGATCCGCCCGCAATATTTGAAAAGGAAGTGAAGGCTTTACAGCGATTCGGACGGCCAGAGATTTGCAGCGAATACATGGCACGGCCAAGAGGCAGCACATTTGAAAACATTCTGCCGATCGCGAAGCAGTTTAAAGTCGGGGCAATCAACTGGGGATTCGTCGCGGGAAAATCGCAGACATACTTGCCGTGGGATTCATGGCAGCGCCCTTATGTAGATCGGCAACCTAATGTCTGGTTCCATGACATCTTCCATGAGGATGGCACGCCCTATCGACCCGAGGAGGTCGCGTTCATACGGAAGATCACGGGCAATAGCCGTTAGCAGCCTTGTGATACTCTAAACCGCGTACTTTCCCATGAGATGTTGTTTTTTGGTTCTGGCAATCGGATTGACATCAGCTAACGCACAAGACACGCAAATCACGACACCGCCAGTTGCCCCGCGCACGGAGCATCAGGAAGTGCGGCATGGCGCGACAATCGTTGACGATTATTACTGGTTGCGCCAGAAATCGAATCCCGAGGTCGCAAAGTACCTGGAGGCTGAGAACACCTACACCGAGGCTATGACGAAGAACGTCCAGCCGTTCGCGGACGAACTGTACAAGGAGATGCTGGGGCACGTTAAGCAGACTGATTTGGACGTGCCGGTTCGCCGCGGCGCATATTTTTACTATTCGCGCACCGAGGAGGGTAAGCAGTATCCGATTCGCTGCCGGAAACATGGCATGCAAGCACCCGAAGAGGTGCTGCTTGACTTGAACCAGCTTTCCGAGGGCAAGAAGTTCGTCGGATTGGGCGCCTTTGCCATCAGCGACGATCAGAATCTGCTCGCGTACACCCTTGACTACAGCGGTTTCCGGCAATATGGCTTGCACGTGAAGAATCTGCGGACCGGCGAAGTTCTGGCCGACACCACTGAGCGGGTAACATCTGTCGAATGGGCCGCTGACAATAAAACGCTTTTCTTAACCACCGAGGATGCAATCACGAAACGGTCGGACACGCTGTGGCGACATGTCCTCGGCTCGACCGCTTTCGATCCGGTTTACAAGGAAAATGACGAGCTTTACGACATCTACCTCGAGAAAACTCGCGATAAGAAGTATCTGCTGCTCGCTATTACGAGTAAGGATACAACGGAGTTCCGCTATCTGCCGGCAGCCGAAGCGCAAAAAAACTTTGCTGTCTTCCTGCCGCGTGAGAAGAAGCATCGTTATTATGTCGATCACCGCGAAAGTCTGTTTTACATCCGCACCAATAGGGATTCAGCCGGAAACGAGCTGAAGGACTTCCAGATTGTGACCGCGCCTGAAGCGCATCCGAGCCGTGACAACTGGAAGACTTTTATCCCAGCCCAGGACGGCAGACTGATTGAAGACATTGAGCTGTTTAAGGATTTCGCCATCTCGGTTGAAAAATCGCAAGCCCTAAATCATCTGCGAGTTCACGACTTCGCAACTGGTTCCTGGCGCGATATCCAGTTTCCGGAGCCCGTGTACTCCGCATCGGCCGGCGTTAATCCGGAATATGACACGAAAATATTCCGCTACAGCTATCAAAGCCTTATCACGCCATCGAGCGTATTCGATTACGACACTACGACGGGCAAGAGCCAGCTTTTGAAGCAGCAGGAAATTCCTGGCGGCTATGATCCGAAACAATATACATCGGAACGACTATGGGCGACAGCGCGCGATGGCGTGAAGATACCGCTCTCGATTGTTTACAAGAAAGGGCTTCAAACAGGATGGGAACGGACCGCTGTTTCTATATGGCTATGGCTCGTATGGATTCGGCACGCCGGCAACGTTTTCGAGTTCCCGTCTGGTTCTGCTTGACCGCGGCATGGCTTATGTGATCGCACACATTCGAGGCGGCGACGAGATGGGCGAGCAATGGCGCGAGGATGGCATGTTGATGAAGAAAAAGAATACTTTTTACGACTTCATCGATTCGGCTGAGTGCCTGATCAAGGAGAAATGGACATCTCGCGAACGGCTGGTGATTGAAGGGGGCAGCGCAGGCGGGCTGCTGATGGGCGCCGTAGTCAATATGTCTCCTGAGCTGTTTCACGCCGTACATCTAGCTGTTCCATTTGTCGACGTCATGAACACCATGATGGACGCTTCTCTGCCCCTCACGGTTGGCGAGTACCTGGAATGGGGCAATCCGAACGAGAAAGCGGCGTATGACTACATGAAGACTTACAGCCCGTACGACAATCTCGAGAAACGCGCTTATCCGGCGATGCTGGTAACCACGAGCTTCAACGATAGCCAGGTAATGTATTGGGAGCCCGCGAAGTATGTGGCGCGCCTGCGCACACTGAAGACCGACAGCAATCCTCTTCTGCTAAAAATCAAAATGGATCCAGCCGGTCACGGAGGAGCATCGGGGCGATATGACCGGCTCAAAGATCAGTCGTTTGAGTACGCGTGGTTATTGACACAGGTAGGGATCACCCAATAACCGAATCTACTTTCTACGCGTAAGCCGGTTCGGGTTCCTCGGCCGCGCTGAAATAAACGCAGTCCGGGTGATGAAACACAAGCGCCGAGACGCTGGCTTCGGGCTCCATCATGAAGCCTTCAGTGAGCTGAACACCAATATCTTCAGGCCGCAAAAGGCGCCACAATTTGGCCTGGTCCTCCAGGCTCGGACAGGCCGGATAGCCGAAACTGTAACGCTTCCCTCGGTAACGGGAAGTGAAACGCTCTTGCATTGTCATGGTGGGAGGATCGGGAAGTCCCCAATCTTCGCGGATACGGCGATGCAGCCACTCGGCGCAAGCTTCGGCAGTTTCAATGCCCAGCGCCTGGAGCGCATGCGCTTTGAAGTATTCGCCTCGCGATTTAGCTTGTTCCGAATGCTCGATGATGCCTTCGCCAGCCGTGACGACGAATAACGCAATGTGATCGCGGCTTCCATCTTGCGGCTCGAGGGCATAATCGCTGAGAGAGAGACCATCGGACTTCGCCTGCCGGCCGAAACGGAAACTTTGGATAGGTGCCGCCGAGCCAGGTGTGAAGAGATGCAGAGTGTTCCCTTCCCGCTCGACTTCAAAAAATTGCCAGACCGCGCGGGCCTTCATGAACGTTATCGCTTCGCGCTTGACTTCTTCGAGATTGTGGAACAGCTCGAGTGCCTTGGGATCTCGCTCGGCTAAGCGCTTTTCGAAATTGCCTTTGAACCCTAGGTGACGGCCATACAACATGAACGGGTTGATGTAGCTCCAAATCTCGGCGAGATTCGGAAGGCTGCGGAGCTTGCGATCGAGGTAAGGCGCAGGCGGGATTGGAATATTTGTGTGAACTTTCGGACTGCGCGCTTCGCCTGAAGGCGCCGGCGCTGGCTCGCTGATTGCAGCTTCTGCAGGAACATCGCGGAAGACGTGCTGTAAAAGGACCTGATCGCGCAACTCGGGGTCCATGATCTCGTTCATGAGCCGAAGGCCCGTCATAGCATCCTTGGCGTAAAAGGTCGGCGCCGAGTAGTTGGGCCCAATTTTCGTTTTGGTGAATTTTTCAGATAGCGCCGCGCCGCCGACAAGCAAGGGAACATGGACACCCGCGTCTTTCAGATCGCCTGCCGTGGTCACCATTTGCTGAGCGCTCTTGACTAAAAGGCCCGACAGGCCGATCGCGTCCGGCTTGTGGTGCTGATAGGCCTTGATGAGCTCATCAGGAGGCACCTTAATGCCCAGATTGACTACGTTGTAACCGTTGTTACTGAGAATGATCTCGACCAGGTTCTTGCCGATATCGTGAACGTCGCCTTTAACCGTCGCCAGAACGATCTTCCCGCGCGTGGAAGATTCAGTCTTCTGCATGAACTGCTCCAGGTGGCTCACAGCAGCCTTCATCGCTTCCGCGGACTGCAGCACCTCAGCAACAATCAGCTCATTGTTGTTGAAGAGGCGGCCAACTTCGCCCATGCCGGCCATCAATGGACCGTTGATAATGTCGAGCGGCGCGGTCCCTTCTTTTAACTTGAGGTCGAGATCGGGTATAAGCCCGTCCTTGGTGCCCTCGATGATGTAATTGGCCAGGCGCTCATCCAGCGGGAGATCGGCCGTTTTCTTTTTCTGTCGTCCTGTCGCACCGCGAAAGTGCTCGGAAATGGCAGCAATATGAAACTGGTTGACCGCTATTTTTTGCTCACGCGATTGCTGTCTCCAATCTTCTGGAACAGCTTCGAGCAAGGCCACGCTGGGATGATCGGCAGGCACGTTGACCGGGGGAGTGTTGAAGAGCAGAGCTTCAGCTAAACGGCGTTCCTCCTCCGGAATGGAAGCGAAGCGCTCTAGTTTTTCGGCGTTCACGATCGCGAGATCGAGACCAGCTTTCGTGCAGTAGTAAAGAAAAACGGAATTGACAACCTCACGGGCGCTCGCGGGCAGACCGAAGGAAATGTTCGAGATGCCGAGCACCGTTTTGACGTATGAAATCTTCTCTTTGATCAGGCGAATGGACTCAATGGTTTCTACCGCGCCGCCAATATAGTTCTCATCCCCGGTAGCGCAAGGAAAAACGAGTGGGTCGATGATGATGTCTTCGGGCGGAACACCGTATTTCGTGGTGAGCAGATGGACCGATCGTTCGGCCACAGCCACTTTGCGTTCACGAGTGAACGCCTGTGCCTGAACACGGTCTTCATCGATGCAGCCGACCACAAGAGCGGCGCCGTAAGCGCGAGCAATGGGACAAATGCGCTCGAACTTCTCTTCGCCATCCTCGAGGTTAATGGAGTTGATAATGCTCTTACCCTGGCAGTAGGTGAGCGAAAGTTCGACGGAGCGTGGATCGGTTGTATCGATCATGACCGGCGCCTTGATCTTACGGATCAGCTTTTCGTAGAACACCGGGATGTCGTTCAGCTCTTCGCGCTCGCTGGATTGGAGGCAGACATCTACAATGTGGGCGCCGTTCCGGATTTGCCAGCGCGCGATTTCAGTGGCCTCTTCCCACTTCTCCTCCGAGATCATCTTCTTGAACAGGCGCGAGCCGATGACATTTGTCCGCTCGCCCACGATCAGGGGGCGATTGCTCTCTTCGGCTTCGATCGCTTCAATGCCGGAGAAGTAAGTCCGGTGCGTTGGCTGTTTCGGTTCACGCGGCTTCTTGCCTTCGACCATTTGAGCGATGACGCGAATGTGATCGGGACGCGTGCCACAGCAGCCGCCGACAATATTGAGCCAGCCATGATCGACGAATCGCTCGAGTTGAGCAGCCAGACTGGTGGGCGTTTCGAGATACTTGCCTTCTTCGTCCGGCAATCCGGCGTTGGGGTAGCAGGAGACGCGCGTGGTGGCGAGTTCGTGGATCGACCGGATGTGGTCGGTCATGAACTCCGCGCCAGTTCCACAGTTCAGGCCAACCGACAAAAGGCGCGCGTGCGAAACCGAAGTGTAGAACGCATCGGCAGTTTGGCCAGCGAGCATTGTACCCATCAGTTCAATGGTGCCGGACACCATGGTAGGAATCGGATAATTGACCTCGCGGCCCAGCCGATCAATGGCGAGCAGGCCCGCCTTTATGTTTCGCGTGTCCTGGCAAGTTTCAAGCAGCAGGATGTCGGCTCCGCCTTCAATAAGCCCCTTTGCCTGCTCGTAGTAGTTGGCGACGAGATCGGGAAAGGTGATGCCGCCCGTGACCGTCATGGCCTTCGTGGTGGGGCCCATGGAACCGGCGACAAAACGCATACGGCCAGTTTTCGAAAATTCGCTCGCAGCCTGAGACGCGAGCTTGGCAGCACTAAAGTTGAGATCGTAGGAGCGGTCCTCGAGCCCATACTCGGCTAGCACGATCTTTGTCCCACCAAAGCTGTTGGTTTCAACAACGTCCGAACCGGCCTCGTAGTACGCGCGATGAATATCCAAAATGACGTCCGGACGCGTTGCTACCAGGTTTTCATTGCAGCCTTCGAGCGCGGGGCCACCGAAATCGTTAGCCGTAAGCTGACGTTCTTGCAGCATGGTGCCCATGGCTCCATCCAGCACGAGTACACGCGTGGCTAGAGCGTCTTCGAGTGCCTGACGCCGGATGTGCCGGGCCTGCTTGTCTGTATCCATTTGGTCAGCTAGTTATCTCAATTGTAACCAGCGAACCGCGTTTATTCTAACAGCAGGAAAACGCGCCTACGAAACTGAAGCGACCACCCGGCTATTCGACTGGTTCGTCTGCCAAGGCGGGCGCAGTGCCCGGGGCGCTGCCGATTCCGGGATTCTCCGCTGTTTCATGAAGCTCGCGTTCGGCGTGCTCGAGGGGGTCCAAGTACGATTGTAATTCGTGAGGTCCGCTGGGGCCCTGACGTGCTTCTGCCATATCCTTACCTCCAGTTAATGTCGAGTCGTGCGATGCAAAAGGACCACATCGCTTTCGGCTCGACCACGTACATATGCAAGTTTAGTTCCGTTGTGATTCCAAGCAAAGTATATAACGTTGTCTTCGCCCAAATGCGTACTTTGCTGGGGTGGGCCACCGTTTAACGGCTCCCGCCAAATGTTAGAAGCGCCGTTTTGCACCTTGACGTAGTCCAATGCAGAGCCGTCCGGGCTCCAACGCACAATGCCGGTAATGGGCAAGTTCGGGAACTGCTGCAGCATGCGACCGTCGGAGGCAGACAGAATTGCTACACGCCAAGGCCCGCCCGCTTCGCGAATTTGGCAGACGATTTGTTCTCCATTGGGCGAGAAGAAGGGATAACGAGCCTGGTCTGGCGAAAGGCGAATGGGTATGCCGCCCGTCGCAGGAATCTTCCAAACGGATGAGATATTTGAAGCCCACGATGTGAATGCGATCCACTTGCTATCGGCCGATACATCGGGCTGGTATTCGTAATTGGAACCATTCGTGAGTTGCACGCGAGCGCCATTCCGGAGATTGAGGGTCCAAAGGTTGAAATCATCCCCGCCGTGCGCGCAATTCGACGAGTACACAAGCATCCACTGGCCCGGCACAGCGACCGGCTGAAACTCGACACAGCGCTCAGGTTTGCCAATGGGGCGCACATTGCCGGTCTGATCCAGACGGAAAAGGCTTAAGTTCCCGCTGCGCTCGGAAGGGAAAACGATATCGCCGCTGTCCAACCAAGTGAAGGAGCCGATGCTTTCGATATCAGGCATAAGTTTCCGGGCCGCGTTGAGATCTGATGCATCCGCGGACCATATGGTCGACCTTTGATAGAGTCTTACCGCAGCCAGAGTGCGGCTATCATTCGTCACTCCGATACTGTTGAAGCCGAGAATGTCAGAAGGTACTTCATGGAACTCCCCGGTTGGAACAAATAATTGGACGAGATGCTTTTGTTCAGCGCCTTGAGGCAAGCCCGCAAATACGAGTAGGGATCCGCCGTCGAGTGCAATCGGAAGAGCGAGAACTCGTAAGTCGGCGGATGAGAACTGCCTTTTCAGCCGGCCGTCTAACGAGAACAGGCTGACAATCGGCTGTGTAGCTTTCGCGAGGCGCTCCGGGAAGACAACGGCTGCGATCCAATCGTTATGAGGCGACCATGCTAATTGATCTTGTATCTCAGTGCTCGTGAGCCTCACAATTGGGCGGCCGTTTCTGGAATTACTCTCATCAGCAATCAGGACGGCGTCTCCAGCGCTGCTCCGTTCTTCCCAATGCCGCCGGAATGCGAAGTGCCGGCCATCGGGAGAGAATGTGACCGGTCCGTCAATGTCTTCTAGGATCATGCTGCTGGGAGCACTTGCGAAAGTATCGACACTCGTCGTAAAGAGTCGGCCCAACTCCTTTTGTGGATCCCTTAACACGTAGTACAGAGACTTGCTGTCGGGCGAAAACGTGAGCCCTATGTAGCGATCGGTTGCGATCGGAAGCTGGCGCTCAGAGCCCGCTGCGAGCGCACGTATTCGGAGCACTTCATTGCCGTCAGTTCCGGACGCGTACGCAAGGTACTTGGCGTCAGGCGAGATGGCAGCTAAGTTCACGTTTCCGTCGAAGGTAATTCGTTTTGCCGATTCAAATTCGAACCAGCTGGGTCCGAGCACGATCTCCTTGCCATGAAAACCCCACCACCAAACGCCGCAGACGAGTACTAAGACAACAATCATTACGGCAAGCGCGAGGCGCTGGGCACGGGAATCTTTCCGTGGAGCGCTTAGCCCGATACGCGTCCCGACACCGGAATGACCGCTAAGTTGTCGCAGATCGGCTAACATTTCGTGCGCCGTCTGGTAGCGCGCAGCGCGATCTTTGGCCAGCGCACGGCTTATGATGTCGATGAGCGGAGCAGGTATGCTCTGTGCGTTTTCGATAGGCGGTACAGGCGCATCGAGGATACCGACGATGACGTGGCTTTCCGTCTCTCCTTCGAAGGGCCGCCTGTGCGCGACCATCTCATACAAAACAACGCCGAGACTCCAGAGATCCGTGCGACTGATCGAGCTTGTCGCCGCGAGCTTGTTCAGGAGACATGTAATCAGGGGTGCCAATCACCGATCCGGGACGTGTCCAGGCCTCGTCGATCGCGCTCTCGTGATCCGAGCTCTGGGTAAGCTTTGCCAGACCGAAGTCGATCACCTTTACATAACCATCGGGCCGGATCATGATATTGCCCGGTTTGAGATCACGGTGAATGACGCCAGCTGAGTGCGCAGCCGTAAGCGCAGAGGCTACCTGGGTTGCGATGTCGAGCGCAGTGGCGAGGTCAACCGACCCCCGATGGAGAGCGCTCCGCAGAGTGATTCCATCGATGTATTCGCTTGCGATGAAGAACTCGCCCTCCATCTGACCGACTTCGTAGATGGTCAGAATGTTGGGGTGATTGAGCGCCGAAGCGGTTCGCGCCTCTTGCTGGAAGCGACGAAGGCTTACTTGGTTTGAGGCCAAGCCCGGCGGCAGAAATTTGAGCGCGATTTGCCGCCCGAGGCGGATGTCGAGAGCGAGGTAAACCTCCCCCATTCCACCAGCTCCGAGGAGCTTGAGGATGCGATAGGGCCCGAACTCCCGTCCCACCCGAGGTCTCGGCTGCGCAACCGTCTCCTGAGGTCCAGCTGAAACGGACCGTGTGCCGCCACGCCGCCTTAGCCGCAAGAATGTTTTCGTGATTTCTTCACGAAGACTTGGCATGCGGCGGAAGGCCACCTCTTGTGTGAGCTTGTTGCGTTCTTAGATTGTCGCGCAACGCACAGTCGAAGGAACAGCGTGAGCTTACGCCTTGCTACTTTGCGTGGAACAAATGTTCGATAAAGGTCCCGAGGTTATTGTGAGACTCTTTTCCGACAATCCCGATCGTCAGATCTGAATCATCTGGAGCCAGATAGCGTATCTTCACCTCTACAGTGTTGCCAATCTTCAAGTGCTGCGAAAACTTGGCAAGTTGTTGATCGGTGAAGGGGAAGATGTGAGACTCGTCTGGGTTGCTCAGCACAACCGGCAGATCAGCACTCAGCGCCGTGGTAAAAACGGATCGATCTGTATCGTAGATTTCAATTTCCAGTGATTCAATTTGAATGGGATTTCTGTCGGGCGTCGCAAGAAACACAGAGAACGGCTGCGCTTTCTGAACCGAGAGACGAACGGATACCGCACCGCTGCGGGTTTCGGCTTCTGGCTGCGCGTTTGGGGCCGGGGCAGGTGCGGCAGCGGCGCCCGCTCCAACCGGATGAGGCGCGGGTCCGCCATGTGGCGGATTCGGTCCTGATTTGACCATAATCTCGGCGTGAACGCCAGGTTTCAGAGCTTTGCCGTGTGGAGGATTAGGGCCACTGGCGGGGATGGATTTCGTGATAGGGTCGGAACTGCTCATTTCTTAACTCCTTTTCGATTGATTTTGAGGCATTTCTCTGGCCACTCATGACTTCTGCCGTTTGAAGAGCACGGCATCTCGAGCTGAACTCACTCGAATACAGGCCAACTGGTTACCTTGGGGCGACCACGCGAACGTCAGGATTTCCTCATCATCGAAACTCGTGAGTTGGCGCGGAGCGGAGCCATCGATCGGAAAATCCCACAAGTTCGACACACCTCTTTCGTCCGTGAGAACGCTCGTAAGAGCCGCTCCATTGGGCGACCAGCGCACAGGTATGTTCGCCGAGGGGAATAGCTGCGTTGTCCCTACTCCGTCGAGTGGAATCACGGCCACCGTCCAGCGCGAACTATTCGGATCCGGCATATGACAGGCGATAGACTTGCCATCGGGGGAGATTGCGGGATGCGTCGCGAGATGGGTTCCGATCTGAGACCGCCTTCCGCCGCTCACAGGAATCTTATACAACCGGGGATTGTTGGCGGTCCAGGATGTATAGACAATCCACTTGCGATCCGGCGAAATGGTTGGCGCTTCATCGTATCCCGGGCCAAACGTCAACTGCGTGTATGCGTTTGTTTCCGCATCGAATCTCCACAGGTGAAATTCACCGGAGCGGTTAGATGAGAAAACAACCGCAGTGCTCCCGGGCACCGATGTGGCATCCCTCTCGATATAAGGTTCGTTTGTGAGACTCACACGAGCCACCGAGCTTGTATCGAGGAGCCAGAGATTCGGATACCCACCCCGCTGTGAGTTTAAGATTACGTGACTTTCGTCCGACCAGCTCAAGCTAGGATGCTCTTCGGCTTCGGCTGAGGCGTTCTGGCCAGTTTTGAAGTCGTTTTTAGCGGAAATCCAGAGTGTCGCTTTCGATTCCAGTTTCACAGCGGCAAGCTGCTGATCGTCTCGAGTGAGAGTAGCGCTCGCGTACCCCGCTAAATCTTTGGTGATGTCATGGATCTCACCGGTCCTTATCCCAATTTCCCTCAGCTGTTCACGGTTCTCGCCTTCAGTTCGTGCAGCTGCAGAAACAATCAACGTCTTGCCGTTAGCAGTCCAACAGGGCTGGTCGATAAGCCACCAATTCGGCAGAACTCTCCGGGATTGGCGGCCCTTCAGATCTATGAGGTCAAGGGTTCCTTCGCCGTTCGCATTCGCCGAGTTGCTAAACGGGAATGCGGCAATCCGATCGCCGCGCGGAGACCAGGCCACTCTCCGCATGATTGTGAAATCTTGAAGCGAGATCAAGGTCCTCGGCTGAGAACCGCTAATTGAGCTGCTGGCTAGCTCGAGAGCGCTTTCGTGGCGGTCCGGTGTCCATCGAACAAACGCGAATTGATCGCCGGAAGGAGAGAATGAAACCGGCCCGTCTATATCCACCAGAACCGGTGTGTTCGGGCGATCTCCAACGATAGGCACGGGATAAAGCCTTCCCAACAACTTCTCGTCTTTTTCCACAACGAACATTGTTTGGTTGTCAGGAGAGAACGTAATGCCTTCGTAGTCAATTTTTCTCGGCGGCAATTTGATCTGTTCTGAAGACTGATCTACCTGTTTGAGGAAGAGAGTTTCTGTTCCACCTTCGTCGCCGACGACGAATGCCAGGTACTTACCATCTGGTGATATGGACGCAAGCTTTGTTCTTCCGTTGAAGGTGAGTTGGCGGACGGACTCGATTCGAAACCAATCGGGTCCGAGGATGGTTTCCTTGCCATTCAGCCCCCACCACCAGATCGCGCATCCGACGATCAATGAAGCAATGATCCCAGCTATAAGACCGAGCCGTCTTCTAATGTCCGTACGCTGTGAAAAAATTATCGGCCTAATGCTGCTGGCAGATCGCGGCAGTGTCTCGCTGAGTTGATGAAGGTCGGACAACAGGTCGCGTGCGGTCTGATACCGCTTGGCACGATCTTTCACCAGCGCACGATCGATGATACTGATCAGTCCAGACGGGAGGGACTGGGCGTGATGAATCGGCGGCAAAGGTTTATCGAGAATGCCAGCGATGATGTGGTTGTCCGTGTCTCCATCGAAGGGACGTCTCTGCGCCACCATCTCATAAAGGACGATTCCCAAGCTCCACAAATCAGTGCGGTGATCGATCGCATCGCCGCGGGCTTGTTCAGGCGACATGTAGTCGGCGGTGCCGATCACGGTTCCGGGACGCGTCCATTTTTCATCTAATCGGCGCGTTATGACCCGAGGTTTGGATAAGCTTCGCCAGGCCGAAGTCAATCACTTTCACATAGCCATCCGGACGAATCATGATATTGGTGGGCTTCAGATCACGGTGAATAACGCCCGCTGAATGCGCAGCCGTAAGCGCGGAGGCTACCTGGGTGGCAATATCGATCGCGGTGACGAGGTCAACGGATTTGCGACGCAGGGCGGTGCGCAGCGTGATTCCATCGATGTACTCGCTGGCGATGAAGTGTTCGCCCTCCATTTGACCGACTTCGTGGATGGTCAGAATGTTGGGATGATTCAGTGCGGAAGCTGTTCGTGCCTCTTGTTGGAAACGACGAACCGCTGGCTCATTTGATGTAAGGTGGGGCGGCAGAAACTTGAGCGCGATCTGACGTTCAAGCCGGATATCGAAGGCGAGATAGACTTCGCCCATTCCACCGGCGCCGAGTCGCTTGAGAATGCGATACGAACCGAATTGCCTTCCCTCACGCGAGCCAGGCTGGAAAACTGTCTCTCCGCCCGCGGTTGGATGATCGTGGGAACTACTGCGCCTGCTAATCCGTGAGAAAGCTTTCGTGATTTCTTCGCGAAGACTTGGCATGGCGTGACAGGCCACCCTTCGGATGGGCTTGTTGCGTTCTTAGATTGTCGCTCAACACGATGTGCGAGCAAATTTGAGGCCGCTTAGCCTATGCCTTGACGTGCAGACTGTTGTGGATTGCGTATAAGGCTAATTCGAGCCGATCGGAGACACCCAGCTTATCGAAGACATTATGAAGATGGTTTTTCACCGTCTGCTCGGTAATAAACATCTTTTCCGCGATTTCTTTGTTCTTGTAGCCCTGCGCAATCAGAACAATGATTTCGCGCTCACGTTGGCTGAGCTGCGCGCGTTCCCGCGTGGTTTTGCCATTGCTGTGCGGGGCGGGAAACTCACCGGGAGCCGCGAAGTGCCGTATAACAGCCGCAGTGGTGTTTGAGTCGAGCCAGATTTCGCCGCCGTGGACCCTGACGATACTCTTTTCGATCAGACTCGGCGAAGCCTCTTTCAGCAGAATGCCGCAGCTACCGAGCTTCATGGCTTCGACAAAATCGTCTTTACTCTCGGAAGAAGCGAATAGGATGATTTTGCATCGAGGCGCTCTGGTCTGGAGGTTACGCAGTACACTGAGCCCGTCAATTCTAGGCAGCTTAAGATCCATCAGAAGAACATCGGGATCAAGCTGGACCGCCTTCTCAATCGCCTCTATTCCGTCTACTGCCTCGCCTATGATTTGAATACCCGAATGTTGGCTGAGTACGTGCCGCAGGCCTTCCAGCACGATTGGTTGTCCGTCAACAATTAGTAAGCGAATAGCTCCTGTTACATCCATACTCCCCCGAGCGGCTCCGATTGCGAACGTAGTACTTCTGTACTAAGGCCTGGGATTCTCCCTTGCTTCTTCCCAGGATTATAGTTCCAAAGTCTATTTTTCCCTAGCACGCATTCGGCCGCGAACTGGAAAACGCTTCCTCCAGAAGTACTATCGGCCTATGTCCAAAGTTTCTACACTCCTTATTAGTACTAAGCTACCGTGTTTTGTCGCTGTTTAGGGCGCTTATGACATGGGAACACTAGGGAGCTCGTCAGCCCAATCGGGTCTCGTACAATGGCTTAATGGCCAAATTGTCGATCAAAGATCTTGATTTGAAAGACAAAACCGTCTTCATACGAACAGATTTCAACGTTCCCCTGGTACCCGGGACGAACGAAATTACCAGCGATACGCGGATCCGCGCAGCCCTTCCGACCATTCAATATGCAATTGAGCATTGCGCGGGTGTCGTTTTGGCCAGCCATCTCGGCCGCCCTAAAGGGAAACGGAATCCGGCCATGAGCTTGTCTCCGGTTGCGGCGAGGCTCACCGAGCTGTTAGGCAAGACGGTCGCGATGGCGCCTGATTGCGTGGGTCCCGAGACCGCTGCCATGAAACCGAATCCCGGAGAAGTGTTGCTGCTCGAAAATCTGCGTTTCCATCCGGAAGAGGAGGCGAATGATCCGGAGTTCTCAAAGCAGTTGGCTTCACTCGCTGATCTTTACGTGAATGATGCTTTTGGATCTGCGCACCGCGCGCATGCTTCGACCGTGGGAATGGTATCTCATTTTCCGATCGCAGCAGCCGGACTCTTGATGGACAGCGAACTCGAATGGCTTACACGAGCTACTAGAAACCCGGAGCGGCCCTGCGTGGCATTGCTCGGCGGCGCCAAGGTCTCAGACAAGATCGGCGTCATCCAGAATCTCATAACTCTCGTAGACAAGCTGCTCATCGGCGGCGCGATGGCTTACACCTTCTTGCGGGCCAAAAACGAGCCGACCGGGCGTTCTTTGGTGGAAGAAGACAAAGTTGATCTGGCGCGGCAGCTATTGGCGACAGCCGGCACCAAGCTGATTTTGCCGTTGGATCACATCGTCGTCCGAGAGGTCAAAGCTGGAGCTGACGATAAGGTTGTTAGGAAGATTGGTCCGGACGACATCGCCGTCGATATCGGTCCGAAAACGCATCGACGAGTATGCCAAGGTCATCAGCGGGGCCAAAACAGTTATTTGGAATGGGCCGATGGGAATCTTTGAAATGCCGCCTTTCGATAAGGGGACAGTTGAGTTGGCGAAGGCGGTAGCGGATTCCGGCGCGGTATCGGTTGTCGGAGGCGGCGATTCCGAAAAGGCGATCAAGAGCGCGGGCGTCGCGGATAAAATCACGCACATCTCGACGGGCGGCGGCGCATCACTGGAATTTTTGAGCGGTGTTGAGCTGCCCGGGGTAGCGGCGTTAACCGAAAAGATAGCGGCAGCCCGGTAGCATTAATGATCACGCTAATGGAGATCCGGTTCGAGGCATTCCTGGCCCAGGAAGTTCAAGACAATTTGCGCGGAGATGCCGGGTTGATCTGTCATGAGCATGTGACCAGCTCGCGGCACTAGACGGAACTGAGCATGTGGAATTCGATTTGCCACCACTTTGCCGTTCTGCGGCGGCACCAGACGATCCTGTTCGCCATGCACGACCAGAGTCGGGACATCGATGCGTGAGAGGCGGCGATAGGAACTCCACGCTAGGATTCCCGCTAACTGACTCAGAAACCCCGATAGCACCACTGGCAACGCGAACGAATCTGAAGATCCTCTTCAATGCGTTGGCGCGGCGTCGTGTCAGCGTAAAGCAGCGGAATCAGGGCTTGTTCCCGCTCGAGCGCGCCGCCTCTGAGCCAACGAATGCCTTGCGGCCCGTACGTAAAATCAGGCCATTTTGCAAACAAACCGCTGTGCGTCGTGCACGCCAGCACCAGGCGGCGAACACAATGAGGAAAGCGGAGAGCAAGTTCCTGAGCAATCATTCCACCCATCGATGCACCCACGACGTGCGCTGCCGAAACACCCGCAGCCTCAAGAATGGTGTGAGCGTCGCTTGCCATTTGCGGGATAGAATACGGGCCTCTCGGAACATCGCTCCGGCCCATGCCGCGGTTATCGAAGACTATTACGCGATACTGCGATCCTAGAGAGGGGAGCACACGGAACCACATTTCATGCGTGAAGCTCAGGCCCATAATCATCAGGACCGGAGGCCCGCTGCCGTACTCTTCCCAAAACAGCTTGGTCCCTGTATTTGTGGCATACGGCATGTCCGCCTCTACTCTAAATGGACGTTTGCCGGACCTCGACCGGTTCGCCCCACGACATAGACCCAAGATATTGGGCTTAGCCAAAAGAAGACCGCTGTATGAAGGGGCAGATATCCTGAAAACTTTTTGGAAACTGCCTATAATTGAGGAGACACCCCGAGATTTCAGACAGGAGAGGGGGATCATCGTTTTGCTGAAGCTCAAACGCGTCGAGGTCCACGGCTTTAAATCGTTTTACGATCGCACGGAAATGAAATTCAGCGGCACCGGGATTGCCGCTATTGTGGGACCGAATGGATGCGGCAAATCGAACCTCAGCGATGCAATCAGCTGGGTGCTGGGGGAACAATCCGCGAAGAGTCTGCGTGGTGCCCGCATGGAAGACGTGATTTTCGCCGGGACCCGCGACAAGAAACCCCTGGGGATGGCTTCGGTAACCATGACGCTGATACCCGATCAAGCGCCACCCGAGCCGATAAATCTTGGATCTACAGAGACGGTCTCGCTGGATGAGCAAGTACATGCAAATGGATACGCTGTCCAGGGGCCGTTAAAGACAGAGGCTGTAAAAACCGCCGAGCGCAGAGGCGAAATCACCATCACGCGCCGGCTCTATCGCTCGGGAGAGAGCGAGTACCTGATGAACGGGAAACTAGCCCGGTTGCGTGACATTCAGGATCTCTTTCTTGGCACAGGGTTAGGCCCGGAAAGCTACGCCATTATCGAACAGGGCCGAATCGGACAGATTCTCAGCAACCGACCCCAGGATCGCCGCAACGTAATCGAAGAAGCAGCCGGGATCACGAAATTCAAAACGCGAAAGCGTTTGGCGGAAGGTAAGCTCGAGAGCGCCAAGCAGAACCTTTCAAGAGTTTTCGACATTTTAGAGGAAGTCACGCGCCAGGTGAATTCGCTGAAGCGGCAAGCCGCCAAAACGAAGCGCTACTCGGAGCTGAAGTCTGAGGCAACGGCATACTTGCGCCAAGTGCTTGCGGCGAAATTCCGCATGCTGGAACGCGAGGCAGCGAAGATTGCGATTGAGCTAAACCTCGCCTCGACCGAACTGCAGAACGTACAGACGGATATCGCGCAGCGCGAACGCGATCAAGCCGCAATCGTCGAGGCATCCTATGCGAGCGAGCACAATCTTACGGAAGCGCGGAAGTTGGTTTCCGATCTGCACCTCGAAGCAGAACGAGCTCGCGGGCGCCTCGAATATCAAACCAAAGAGATTCGGCAAATTGAACAGCGTTTGACATACGGTCAGCAGGAAATGCAGGTGCTGGAGGAAAAACGGCAAGAGAGCGCTCGCGAGCTCGAACAGCAAACGTCAGAGTTGTCGGCGATAGACGCCCAATGTGAAGACGCGCGGCAGCAGTTAGAAGCGAAAGCGGATGAGCGTCAGCAGGAGCAGAACAGCCTATCCGAGGCGCAACATGCGTTAGAAGCTGCCCGGCACAATCTGTTGCAGCTCTTGAACGATTCCTCGACGCTGAAGAACCGGATCACACACGCCGAGGCGCAGATAGCTTCCGCGGATCGGCAAATTGCTCGTGCACGCGGAGAAGAGCAAGAATCCGAAGCCGAGCTCTCTCGCATCCAGCAGCTGAGAGCCGAATTATCGGAGCGCCTAACAGCGCAGCAGGCTCAGCTCGCTTCGGTGATGGACGAGCGCAAAGCAGCCGAGGAACAATTACGCCAGAAGCGGGCGCAATTGAATGAATCCGGCCAGGCGCTCGAACGTCTGAGGGCCGAATTTTCGCGAGTGAAAGCACGAAGAGATTCCATCGAGGAAGTCCTTGAACATCGCAGCTACACAACGGAAACGGTAAAGCGCTTCTTCACGGCTGTGGAACGTGGCAACACGCAAGACTTGCGGCCCGTTGGAGTGCTCGCCGATTTCCTTGAAGTTGACCCCCAACTCGAAAAGGCTGCCGAGGAGTTTCTGCACGATGAGCTCGAATACGTTGTAGTTCGCGACTGGGCAGAAGCGGAGCGTGGGATCGAAGTGATGCGCGGCGATCTGAATGGACGCGCCACGTTTCTGGTGGAAGCAACCGGTGAAGCGAACGCTTCGGCTGGCGAGTTGCCCCAACCTGATGTTGCAGCGGGAATCGTTACGAAGCTTACCGGCGCAGTCAGATTCGCGAGCGGCTTCTCGAGTGTTTCATTGAACCTGCTCCCGCGGATCGCGAATTGTTATGTAGTAGCGGATCGAGCGGTTGGGCAACAGCTTGCGGCAGAATATCCGAATTGCTGGTTTCTGGTGACGGACGGTGTCAGTTACCACGGCCAGGCGGTAAGCGGCGGCAAGAAGACCGGCGCGGGACCCTTGGCGCTCAAACGCGAACTGCGCGAAGCATCGGAGCTGGAAAGGGTAAAGCAGTCGGAGATGAACGTCGCGCAGGCGAACTTTGCAAAGTTAGAACACTCGATTTTGCAAGTTGCCGAAAATCTGGAGCACCTTCGGGTCCGTCAACAGGCACAAGAGAAAGACCTATTTGCGATGGACCATGAAAGCCGCAAACTGGCGGAGGAATTCGAGCGCGTCCAAGCAAAACTTTCACACGCGCTTGCGGAGCTCGAGCAACTTTCACGGGATGGCGTCGAGCTTCAACGAACCTTGGAGCAAGATCGCGAGGCGCTTGCGAATTCGGAATCGGCGAGGGCAGAACAAGAGCAAGCGCTCGAAGCGGCCCGCGAAGAGTTGGCGGACTTGCAAGCGGAAGTCGAGCGCGTAACGGAGGAACATGCCAGCTTGCGCGCGAATGTAGCGAGCCTCGAAGAACGCCAGCGATCGTTGGCGGAAAACCGGGCGAGGCTGGCGTCGCAGGTGGAAGATTTCAAAAAACGGCGAGAACAGATTGAGCGTGAAACGGAAGCCTTGATCGTACAGCGCACTCAGTTTCTTACCAGCAATAAGGAGCTCGAGGTAACGGGCGCAGAGCTGAACAGCTCGATTGCGGGTGCGGAGGAGACGGTTCGTGCGCTCGCCGAGCAGGAATCGGAGCTCCGAACCCAACTCGCAGCTATAGAAGAGGAGCTGAAGCGCTTGAGAGCACAGGCGCAAACAGCGCAAGAGAAACGATCGGAGCTGCAGGTGGCGCTCGCGCACGCTGATTCCGATTTGAAGCATCTGGACGAAACCTCTGTTAGAGAGCTCGACACGAATTTGGAACAGCTGCTTCAGGGCACCGAAACTGTACCTGACGCAGCGGCGCTGCAGGAGATCGAGAGTAAATACGCAGAAGTTCAGCGGAAGATCGAAGCATTAGGGCCCGTGAATCCGGAAGCGCTCGCCGAGTTTGAAGAGTCGCAGCAAAGGCAGGAGTTCCTGAACGCGCAGAGGCAGGACTTGCTCGATTCGATACGGGATACGGAGAAAGCGATTCACCAGATCGACGCTGAATCGCGTAAGCGCTTCGCTGAGGCTTTCCACGCGATCAATGCAAATTTTCGAGAGATGTTCAGCAATCTCTTTGAGGGAGGCCTGGGCGAGATGCGGCTTACGGATGAGGAGAATATCGCCGAGTCTGGAATCGATATCGTCGCGTCACCACCGGGCAAAAAACTGCAGAGCGTATTGCTGTTGTCGGGCGGTGAAAAATCGTTAACTGCTATGGCCTTGTTGATGGCGATATTCCAGTACGCCCCAAGTCCTTTCTGCATTCTCGATGAAGTTGATGCTCCGCTCGATGAGCCAAACATCCAGCGCCTCACCCGCCTGCTCAAAGAGATGTCGGAACAAACGCAGTTCATCGTCATTACGCATGCTAAACGAACCATGGAGGCGGCACAATCGCTTTACGGAGTGACGATGCAGGAAGCGGGAATATCGAGGCTGGTTTCAGTAAAGTTCGACCGCGCCGCTGGGGCAGCCCAATCTGAAGAGCGGCTCCGAGTAGCAGGCGAGAGGCGGCTCGAGCGGACATCTTCCCGCTGAGAGACGGCTTCCGAAGCTAAAATCAAAACGGATGCCTGACGAAAACGCGGAATTCGTTTCGAGCGGCGATCCACGCGTGGACACCTGCGCTTGCGAGACTTCGCGAGCGCAATGATGCGCGTTTCGAAGACCTTGAAGACGCGCTACTCGTGCAGGTGCACCTTGAGAAGCGCGCCGGCGAACGCATTAAAAACACCTTGTCCTCGATTTCGCTCATCTTGGTTTCAAAGTTTCGAAGCCATTGGTTGTGGCGGCGAACAGACCATGGTGCTCGGCGATCAGCTCGGCATGTTCTTTCCTGATCGACCGCAGATGAGGCGCGAGGGCGGCCCAGAAGCGGCCTAAACAAAAGGGAAGCTCCGCCCGATGTCGTGGAATCGAAGTTATTGGCGCCGCATCGCTAGGCAGGTCGGTCAATGGGTCACGCGCACTGCCGCCCCAGTCTTAACCCCCGTGGCGCTCCTAGCCGGATTTGTCCTCGCCTGGAACGCCGCGCGTATCGATCCGTATGCGGCACTCAGAAGCGAGTAGAATGCGTAGGAGAGCACATCCTACAATATGCGCCTACTAGTCTCTCTTCTCTTGAGCGCGACTCTCGGTTCATCGCAAACTATAACGCCCTTCACCCTCACGGAGGTTTCGCGCAATTTTGATGCGGATGGTAAGCTCACTTCCGAATCTCGGTTCCTGTTCGCCGCACTGCAGAATGGGTCGATCATGTCGGTCGATCTCGACCCGAAGGAACCTGCTGCCCGCCAAATCATCGATACAGCGAGGCACCAAATCATACTGATAAATCCGGGTTTTAGATCCGCCTCAGAAATGCCATACAACTGGTCTCCACCGAGTTTTTCAGGCACGTGTGAGCGGCGCTTCTACAAAATACTTGGCACGACGGTTTCGGTTGATAAATCTCCGAGGAGTTTTTCTGGGGTCCCTGTCGAACGTGTTTCGTTGCATTCGCCCAATGAGCTTTCGGCGGAAATTCTCATGGCTCCATCGCTCGGATGCCAGATGTTACAAACCACAACGACACAAAACGGCCGAGTAGTGGCCACCGGCGTTTCCGAAGATCTCAGAGTTGGCGATCCCGATCCAACTCTTTTTGAAGTGCCCTCAGGATACCGGCTGACTCGGGTGCCTATTCCGTAGAACTCCTCGGGATCAAGTCTTTAACAGTTTTGCGATCTCGCCCTCGATGAAGTGCATTTCGCGATTGCACGCTTCATGAGTAGGCATCCAGCCTTGCTGGCCCTCGTGAAACTCACCACCAGGATGGACATAGCGGATAATGCCGTTCTGGTCGACCAAAAACGACACGGAGGTGAAGTCGCGATGCTTTGTGAGCCACCAACGTTTCAGCGCCGTCCAATCGCCATCCACAGCGATCGGAAACGTGAAGTGCTTTTCCTCGGCAGCTCGGCGCACCTGCTCCATACTCCATTTCCCTGGCGGCTTTGGGTGAAAGATGCCGATGACTTCGAAACCGCGGAATCCATACCTTCGTTTCAGACTGATTAAAGCTGGCGCCGTGGCAGCACAATAGGGACAGCCGTCTGTCCACCAGCGGAGCAGAACCACTTTGCCGCGCAGGTCGCCTATATCTAGTGGCCTCGAGTTGAGCCAGTTCTTTAGCGCGAGTGGAGGTACCGGTTTGCCGATCAGGTCTTGCCCTTCAGCTCGTGTCGAGCCGCGGGCGTGGAGCGCTGCGGTGGTGGTAAACAGCGCGGCCCATCGCATCGCGAAATCTCTGCGGGTCATGTGTAGCTTCTTCGAACGTATCATATTCGAGTCGTCAGCTACTTTGCGAAGACTTTTATATTCCTTCAAACTCCGTTCAACTTGACGTTTCCACGAATCCGGAGTACCGGCAAGTTTGGGTGCAGTTGGCCGAGTCGGCCAGCGATTGTGACAGTGCTCGCAATAACGGGATGGAATGTCCATCATGCAACCACCAAGAATGCATTTGCCTTCGCGGGCTCGCTCCTGCGTTTCTTCCGTCGGAAGCCCATACGCTATCGGCAGCCAATCACAGGAGCCGCAGTCGGGACATACGCTCGATACGGTTGACGGTTCCTCGTCCCAGCTTGTAATCATTCGGGCTCTCTTTGAACAAGGATCGCAGAAATCGGGAACAGCGTTATGGGTGCCAATATAGCGCGCACCCGCTTTGGCGGCTCTGGCTGGGACAGGAGATGGAGGAACTCTAAAACTGCTCTCCAGTTCCGCGAATGTAGCGAGCCTCGAAGAACGCCAGCGATCGTTGGCGGAAAACCGGGCGAGGCTGGCGTCGCAGGTGGAAGATTTCAAAAAACGGCGAGAACAGATTGAGCGTGAAACGGAAGCCTTGATCGTACAGCGCACTCAGTTTCTTACCAGCAATAAGGAGCTCGAGGTAACGGGCGCAGAGCTGAACAGCTCGATTGCGGGTGCGGAGGAGACGGTTCGTGCGCTCGCCGAGCAGGAATCGGAGCTCCGAACCCAACTCGCAGCTATAGAAGAGGAGCTGAAGCGCTTGAGAGCACAGGCGCAAACAGCGCAAGAGAAACGATCGGAGCTGCAGGTGGCGCTCGCGCACGCTGATTCCGATTTGAAGCATCTGGACGAAACCTCTGTTAGAGAGCTCGACACGAATTTGGAACAGCTGCTTCAGGGCACCGAAACTGTACCTGACGCAGCGGCGCTGCAGGAGATCGAGAGTAAATACGCAGAAGTTCAGCGGAAGATCGAAGCATTAGGGCCCGTGAATCCGGAAGCGCTCGCCGAGTTTGAAGAGTCGCAGCAAAGGCAGGAGTTCCTGAACGCGCAGAGGCAGGACTTGCTCGATTCGATACGGGATACGGAGAAAGCGATTCACCAGATCGACGCTGAATCGCGTAAGCGCTTCGCTGAGGCTTTCCACGCGATCAATGCAAATTTTCGAGAGATGTTCAGCAATCTCTTTGAGGGAGGCCTGGGCGAGATGCGGCTTACGGATGAGGAGAATATCGCCGAGTCTGGAATCGATATCGTCGCGTCACCACCGGGCAAAAAACTGCAGAGCGTATTGCTGTTGTCGGGCGGTGAAAAATCGTTAACTGCTATGGCCTTGTTGATGGCGATATTCCAGTACGCCCCAAGTCCTTTCTGCATTCTCGATGAAGTTGATGCTCCGCTCGATGAGCCAAACATCCAGCGCCTCACCCGCCTGCTCAAAGAGATGTCGGAACAAACGCAGTTCATCGTCATTACGCATGCTAAACGAACCATGGAGGCGGCACAATCGCTTTACGGAGTGACGATGCAGGAAGCGGGAATATCGAGGCTGGTTTCAGTAAAGTTCGACCGCGCCGCCGGGGCAACCCAATCTGAAGAGCGGCTCCGAGTAGCAGGCGAGAGGCGGCTCGAGCGGACATCTTCCCGCTGAGAGATACGACGCCTTCTCTTAATTGAGAAACTTCAACTTCGCCAGGCGAAAGGTGAACCTGCGATCGCTCGAAAAACTGCTTCCTGGCTCTTAAGCAGTCCGCTGCGTGGAACGCTCAGGCTCGTGCCATAAGTCTTGCGTTCCGCGCCCACAAGGTTAGCGGCTATGTATTCTTCGCCTTCGAGATGATGCGGATAGCGCAGAACCGCGCCGGAGAGTTGGTCGAGAACGGCTTCCTGCCACTTCGCGCACGTATAGAGAAGCAGCTTTTGAGGAGCTTTCACCAGAAGTAGGCGGTGGAAGCTTCGTTCCAGTTCCTCCCGGTCTCCCCACGCTGACGTAATGGCGAGAATCGCCGCATCACCCTTTCTCCAGAAGGCATTGTATTGACGCCTCTCGCCAAATTCGCTGTGTTCATCCACCTGCGTATCGACGCCAAGCGCCCGAGCATAGGATGCCAGCGCCTGCCGTGCCATTTTGGTCCAGCAGGTTCGTTTGTCTGTGAACTCCGGTTGGCCTGTGTCGGCGCCCGGAAGGTATTCGGCCAACCGTGTGCTCAGGCTGCTGACGAGTTCTTCCGCCGTTACAATCGCACCCGTGAGCAACATTTGATTTACCTCATTCTCACACTTTATTGGTGTGGCGGCATCGCCGGTGTGCTGGTTCGCTGTACTTGCCCGTTCAGTGCCTCGGAGAGAACGACGCCGTTGTCGGTCAAAATTGTTCCGGCGGCTCGCTCGAGTGCAATACGTGCCTTGAAGTAATCGGTTGCTGCCGATATCTCCGCAGATCGAGCTTGCGCCAAGTCCCTTTGATACTCAATAACCTGATAATTGGTCGTGGCTCCAACTTCCAGCCTTTCGGCCTCCGACTCCACCGTCTGCTCCTGCAAAATGCGTTCCTGTTGAGCCGATTTGTAGGTCTCGCGCGCCTGTTGGACCGCAATTAGGGCAGTCTGAACTTCCAGCCAGACCTGTTTCTCGAGCTGTCGAAGCCGGATTTCTTGTTGTCGTACCTGCAATTGATCCCGAGCGACATCAGCCCGCGCCGCGCGATTTGCCAAAGGGATGTTGAGCGCCACTCCTACGCCGTAATCTGGAAAGTTATGGTGAAACAGTTGCCCTAATGCATCGCCATAGTTGCCCAAAAAAAATGGATCTGGCTGGAAGGCGATTGGTCCCAAGGCGCTGGTCGTAAAACGATTCGGGTCTCCCACAAGTGCATTCTCCTGCAGACTGGCTCGCAAATCGAGCGACGGGAGCACTCCATTCTTGCTTCCCTTCAGACTGATTTGCGAATTCTCGAGCTGCAGCCGCGCTTGCGCCAGATCGGGCCGTGTCTTGAACGCTTGTTCCGCTATCTCATCGACCGTTCCAAATTTCTCGCTGTTCGGGACTTCGATGGCGTCCGTTGTCACAATCGGTAAATTGGCCAGATCGGATTTGAGAACGGTGCGTGTGAGAAAGTCCTTTACGACCAGTTCCTGCTGCCGGCCGAGCGTTTGCGAAACGGCCAGATCACGCTCGCGCCGGGCAACTTCTGCCGCAGCACGGGTTACGTCAATGGGGGCCAGGGTTCCTTCTTCTACCGCGGCCTTGTTGTCTGCTAAGAGCCGTTGCGCCGACACGAGAGCGTCGGACCGGACCGCAATGTCGCGTTGGAGGCTGACCAGGTCCCAGTACAGCCGAGCGACCCCCGCGACCGTGCTAATTACCTGCTGTTCAAAGACTCGATCCGACACATTCTTGTTGTTCTTCGCAATACGAATATATCGGTCGTTCACCGCCCAGCCAAAACCTCGAAGCAAGGGCTGCGTGAAGGTCAGATTCAGACTCGAATAGGTCGCCGGATTGAATGAGAACAAGGGATCGTTGATCTTCTGGTACGTGTTGTTCCAGCTCGCATTCAAGGTACCCCCTGTCAGAAATCCTTTCTCGAACCCTAGTGTGCCGGTGGTTGTATCCGAATTCAAAGAGCGGAGGTTTGAAAGGAACGTACTGTTCTGCGGATCGGAAGCATGGTCCCAATTGGCCGTTCCTGTGATGGTCGGATCGAAATTAGGTAGTGCTGGCCCGGTCGAAAGCGGGATCGAGCCGATAATGGAGAGGTCGGTTTCGGTCCGCGGACCCACCAGGGCATTCAGCGCCGGAGCATTGCCGCCCCCCAGCGTGCCAACCTCCGTTACTTGAGGTTGGCCCAAACCCGGCGGACCTTCGCTGACCGTCAACGGAACGCCGCGCAAGAAGTTTCCCGAGCGGGCGCGCAGCAGGTCGGTATCGGCGATCCCGGGGGCGTAGCGTTCCAACTCGATATCGAGATTGTTTTCGAGAGCCAGCGAAATGGCGTCTCGGAGCGACAAATAGAGCTTCCCGTCCCGGACGAGGCTCGCCAACCTCGACGAGTCCTCGAGGGCTGCCGGCTTCAGTTCGGGAACTCGATATCCATGCGCCAGATTCCCCCAACCTTGGGTGACATCTTTGTTGCGGGCACCATCCAGCGTCTGCGCTCGCCCATTCACACTCAACAGAATCCCAGTCAGAGTGACAGTTCTTAAAAGACCAAACCGCATCCTATTCCTTCGAATCGAATCTTGAAGCACTCAAGCGCCCTGCCGGCCAGAGCTTGTCTGCGGCTGAACTCTCTGACCTTCGCTCAGAGTGTCAGCCGGATTTGAGACCAGCGTTTCCCCGGCCTTGAGACCATCCAACACTTCGACGGTCGTGCCGAAATCGCGTCCCAATTGGACCGGGACATAGTGGACTGTGCCTTGCGCCGAGACCACAATCACTCGGGTACCCTGACTATTCACCACGAGCGTATCGGCCGGAACGACAACTCCAGCATGCGCGCGAGGCAGCGTGAACTTCACTTGTGAATACATTCCCGGCAGCAATCGGCCGTTCTTATTCGGCAGTTGCACTTCGGCGAGCAGAGTTCGCGACGCAGCGTTCAGTGAATCGGCGGTTCGAACCACCTTGCCTTCGAATCGCTCGCCCGGACGCTCTTGCACGAGAACTTCAGCGGTTTGTCCAGGCTGAACATCAACAGAGAATGCCTGAGGCACATTCACCTGGATTCGGAGCACTTCGGCTTGCGCAATCGAAAATAGATTTCTGTCACTGCCGCTACCGGCGGTGACCAGGTCGCCGCGCTCTATTTTGCGGGCCGTGATCACCCCGTCGAAGGGAGCGACTACCCGTTCGAATCCTCGCATCTCTTCAAGACGGCGCACATTTGCCAACTGTGCATTCAAGGCGGCTTTCGATGCGCCGACGTTTGCCTGCTGCGCGACGATATTGGCTTCGGCTGTGCGGATGCTCGCCTCGGCTGCCGCGACTTCGGCTTGTTTGGCGGAAAAATCAGTTCGGTGCTCATCCGCCGCTTGCTTTGAAACAACGCCGCGGTTGACCAGGCGATCCCAACGTGCGTAGCTGAGGCGAGAAATTTCCTGGTTCGCGTGAGCCTGTTCCAAATTTGCCTTAGCTTGGTTCAATCCTGCTTCCGATTGTTGAAGGGTTGCCTTGGCTTGTTCGAGCGCGGCGCGCGTCTGCTCGGCGTTCGCTTTTGCCTGGGCGAGTTCCTGGTCTACTTCCGGCGATTCGATTACCGCCAGCAACTGACCCGCTTTCACTTTGGTTCCAATGTCGGCCAGCCGTTCGCGGACATAACCGTTCGAGCGGGCATAAATAGAAGCCTCGGTGAGAGCTTGGGTATTGCCGGGGAGCAGTAATTCAGATGTGGCCGGCGCGGCCACTGCCAGCGTAGTGGCTACCAGCGGGACCGCTTCTTCCACTGCACTGGCTTGCGTCACAGCTCGATTCCGGCGCTCGATCCTTGGCACGATACCCACGATCAGAAGAAGCAGGATGACCGCGGTCAGGCCAAGAATGCGCGTCAGTTTGCGCTTTCGCTGCCGGCCATCTAAATCGCTGAGCGGCGCGAGAATTCATTCGAATGGGGATTGGCGGACATCAAACATTCTCCGTTTCCAAATTGGGGGTTGCCTTATGAAGCACGCTAAACATCAGCGGCACAAAAAACAGAGTGGCGAACGTGGCAAGCGCAAGGCCGCCAATCACCGACCTGGCAAGCGGCGCATTCTGCTCACCGCCTTCACCCAGGCCCAAAGCCATCGGGAACATGCCAATGATCATGGCGAGCGCGGTCATCGCAATGGGCCGCAGACGAGTGCATCCTGCATCGATCGCCGCCTGGAATGGAGTTCGTCCGAGTTCCACGCGTTCATTGGCGAACGTCACAAGCAATATGCTGTTGGCCGTGGCAACGCCGATGCTCATGATTGCGCCCATCAGGCTGGGAACGTTAAACGTAGTCTGGGTCAGGAACAGCGCCCAAACGATTCCGCAGAATGCGCCCGGTAGCGCGGTGATGATGATGAACGGGTCGGTCCAGCTCTGGAAGTTGACTACCATCAAGAGGTACACGAGGACAGCCGCAAAAATCAGGCCAAGGCCCAGCCGGGAGAACGCTTCTTGCATGCTTTGCACCTGTCCCAATACTTCAATCTTGTTGCCGGGAGCCAGGTTTTTGGATGCTTGCTCGACAATTTTGTTGATGCCCGCCGCTACCGTGCCAAGGTCGTTGTCTTGCAGGTTCCCGTAAACATCAAACACCGGCTGCACATTGTGGTGGTTCGCTACCACAGGGGAGACCCGGTGCTGAATCTGCGCGATATTGCTGAGGAGTTGCGGCTGTGTCGAGATGTTGCTGGTCAGAATCGGCGTGTTCTCAATCGCGTTCGCTGAATCGATACGATACTGCGGAGTCTGCGCAGCGACCGCATAGGTGATGCCCATTTTCGGATCCATCCACCAATTCGGAGTCACTTGTGCGCTCGAACTGAGCGCGATATTGATGTTGTTGGCAACGTCCTGCTGCGTTAGCCCGAATTCCGCCGCGCGAGTACGATCGACATCCAGATGTAGGTCGGGACCATTCAAAACCTGGTGCACGTGGACATCGGCCGCACCCGGCAGCCGCGCCAGGTCCTTTGAATGTTTTGCGCAACCTGATAGTTGGCGAGACCCGCATACCCCTGAACCTGCACGTCAATCGGAGCCGGCAGGCCGAAATTTAGAATTTGACTGACGATATCGGCCGGTCCGAAAAAGAAGGCCACGCCGGGGAACTGTTTCGGAAGGCGAGCGCGTAACGCTCTCACGTAGTCGCGCGACGGGCGATGGTTTTCCTTGAGCGCCATCAGAATCTCGCCGTCGAAGCTGCCAATGTTCGATCCGTCGCCGAAGGCAAGGTTAAACGCCTCGGGCGGCTTGCCAATGTCGTCCAATATGAGTTCCAGCTCATTGGCTGGAATCACGCGTCGAATCTCGTCTTCCACTCTTGAAAAAACGATCTTGGTTTCTTCCAGCCGCGTGCCGGGTTGCACGCGAACGTGAAGCCGTAACTGCCCCGCATCCACATCCGGGAAGAAGTCGCGGCCCACAAAAGGAAGAAGTACGAACGGCGTGACCATGAAAGCCAAGGCAATCGTGAACGCTCTCCGTCGCTTTTCGATAAACCAGCGTCAGGGCAGCCGTGTATCTGGTCCGCACGGCGATATAGGCAGCGTTGAAGCGTTTGTTGAAACGCTCGAGCCAGTTTTTCGCGGCGTCATCGTCGACGGCGATTCCCGTTTCCGGATTCACTTCATGCTGCTCCGCTCTTAACAGAAAATTGACCATCACCGGCACGAGGGTTCGGGACAGCAGATAAGAAGCAGCCATCGCGAAGACCACCGCCAAAGCCATCGGCGTGAACAGATACTTCGCTGGACCTGTCAGGAACAAAACGGAGACAAAAACAATGCAGATGGTCAGCGTGGATACGAAAGTCGGAACCGCGATCTGCGAAGCGCCATCGAGCACGGCGTCGCGCAGCGGTTTACGGCCCATGTGGCGGTGGATGTTTTCAATCGTGACGGTGGCGTCGTCGACCAAAATGCCAATCGCCCAGCGCCAACCCACCCAAAGTCATGACATTGAGTGTGTGACCCATGGCGCTCAACGCCATGATCGAACAGAGAATCGACAACGGAATGGAGACCGCGATAATCAGCGTGCTGCGCCAACTACCCAGGAACAGCAGGATCATCGCGGCAGTGAGCGAGGCAGCGATCAAGCCTTCACGTAGAACACCCTGGATGGAGGCGCGGACAAAGATCGATTGGTCGAACAGCTCCTTAATGTTCAATCCCGGCGGCGCGGAGGCGCGCGAAACCGGTAGCACCTGGTTCTTGATCTGATCAACGATATCGAGTGTTGAAACGCTTCCCGTTTTCATGATCGTCAGAAGTACCGACGGTTGGCCGTTCGTCCGGACCGAGGCCTCTTGCACGGCATACCCATCCCGCACATGCGCCACGTCTCGCATGTAGATGATGGTTCCGTTCACAACCTTGATCGGGACATTGTTGAGCTCGAGAGGATCCAACGGGCTGCTGTTGAGACTGACGGTGTAGTCGCGCTTTCCCAACTTCGCGGTTCCTGAGGGAAGGGTTAGATTTTGGGCATTGATCGCGTTGTTCACGTCATTTGGCGTCAAGCCCTTGGCAATCATCTGGTCTTGATCAAGATCAACCATGATCTGCCGGGCCTTCCCCCCATAAGGCGCGGACAGCAGGGTTCCCGGCACGGTAGAGAGCTGTTGCCGCACACGAAAAATTCCATAGTCGTAGAGAGCTGCTTCGTTCAATGTCTTGCTGCTTGGGCTAAGCTGAATAATCGGCACGGTCGACGCGCCAAAACGCAGAATCCACGGTGGATTGATCCCGGGCGGCAGCCGAAAACGGATCGCTTGAACCGCCGAAGCAACCTGCGCCGTAGCGGCATCAAGGCGGACTTGCGGATGGAAGTAGATTTTAATCACGGCGGTTCCATTCAGCGTCTGGCTTTCGATACTCTTGACGTCATTGACGATCGCCATCACGAACTCGCTGTAAGTCGTAATCCGTTTTTCCATTTCTTCCGTGGGCAGGCCCGTGTATGTCCAAATCACGCTGATTACCGGAATATCGATGTTGGGAAAGATATCGGTCGGTGTACTAACAATGGCCACCGTCCCAAGAAACAGGATGAGAATGGCGGCAACCACGAACGTATATGGTCGATTTAACGCGAGCTTAACTATCCACATGAACTGCTCCTTGGGTCGGACAACACGGGCCTCCCGTTAAGATGTCGGCCAGCGAGAGAGACGCACGATTTCGCGGCGTAGGCGTCTTTCAGGTAGCTAACACATAAAAAACAAAAGAGCCTCATCGTTTACTTTCCATAAGATGCTGACCCAGCAATTGCGCGAGATTGAACGCGCCGGTGTTGTCCATCGCAAGGCATCCGAGCTGCGCCCGAAGGAAGCGGTTTCGAGCCCCATAATGAAAACGAATGCCCGACGAAAACGGAGCGGAGTTCATTTGACGAAACGCTCGGTCAAGAAAAGCTCATAGCCAAGCTCTCTAGCTTTTTCGGCGTGCTCGCGCTTGTGCTGGCAGCGATCGGGTTATACGGGGTGATGTCTTACATCACGATCCGGCGCACTGCGGAGATCGGCATTCGCATGGCCCTTGGCGCGGCGAGATTGGGCGTGATTGGAATGGTTTTTCGAGAGATGCTCCGCTTGGTCATTTTTTGCCTGGCGATTGGCACACTGGGATCGGTTTTCGCTGCTAAATTGCTTAGCAAGACTCTCTTCGGTTTATCGGCGCTCGACCCCATCACTACCCTCATAGCTGTGGGTGTGATTACACTTGCAGCCGTTGCGGCTTCGTACTTGCCGGCGTGGCGCGCCTCACGGATCGACCCGACAGTTGCCCTGAGGTACGAATAGGACTCCCAGTTTGTTCTTCCGGTGGTAAGCTATCTCGCGTGGAGCGCTTGCGCGAAGCATTACGGCACGAACGCTCAGAGGTCACGCTCGATATCGCCGCTCTTGAAGTGGCCAGCGTCGAATTTCCGGGCCTTGATCTCGACGCTTCACTCTTTCGCCTTGAGAGTCTGGCCGAGCAGATCGGCTCTCAGCTGAGCGCCAATTCAACCGGTCTGGATTTCATCAAGGCGACGAATCGGCTGCTGTTCGACACGCTTCAGTTTCGTGGCAATGAAGAAAGTTATTACGATCCGCGCAACAGCTGTCTTAATTCTGTGTTGACGCGCCGTCTGGGCATTCCGATTTCGCTCGCCATCGTGTACATCGAGATCGCGCGCCGCCTCTCGCGGCCCGTCTATGGCGTGGGTTTACCCGGCCACTTCATCGTGGCGTATGAAGACGCTGAGGCCCGCCATTGGGTGGATCCGTTCAACCGGGGCCGCATACTTTCCTTCGCCGAGTGTTGCGCTCTGTCGAAGGAGACCGCCGGAGTCGATCTGCGAACAAATCCAGCACTGCTTGCGCCCGTCAACAAACAGCAGATTCTCGTGCGCGTGCTCAGTAACTTGAAAGCGATCTATCTGCGCGGTCAGGCGTTCGAGAAGGCGCGGCAGGTGCTCGACCTTCTGATCGAGGCGATGCCCGAATACGCCGAAGAATATCGTCATCGCGGCCTGATTCATCTTCAGCAATTAAATCATCGTGCCGCAAAAGCCGATCTTGAGACATATTTACGCCTCGAGCCCGACGCGCCCGAGCGTCAACAGGTCGAGAAGCAGCTTTTATTAATTGAGCGTTGGAAAGCCGGCCTAAACTAGCCGGCCAGATCCAATTCCTCCACTTTCGCGGCGATCAGTCGTAAGTCGCGGACGAACAATTTATATTCTTCTTCATACCGCTCGGGACTCGCAGGATTGCGGACGGGTGCACGGTGGCAACCAACTGCTTGGCAAAAGGATGAGGGAAGAAGTGTCCGCGTTCTTTCGTGATACGAAAGCTGAGGCCCATGAGCGATTGTGCGGCCGTCGCACCTAAACACACGACCAACTCGGGCTCGATCGAAGCTAACTCGGCTTCGAGCCATGGTCTGCACGCCGAGATCTCAATTCCGCTTGGCTTCGCGTGGATCCGTCGCTTGCCGCGCTCGATAAACTTGAAGTGCTTTACCGCATTCGTCACGTAAATCTTTTCTCGATCCAGGCCCGCTTCGTGCATGGCTTTGCTTAAAAGGCGCCCGGACGGACCAACGAATGGATGACCTTTTTGGTCCTCCTCATCGCCGGGCTGTTCGCCCACCATCACCACTTTCGCGTTCTGAGGACCTTCCCCAAATACGACCTGCGTCGCATGCTGGTAAAGCGCGCATCCCCGGCAAGCTGTCGCGGCTGCTCGCAATTTATCCAGATTGTGCGTGGACGGCACCCATTCTGCTGCTGTGTGCGGGATCTTCACCACGGCAGGTCACCGCCGGACAGTTTCCGAATAGGCGGAGGCAGCTCGCGCCGCCGCTTCGAAGTCGCCGAAATCGTCTGACGCGGTCAGAGGCACATCAAACGGCTGCGGAAACTGGTTTCGCGTTTTCGTATAAAGTTGGAACCAAATTTTCACTGACAGCCGCATGCACCAATTCCAGCGTGTTTCGGATGCGGCAGTACGTCACGCTCGAAAGATCGATCTTTCCCACAGTCGGAGCGATGTTCATCAGCGCTCTCGAGATCACTTGGGAAATGTATTGGCGTTCGGATTGCGCGCGGGTGTGGAAGCTGTCAGGGAGTTGATGTAGGTCGGAGTCCAGTCCACATCATTTAGCAGACGGTCGTGAATGACGTCGGCCAATCCAATGCCGATTCCGCTATGGTAAGTAAGCTCAGTCAAGCCTCGTGCATACACGCGATGCACGATGGGCGTATCCGGGAACGGATTGTAATCGCCGTTGATACCGCGGTTGATAACCTTCGTATCCATGCCTGCACCACTGATGTTTTTGCCAAGTTCGTCCACGATGAGGATATCGATTTCCGGAGCTGGCAGCTTGGCCCTCCAGGACTTTACTTCACGCAGCAGACTTTCTTCCTGCGCCAGCATCGCTTCCCCGCCCTTGGACGAACTGATGGCAACGAGTCCGGCTGTCTCGTGATGCGCACCTTCTTCGAATCGCCAGACCACCTAGCAGTTTTCCGCTTGCAAGGACCTTAGATCCTATACTCCGGATGACTGGCTCAAGACCCATCCGATAGGCAAAGGTGTGATATTGGCGCGCCCCAGCGAATTTGCCAACCCCGATGGCCATCATCTTGAACAAGCCGCTTTCAATCGAGCCTGAAAAGTCCGTGTGCCACTTTATCCGCGGCACCAGGAACACGCCGTCAGATTCGTATGCGTTCCTGATCCATGAAGGTTTCGATACCCTCGGGCGTCTTTCCCAGTGGCACTACATCGAGTGAACTGATGACCGGCGCACCCATAGTTGCTTCGTGAATCCCGTAATGCGCGAGCACGTCCGCCTGTCCTTCAGCTGTCGCGGCGCCATGACTACCCATGGCAGGAAAAATGAAGGGCTGCGCTCCTTTCTCTTTCCAGAACTCGACAACCGATTTGACGATAGTCCCAATATTGGAGATGCCCCGGCTACCTACTCCGATCGCAACGCGTCCGCCCTTGGGAATGCGGGACGCGAAATCAGCCTGCGACAGCTCGTTTCGAACGTGCTGGGGAATATTGGGGATGGCGCGGTTCGGGAAAAACTGTTCAATGGAGACGAACCTCGGCAGATGCATTTCTCCAGCATAGCCCCCGCGTTGTGCGGCGCAAAAGAATGCCGATTCCAGAGCGCTATAGAAACTACTGTTTTACGAGCGTTTCTTCGCCAGGCCAACCCGCCATGACCTGAGGCGCTGCTTTGCGCTCACGACGGCGGCTTTGCAAGCGATCCAGGTAGAGGTAAATAACAGGAGTTATATAAAGCGTCAGCACCTGCGAGACAATGAGCCCGCCCACAACAGCAAGACCCAGGGGGCGCCGTGCTTCGCCGCCTGCCCCCGTACCGAAGGCGATGGGTAAGGTTCCGAGTAAAGCCGCCATGGTCGTCATCATGATGGGACGGAACCGCTTTAAGCACCCTTCAAAAATCGCCTCTTCTGGAGACTTACCTTCTTTGCGCTGTGCGTCGAGCGCAAAGTCGATCATCATGATGGCGTTTTTCTTCACGATTCCGAGGAGCAAGACGATGTCCGACAAACGAATAAAGATTCAAGTCTTGACCGAACAGAAGGAGTGTCAGTAAAGCGCCAAGGCAGCCGCAGGCAGCCCGGACAGAATCGTGATCGGATGAATGAAGCTCTCGTATAGGATGCCGAGGACTAGATAGATCACGAGCACCGCAATGATCAGCAGAACGCCGAGTCCGCGTACGGAGTTCTGAAATGCGGCGGCCGTTCCCTGGTAGCTGAAGGTCACCGTATCAGGCATGCCGATCTGATGGGCCGCTTCATCAATCAGCCTTGTCGCCTGGCTGAGGGCAACACCCGGCCTCACATTGAATTGAAAGTTCACGGCGGGCAGCTGGCCAATGTGGTTCACGCTGAGCGGAGCCACCGTCTGCTTCAGGGTGGCTGACAGCCGAGAGTGGAACCATCTTTCCCTGGCTCGAGCGAATATATAGATTCCGAAGCGCGGCCGGGTCACGCTGGTATTCCGGCAAAACTTCCAAAAGCACGTCGTATTGATCCGACGATGTTTGGATGGTGGTCACGCGGCGATTCCCGTACGCATCGTACAGCGTATTCGCGATCGCGTCAGGAGTGACTCCCACCGCCAGCGCACGATTGCGGTCGATATCGACATCCAATCGCGGGCTTCTCAAACGCAAGTCGCTATAGATATCCGCCAATTCCGGAATTGAATGAAGCTTGGCCTCCAAAGTGGGCGCCCATTTGTAGAGCTCGACGGTATCGGCATCCTGCAACGCTACCGAATATTGGCTGCGGCCTTCGTTTTGACCGAGCGTGATGAGCGGTGGTGATTGCAAGAAGACCATCAAGCCTGGAATCTGCATAAACTGCGTCTCCAATTGGCCGATGATGGCGTTCACTTTGGGGCGATGCTTGTCATTTTTAAGGTTGACGAACAGAAATCCCTGATTCTGGCCAGCAAAACCGCCCGTCCCCGATACGTAAAAATCGATCCAAGGATTCTTGCGAACGATATTGTTTATCTTTCGTCTGCAACCGCACCATTTCGTTAAAGGATGTGTCTTCGGCCGCTTCGCCGCCGCCAAACGCAAAGCCCTGGTCTACCGTCGGCATGAAGCCTTTCGGCATGATGACGAACAGATAGAGCGTTGCGACGTCAACACAACACTCGCCAGCAATGTGGCCAGACGATGACGCAAGGTAATATGCAACGTTCGCCGGTAGGCGTCATTCAGCCACGTAAAGAAATTCTCTGACCAGCGATAAAATCCGCCTCTGGCATGGGTCTCATGGTGCAGAAAGCGGCTGCACAGCATGGGCGTGAGCGTCAGCGAAATCACGCCGGAAATGAGTACGGCCACAGCGATCGTAATTGAGAACTCGCGCAATAGACGGCCGATAATGCCGCCTAAAAACAGCACCGGAATGAAGACGGCGACCAACGAAACCGTCATCGAAATGATCGTGAAACCCAACCTCCCGCGCTCCTTCTAACGCAGCCTGCATGCGCGGCTTGCCCATTTCCATATGCCGCACAATATTTTCGAGCATGACGATCGCATCATCCACAACAAAGCCCACCGAAAGCGTCATGGCCATCATCGAGAGCATGTCAATGGTGAAGCCAAGCAGCTTCATCGCCGCGAATGTTCCGAGCAGAGATAGGGGCACCGCAAGGCTCGGGATGACAGTCGCCGAGACGTTGCGCAAGAACACGAAGATCACTAGAATGACGAGGCCGATGGTCAGAAGTCAGCGTGAATTTTACGTCGGCGATGGATTCGCGAATGTTTTCCGAAGCGTCGAATAATTTCGGGATCTCAATGCCGGCAGGCATCGACTGCTTCAAGACGGGCAGCAGCGCCTTCTACTCCGTTGGCTACCTCGACAGTGTTCGAGCCCGGCTGCTTCTGGACTGCGAAAACAATGCTTCGGTCGTCGTTTATCCAGAACATGGATTTGTCATTGCTGACACTGTCAAACACGTTTCCCAATTCGTCGAGATGAACAGGGCTTCCGTTCCGGTAGCTCACAATCAGGCGCGCAAATTGGGATGCTGAGGTGAGTTGGCTGTTGGATTGAACCGTGTAGGCTTTCGAGTAGCCATAAAGCTCGCCTGCAGGCAAATTGAGGCTTCCAGTCGCCAGAGCATTGCGAACTTCCTCCAAGTCAATCTGGCGTGAGGCTAGTTTCTGAGGATCGGCTTGAACGCGAACCGCAAATTTTTGAGCTCCGTAGACCTGGACACGCGCCACTCCACTCACCATCGAAATGCGGCGAGCCAGCATTGTCTCGGCATAATCATCTAGCTGCGAAGGCGACATGGTCTTCGAAGACATGCCGATGTAAAGGATTGGTTGCTCGGCCGGGTTGACCTTTGCATACGAGGGTGGAGCCGGCATGTTCGTGGGCAGGTTCCCGGCAGCGCGCGCGATGGCAGCCTGGACGTCTTGCGCGGCGGCGTCTATGTTGCGGCTCAAATCGAATTGCAACGTAATGCCTGTCGATCCGAGAGAACTCGAGGAGGACATGCTGTTGATGCCCGCGATGGTCGAAAATTGGGCTTCAAGAGGCGTGGCGACGGAGGAAGCCATGATGTCCGGGTTTGCGCCGGGGAGCGCGGCGGAAACCTGGATAGTCGGGTATTCGACCGCGGGTAGATTGCTGACCGGAAGTGAGAAATAGCTTAGAAGACCGAAACCTAAGATGCCAGCCATCAGCAAAGTAGTCGTGATGGCGCGGCGAATAAACAGATCGGTAAAATGCATGGGGGCCTTTTAAGAACCGGCGGCGGGGTTAGCAGAACCAGCATCGCCTAGTTCAGTGTTGGACTTGAGCACCCGCACTTTTACGCCCGGCGCTAGACGCATCTGCCCTTCAGAAATGACCATTTCTCCCGGTTGCAGGCCGTTTCCAATTACCGCCTCTTCACCAGCTTTCGGAGGCTGATAGTTCCGCAGTACCTGAACAGGACGTATCGTAACCGTGCCATTCGCTTGATTCATTACCCAAACGTATTTGCCTTGCGGGCCGGTTTCCACTGTACGGCTCGGCACAACAATACGATTGTGCTCCACATCTAGTCGCGCTTGCACGTTTACAAATTGTCCGGGCCACAGGACGCGCTCCGGATTATCAAAAACTGCCTTCAATTTGATAGTACCCGTGGTGGCGTCGACCGAATTGTCAATGAAGCGGAGAGTGCCGGTCACGGTTTTTTGGCCGTCGGCAGATGCTGCGATGAGCAGCGGATGCTCTCCGTTATACTTCCGCACTTCGGGAAGAAGTTGCTCCGGCACTCCGAATGAAACATAAATCGGCGAGACCTGCAAAATCGTAACCAGCGCGGCATCGTTGTCCTTAATCAGATTGCCCGCTTTCACGGCGATCGCACCTGCACGGCCATTAATTGGCGCAGTAATCTTCGTATAGTTGAGCTGCAGATTGGTTTGATCAAGCCGCGCGCGGTCGGCCTTAATGGAAGCGACGGCACTCTCGACGGCGGCCTTGTCTGCATCTAGCGACGCCTGTGCCGAATCCGCCGTCGCCACCACCTGCTCGGTCTGTTCTTTCGAAAAGATTCCGTCTTTCGACAGCGCCAAACCTCTATCGGCTGCGGCACGAGTCTGCTTCAGCATGGCTTCATCTTTCAACACGTTGGCACGCGCCTGTTGCTCGAGAGCAGAGTCTTTGGTTAAGTCGGCCTGGATCTCGGCAATTTGCCGCAGCAGCGGCTCGGGATCGATCTCGAAAAGAAGCTGTCCTTGCCGGACATCTTGGCCTTCTTGGAAGTCCACACGAAGAACCTGGCCGGCTACCCGCGATTTGACATCCACCGTGGCCATCGCCTCGACATTGCCGACTCCCGACACTTCAAGCGGCACGTCGGTCGCAACGGCGGGTACCGCACGAACAGGAACCGCCTGCATCATCATGGCCATCATCGCCGCTTGGGCGCCGGTCGGACCTTTTTTACTGCAGGAGGCAAGCAGCACGGCGGCCGCGAGCAAACACAGGCATACAAACAGTGACCCTAATCTGAACGAACGCTTAGACACGTGAACCTACTTAACTTTCCTTGGGGTATTTACTATCGTGACACACAGATCCTTGCGTTGATACCTCGTCACTGTGAATTACGAGCCCGACTGAGAAATGTTCCGGAAAATCCAAGTCCGTCAGCGGGGTTAGATGCTCGAGCCAGCCGATGCGATGCACTGCCCCGCTACTCTTTTGCCGGAAGCGATCGCACCATGAACGGTGCCACAGTAGCCGTTCAAGCTCGTGGCTTCTCCCGCGAAGTAGAGGGTCTCGGCAACAGGTTCAGCCAGCTTGTTTCGTGCGGCGAGTGCGCCGACAGGCACGTAACTGTAGGCTCCGCGAGTGAACGGGTCTTCGTGCCAATCGTGATAGTAGGCAGCTTCGAGCAAACCACTGAGACGCTTCCGACTGAAACCAGTAATTCGAGCCAGAGTCGCAATCGCTTCTGAAATCACAGTTGATCGCGTCTGTCCCAGGAGCTCGTCGGCATGCGGGCCCGCGCTCCATCCAGTTAACACCGGCGCATGAACGCGCCGCGGCGTCCACCACGTTGGAAAGAGTCGTTCGTCAGAGAAAAGAAATCCAGCGTCAGCGATCTCGCGCTTACTTTCCCAGAACGCCTTGCGAAAGCGCAGCACCAGGCGTATCACGTCTCCGAACCGCAGTGCGCGAGCGGCGGTTAGAATCTCGACAGGTTCCGGGTCAAACCGAATGGAACCTATGGTTTCCGGCGTTAGCTGCAAAACCCCGAGTGGAACTGTGATGATCACGGCCCGCGTTCGGATGGTCTCTATCTCACCGGTCAGCGCCGACCGGACATGAACAGTTGCCCCCCGTGGCTTCCAATCAATTCTCTCGACAATAGAATTCAGCCGCAGCTTGGTCCCAATGTCTTCAATACCGTTCACAAGGCGAACAACCACGGAATCGTACCCATTTAGAATTCGGAACGAACGATCTCCGTCGATTTGATCCGAGGCGCGAGCTTCTTCCGCCAATGAAGCAATGCCGATTACTCCCTGGCGCGCAGCGTCGAAGCCTTCGACGTATGATGCAGCCAGACGTTTAGCATCTTCGGAGTACGGCGATTGCGCCAAAAATTCTGCAAACGTCCGGTCCTCTCCTTTGCTTGCGGCCTTGCTCATGTCGTTCATCAGGCGGTCTACCTCTTCCCAAGCGTCACTTCGGCGCTGCGGCTTGCCGTCCTTCAAATGGATCGCCTTGCCGGCGCAATCATAGGCAGTGAGCCGGCCCGACCTGATGATGTCCCATATCTCGGATGGGCGGCCATGCACGAACTCAGCTCCAAGCTCAATTGGGATTGGGCAGAGCGGATCGCGGATGGTCAGGATGCGGCCACCAATGCGGTCGCGCGCTTCCAGGCAGAGCACCTCGCGCCCAGCTCTATCCAGCGCTCTCAACGCTGCAAGGCCCGCTGCACCGGCCCCGACAACCAAGAGATCGACACCATCCTGAGCCACATCGCCAGTTTCGCAAACGGTCGGCTTGCCGATGTATGTCGCTGATTTGACAGGTTTCCTTCGATCTCAGCAACCTGTTATAAGTAAGCAGCATCCAACGAGATGTAAGCGGATGTCCCACCACTCAATCAGTGTTGTTCCTCCCGTTCAGGAACGCCGATAAAACCCTGTAGTTCCACTAAATCGGAAAACACTCATTCTCTTTACAAAAACAGAAAGGCACTCTCCCGTATGCAACAGGAAGAAAGAATAAAGCAATATCTATTCGTCAGCGATTTCGATCAAACATTGAGCTTCAACGATTCCGGTCTTGTGCTGAGTGAACTACTTGGCGTGGCAACGTTCAAGGAGCGCGTGGCTGGTTTGTCCAATATCAATCTTGTGCAACAAGGGGGAGAACTCACATACCTGTTACTCCATGACCCCGAATTTCGCTGCGTTCGCAAGGACCACTTGGTTCAAGTGGGAAAGCGCATTCGTTTGAAAGAAAACATCCGATTGCTTTCAGATCTTCTGCGCGATCTCGAGGGACACCACTTCGAGTTCTGCGTCGTTTCTGCCGCTCCGGAGGAAGTAATCCAGTCAGCGCTTGAAGGAATCGTCCCTGCGGACCACATTTTTGGCACGCAGCTCCAGTACCATCCCGAATCTGGTGAAATTCAATCCGTTCTGCGGTTGCCCGCCGGGTACGGGAAGGTTGTTGTGCTCGATCATCTCCGGGCGAAATCGGCAATCGCGCACAACAATTTGGTCTACGTTGGGGACGGTAGTTCGGACATCCACGTTATGCTGCATGTGAATCGTCTGGACGGCCTGACCATTGCCGCTTCGGAAAACAAGTACATCACCCAAATCGCGAAACGCACGGTGTTGAGCGACGACGCATTGAGCGTGCTTGTGCCAATTTTGGAAGATCTTTTTGGCTGGAACTCAACTAAGATCCGGGCATTCTTTGAGTCACACGGCTTCGTGCTACAGGAATGGGACAAAGTCCGAACGGACTCCATCACGCTCTGCCGAACGACCTTGAGCGCTGCAACGGTTAATTAACAGCGCCAGTCTGGTACGGGGAAGGGCCACTAATATAAGTTGGAATATCTGATCGCCAACTAGTATGAGGCCCTTCTCTTTCGTGCTTGCTTTCGCGTTCGTAGCGCTTGCCGGAGACCACGCCAATTCGCCCGCGTATGATCAACTGTACCGCCCGCAGTATCACTTTTCTCCTCGTCAGAACTGGACAAATGATCCAAACGGACTGGTCTACTTCGAGGGTGAATACCATCTGTTCTTTCAATACAACCCCTTCGGCGACGAATGGGGCCATATGAGCTGGGGCCACGCCGTAAGCCGAGACCTGCTGCATTGGCATGAATTGCCAGTCGCTTTGCCAGAGCAGAACGGCATTATGATTTTTACGGGCAGCACCGTGATCGATCAGTACAATACCAGCGGTTTCTGCACGGGCATGAAGCCCTGTATTGTTGCCATCTACACTGGGCACACGCCCGCCTCAGGGTCGCGGCGCGCACTCCAGACGCAGAATCTTGCATACAGCAACGATCGCGGTCGCACTTGGACGAAATACGCCGGCAATCCGGTACTGAATTTGAATCTGGCCGATTTCCGTGATCCAAAAGTGTTCTGGTGGCAGCAAACTGAGCGCTGGGTGATGCTCGTCTCTCTACCCAACGATCACAAAGTACGCATGTATAACTCCTCCGACCTGAAGCATTGGCAGCAGTTGAGCGATTTCGGTCCTGCAGGCGCCACGGGTGGCCAATGGGAGTGTCCGGAATTGTTCGAGCTGCCGGTGGACGGCGACAACAAGTTGACCCGCTGGGTTCTCAAGGTTGGGCTCAATCCAGGAGGGCTGCAGGGCGGCTCAGGTGAACAATATTTCGTCGGGCGCTTTGATGGCACTCGGTTCGTGAACGATAACGCGCCCTCGGTGACGCTCTGGACCGATTATGGAAAAGATTGTTATTGCGCTCTAACTTTCAATGGGCTCGATCGGAATCAGGCGCCTGTGATGATGGGCTGGATGGATAACTGGCAATACGCAGCCTCACTTCCGACAAAGCCACGGCGCGGTCAAATGACGATCCCGCGCAAATTGACGCTGCGAACTACTCCTGAAGGTATACGGCTTGTGCAACAGCCTATTGACTCGCTTCAAGAACTTCGGACGCTTGATTTGCACGCCACAGGGCAGACGCTCGAGCAACTGAACCGCAGCCTTTCATCTGCGCCGCACAATAAGAACGACACGTTCGAACTTCGGTCAACCATTCCACTCGGTGCGGCCGGCGAGGTGGGCTGGAGAGTACTAGCTACCAATGGGAGTGCTACTGTAATCGGCTACGATCGCCAAACGCGCGAAGTGTTCATCGATCGCACGCATTCTGGCGTGGTGGGATTTAGCAAACATTTTCCAACCCGGACCGCAGCGCCTCTGTCATTGCCCGGAAACGTCCTGAACCTCGACATCCTAGTGGACCGATGCTCGGTAGAAGTGTTCGCCGATAATGGACGAATTACTATGACGGACCTGGTCTTTCCGCTGCCCGGCGATCGACGGAGCGAGGTGTACTCGAAAGGCGGGCAGTCTGGCCCCATTTCTGTCGAGCTCTCACATCTTCGTTCCGTCTACTCCCAGACCAATTCTGGGGGCTCGTTCTAAATGCCGAGTCCGAACGAGGTCGTGCATCTCCTCGACGCCTCTTTTGGCACGGGTCCTTCTGCTTCGATCGTCTCGGTTCCTGGACGTGTGAATCTGATTGGTGAGCACATCGACTATCACGACCTGCCGGTGCTCCCCATGGCTATCGAGCGCCGCATCTGGATCGCCTTTCGACCGCGACCCGGTACGGTACTTCGCGCGATCAGCTCCCCAGACTACGGCCAGCGGGAATTTGCTTTAACTACACAGCTCGAGCCCAGTGCGTCAGGAGATTGGATCAACTATTTGAAAGCTGCCGCACAGGCGGTGAACAGCCGCTGGACCCTCACTCGCGGGATTGATGCCGCAATCGCCTCAAATTTGCCGCCTGCCGCAGGTTTGTCTTCCTCCTCAGCTTTACTGGTCGGTTTCACCTTGGCACTGCTTCACGCAAACGAAATTTGTCCAAGCTTCGAAGAGCTGATGCAAGTTTTGCCGGACGGTGAACACTTCGTAGGCACGCGCGGCGGAGGCATGGATCACGCGGCTGTACTTGCCTGCCGAGCGGGATGCGCGCTTCTGATCGACTTCGAACCGCTTGGAGTCTCACCAATTCCTATACCCGACGACTGGTCCTTCCTGGTTGCGCACAGCCTCACGACAGCAGAGAAGTCGGGCGCCATCCGCTCCGAATACAACGCGCGGCGCATGGCCGGATCGCGCGCCCTCCAGCAGCTCGGATTCACATCCTATCGCTCGGCAATCGACACTCATTCACTGGATAAACTCACCGCGCTGGCCACTCAGGGAACCAAAAACGGACTTAATGACGACGAGGCGCGCTGTTTCTTACACGTGGTTACTGAAAGCATTCGCGTGAAGAATGCGGCTGTGGCGCTGCGGGAGGCCGATGCAGAAGCCTTTGGAAAGCTCCTCTCCGGTTCGCATCTGAGCCTGCGTGATCAACTTCGGGTCAGTTCTCAGGCCCTGGATTCGCTCGTCGATGCCGCTCATGACTCCGGCGCCTTGGGCGCACGCTTAACTGGCGCTGGCTTCGGCGGATGCGTGGTTATCCTGTGCAAGGCATCGAATCGCGATCGGGTTCGCACAGAGCTTGTGAACCGTTACTATTCGCAGCACGCTAACTTCGATGCTGAAAATCACATCATTTTCGCCGAGCCATCGGCGGGAGCATTGGGATTGCCGGCAGGCTAAGGAGGACGGTGTGAATAACTCATCCATCCGGCATGCCGTCGTACTCGCCGCCGGCAAAGGAAGCCGCATGGGCGGCATCACGGACGAGATTCCAAAACCGATGTTGCTTGTCAAAGGCAAACCGATGCTCGAGCACATTCTCGGGCGGCTTGCGGCAGAAGGGATTGAAAACTTCTTCGTTGTCGCCGGCTACCGGCATGAAGTAATCGAGCATTATTTCCGTTCGTGGCAATTGCGGCGAGCGCCGGCCAATGCGGATTTGAAGATTGAGTTCCGGGTGCAAGATCCCGTCGATGGCACGGGTTCGGCCGCCCGGCTTGCGAAAGAGTTCGCCGGCAAGCAGCCGTTTCTCCTTACCTATGCGGACATCTTAGTCGAGCCTTCGGAATATTTGCGCTGTGGAACGATCCTCCAGCAACATCCAGAGACCGCGGCCGTTCTCGCTGTAAAGGCGGTCGATGATCCGTGGCAGGGGGCGGCCGTATACGCGGAGCAAGGACGGATCAAAAACATTATCGAGAAACCTCCCAAAGGCACGTCCACCACTCATTGGAACAGCGCAGGTTTCTACGCATTCCGTCCCATACTGTTCCACTACCTGGATCGCTTGGAGCCATCTCCACGCAACGAATATGAGCTCACGTCCGCTCTCGATATGATGCTCGAGGATTCGCTCGAACTGCGCATTTCGCCCATCGAGGGAAATTGGCGAGATGTTGGCCGGCCAGAAGACTTGCTCGCCGTGAACGCGTCCCACGACAATTCTACTTAGAATCAGATCATTTGCTTCTTCACAATGTCGGCGAGTTATCTGCCAGCATTGTCTTTCGAATAAGCTTTATTGGAACGCCGCCCTGCTGAATGAACTGGTTGTGGAATTGCTCTATAGAAAAGTTCGGGCCGACTTTCTTTTGATAATCTGACCGCAGTTTCAATATCTGGAGCTTGCCCAGGGTATAGACAAGATACGTCGGATCGGATGTTCCGCGCTTTGTCTCGCGTTCTGCATAAGCGTGGGACATGTAACCTTCCTTCATGAAGAACTCGATGCCTTGCTCGTAGGTCATTTTTCCGGTGTGCATCTCGATGCCAACAATGTAGCGGCAATTTCGCAGCAGCGCGTCTAAGAGCTGGCCAGCTCGCAATTCCGGGTCGTGATTCCCATATCCTTCATCCAGCATCATCTGTTCTGTGTAATGCGCCCACCCCTCGATATTCGTGCCGCATCCAATCAGTTTCCGGACTTTTGACTTCACCTTCTGGAACCACAAAAGCTGGACATAATGTCCTGGATACGCCTCGTGTATCGCCGTGCTCACGATGGTTCCCCGATTGAAGGCCGTCATGAATTCCTCAGTTTGTTTTGGGGACCAGCTCTTCTCGGGCAGTGTGACATTGAAGTACGCCTCGGTAGCTACCTTCTCGTATGGTCCCGGCGTGTCCATGGATGCCGTGGTCAGTGCCCGCGCGAAAGGCGGCGTTTCCTCGAGAATCGGCCTTACTGTAGAAGGAATCGTAATGATGTGATGTTCGTTGATAAAGTCGATCAGTCCTCCGAGTACATCGCGAAAGCTCTGAAGCAATTGATCAGATGCTGGGTGATCACTCTCGAGTTTGTCGGCAATTTCCTGCGGAGTTTTACTTGCGTCGATCTTTTTACAAATATTCACGAGTTGCTGTTGATTCGCGCGCAGGTTTTCATAGCCAACGTCGAGCAGCCGATTTAGCGGGATATCGACCATCTCTTCATAGATCAATTTCTTCCGGTAGTTCTCTGCTCCAATCCGAAAATCGCCATTAGAGCGCGGCAGCAGGTCGGTTCTGAGCCAGTGTTCGTAGCTCTTGAGTGTTTCCAGCGTCGCACCAGTCGATTTCTTGAACTGATTCAGCAGGGTTTCATCTTTCACCTCGGTAAACGCTGCCGGCACGTCACTGGAAAAGAAACTCTCGATTCCGGGCAACTGTTCAAGTGCTACTTCTGTGTAAATCCTCGGCGGATTCTTCAGGTTCTGCCTTGCCTCTGCGAAGACCTGAGGAATTTTTTGCTCGCGGGCGATTACATCTCGCAACCGCTGTTCGGGTGGCGCAAATTTACGACTGATCAGCGCGAAAATCGATTCGGTGACGCCACTTGAATAATAATCGGGATTCGTCTCCCAGCGCCGTATGTTTCGAATATTCAGCAAATCAGCCCGAATATTCGAGATGACCAGGCCGCGTTCATCCGACGCGGGCATCCTTTGGAACTCAGCAACATACTTCTCATCGATCGCAATCTGTTTCTGATTACTCTTGACCGAGTAGTCTTCGAATTGCAAATCATAGGGCTCGTGAAATCCGATACTAGTCGCCCTGCTCGGGTGCAATCGAAATTGATCTTCGAAATATCGATCCACCAGCACTTCGAACGGCGATTGTGCATTCATGGCAATTGCACCGACGATAACCAGCAGCACGGATTTCATGCCGTCATTATAGTGTTGCCCCTTTACAATGGAGATCTTGCCATTTGCTCCTGCCGAAGAACAGCTGACATACCTCAAGAAGGGACTGGCTGAGTTAATTCGAGAAGAAGAACTACGCGAACGCTTGACGGCGTACGCGAAGCAAGGCCGTCCGTTGCGCGTGAAGGCAGGCTTTGACCCTACCGCTCCAGACTTGCATCTGGGCCATACGGTTCTTCTTCGCAAGATGAAGCACTTTCAAGATCTAGGGCATACGGTCATCTTTCTGATAGGGGATATGACGGGGTTGATTGGCGACCCCACCGGTCGCAACATCACACGCCCGCCAATGACCGCCGAAGAGATTCAACGGAACGCCGAAACGTATAAGGCGCAGGTGTTTAAAATTCTCGATCCCGATAAAACGGAGGTTCGGTTCAACAGTACCTGGCTCGGCCCGCTTACATTTGAAAATGTCATTCGCCTATGTTCGAAGTATACGGTTGCTCGCTTATTGGAGCGTGATTACTTCACCAAACGCTTCAAAGAGGGCACGCCGATTTCTGTCCACGAGCTCCTGTATCCGCTAGCTCAAGGCTTTGACTCCGTTGCTCTGGAGTGCGACGTCGAGATGGGCGGCACCGACCAGAAGATTAATTTGCTGGTGGGGCGCGAGATTCAGAAAGACTACGGCCAGACGCCGCAGATCGTTGCGACGACCCCGTTACTCGAAGGTCTCGACGGCATCGAGAAGATGTCGAAGTCCAAAGGCAATTACATCGGCATCACCGAGCCGCCAAAAGTAATGTTCCGCAAGGTTATGACGATCAGCGACGATCTGATGTACCGCTATTACGAGCTGCTGACCGATCTGCAAATGAGCGAGATCGCTAGGCTCCGGGACGATGTCGTATCAGGGCAGAAGGATCCGATGGAAGTGAAGATGGCACTGGCCCGCCGCATTGTCGCGGATTTTCATTCTGCTGCTGAAGCAGACGCCGCACTCGAGGCGTTCAACCATGAAGTGCGCCAAGGCCTGGAGCCGGCGGACACCGAAACAGTTGACCTACCCCACGCCGCGTCAAGCGACAAAGGCATTCGCGTGGACAAGTTACTAGCTCTGATCGGCCTAACCGCCAGCGTCACTGATTCTACCCGCAAAATAAAAGCTGGAGCCGTCGAAATCAACGGCGATATCTACAAGGATCTTCTGCTCCACGACGCTCCTGGCTTGCTTGTCATCCGTGTTGGCAAACAATGGAAACGCGTCCGAACCGCTCGTTGACATTCATGCCTGGAAATTTTGGAATATGATGGGTTTCGGTGATGAGATCAGGGATCTAAGTACATCGAAAGGAGCACCATGGCTAGCGTTCTTACTGAACCTCAAAGTCGAACACAAGCACAAATCAAGCAAACCAAGATTCTGATCGGAAATAAGTGGGTGGATAGTGTCTCAGGAAAGACATTTGAAACCATAAACCCGGCAACTGGCGAGGTGATAGCGAAAGTTGCAGAGGCCGATGCTGCGGACGTTGATCTTGCTGTGAAGGCCGCTCGCAAGGCATTTCATTCCAAGAGTCCGTGGCGAAAAATGTCGGCAGCCGAACGCGGAAAATTGCTCAACCGGCTGGCAGATCTTATTGAGAAGAACGTCGATGAGCTGGCAGCGCTCGAATCGCTCGATAATGGGAAACCCCGGCATGTGGCGCGCGCGGCCGATCTGCCGCTCGTAATCGCATGCTATCGCTATTACGCCGGCTGGGCGGACAAAATTCAGGGGAAAACAATACCTATCGCGGGAGACTATTTCTGCTACACGCGCCATGAGCCGGTCGGCGTAGTTGGGCAAATCATTCCCTGGAATTTCCCGCTACTCATGCAAGCGTGGAAGCTCGCGCCTGCGCTCGCCTGCGGCAATACGGTCGTGTTGAAGGTCGCCGAACAGACACCGTTGACGGCTCTACGGGTAGGTGAGCTGATTGTGGAGGCCGGTTTCCCGGAAGGTGTGGTTAACATCCTGCCGGGATACGGTCCCACGGCGGGCGGCGCAATCGCGCGACACATGGACGTCGATAAGGTGGCTTTCACGGGATCGACAGAAGTTGGTCACCTCATCATGAAGGCTGCCGCTGAAACAAACCTCAAGCGAGTCACGCTCGAGTTGGGTGGCAAGAGCCCCAATATCGTATTCGCGGATTCAGATCTCGACCAAGCGGTAGAAGGGTCGCATTTCGCGCTGTTCTTCAATCAAGGGCAATGCTGCTGTGCGGGGTCGCGCGTGTTTGTAGAGGAAAAGGTCTACGACGATTTTGTAGCGCGCAGTACAGAACGCGCAAAGCGTCGAAAAGTCGGCGATCCTTTCGATGCGAGCACCGAGCAAGGCCCACAAGTCGATAACGATCAATTCACGAAAGTGATGAGCTACGTCGAGGCCGGGAAACGCGAAGGAGCGAAGCTGATGTGCGGTGGAGAGCGCATTGGCGATCGCGGCTATTTCGTCGCGCCGACCGTTTTCGCGGACGTCAAAGACGAAATGAAGATCGCGGAAGAAGAAATCTTCGGCCCGGTCATGAGCATCCTGAAGTTCAAAGATATGGATGAATTGGTTGACCGCGCTAACAAGACCATGTATGGACTAGCCGCCGCGGTCTGGACACGAGACATCGGCAAGGCGCATTACATCGCCAATAATGTTCGAGCCGGCACTGTTTGGATCAACTGCTTTGATGTATTTGATGCAGGAGCGCCGTTCGGCGGCTTCAAGCAGTCCGGAATAGGACGTGAGCTTGGGGAGTACGGTTTGCAGCAGTATTCTGAAATCAAAACCGTAACGGTCAAATTGTAACTGCGGATAACTCACGATCGATCTGAGCCGGAAGGGTAAGCGGGTTCAGCGTTGTAAACGGGTCGCTAACGCTTCCGGCTCAGCTTTTTTTTGGCGCACGTGCTCCATTCTAGGCCGCCAGAGGCAGTGGCACTGCGCTCTCAGTCGGCAGCTTAGTCAGGAGTGCGTCAGTCGCGATCCGCAACAATTCCTCAGCGCGATTGCCGAGATGGACTTCATCCGAAAAGCGCCGCAATTGCGTGTTGAAGGCCCTGCGCAGCACGACAACCGCTTCATCCAGGCCTAGCTTTGGAATATCGATGATGGCGAATTTCAAAATGCTGTCCATCAGCACCGTCTCGACGTTTAGCATTTTGTAGATAGCCCGGCGATTCTTCGACACGTACTTTACGACTTCCTTGCTGCGATACGCGAAATAATGCTCACGCGTGAACCAAGAGAACCTCTTCGTATCGAGAGTTTTCAATTCGCGACCCAGCTTATTGGCTGCCGAAGCGAATGCCCGGTCCAGCGCCTCCGTTTGCTGAATGTCGTAAGTGAAGATGTTCGTCGGCTTGCCTGAGAACGGATGCGTGCACTGGTAGACGAGAATCGCATAGGCAGTGTGAGGACGGAGGAGGATTTCGACATTTTCTGCAAACCATTCCCGGACCCACCCACGCATGGCCGTCTGCATGGCCTTCGAAACCGTCGAGTATGTCGGAAAATAGCTCGGGGTTCGCTCCTTGGGAGCCTTTTTCCAAACCGAAAAGTCAATGCTGGAGCTTTCAACGGGAATCGGCGTCTCGTTGTTCTCCAATCCTACTTCCCTCGACTCCGTATCACGCGACGGCATCATGATAAGTTCGCCCATGTGGTCCCCCAAAATGCGACAGCCGGGAACGTGTCCCGGCCGGCTGGTTTGAATTCGCTCGCGAGAAAATCTCGCGAGCGAAACGAACGTAGCATGCCGCTCTCTCGCGACAAGGGTTCAAGTGAATACGTGAACCGAGTAAAAAATCGCGTAAGTACATGAAAATAGGCGGGAAAAAAATTTTGAGAATAATTTTAAGCTTTTGTGACTACCTTTCCGAGACTGGCTGAAACGCCTCGAATTCGGGGTTGGCCGCCTCTTGCGCAAACCCCCGTAAGCACTAACTTTTCACTCCCGTTGCAGCCCAGCGCTCCTACCAAAAAAATGCTAGAATGAAGTTGAATGAGCTTCCGGCGTTCGCGCCAGTGGGTTCAACCGGCCCCGTTGAGACTTTCTCTTCTCCCCGAGTTTTCTACGGTCATTTCCCGCCTGACCTATGTGCGCTGCGAACCCGCCCTAAACACCATTTCACCTCAGCTTTTCCCTTGATGAAGTCTTCTATTCAGATAACTCGTGGAATCGAGTCTTTGTTTGGCACTCGCGACGAAAACATCCGTCTGCTTGAATCTGAACTCGCCCTGCGCACACGCCTGATCGACGGCGATTCCCTCGAGCTTGAAGGCGATGAGGCCCAGGTTCGCCGCGCCGAGCGCATTCTTGAAGACTACGTGAGTCTGGTCAAAGAAGGCCACGTCTTCAACAACGGCGACCTCAACAGCTACATGCGTGTGGTGACTACAGACCCGAATGTTTCGCTTCGCCGGCTGGTTGAAAGTGGCAAATCGCGTAGCTTCGGCAAGAAAGTTCTCGCGCCTAAGACAGTGAACCAAAGGCGCTATGTCGATGCGATCGAGAGCCAGGATTTGACTATAGGTATCGGACCGGCAGGCACCGGGAAGACCTATCTCGCGGTCGCAATGGCGGTTTCAGCGTACTTGAATAAGCGTGTCAGCCGCATCGTGCTCACCAGACCCGCCGTTGAAGCAGGCGAGCATCTAGGCTTTTTGCCTGGCACCCTACAGGAGAAAGTCGATCCCTACCTACGTCCGCTCTACGACGCGCTTTTCGATATGATCGACTCCGAAAAAGTCGAGAAGCTGCTGGAGCGTAATGTCATTGAGATAGCGCCGCTGGCGTTCATGCGCGGGCGTACGCTCAACGATTGCTTCATCATCCTGGACGAGGCTCAAAATACCACCATCGAGCAGATGAAGATGGCTCTGACGCGCCAGGGATTCAATTCCAAGATGGTTGTAAACGGCGATCAAACCCAGATTGATCTCCCGCCTGGTAAAGAAGAGCGGCCTTCTGAACGCGGCAGAAGTGCTGAAGGGCGTGGAAGGTATCGCTTTCGTGAATTTCGATGAACGAGACGTAGTGCGTCATCACCTGGTGCAACGGATTGTGAAAGCCTATGATCGTTACCATGAGATGAATGGTGACGGCCGCCAGCTTGCGTTGAAGCTTGGCGTTGATGCACCGCAAGAGCGATTGCTTCAGTCTTCCCCCAATACTGCAGTCGAAATCCCCGAGTTCCCTTCGCTCGCATAGAAGACGCGCATGTCGCCTGATGCCCCGGTTGATGACTGTAAAGTGCTCTTTCGAGCGCTGCCTGCACACCTAAAATTTTCAGGACAAGACAAACGAGCTCTCACCACCTTTGCGCGCAGTCTAGCGCTCCGAGTTGCCGGCGGCCGCTCTTTTACCTGCCTTATTACCAGTGACCGGGAATTACACAGATTGAACCGCACCTTTTTAGCACACGATTATCCCACTGACGTTTTGTCCTTCCCCGCGGCCGACTTTACCGCCAGCTTGGGTGAAATCGCGATTTCAATCGATCGCGCCGAGGCGCAAGCCTTGGCCTTCGGACATCCCCGCATCGATGAGGTCCGAATCTTGATGCTGCATGGTCTTCTGCATCTGGCAGGCATGGACCATGATCGCGATTCGGGTCAGATGGCCCGTGCCGAGCGAAAGTGGCAAGCGCGTTTCAAGTTGCCGGAAACGCTCACTGCAAGAGCATCCGCGTCAAGCCCAGTGTTGGCCTCATCCCACGTCTGCAGGAAACGGCTGCGCCAATGAACCTGATTTGCTTACTCTTGGCTGTGGCACTTACGCTATTACTCGGGTTCGTGTCGTACGTTCAGCTGCTGTACCTTGAATCGCTCCGCCTACTGCGCCCCGAGGTACCGTCGCTTGAATACTTCCGCGAGAGCTTGGCTGAAAAGATCGGCCTCGAGCCCGAACAGGGATCGCTGACCTTCTCTCTCATCAAGCATCTGTCCCTTCCGCTCGTGGGATTGTTCTATCTGTGTGCATTGGTGAGGCCCGGAGCCGCGCACTGGCAGAGTGTCGTTGAGGCTGCTGGCTTATCGGTTCTCGCAATGCTACTCACCACATATCTCGTCCCGATGTTTCTTTATCGGCGCACAAAGGGCGGGTGGATGCTACGCTTCCTACCGGTTATAAAGCTCATGGCGCTATGCGCCTCCCCGCTCACCGCGGTTCTGCGCATGTTTCAATCTCTGTTGGACCTCGACAAAGACGCAACAGGCGAAACTGCGCCGGCTGATTCTGTCGAACATATCGAGGCCCTCATCACGGCGGGCGCCGAAGAGGGGATTCTCGAGGAGCAAGATCGCAAACTCATACATTCTGTAGTTGCGTTTGGGGATAAGAACGTCCGTGAAGTGATGACGCCACGCCCCAACATCGTGGCCATTTCCGTCGATAAATCGCTCGAAGACCTCCGCCAACTCGTTATTCACGAGCAGTTTTCGCGCATACCTGTCTACGAGGGCACAATCGACAACATAATTGGTTTCGTTCACGTTCGTGACATGTTCGAGCTCGATCCAGAAGACCGCCAAAGCAAGCCGCTAAAGGATTTGATCAGGTCTATTCATCTCGTTCCGGAGAGCAAACCGGTGAGCGACCTGCTCCGGGACATGCAGCGCAATGGCTCCCACATGGTGATCGTGGTGGACGAATATGGCAACACGGCTGGCCTAGCCACTATGGAAGATCTCGTTGAGGAGATTTTGGGCGAGATACGAGATGAGCACGAACCCGACCGCGACGTCCGTCAAGAATCTGAGCATGTGTTCGTGGCGCCGGGAAGCCTCGACCTGGACCGGTTGCAGGACTTACTCGATTTCCGCCCCGAGGAGGACACCGAATCAACCACCGTGGGCGGCTTGGTCGCCGAGTGGCTCGGTCACGTGCCTCAGGTCGGCGAGGCCGTAGAGCGCGGCGGTATCCGCGTAGAAGTGCTCGCTGGTAATGAACGGCGCGTTGAGCAGGTACGCATTTCGCGCGTTCCAACTCTTTCGCCTGTCGCCGCCAATTCGTGACAGAAACTAAGCATCGCGCCGGGTTCGTTTCCATTGCCGGCAGGCCCAACGCGGGCAAGTCAACATTGTTGAATGCGTTAGTGGGCGAAAAGCTCGCCATCACTGCACATCAGCCCCAAACTACACGCACGTCTATTCAAGGCGTGCTGACAACACCCGATGCCCAAGTCGTTTTCATTGATACGCCGGGCATTCACCACTCGGAAACATTCTTCAACAAGCGCATGATGGATACTGTGCATCGGGCTTTGGAAGATCGCGATTTGGCTCTCTTCGTGGCCGACGCGACTAAGCCGGTAACTGAACAGGACCAGCATGCTGTTACTGTTCTCAGACATGGGGCGCGCGCTCTACTCGTGCCAAACAAGATCGACCGCCTCGAAGATAAGCGGCTTCTACTTCCAATCATTCAGCAGTACATGGGACTGTTCCCGTTCGCCGAAGCAGTCCCGGTCTCTGCGCGTAAGAGCGAAGGCCTCGACGAATTAAAGCGCGCTATTACGCAGTACCTGCCCGAGAGCCCGCCGTTATTTCCGGACGATTATGTCACCGATCAACCGATGCGTTTTTTGGCGGCGGAGATTATCCGAGAGAGCATTCTTCGTGCAACGCGTGATGAGGTCCCCCACGCGACAGCCGTCTTGATCGATGAATGGAAAGAGATGCCGCGACTTACAAAGATCGCCGCCACGATCCACGTCGAGCGTCCCGGGCAGAAGGCTATCGTGATCGGCAACAAAGGAGAAATGTTAAAGAAAATCGGTTCTGATGCGCGAGAGAAGCTGGAACGTCTTCTCGGAAGCAAAGTTTTTCTGTCGCTCTTCGTGAAGGTGAAGGCGCATTGGCGGGAAGATCCTGAGTTTCTCAATGCCGTCGATTGGCGCTCGATGATAGGCTCAGAAGATACAAGTACTTAAATGAGACGCTTTCTTGCTGTGGCTGCATTGTTGACCGGAAGTTTGGCCATCGCCCAGAAACCTGCGGCTTCAAACCCGGACGACCGCATATCCGACCAGGTACGTATGCGGCTCGCGACAGACCCAGACGTGAAGGGAGGGGCGCTTGACGTGACGGTCAGTGATGGAGTCGTCACTATCAAGGGTCGAGTGGATTCCGAAAAGGGCAAAAATCGCGCTACCAAGCTTGCAAAAAAAGTCAAGGGCGTCAAGGACGTAGACAACGAGTTGATCGTCGGTCCACCCAAATAGAAGCAAAGTGACGCTGAAGTACTCGAACGAGCCTCTGAGTGCGTCTTCCAAAGAAGATGAGGTGTGCGCTTTGCGCTGGGTAAGTACTATTTTGCTCGCGCCCTGATTTCCGTTCTAACGATCCTAAGCTTCATCGCGCCTGCAGATGCGACCAGTATCGTCATACTACGCAGCGCGAACAGGATTTACATCGGCGCGGATAGTCGCCGAAGTTATCGCGAACGCGGCGAAACATATACCGGTTCGGTTTGCAAGATTGTTCCGGCGGGGCGTCTACTCTTCGTCGCCTCAGGATTGACTTACGCGAATGACCAGCAGGTCGCTGATGTCGGAGCAGCGGTAGGCCGCAGCAGTGCAACCATCAGCGACGCAATTGAAGAGTTCCGGACGGCATATGCAACAATTTCTGCCGCAAGCCATCGCCGCGGAAGGGCGAGTCGAGCATAGCGGGGCACGCAAAGGACTCATCCTTGAAGCGGCGTTCATCGGCGTGGAAGCTAATCTGGCGCGGGTCAGCGTGGAATGGTATCGCACGAACGGAAACCCCAGCAAGCTCAAGGTAACTTCGGACCGCAACACCTACTCGTCAGCTACGCCCGCTCGCTATGACTTCATCCTGTTGGGGAAGCGCCGAGCCATAGATCAATACTTGCGCGGTCGCTCGCCGTCGATCCGCAGCGATGCTGATGCGATTGGCCTAATCACTCGCCTCATTAATTTGGAAATAGCAGAATCGCCCGAAAGCACGGCTGCACCAATAGACATTCTCGAGCTGGATTCCGCGGGCTCCCGCTGGCTGCAGCGAAAGGCGGGCTGCGAAGCACGTTAGGCTAGTGGGGCCTTTTGAACCTTGCCGCTGCGAATGCAAGACGTACAAACGCGAAGCCGCTTACCAGCGCCGTTCACAAGCGCATGCACGGTTTGAAGATTCACATTCCATCGGCGCTTACTTACATTATGGGCATGGCTGATGCGATGCCCGAACTGCGGTCCACGCTTGCAGATTTCACAAACCTTTGCCATAAAAACACACTCCCACCTAGCAGTTGCCAAAGCGGTAAACCTCTACTTTAGCAGGCTCGTGTAGAGCACAGCAACAGAATGAGCCGGGTCTGCGTCGGCGCGTTCTCGCGCATTGATGATACACTCTCACCTCAGGCGGTGCCCTGGAATGAAGAAAATCGCTGCTGGCCTTCTGTGCTTTACTACCGTCTTCATCGCGCACCAGCATCCGGCAAGCGCATCGCAAGAGAAACCAGTTAGTCTTTACCCCGGCCTAGGAAGCTGGCGGCATCCCATTGCGACGCGCCAGGCCGAAGCACAGAAGTTCTTCGATCAGGGACTCGTATTGATGTACGGGTTCAATCGTTACGAGGCTCTGCGGTCATTTCGCAAGGTGGTGGAACTGGATCCACACGCCGGAATGGCGTACTGGGGCATGACAATGGCTTTGGGGCCATACATCAACATGGACATCGATCCGGACGTGCATATAAAGGACGCTTGCGATGCCTCAGGAAAAGGACTTTCTATCAAGGCATCGGCGAGATTGAACGCGCCTGGCTCAAAGCCGCTGCAGCACGATGTCCCGACTTCTCCGATCCCGCACGTTACGTACGAGCAATGCGCGAGCTTACGAAGCGGTACCCGGACGATCCTGACGCGCAGACGCTGTATGCGGAAGCGCTGATGTTGCCGGTTCGGTGGCACTGGTACGGCATCGACGGCAAACCGGCCGAAGGCGTTCCTGAAGCGGAGCAGGTTCTCGAGTCCGTGCTGCGCCGTTATCCTCAGCATCCGGGTGCAAATCATCTCTATATCCACGTCGTGGAGTCCTCGCCCCATCCCGAACGTGCGATTCCGAGCGCTCAGCGATTGATGGGAATCGTACCTGCGGCCGGCCACATGGTCCACATGCCCGGCCACATTTGGCTCGTGCTGGGTGATTTCAATAACACCATCGCTGTCAACCAGCGGGCCGCAGAAGTCGATCGCCACTATTTCGCGGAAACGGGGGTGATGGGCAGCTACTACGCGTATTACCTGCATAATCTGCAATTCATCCTCTACGCGCAGGCCATGCAGGGCCGCCGTGCCGAAACTAGAAAAGCTGGGGAGGAGATGTCTCGGGCGGTAAAAGGGATGGAACAGACGATGCCCGAAATGGTTAACTACATCACTGGATATTTGACAATGATTCAACTGCGATTGTGTCAGTGGGGCGAAGTGTTAGAAAATCCGCCGCCCAAATCGAACAATTCACTCGAAGCCGCAATCTCGCATTATGCACGTGGCCTGGCTTTCGCAGGGAAAAGCGAGTTCAACACGGCCAGGCAGGAACAGGCAGAGTTTGAAAAATTCGGAACACACTCGACCGCAACACGCCATGGGACACAAACAAGTTGGGTGATGTGATGGATCTGGCCTCGACCACGCTCGACGCGCGTTTACAGTCCTCTCCTGCTCTTGCCGTTCCCAAATGGAAGCGAGCGGTGACTATTCAGGACGGACTCGCATACGATGAGCCTCCGGCTTGGTATTACCCGATTCGTGAATCGCTTGGAGCATCGCTTCTCCTGGCTGGCGATGCACCAAGTGCGGAGGATGTCTTTCGCGAGGGACTTCGGCGAAGTCCGAACAATGGACGCATGCTATTCGGTCTGCTCGAGGCTCTTAAAGCCCAGCACAAGACGGAAGCAGCAGCGTGGGTGCAACAGGAATTTAACGCTGCCTGGAACGGCGCAGACGTTAAGCTGAGCCTAGCGAGATCTATAAACAACTGGCGCATCTCGGCGCAAGAGCCAGTGCCGCGCTCGATCCCTGCTTGAATTTAATATATGCCTTCCTTCACCCTCGGCCAGCTCGCGGAACGACTGGGCTGTGATCTGTCAGGCGATCCTCGCACTGAAATCTCCGGCGTTTCCACTATCGAGAGAGCCGGCCCCGGCGAAATCACATTTCTTGCCAACATGAAATATGCGCCTAAGATCAAGTCGTCCCGCGCTGCGGCCGTTATCGCCGCCGAGCCGCTCAAAGATACGCCCGCCGCCACACTTATCTCTTCGAATCCTTATTACGACTTTGCTCGCGCACTCGCCCTCTACTATCAACCGCCCAAGCCTGCACCCGGTATCCACCCCACGGCTTGTATAGCAGCTAGCGCGACCATCGGGCCGAACGCCTCTATTGGCGCGTATGCGGTTGTAGGCGAGGATACCAAAATAGGCGCGAATGCTGTACTCTATCCCCATGCCGTCATCTACGACGGATGCGTAATCGGTGATGACTTCACGGCTCATTCCCACGCCTCGGTTCGCGAGTATACGCGCATTGGCGATCGAGTCACGTTGCACAATGGCGTCGTCGTCGGTGGAGATGGCTTTGGTTTCGCCAAGGGGAATGACGGCCGCCAGTACAAGATAGTGCAGTCAGGTATCACGGTTCTCGAAGATGATGTGGAGATTCAAACGCTTACGTCTGTAGACCGCGCGACCATCGGCGAAACTCGTGTAAAGCGAGGCGCGAAAATCGACAGCCTGGTCCAAATCGGCCATGCATGCGTTGTCGGGGAAAACAACATCATTTGCGGACAGACCGGTCTCGCTGGCAGCACTGTGCTTGAGGAGAACGTGATTATGGCCGGCCAGACTGGTTCTTCTGGCCACCTGACAATTCATAAGAACGCAATCGTTTGGGCACAATCCGGCGTTGGACATGACGTACCCGAAGGAGCAATCGTCAGCGGATCGCCCGCTTTCGACTCCCGCGACTGGCTTCGTGCCTCTGCCGCTTATTCCCGATTGCCAGAATTGCTCAGAACCGTTCGTGCGCTCGAGCGCCGTGTTGCAGAACTGGAGAAAGACAATACCTGACATGATCCGATACCTTTTACCGCTATTTTTCATGGGCCCGCTCGCCGCCCAGAACATGCCGCCGGCAGCAGATCAACAGCTCGCTCACGACATTTACAAGCAGCTAATTGAAATCAAGTCTGGTTTCACCACCGGTTCGACCACGCCTGCGGCAGAAGCCATGGCAGCGCGTTTGAGGGCTGCCGGTTTCACCGATTCAGACCTCTACCTCGGCGGCGCCATTCCGAAGAAGGCAAACCTTGTGGTCCGTTACCGCGGGACGAGCGCGCGCAAGCCCATTCTGTTGCTGGCTCATACTGACGTCGTAGAAGCCAAACGCGAGGACTGGAGCACGGACCCATTCCAGTTCATAGAGCGCGACGGCTATTTCTATGGCCGGGGAACATCCGACGATAAAGCGCAGGCGGCCATTTGGATCGCCAATTTGATTCGCTACCGGCGGGAGGGGTTCAAGCCTGACCGCGATATCATCGTGGCTCTCACCGCGGATGAGGAAGGCGGCGGACCTTACAACGGTGTCGATTGGCTCATCAAGAATAAGCGCGAACTGATTGACGCGGATTTCTGCCTCAACGAGGGTGGTTGGGGAGAGGAATTGAACGGCAAAAAGGTCGCCAATGACGTTCAAGTGAGCGAGAAATATGTGGTCAATTTCCGCCTCGAGGTCCATAACAAGGGCGGCCACAGCTCGCTGCCCGTGCCGGACAACGCGATCTATCATCTCGCGGGTGCGCTCGATCGCCTATCTAAATTTGCCTTTCCGCTGAAGACGAACGAAGTGACCCGCGCATATTTCACTCAGATCGCCAAAACTCAAACCGGGCCAATCGCTGAGGAGCTCGCGAAAGTTGCCGAAGGCTCGACTGACGCCATGGGGCGAGTGGCCGCCACATCTCCTCTATGGAACTCTACTCTGCGGACCACCTGCGTAGCGACGCAGCTCGAGGGAGGGCACGCCATGAACGCACTGCCGCAGTTGGCGGCGGCAACCGTCAACTGCCGCGTGCTGCCAGAGGATTCGATCGAATATGTCCAGAGCACGTTGCAAAAGCTCTTCGCGGACGATCAAGTGAGCGTGAAAATTATGGCCGAAGTGACTCGCGGTCCGTCCTCGCCACTGCGGCCCGACATCATGCGTGCGATTACTCGTGTTACGGACACACTGTGGCCGGGCGTGCCCGTCATCCCGACCATGGTCCCAGGTGCCACCGACGGGAGATTTCTGCGGGCTGCCGGCATTCCAACCTACGGCGTTCAAGGATTCTTCATGGACCAAAATGACATTCGCATGCACGGCCGTGACGAGCGAATGAGTGTCAAATCATTCTATGAAGGCCAGACTTTCTTATACGAACTGGTGAAGACCATGGCTACGCCAGATGAGCGATCCTCTCGCTAACGGCCCGCCTGTTTTGGCATTAGCGGATTGCGAGCATTGGGAGTAGGAGCCGTCATGAGCTGCACAAACATCTGCCCGAATTTCGTCATATCGACGTCCATCTGCGCGTGTACGAGCTGTAATTCCACACTTGGCTTCCATTGTTCTGGCCAGCTCAATGTGTCACCATGTCCGGCGCCGTGATCTATATTGGTGTCCATGTATACCTGTTCCTCGCGCGTGATGAGACTTGGATTGAGCCATGCAGCCGCTGCGAGTTCATCCCATAAATAGCTGCGGGCCGGCTCGGAATATTTTGCCACGTACTGCGCAACAGGTGTCGGAACTTTCGCAATTTGATCCAGCATTTGCCGAGTAAGCTGAGTTTTGACCGAGACGTCTACCGTTGTGCACACAATCGAAGGCCACGATGCGCGGAGCACGATGTGGGCCGCTTCCGGATCGAACCAGAGATTAAACTCGCGCCGCGGATTCCCGGCAAGTTCCGGATCGCTGGTCTGCGGATTCAGACTCCCTCCCATGAACACAAGGCCCTTGGTCAACTGCGCAAACTGGGGATCGAGGCTGAGTGCGAGCGCCAGATTGGTCATCGGACCGCCCTCGTAGATCGTCACCTGATGTGGATGTTCACGGACCATGCGAATCAGGAAATGCGCTGCGTCTTCGTTCAGCGGTTTCGTCGCAGGATTGCCCTCGCGCAGTGGCGGTACGTCGAAAGGACCATGGCTGTGCGGGCCAGGCGTCCAGGCGCCTTGATACGAGACCTTGCCATATTGTTGTTCCCACAACTGTGTTTCGCGCTGCGAGCGCACAAGCGGAAACACGGCTCCCGGAACAACCGGAATATCCGTCCGTCCGATCAGTTCCAATAACCGCAAAGTGTGGGCGACTTCTTCGTCTCGCCAGGCATCGCCCGTAACGACGGTAATACCAAGCGTCTCGACGCCCGGCGCCTGCAATAGCACCAGGATTGACATCATGTCCGTTCCACCGGGACCCGCGGCATCCTGGTCGATCACGACATAGCGCTTCTCTTGTGCCCAGGTCACACATGCAAATAGCAGCAGCATCGGCAATGCGACGCTCTTCTTTTGAATCAGATTCATTTCTTTCCGATCACGCGCAGAGATGTTTTATCATATGACGTCGCGCTGTGATCTTCATCCCTGGACTTTGCCCAACGAGCGAGAAGGGCGAGATCCGCCGGTGAAAGCTTGGCCTCCGGATGGAGGAACAAATACCTTTTTGGCGGCATGAGATGACTCGCCGCCGCAGCATACATCTCTGCTCGCTCGTTCGGATTCAAGTTGGTTTTCGCGGACAAGCGCATGTATTGGTGCGCCGTTAGAATATCGTGCGAGAGCAGCAGCGACACTGGTCTTACATGGGCATACCAGGGCCAATTGGTGGCATTTGAATGGCAATTCGCACAGGATTGATGGAGCAACCGGTTAATTTCAGGATTTCGATCAAGAATCTCCTGCTGCGCGGTGGCGTGATCCTGACGCGGAAGTGGGCCGATCAAAGCTATCGAAGCCAACAGGAAGGCACCCACAACTACCCGAAACCGCGTAAGCTTTATGACTTTCGGGGCGTTGACGAAAGCTTCAGGCGCAGCTTCGATCAATGGGTTTCGATCAGCAATTTTAGTGCTCACACTTGCTTTATATGAGGCTTAGGGACATACAGTCGTTGTCCGGCTGTAAAATCGCTGTTAAACAACCGCCGCGCGTTCTACCGGGTTTTCTCAACAGTTCGGGCTAACCGCGGCGCGATCCCAAAGTCTAAAGAGCAGCCGGATGGAATGGACTGACTCAGCCGCGGCCGAAGAGGCACGCAGAGGCAATCAGCATGCCTTTCGTGTCCTAGTCGAGCGGCACAGCCGGTCTGTCTTCCGTCTCGCCTTCCGTATGACTGGAAAAGAACAAGACGCCGAAGACGTGGTTCAGGAGACCTTCCTTCGCGCTTACAAACAACTCCACCGCTTTGACGGGCGTGCGGCCTTCAGCACCTGGCTCTATCGGATCGCCGCGAATTGCTCGCTCGATCTGATCCGTGCTCGCAAGACCCGTAACGAGAGGCAAACTTCGACAAACAACCAGGACACTTCGAATTGGCTCGATCGCGTTGCCGCACCCGACCCATCGCCCGAGCGAATCACGCAGAGCAGCCAAATCGTTGATCTACTCGAGCCGGCGCTGCAACAACTCACAGAGATCGAGCGGACGGCCTTCATCATGCGCCATTACGAAGGCTGCGACATCGAGCAGATCGCGTGCACGCTTGGTGTGAAGGAGAATGCCGCTAAACACAGCGTTTTTCGTGCTGTTCAGAAGCTCCGCCGCGCGCTGGAGCCCGCTTGGGGGACGGCCAGATGAATCACTTTACCGAAGAGCAGCTTACGCTCGCTTACTATGACGAACTCGATCCGGAACTCAGTCAACACCTCAATGCATGCTCAGAGTGCCGTTCGAACTTCGACCGTTTGAAAGATCTGCTGGATGCTATCCGCGAGTACCCCGTTCCGGAACGTAATGCCTCTTATGGTTCTGACGTCTGGGTTCGCCTGCTTCCCAAATTGCCCGTTGCGAAAGCCCGTCGCTCGTGGTTCCGATGGTGGATGGCAGCACCGGTGCTTGCGACCCTTCTGGCGGGGGTGTTCTTCGCTGGAATTCTAATCCAGCACCGCCGCGAACTGCGTGGAATATCACCAGCCGCCCGCGAACGCGTGCTCCTCACAGTGATCGGCGATCATCTCGACCGCTCTCAAATTCTGCTCACAGAATTGGTTAACGCAAGTTCTGGGAATATCGACCTCGGCGATGAACGCGTTCGCGCCCGGGATCTCCTGAGCGAAAACCGGCTGCTTCGACAAACGGCCGCGCGCATCGGCGACGTGTCTGATGCTGCTTTACTCGACGAACTCGAGCGAGTTCTGCTCGATGTCGCCAATAGTCCTTCGAACGCCTCGGCTGCTGATCTCGAAAGCCTTCAGCAGCGCATGGAGAGCGAAGGTCTTTTGTTCAAGGTGCGTATCGTCGACGCCAATATCCGTCAAAAGGGACAGAAATTATGATTCGTAACAGCATTCTTTTTCTTGCTCTGGCCGCATTGCCCATGATGGCCGACTCGCCGATCCCACACTCGTCGGACTTAAGCTTTCGGCACAGCAATCAAGTCACGGAGATTCAGATTACGAGAGGGGGCTGAGCGCCCTCGATGCACGCCAGTGGGATCAGGCGGTGGCTTCCTTCGATGCGTCAGTTAGCCACAAAGGACCAGCTGCTGACGGAGCGCTCTATTGGAAAGCGTACGCCCAGAATCGCGCGGGCCGCCCCGACGAAGCTCTCGCCACGATTGCCGCGCTACGGCATCAGTTATCCATCGAGTCGCTGGATCAATGACGCCAAGGCTCTCGAGGTCGAGGTTCGCGCGAAAACGGGCGCCCCGGTCAGCCCCGGCGCTGAATCAGATGATGATCTCAAGGTCATCGCGATCAACAGTCTCATGCAATCTGATCCCGACAAGGCATTCCCCATTCTTGAAAAGCTGGTCAAGAGCAACAACAGCTCACCCAAAATTCAGGAGAAAGCGCTCTTCGTTCTCACGCAAAATTCCTCGCCCCAAGCCCGTAAGCTTCTTAGCGACATCGCTCACAGCGCTTCCAATCCTGAGCTTCAATTAAAGGCGATTCGGTACATCGGAATGATGGGTAACCAGGAGGGGCGGAACGAACTCACATCCATTTATAACTCCTCCTCCGATGAGCGCGTAAAGCGGGCGATCCTGCAAGGGTTCATGGTATCCGGGTCGCGCGATCTCTTATTGAATGTCGCGAAAACCGAGAAGAACCCGGAATTGCGCCGGGAGGCCATCCGCCAGCTCGCGATAACAGGCGGTCAGGACGAACTCTGGCAACTGTACCAATCGGAGCCCTCGGTCGAAAACAAAGAAGCAATATTGAAGTCCATGTTCTTGACGGGCAACTCGTCGAGGCTGATCGAGATCGCTCGCAACGAAAAGGACCCGCAGCTACGTGTCGCTGCAATCAAATCGCTGGGTCTCATGGGTAACAATGGACGCTCAGACGTTTTGGTCTCCATCTACCGATCCGACCAAAACCGCGAAGTGCGTAGTGCTGTTCTGAACGCTCTATTTTTGCAACAGAACGGGAAGGCCCTCGTGGATCTCGCTCGGAACGAAAAAGACCCAGAAATGAAGCAGGAGATCGTCAAGAAACTCTCCCTGGTCCACTCTAAAGAAGCCACCGATTACATGATGGAGCTGCTCAAATGAAAATTCTGGCTTGGCTTTTCGTCGCCTCCGCAGCTTTTGCGCAGAACTGGCAGCCGAACGTCAGCAACGCTCGATTCGAGAGTCGAGCATCATCCGGCGAACTAGGATCTGATCTCCGCTCCGCGTCTGCTACCAACTCTCCGATTTGGTTAGGCTACGCAGTAAAGACCACGCCGGGCGATCACAATAGCTGCTGTTGGGATAACTCGAACCAGTGTGGCTGCTATCTCGAGGGCGGGCGAGGAACTGTGAATAATAGCTCGCATTCAAATGTCCCAGTGCAGCTCGAAGGATCAGATGCCGTCGCGATTCTTTTTCGCGTATCTAATAACACAATTGAAAAGGTCCGCGTCTACTCGCTCTCTTGTCCTCTCGATGCTGGCGGACTTCCGTTCGTATGGCTGACCAAGGTACCCGCGAAGGCAAGTCTTGCTTATTTGCAGAACCTCGTCTCGGTGAATACTTCGGATCACGTCCTCGATGGCGCCATCGTTGCTATCGCGCAGCATGACGATCGCCAGGCCGACAATGTCCTCGAACAACTCACGCGCCCGGCGCAGCCCGAAAGGGTGCGTGAGAAAGCGATTTTCTGGCTCGCACAAAAGGCTGGCGTGCGAGCGGTGTCCACCATCACAGACGTAATCGAAAATGATCCCGACACCCAGGTTAAAAAGCAAGCCGTGTTTGCGCTCTCGCAACTCCCGAAGGACGAAGGCGTTCCGAAGCTGATCGAGGTCGCGCGCACTCAGAGGAACCCGGAAGTCCGCAAACAAGCGTTCTTTTGGCTCGGCCAATCGCGAGATCCTCGCGCGCTTGCATTCATTGAAGAAGTTCTGACTCGATAAAGAAACAGACTACGATAGGACCATGCGCCGCATCGGTCCATTGCTTATTCTCTTGCTGATGCTTGGAGCGGCGTCTTGGTACTTGCTCGCAAATCACAAAACACCGGCGCAGCAGCGACCTCTCGCAGATCTCAACGATCTATCGCTTGCCAGATTAAAGGCCGATTTCAATGGCTCCTCCGCCTATCTTCGAGTCGTTCTTCTTCTCTCGCCAACTTGAGGTACATGTTTGCGGGGGGCCTCCGCCATGCAACAGCTTACTGCAGCAACATCCCGCTGCGGGAATTCGAGTCTTTGCCGTTTGGGAACCAGTCCTGTTTATGGATTGGCAGCGGCCCACCACTGCAGCCCTCGGTCGTCTCTCCGATACCGCGTGTGACTCAGTATTGGGACCACGATCACGTCTTCGCGAAGCAAATCGCCAGCGATGCTTCTCAGGGACAACCAAACTGCTGCAAAGCGCACAACGTTCTCTTCGATTTGATCTCCGTTTACCCCGTGGGCGCAAAATGGTCAAATCGCTTGCCACCCGCAAACGTCTTTGACGGTCCAATCTTTCGCATCGTCCCTGACATTCAACCGCTGCTTTCCGGCAATTGAAAAACGATAAGTCTCTCATCTCACTAGGAAAGTATCTATCGCTCGCACTTACCTTACCTGGCTGCGTGATCGGCGGTTATTTTGTGGGGGCGCTTTTCGATCGCTGGCTCCATATCCCCTTTTTGCGGGTGTTGGGTATCCTACTCGGCATGATCTCAGGACTCCTCCAGATCTTCCGGGAGTTGTCTCGCGACGACGCTAAGGACAAACGGCAGAAGTGACAAACCAGGAATTGCATAGCTTCGCTTCGCCGCCTCTATTACCTAACTGGCTGTTCGCGCTATTGGGTTCGTTTCGTATTTCTCGATACAAGGCCCCGCGCCAGCTCTCAGCTTCGCTCTCGGCGCCGCAGGTTCGTTTGGTAATTTGTGGTTTTTCGTTTGGCTCACTCGCGCCATTGCGCCCGGCAATCACTCGCGAAAACCTTGGAAAGCGGGTCTCTTCGTGCTTGCGCTATGCGGTGCTTTTGCTGCTTGGCTATGTTATATTCAAATCTTTGAGTGTCAATGGTTTGGCGGTTATTTTGGGTCTTTTGGTGAGCACTGCCGCCGTCCTTGCTTCATCGACACTCGAGATTGATTCAAAGCGTGCTGCGGAAACGGCTTAAACCACTGAATGAAACACGAACTTTGGATTACAGCGCTCTTCAATCAGTATCTTTCCGCGCCCGCGAATTCCCTTCTGAACGCCATTCACTTCCCCGCTGGCGATCCGGCGAATCCGTGGAGCGACTGGATGGTATGCGAGATCCTGGTTGTTCTTTTCGTCGTCGATCTTTTTCGCCGATCGTGCGAACTCGTTTGTCTGTTGACAGGCCCGGGAAACTGCAACACACGCTCGAAGTGACCTACGAATTCCTACACGCTCAGGCTGAGGAAGTAGTAGGGCATGAAGGCTCGAAGTACATGGCGTTTTTCGGCACGATGTTCTTATTCATTCTGTTCATGAATTGCATCGGCCTGATTCCCGGTTTCGATTCGCCAACTATGTACCCTATGGTTCCGTTCGGAATGGCTGTTGCGACTTTTCTCTTCTACATGCTACTGGAGTGAAAACGAACGGATGGGGGTACCTCAAGCAATTCCTAGGACCGGTCTGGTGGTTGGCATTCTTAATGTTGCCGATCGAAATTGTCAGTCACTTTGCACGGCCGCTTTCACTCACCGTCCGTCTTTTTGCGAACATGTTCGCCGGCGAACAGGTTTATCTTACGTTCATTTCTCTGACCAAACTTATTGTTCCGGTTATCTTCATAGGCCTGCATTTATTCGTTTCATTGCTACAGGCATATATATTTACTTTGCTCGCGATGATCTACGTCGGTGGCGCCGTATCGCACGAGCATTAAGGCATTATCCGCTTCCAGTGTGAGCGCCCGGCGTCCCAACGTACGGTGTCGAACCACCTCCTGGAAAGCACATTTATAGGAGAACCAATGAAAAACAAACTGTTCATGCTCACCACCGGCCTTCTTGCTCATGGCGAGTCCCATGCTGGCGCAAGCACAGGCAGGTGGCGGATCCGCGGCGGATGCCACGCGTGCGAGGCGCCGCTTACATCGCGATGGGAATCGCTTCCGGCCTTTGCGGAATTGGTCAAGGCCGAGCAACCGCTTCGGCTTCAGAAGCTATGGCACGCAACCCAGGAGCCGTAGCGGCGATTCGGTTCGCGCTGATTCTTGGCCTTGTACTCATCGAATCGCTTGGCCTCTATACCTTTGTGATCACGTTCGTAGCGCGGTAGTCAGTTTGCGAGCGAGCAGGCCTGCTCGCGCGCCAGTGCCGGTGGGCCTTTTCTGTTTCAGAGCCTATGAAAGTCCAAGGAATTTTTCCAGCCCTTACAACTTGTTTCGACCATGAAGGCAATCTTTACAAGGCTAAGATTTTCCATAACATCGAGAAGCTGAATCGTATCGCGTTAAGCGGATACGTCGTCTGCGGATCTACGGGTGAGACACCCTTGTTGACCACAGAGGAACGCATTCAGCTAATGGAATGGGTGCGTGAAGCGAGCGCCGAGGGCAAGACCCTGATCGCTGGCGTGGGCGCCGAGAGTGTTCACGAGACGGTTTTGCTTGCGAATCGCGCCGCCCAAGCCGGTTATCATGCTGCGCTTGTCCTGACGCCCCATTACTACCCGAACCAAATGCACCGGCCCGATACGCAGGCGTTGTTTTTCCGGGCCGTTGCCGACCGCTCGAAATTACCCGTGCTGATCTATAACATTCCCGTCGTAACAGGCTACGATCTCACGTGTCGACACGTGTTGCCGAGCTTTCGCATCACCCCAACATTATCGGAATGAAGGACAGCTCTGGGAACATGCAAAAGCTTGCCGAATTTGTGCAAAGCCGTGAAGCCCGGGTTTCAGCTACTCACTGGTTCGGGGGCGAGGCTGGCGGAAGCACTCGATATCGGCGCAATAGGCGCAGTTCTTAGCGATTGCGGATGCTTTGCCCTATGCTTGCGTAACCATCTGGGAAGCATTTCGCAGACGGGAGAATGACGCCGCACGCGATTGGCAAGCCCGGATTTTGCGTGCCGCTCAATTGGTTCCCGACAAGTACGGCATCGCAGGTTTAAAGCACGCAATGGACTTGAATGGATACTACGGAGGTCCGCCGCGGTTGCCGCTGGTTCCACCTTCGATGGAACGCGATCAGAAATTGAAGCGGCGTTCGAGGGCTTACGCAGCTGAACGGTGTTGATTCAGCATTCGACGGCTTAGTAGCGCGTAGGCGGTAAAAAGGACGCCTGTGTAAAACAGATCGGCAAGCAGCGTGCGTCCGAAGAACGGGAGTGCTGCCGTATAACACTCGACCAGGCCTGAGAAAGTATGCGGGTAAGCGGGTATGCCGCGCCACCATTCGAAAAGATTTGTGATTACGTAGAACTGAATACTACCTGCCACTGCTACCGAAGCGATCCGCAATGGATTAGAAGAGTGGCGAAGGAAAATGCGGCCGAGTAATACGTTGATCAAAAAACATCCATAGATGATCAGCGTCGCCCATGAATAGGCGGAATAACCGCCTTCCAGCCGGCTGCGAATGGGGTCGGTCAGTAGCATGACAAAGATCGGTACGCAATAAGCCTGCCATCCGCGCAGTTTGGCCCCACCGAATAGCGCTACGCCGCCCACAGGCGCAAAATTTGGCGGATGGGGCACTAAACGCATTAATGCCGCGAGCACTATCAACGTAAGTGCGAGCGGCTGAAACGAGGATTTTCGCTGATCCATTATCAAGTTCAGTATACGCGAGAAGCGATTTCCTCACTCTCACCAGGCGGATGGAGGGTCGCTCGCGGGAAAGCTGTCCTCAACCGTGATGTCGTGAGCTTTATCGACGCGAGATTTCCTCGTGCAGAAACGGAACACACCGGTTCTGCACCAAAGCAGATAGGCTGCTAGTGGCGCGGCGATGCCTAGAACGAAGTAGCCAAATTTCAGAGTTGGGTTCTTTGTGATACTCATACGATTACCATTCCCAATGGATGCCATCAGTACATCGATTGCTACACAACAGGATCTCACTTTACCGTGACAGCGGCGCGAGTATTTTTCAGAGTAGACGTCAGCGATTCACGAGGGAGGCTCTGTATAAATGGTTTGATCGCCCAGCTAAGGCCTGCCGGAATGTTGCGCGACAACGAAAGCGTGCGGCATTCCGCCAGGACGCCCCCATTTGCGGTTTCTAAGCTCCAATATGCGTAGAGTCTCCAAAGAAATCCCTGTCCGTTACCAGGCGGCAATATTTTTTCGCCTGACGTGCCTGGATTATCGACTTCAGAAATCTTCTTGGCATAGGCGCGGCAAATCCATTTACCAGGCGCAATCTCTTTATAGTGTGCCTCTTCCTCCACATCGAACGCCACCGGTATGAGCTGCGGTTTACGCTGCAAACGCCAATATCCGGTGAGATCGTTGCCATTGCGCCGAAGCAGTCGAGAGCTGACGACCTCCGGATAAATATCGGCGTGGTGATCGAAGTCTCTCAAGACGCCAAGCACTTTCTGCATTGTCGTACTCGGGATAAATACCGCTCCGAGCCAGTCGTGAATCAGTCCATCTGAAATGGAAATAGGATTCTCAGGCGAGCCTGGGCGGATCAGCAGATCTCCTCTCAATACGCCCGCGCGGTCCGCGGCGACGTCGCTGATCGAGAGAAACGCGCGCTGTGCCTGCCACCGATTCGAAAGCTGCTGTTCAACTTTCTGCGCGTACTCATCGAACTCAGCAACCGTGCGTGGCTTGAGCTTGGTCGAGAATGCGAATTGAGCGTAAATCGGGGTGATGGTCAGGGCGAACGCCGACAAATATCGTAAGCGCCGCCCCGACCCGGTCACTGCACGGTCGGGTGTACCGTTACAAGCTCACCCGAGAAGTTGTGGAATGTAAGCGGAACCTGGTTATCGGCTATAACGCTCAGCAAGTCCCGCATGAGATTGATCGCAACGGCTTCTCCTAGCCGAAGTCCGTTCAAGCTGTCAGAGCGGTAATGCACGCCAGCGGCATCACGTGAGAGTGCGATGTTCGCAGCGAGCTTGTTCAATTCCCCACCTATTGTGAGCGGCTCGCCTGTGTACGGCTCAAGGCTTTCACCTGAAGCGTTGGGAATCACCGGATTGGGAATGACAAAGCTCTCATCGAAGAGCGCCTTCAAAACTGTTATGGCCGCGCCGGCGACGGTCGCATGCGCCGCAGGATAGGAGGGATGAAGCGGGCAACCTTCTGGATAAGATTGCGGAAGCAGATACGTGCCATGAGATTTGTAGACGTAGTTCAACACGCTGGAGCGGAACAGGTGCTCTGAAATCGGGAAATCCGCCTTCTTAACGATCTTATTGTGAACGCGGCCACCGAACTCTTCCGGTCTGATTCTCCTGTGAACCAGCCACTTATGGTACCAGGCGCATTTAACCGCGCAAGTTGTTGCTCGACTTACCCAATCAATGAACATTGGCACGCCGTAAGTAACAAACCCCGCTTGCGTTTTGGAATTCTTGTAGGGATTACCGGCGTCCGCGGCGGTAGCGCCAAAGCCCGCGAGGATCAGAGTAGCATTTTCATCCGCCTGGAAAGGGAAATCCTTGTGAACATAGGAAATGCCATCCCGGGCACTGATCGTGTAGCGTGGCGCGGTCAGGGGCCCCACCGAAGGGGCAACCGCACCGTTCTGAATACCAAGGAACTCTGCATAATCGGTCATGTAGTCTGTAGCGCCAAGGCCCGGATATAACTGAGTTGAGATCACATTATCAATCGGCACATTCAGCAAGAGGAATTGCGAAACGTATGGGCCCGTTAGCGCACCTGGAATGGGAGCCCGGAAAATTGTGTTCGGCGTGACCACGTTGTTCACACGCGGTTCTGTACGCGGTCCAAATTTGGTCAGGTCCGCACAGGCTTGCTCGATGCGGCTGTTGGACTCATACTCCGAGAACAGCACGTCTCGCGTAAGCGCGAGCCAGTAGAGTTCGATCATGTCGGCGGCCTGTTCGTCGCTTGCAAATGCCGGCGGGGCGGGCGTCCAACTCTTGTGAGAGTCAGCGCCTTCGAGGGAATACGCGTAGGCTGCCATGGGATTGCTGAATTTCGCTGGCCCGCCCATCGGGATTTCTTCGAAATCCTGCCATTTGCCGGTGGACAGCGCCTTTAGGTACAGCTCGTAGTCGTACGCATCTGGCAAGTCCAACTCATCATGTTTAAGCCCCTTAGAGTAGTTCGCGAGATGAGAAGCGTAGCGGTCCGAATCGCCGTTCGTCTCCTGTGGCGGGGCTTTGAGCTTACTTTCGGCTTCAGCGATTTCGATACGCAGCCGCAGGGCTTTTTTTGCCCGCCCATCAAGATCTACCTGGTTTTCAGATTCTGAGCCCACACCGGAAGGCCCGAGAAGGGCAGCTCCTGTAACGCCGGCTCCGAGCTGGGACAAAAATCTTCTTCGATTACGAGAAAAGATCAAGTGAAATTTACTCCCTGAATATGGAATTATGTATCGGCCCCGCATTATTGCGGTGACTTCCCTCATTCTAAAGAAGCGGTTCATCAAAATGCCGGGTAAGGGTCACTTCGCGACTTGCCACCGCGCTTACAATGTTGGCGATGCCTCTTCTCGACAGAATCCAAAAAGACATGATCGAAGCCATGAAGGCCAAAGATGAGGCGCGGCTCGGCACAGTGCGCATGGTGAAGGCCGCGCTCCAGAAACAAGAGATCGATTCCATGAAACCTCTGGATGAAGCGGTAGAACTGCAGGTGATGAACACGCTTATCAAACAGCGGCGCGAGTCGGCAGACCTCTTTCGGAAGGGCGGCCGTGAAGAGTTGGCCGCGAAAGAAGAGGCAGAGATCAAAGTAATCGAGGGCTACCTGCCGGCTGCTCCGAGTTCCGCCGAGCTCGAAGATGCTGTGCATGCAGCAATCGCCGAAACCGGCGCGAATTCTCCAAAGCAGATGGGAATCGTCATGAAAGCCGCACAAGCGAAATTGGCGGGCAAACGCGTCGATGGGAAAACGTTAAGCGAGCTTGTAAAGCAGAAGCTCGCTTAGGCGCGAGTTCGGCGCTGTTTGGGAACAGACAAACGTCGGAGTTAACGAAGCGTTCTGCTGGCCCATGTTGGCTCATTGAGTCTTCAACTCATCAAGCGCTGTGCGAAGGCGTCCGAGATGGAACAACGCAGACGGCCGCTCGCTGTCCGGCAATTCCTTGGCGTAGAGCATCGCTTCCGAGTAGACTCTCTCAGCCACATCACGTGCGTCCTGAGCTCCGGGTTTGTTTAGTTGGCACAACATCTCAGCGAACTCAAGTAGCGAGAACCCAACGGAGATCTTGTTGTAGATCAGATTGAACAAAGGCGAGCGGTTTAGAGCCTCGTTCGCCTCTAGGGTGGCACGACGTTCGGCACGGCGTTCACGTGCCAAAAGCAAGCGCAGCGTGCGCGTCATTATTTGATGAACTGCTTTCCTGTCCGTCATTATACGCGTTCTCGTCATGCTCGGCTCCAGAATCCGCGTACAATGGCAACACCAAGCTTTTCCATGAGCACACAGATCCGGCCCTTCAAACCGTTCGTCCCAGAACACCTGCAAATGCGGGAGCTGACACTTCGCGCCGTGTTGCTCGGCCTCTGTATGACGGTTGTCCTCGGAGCTGCCAATGCGTACCTAGGGTTGCGCGCTGGCATCACGATCGCGGCTACGTATCCGGCGGCAGTGATCGGCATGGCTGTACTCAGAGTTTGGAAAGGCTCTCTCCTGGAGGAGAACATCGCCCGAACGAGCGGGTCGATTGGCGAGGGCGTGGCGGCCGGCGCAATCTTCACCATTCCTGCGTTTTTGATTTCTCATGCTTGGCCGTCACTTAGCTTTCGGGACGCCTATTGGAAATCGACCATGCTCATTCTGGTGGGCAGTGTGCTGGGCGTGCTGTTCATCTCTCTGGTTCGGCGTGTCATGGTCGAAGACCCGGAGCTTCCCTTCCCAGAGTCGGTTGCGGCGGCTGAAATTCACAAAGCTGGACGGCGGGGTGCCGAAGCAGCCAAGTATCTGTTCTGGAGTATGGGCCTGGGCGGTCTCATTTTTTTGTTGGGCCGCTTTGGTTTCTTTGCCGCGGATTCGGAATTCGCGGTTCGCATTGGCCAGCTCGGCTCTACGCGGGTGCGGCTTGGCGGGGCGGGTTCTAATAATATCCTCAACACGGGAGGCGTTTCCACATTCGCCGCCCCGAGCGTAAGCCCCGCGTACCTCGGCGTCGGCTATGTCATCGGTGCGCGCCTTGCGGCACTGCAGTTTTCCGGTGGCGTACTCGCTTGGGGGCTGATGGTACCGCTCCTTATTTACTTCCTCGGTCCACAGCTTCACGCCTTTCTTCCTCCGGGTGCAGCGGTTGACTCGTGGAGCGGCCTCGCTGGGAGTGTCTGGCGCTACATCGTACGTCCTATAGCCGTTGGCGGGATGCTTGTCGGAGCTGTTTACACATTATTTCGGATGAGAACCAGTTTGGCCTCCGGATTGAAGCGTGCGGTTGCGGATCTTCGCCAAACTGCGGAACAAAAAGCAACTCTGAGCCGCACTGAGCGCTACATGAGCTCGAAAGTTGTCTTCGGGCTAATCGGCGTCGTGTTTGTCGTGATGTTGGGCCTTTACGTTTACCTTTCCGGCGAAGTGATGGGCGGCATTGTTGCATCCGTAATCATGCTGATCATGGGCTTCTTCTTCGCTACGGTTTCTGGAAGCCTGGTGGGCATGATTGGCTCGTCCAACAATCCCATTTCGGGTCTAACTCTTTCTACCTTGATCGTCGCTGCGCTATTGATGGTGTCCCTCGGCATCGCGGGGCCTGGTGGCGTGGCCGCGGTGCTCGGTGTGGCGACGGTCGTCTGCGTCTCTTCAGCGGTTGCCGGAGAGCTGCTGCAGGATTTCAAGGTCGGTTACATTCTGGGTGGCACGCCGCGAAACATTCAGATAGCCGAACTGATTGCAGTGGTGGTGGCAAGTCTCGTCATGTACTTCCCTCTGGTGCTTCTACATGAGGGGAATATCCGGGCAGGCGGCACAGGGTTTGGCGATCGTCAACTCCCGGCTCCTCAGGCCGGGCTCATGGCGCTTTTGGCACAAGGCATAGTCGGCGGCGACATGCCCTGGGCGCTGGTGCTGGTAGGCATTCTGATGGGTATCGCGCTGATCATGATGCAAGTCAAAAGCCCCATGCTGGTTGCAGTCGGTATGTATCTGCCGTTTGAGACCACTTTCGCGATCTTTATTGGCGGGGTGATTCGGTGGCTCGGCGATCGCGTTGCAGAACGGCGCGGCTACAATGAAGCGCAGAAAGCGCGGGTGGAAAACGCCGGCGTGCTCACCGCCTCGGGCCTAATCGCGGGTGAGGCGATCCTGGGGCTGGTTTGGGCAGGTCTACAATTCGCGCCGCCCAATATCCGAGAGCATCTACAACTGTTTAGTCATCCATCCTATTTGATCGGACTCGCGGTTCTGGTTTTATTGGCCTTCATCATGATTCGCGGCCCTCTGGGGAGTGCCGGTAGCCCCGATGAACCGGCGCCTCCTGTGGCAATGATGTAAATTTGCCCTCCGCAAGACACGATCACAAGCTACCGGCAAATATTCGCGGCCTCGCCTAGGGTTTGCCAACTAATTGAAATACCATGACTTGCACGTGAATACCAGCAAAGGCGTTCGATTTTCGATTCGCAAATCGAGTAATTGTTTCCTCTTTGAACGCTACACTCCTGATCGGAAGAGTTTCGAGAGGCCGCCTCTGCGGATTGACGCGCGATTGTCAGCGCAGAAAAGGGAGACAACATGGCGCGCCCGAGACTCGAATTGAGAGAGGTAGATGCAATCTTACACTCTGGCGGGGCGCGTTAAACGTCCCATCGCGCAGGACGATCCCGGTGGTTTAGCAGCCAAGCTCAGCGACCTGCTCGTCGGTCAGAGCGATGCTATCGATACGATTGTTCCTTACATCCAGATGCACCAGGCTGGACTGGCGCCAGAGGGTCGTCCGATCGGTGTTGCTTTGCTGCTTGGCCCCACGGGAACCGGGAAGACACGCACCGCAGAAGCACTGGCGGAAGTGTTGCACGGCAGCAGCAAGAGCTTACTCAAGGTTGATTGTGGCGAGTTTCAGATGGAGCACGAAGTAGCGAAACTCGTGGGCGCACCTCCCGGATACCTGGGGCATCGCGAAACGCAGCCTATGCTGACACAGGCGAAAGTAAACAGTGTCGCCAGTGAAACGAATGACATCTCCGTCATTCTTTTCGATGAGATCGAAAAAGCCGCGCCGTCAATGACGCGACTGCTACTTGGCATTCTCGACAAAGCAACACTCCGTTTAGGCGACAATACGACTGTCAATTTCGAGCGCACGTTTATCTTCCTTACAAGTAATCTGGGCGCGAAGTCGATTCAGCGCGCAAGTAAACCTGATTTCGGGTTCGAAGCCTTGGTGCCGGCAGCATCTGCCGGCGATCACCGCAAGCTTCAAAATATTGGCATGAGCGCGGTTCGACGTAGGTTCTCGCCGGAGTTCGTGAATCGAATCGATTCGGTCATAACCTACAAACCGCTGGGCCGGGAGGCATGTGAAGTGATCCTCGACCAGATCTTTGCAACCTTTGCGAATCTTATTCGCAACCGATTGGGGCTACGGGGATTCCGGTTGCAATGTACTCCTTCCGGACGCGATTTGCTGCTCGAAACCGGTGTCAGCGTCGAGTTTGGAGCGCGCGAACTAAAGCGCACGGTACAGCGCAACTTCATACAGCCTGTTTCGGCGCTGGTTGCACAGGGGCAAGTTCCTTCAGGGAGCACCGTCATTTTGGATGCGAACGCTGGCGAGTTCAGCGTGCTGCTGCGCCGCTGATTTTAGTCCTTAGGACGTAGCGATCATTATGGAGCGCTGTGCCACTCGACTGATTGGCTCAACGACGTGGAACCCGGCATATTAACGGTGAAGGTGATATTGATCTGCCGAGTTCGCGACTCATACTCGACGACTCCGAACTTCAACTCGTCCCGCCCCAATGGAATGACGCGATGAGTCGTTCCATCCGCGATCACCAGCAACGCATCTGTTGCCTGACCGATTTGGGGCAAGGCGTGATTCCACGAAATTTTCAAAATGTGATCGCTTCCCGCAACCGCCAAGTCGAGGTGATTCCAAGAGGGTAGCAGTCCGCTCAGAAAAGGCCAGGAAAAAACTCCAGTTGCCAAAGCAATGAGCAAGAGGATAGCCAGAAGTCCGAACCGGCGAATGCCAGGACTTGGTTCCGCTACAGGAGACGGTATCTCTGAGCCGAAGTTGTATATCTCTTTTGATACGTCTGGCCGGATTTCGCGTGCGGATCTCAAGGCCCTTTCGCCGAACCGAAATTCCTGCACTGCCGGGTCGGTGGACAGTTGACCATTGAACGCGAGGAAAAAAGCGCCCATGCGAGGCTCTCGTGCTTCTACCAAAAGCACCGCATAGAGCGGGTCTTTGGAATGTCCAAGAAGTAAGCTGCGATCAGCTAAGGATGGCCGCAGTGGTCCAGGCCGAAGATGGCTCCGGAAGAACCCAACAGCCGACATCCCCGTTGCACTTGCTCCCGCTCGTAGCCCGGCCAGATATTGCTGCTGTCCCGGATCAAGCATGTAAACGACACCGTCTTCGGGTCTACGGGGGACTAACTCGAAATCCTCAATCCGCAGCAGTGGCGAGGGCGCCTCCGTAACCGAACCGATCAGGACTCCGCCAATTTCGATCCCCAGCCTCTCAGCAGCCGCAATCTCATTGATGAGCCTGGGCACCAGGTCCAACTTCAGCTCAATCGCATAAGGGGAATAATGCGGGCTCCAGCGTACGTAGTGCTGCGGCTCCTCATGAGATTGCTGCTGGAACATTGTGGGCGTAGTCATTTTCAATATCTCAGCCTAACTACATGTCCAACGATACACTGCTTAATGTTTGACTGGCACGCTCTACATAATCGCTACACCGATCGGGAATTTGGAAGATATCACTCTCCGGGCTCTGCGTATTTTGCGTGACGAAGTCGTGACGATTGCCTGCGAGGACACGCGGCATACCCAAAAGCTTCTCGAGCACTATGGCATAAGAAAGCCGCTCATCAGTTATCACGAGCACAACGAAGCCAGCCGTACAGAGGAGATAATCGAGAGCCTGGAACGGGGACAAACGGTAGCCCTAGTCAGCGATGCCGGCACGCCTTTAGTCTCCGACCCCGGGTACCGCGTCGTCAAGGCAGCGATCGCGAGGGGTTTCCGCGTCGTTCCTGTGCCGGGACCATCGGCTGTACTGGCCGCTTTGCCCGCATCGGGATTGCCCACCGACGAGTTTCGATTCATAGGCTTTCTTCCTTCGAAAGCCGGCGCCCGCCGTCGGGTCCTCAAGGAAATGGTGAATGAGCCCGCGACGGTGGTGGCCTGCGAGAGCCCCCATCGAATCCTCGAGACATTGGCTGAAATGACAGAATTTTTCGGAAGCCGTCCCGTCGTCCTTGCGCGTGAGATCACCAAGATTCATGAAGAGTTTCTACGAGGATCCGCTGCCGCCGTCCGCGAACAACTCGAGAAGAAACCCTCTGTGAAAGGTGAGATCACCCTGCTTATCGGGCGCCCAGAAGAGCATGCAAACCCGATTTCAGATCCGCTCGCGGAAGTGCTCAGACTAGAAGCCGAACAAGGGTTGGATCGAATGCAGGCCATTAAGGCCGTAGCTAAACAGCTTGGTCTTCCAAAACGGGAGGTTTATCGGCTTTCTGCGCGGCGGGACAACAATCTACCCGGCAAAGATCGTGACTAGGGCCGAATGTTCCGACCGCAAGCCTCGGCTCGCTTGGCGATAGGCGCTCGGCGATTAGCAGCCGAATCATTTTGACAAACGCCGGATGAGTTCCGACCGTTGCGGACCGGGCCATCTTGATGCCGAGTTCGGTCGCCATGCGAAGCGCCTCGGCATCCAAATCGTACAGAACCTCAACGTGATCCGAAACGAACCCCAGTGGCGCGACGAGAATCTTCCTCACTCCCTCCAGATGCAATGTCCTCAAATGGTCGAGAATGTCGGGTCCGAGCCAAGGCTGTCTCGGCGCCCCGCTTCGACTCTGGAACACGAGATCCCACCTGCGGAATCCCGCGGCCTCCGCTACTAGGCGCGAAGTTTCCTGAAGTTGTGTTTCGTAGTCGCTGGTTTCGGCCATCGAAGAAGGGATACTGTGGGCCGAAATCAGCAAACGAACTCCATCGGTTTCATTCTCGAAACTCTCCGATAAGGTCTGCCGCACTCGATCCGCAGAGGCTTCGATAAATCCTGGATGGTTATAAAAGGCGCGCAATTTATCGACTTTCGGAGCGCCTTGCCCGATTTCGGCCTGAGCCGCCGCGATGTTTTCCCGGTATTGGCGGCACCCTGAGTAGGAGCTGTAAGGCGAGGTGACAAAAGCGAGGGCGTGTTTGACGCCGTCACTTCGCATCTGGCGCAGGGTGTCCGCGAGCATGGGATGCCAGTTCCGATTGCCCCAGTAGATGGGAAGACTGAGTCCGTTGCGGTCGAGTTCGGTGCGCAAGGCCGCAACAAGAACGCGGCACTGTTCATTGATAGGACTTCTGGCTCCAAGAGCGTAATAGTGGTTAGCGACTTCAAGCAGCCGCTCGCGAGGGATATTCCGGCCGCGTGTGACATTTTCGAGGAACGGCAAAACATCCGCAGCCTTCTCCGGTCCTCCGAATGAGACAATCAGGATCGCGTCACACACACATTATTATGCCGCTTTACCAAGCGATCATACTGGCTATTGTCCAGGGGCTCACCGAATTCTTTCCTATCAGCAGTACCGCTCATTTAGCGATTATTCCGAGGCTTCTGAAATGGACAGATCCGGGTTTGGGCTTTGACGTAGCACTGCATACGGGTACTCTTGCGGCCGTTATCATCTACTTTTTCAAAGACTGGGTCCAGGTGATTGCCAACGGTCTCGGGTTTTCGTACGGCGGCTCTAAGCCCGACGAGCGCAGCCGTTCTTTACTTTGGTATCTGGTAATCGGCACCATTCCCGTACTGATTGCCGGGGCTCTTCTGAAGCCGTATGCAGAAGGCCCGTGGCGAAACTTATACGTGATGGGCACAATGCTCATCGTTGTGGGCATCGTGATGGGAGTTGCAGATAAGGCGGGCAGTCAGAAGAGCGGCCTGGATCAGATGACCTGGTTTGACGCCATCGTCATCGGCCTCGCTCAAGCCCTCGCTGTTGTGCCGGGAACGTCGCGCAGCGGAATCACAATCACAGCGGCTCGTTTTCAGCAGCTGGATCGCGAAGCGGCGGCGAGGTTCTCGTTTCTCCTTTCAACGCCGGCAATTGCGGCTGCTGCGGGCAAGGATTTCCTGGATTTGCGAAAGGAAGGCGGGATACCTCCGGGGATGAGATTGCCCTATCTGATGGGAATTTTGGTCAGCGCAGTCGTGGGGATCATCGTCATCGCATTCTTTCTCAAGTACCTGCGGCGCAATAACTTATCAGTTTTCGTGTGGTATCGCGTAATTTTTGGCATAATAGTAATCGCTCTGGCAGTTCTCTTCCGCATCGGCGGATGATGCTTTTATCCCCGTGTCGCCACGCCCGGCTCAACGAAGCCGCAGGTCTCATATTGTTTTTGCTCGGCCTTGCTGTTCTGCTGAGCTTAGGGTCTTACGCGCCGGCAGATCCGTCGTGGGACACCGCAACCTCAGCCAGCCACACGCACAATCTGCTCGGTATTTTTGGCGCACAGTGGGCAGATTTTCTGTTACAGGCTTTTGGCCTCAGCGCTTATTTGTTGCCGCTCTATTTATGGGCGCTGGCCTGGAAGTGGGTGCGCTCATCCGAAATAGAAAGCCCCTGGATTCGAGTTCTCGGATGTTCAGCTCTCTGGTTCTGCGTGTCGGCTGCATGTGGATTGATACCGGGCCGTTTGTTGATTGGCGGCAGCCTTCGCCTTAGCGGGATCGTCGGAATGGTGATTGCCGACTATCTTGTCGCACAGTTGAATCTGGTGGGCGCTGCCATCGCGACAGCCGTCGCCGGAATATTGGCTCTGTATCTGGCCTCGACGTTCGAGATGTCCACGCTGGCGCGATGGTTCCGTGGACCCATTTCCAAATGCCAGATAATCCTCGCCAAGTGGCAAGCGTCTCGGGAAGCACGGCGCAAACGTGCCATTGAAAGAGCGAAGGCCAGGGTAGCCGAGCGGATCGCATTGCGCGGTGCACGCACGAACGGAAAAAGTGATTTAGATTCGGCAAGGCCGAAGAGAGCCCAACAAAGTCCTGCCGCATTTGAGACCGGGCCACCGTTCGATCTTGCTCCTCAAGGGACGGACACGGAAACAGAAGAAATTCCGATAAGAACTCTCGAGCCTCAACCAGTCACTCGTTCGCGCATAATTGAAGAAGAGAGGACTGCGGCTGAGATTCAGCCGCTTCGCGAGTCACGTGCGGCGGTAAAGCCAACCCGAATATACCGTTTGCCACCTACGGAGCTGTTGAACGAAGTGCCTGTCCGAAGTAGCTATGACGGGCAGGAGTTGAAAGAAGTCGCGGCCCGCATTAAGTCGAAACTCGAAGAATTCAACGTCCGTGGCTCGGTGGTGCAGATCAATCCCGGCCCGGTGGTCACGACGTTTGAATACAAACCTGAAGCGGGTGTGAAGTACAGCCGAATTACGACTCTGAATGAAGACCTCTGTCTGGGGTTGCAGGCCGAATCCATTCTTATTGAACGGCTGCCGGGCAAACCTACGGTGGGGATCGAAGTTCCCAACACGCGGCGGGAGCTCATCGGCCTGCGAGCAATTTTGGAATCGAACGAATTCCAAGAATCGCCGTCGAAGATGACGATTGCGCTCGGGAAGGATATCAATGGCCGAATCAAAGTAGCATCGCTCGAGACCATGCCGCATCTTCTGATTGCGGGCTCAACGGGCTCAGGGAAAAGTGTAATGCTGAACGCGATGATCATGTCGTTTCTTTACAAGGCGACCCCGGACGAAGTTCGCATGATCATGGTGGATCCGAAACGGGTAGAACTGGGCATATACGAAGGCATTCCGCATTTATTAACCCCTGTGATTACGGAGCCGAAAAAGGCAACCAATGCTTTGCGTAATGCGGTACTTGAAATGGAGCGCAGGCTGAAACTGTTGGCCGCGCAGGGCGTGCGCAATATCGATCAATATAACCGGCGGGTTGCACAACTTCACGGACAGCCGCGCAATCTATTTGATGAGGACGAGCCGGAGGAAGAACTGGAACCGCTCCCTTACGTGCTGATTCTTATCGATGAGCTGGCAGACCTGATGATGATTGAACGGGCGAACGTGGAGGAATGCATTACGCGCCTGGCGCAAATGGCGCGCGCGGTTGGGATGCATTTGGTGCTGGCAACGCAGAGGCCCAGCGTAGATGTCATCACTGGCTTAATCAAGGCGAACTTTCCCTCCCGCATTAGTTTCCGCGTGGCGACACGAGTGGATTCGCGAACGGTTCTCGACATTATGGGTGCCGAGCATCTGCTTGGTAAAGGCGACATGCTGTTTCTGCCTCCGGGTTCCTCACGCCTGACGCGCGTGCATGGCGCATTTGTTACGGAAGCCGAAACCAACCGGGTGGTTGATTTTTGGAAGGAACAAGCTACTCCCGAATATGACCAGAGCTTCCTGCTTGCGCCTCCTCGAGGAGAATCAGGAAGAAGAGGAAGTGTTCGAGGGCGAGCAAGATCCGATGTATGAGGACGCAGTGCGGGTGGTGCTCGAAATGGGCAAGGCATCGACGTCAACGCTGCAAAGGCGATTGCGACTCGGCTACGGACGCGCGGCACGCATTTTGGACATGATGCAGCGGGAAGGGATCATTGGACCGCCGGATGGGAGCAAACCTCGCGAGGTATTAAAAAGACCCGATTGGCTACGCGAGGTGCAGGAACAGATGCGTTAGCCCCGAACGCAGGACGGTGCGGCCTCCGTCTCCGGCTGCTTGACTTCTAGCTCGTCACACAGATAAAATCACGCACTTCCGGCCGCATGCTCACAACCAAAATCCATGAAGCTAAGTGATCTACTGCCCACTTCGGAGGAATTGGCAGGGGTTCAAGGCATAGAGCGCAAGCTTTTGCGCCGCCAGCAAAAAGGAATGGCGGGTGCCATCTTGGCGCTGGCTGGTGCCGTGCTGCAGGTGGTGATGTTAGCAAGCCGACCTTGGGCGGATCTCGCCAAATCTCTCAGAGTGCCCGAATGGCTCGGTTTCGCGGTGATCGCCGTTGGAGCGGGAATCTATTTGACACTTCGGTACACCGGATTCCTACTCAAAGAATCGAAGCAACCTTTCCACTACACGTTCTGGATTGAGCCATTCAAGCCCATCGAAGGCACGCCAGACGCGCGATTTACGCTGGCCAACCAAGACGTCTTGAGGCTGCTCCATTACGATCTCACAGAACGCCTAAACAGGCGCATCGGCCGACTCTCGCTGTTGGCAGATCCTGGCGCGGAACTCGATAACCCAGACTTGATGGCGCACATTCACGTCGAGGGCGATTATGTGGCGCGAGAGGACGAAGAGAATGAAGGCCAATGGATTTTAAATGTGATGCCGCGCGTCCGTATAGGCCCTCCCACCCAACCGTGGACCTTAGCGTTCCGCGTAAAGTACGCGCTTGAACCGGACGCAGGAAGAGGTTGAGACTACCGAAAAGGCACAGGAGGAACATTCAGCACAGCCCAGCAGGTAAAGCACAGATCCACCTTGAGAGCCGAGCAGTATTGTCAGCTCGCCGAGCGGGTCTATTCGAGTCTGGCAACTGAAATCTACAGGCAAATTAAAGCGGACGTCGCCAATAAGATTGCTTTGTTTCCGACGAAGTACCTGCGTGCGGTGGCGTGTTATTACGAGGCTGAGGACTTCGAGAAATCCAATACCGTCGACTCATATGACCGGGCTTTGGATCTCTACCGCGCCTCGAAGAAACGCCTTTGATGCCAGCCGGACACACAGGCGTGCTCTTCTCTTTCACAATTGGCTGAAACGGCCGCTTCGTTTCCCGGTTTGGCTGCGGCACCGTAGCTTCGTGTGGGATTGTCTACGCCCTTCATTGGAGGCAGAAGCGAGGACACGGCTTGGCTATTCGCGGTGCCTCATCTATAGGCGAGTGGTGTCAGCGCTTTCGGGCAGGACCCAGAATCCTCTGTTTGAAATCCGGAGGGAATTGGAGCAGGCACGCACATTCCTCGAGGATTGTTACAACTCGATCATGTCGCGCGACGACCTGAAATTTAGCTCTGCGGGTAATCAGGGCGAAGCCTATGAGACCGGGAACGCTATGACAAAGGAAAAATCGAACGAAAATGCATCCCGATCTCTTTTGGGAAAGGTCAGTTTTCCGGCGGATTCTGTGGCGCGCGGAAAACACGAACTCTATCAGCGATTGCGGGAAGAGCTTTGCGAAGTGTACGCGGTTTCGGCTCTGGGCTACTCGTACCTCTTGGACTCACAGCAGGCGCAACAATTCCTTGCGGTGGCCGAAGCGTTAGAACCTCACGAAGATCGCAACCGCGCGTTGATTCTCCTCGCTAATGCTGAGATCGAGCCCGAGCTGCTGCAGAAACTTGCGCTTCTGAGGCAAGCCACCGAGATGGCAGCCAACTTTGAAATTGCGCGCCACAGGCTCGCTGTGTATTCAGACCTCCGGGCACGCGATCTTGACGAGATCGATAGCGTGCGAGTGCAGAATCTGAACCGGGAATATGGAAGGACGCTCGAAATCAATCCTGGCAACATCGCCTGCTTGATCGGTCAAGGCTACCTGCTTTGGCTGGTTGAAAAGCTCGATTCGGCCAACAGGAAATTCAAAGTCGGCGACGAATTGCAAGCCATTGTGAACCAAACGTTCGTGGGCGACCTGAAATACGGCCAAGCTCGGGTGGCTGCTGAAAAGGCAGCTCGAACATTGCAAGAGGTTCAAAGAGGACAGCTGCCGGAGGAAGTGCGCCGTCAAAAAATCGAGGACGCCACTAACCGGCTATTCGAAGCATACCGGCTTTACGATCAGGCGACCGCAGCCGATCCGGCCGTCGCCACCGGCTATTCTGCCAGCTCTGAAGTCGTGAATACCTATTATCAATTCATTACGGAAGGGATACTGAAGCGTTATGAACGGTTCGCGAAAGGCATGGAAGACGCCCGGCAAGTTGCCGCTGAGCTAACTCAGAGCGACGAGAGTAAGAACCTTTCGAGACAGGTGCTGGATCATGTTCTCAGCTATGCCTGGAACGACTACGGCAATGCCTCCTTCAACTACTTCCTCCGGCATGAACTCTTGGACGGTAGCGCCCATCTCGAATCCGCAATAGAGGCTTTGACGCATGCTGCGACACTGAGTGATCGGAACATAGTCGTTCAATATAACCTTTATCTTGCCTACGCGTGGAGAGGGCGAACCGAAGACGAGACAAAACAGATGGAGTGTCTGGACAAAGTTGTGAACGGGCTTCGCTAACTGGGCCGAAGCCGTCCGCACTAGAAGCACGCTGCGTGTACGACAGCTTCAGCGACAGATTTCGGACATAAAAACCCGCCTTACGGAATCGAAAAGTCAGTTACTGGAAACGCAAACAAAACTGGCGGAAGCCGCGGCACAACCAAAGCAGGATGCGCAACAACAGAAGGTCGAAGCGGTTAACGGAGGAGGTGAGTTATGCGGTCGGCCAGATAGCAGGCATGGAAGTGGAGGCAAACAATCTGAGAAATCAGGTTCGCAAGGAAGCGCGTGAGTCGTTGGAAAAGATTTTGGAGAGCAGCAGGCTCTTACCGCTCATCGAGCTGCTGAGGATCGATGATGAGCACTCTGAGCCGATGTCCGTTCTCAGCGATCCAAAAATCGATTGGTTGCGGCTTACCGATGAAGATGCTGGTGCTCTGCGCGCGTGGGCGGAGGTTCTGTCGAATCTGGATGACGATCCCAGGGCGGTCAAAGCCTCGAGGCTCCTATGCCAGCACATCCGGGAAAAGTATTACCCAGAGGACTTCAGTGCGATTCAAGTACTGCTGCGCGACCTGGAGAACGAGCCGGGGCAGCCCAATCTGTTGCGGGAGGAAGCCCTTCTGGTATTCAGGTTCACAGTGGAGCAGTGGCGCAAATCTGACCCCAAATCGCGAAATCCCCTGTATTGGTTACGGCAGTATGCATTCGACGCGTTTAACAACCGGGGCAATCAATTCTTCGAAGAACAAAAGTACGACCAGGCAGCCGAGATGTACGAAGAGGCGATTCACAGCTATGGCGAGTATCCCGTGTTCTACTCCAACTTGGCATTAGCTCTGGAAAACAAGGGAGACAAGCTGCGAAAGGAACAGTTGGAGGAGAAAAGGAGCGACGACAACAGTGAAATGCGGTCCGCACTGCGGAGGAAGGCGATCACAGCATTGGAAAAAGCCTGTGAGATCGATCCAGCGAACAAGGAATACCGGACACGGCTAGTAAGCTTGCAAAGCGATGAATGGGCGGCAGCGCACGCTTTGGATGATGCGATAAAGAGCGTGGGGAACGAATCGCCGCCATGGAACCTGACTGCGTCCCCCTTGGTGATAGAGATTGGGCGCGCCTTGCTGGGATATGTGGTGACGGGCGCGCAAGGAGCCTTGCAACCGCGCATTCAAAACCAAATTAGCGAGCTTCGCAGAGTTATCCAAAGCCAAATTGGGGCCACTCTGCCCGGTATCAATTTCCGCGACAATCTTACGCTGCCGCCGGATCACTATCGATTCCTAATCCGAGACGCTCCCGTCACGGAGGGTACGCTGGACCAGAAAACACGGGAGAGGACTCTCGAGAAGGAGAAGAAAACGCCCACTCCGGAAGGGATCTGGGATCCTTTGTTATTTCATCTCTACGGAGTGGTCCTCTCGCAGTGGGCCGACTTTTACGGGCCTCAGGAGATCATTTGGGAACTTCGAGCGATAAAGGCACAGGGACGCGGCGATTATGATGAACTGCAAAAAAATCCGGAACTTCTGAAATCGTTTACCGTGATCCTGAAAGGCTTACTAGGTGAGGGCGTCCCTGTGATCGATTTGCAGGCTATCTTTTCCAGCTTCACGGAAGGGTACTCCGCAGGCCGGGGTTTAGCGACAGTTCTTGAGGATATCCGTTCGCTCCCGCAGATCCGGTCCAGGCTGGTAGGCAATGACCTTGTCAATCCTTACGCTTTCATGCAGCTCAGCCAGGAGTTTGGGAAAGATATTGAGGCCTGCGTCGATCGTGCTACTCCTCAGCCCATTCTGGATACTGATCCGGCGCGCCTCGTAATATGGTCGAGTTCACTGCGGAAAGGGGTAGAAACCAAGATACCCGACCGCGTGGCGTTGCTGGTAAGGCCAGAGATCAGGCCATTCGTGCGCAGGATTACAGATCTTCATCTCGGCTCCGTGCCCGTATTGTCGTACCGGGAAATCATGCCTGCTTTGGTGGGCAGAGTGGAAGGTGAAATTTCTTTAGTGTAGCCCGTGGCGGTCTGACACGATTGACGAACCAAATGAAGACGGCTTCCGCACCATCTGTCAGAGCCCTCAGTGTGACGGTCGAGATCTCCTGCTCTGTTCCCTGTTTAGCTGACGCTCGGAGCGAGATCGAGATCCATCTTGCACAATATGCGGCGAATTTGCGGGAAGATCTAAACTTGCCACTTGAGCTATTCCTCAACGTGGAGGCGATGCAGGAAACTCAATTTTCGATACCCAGCGTTTATCGCCTGCGTGTAAATGGGCGTCCATGCCGCACGCAATGGTGGCCTGCTTGGCCTCGGATTTTTCTACCCGGGATGCCGCGGCAATTATCGCTGCAGGATTACTTGCTAACCGCGAGCGGTTGGTTACTGCTGAGTTGACCGGAATGATCGCCCTTCAATGGTCCGTAAAGCAAGGTGAAGGACAGCCTTGGTCAAGGCAAGGATTTCGCGAGTTTCTTACGGCTTTCGTTCGCCGGAATTTCAGCCTCAAGCGCGGGCGCGAATTTGCCCAAAACAGCAAGCGTGGAGCACGCACCCGAGCAGAAGCCGAGCGCTGCTTCGAACAGGCGCTTGCTGACCTTCAGATAGGTCCTGAAATTCGGGTTGAACCTGTCAACCTACGGACACAACGAGCACCGAACAAGATCTTTCAGTCACTACGCAGAGACCTGGCGCGCAGCCTGGGTGTGATCGTGGGTGACATGCAGGCCGCGGCGGGGTCAGGCGGACAAGAGAGCGAGCTTGACATTCGGATAAATGACGTGCGAGTCCCAATGGGCGACGGCTTTAACGGTCAGCAGTTAGCAATTGGAATTGGGCAGCAAGCGCAGCAAATTCAGTCAAGTGATCAGATCGAATGCAGGCAGTCTTATTACGGCACTCTCCGTCCAGTTCATGATGAACCGCCTGAAGAAGGAAGCTTCAGATCTTACGCAGTTGGCACAGGGCAGCTTTGACCCGCTAACGCTGACGATCGATCCTGAGAGAAGTGCTCGACGAGCAGGTCTCTATTCACGATCTGCGTACTATTCTGGAAAACCTATCGTCTCTATGGGAGTACCATGGCAGGAATCGGAAACCGAAAGTTTTCTGCTCCAGAGCGCCTTTGCGTTCCGTACTCGTGGCTGAAGGAAAAGGCTTGGCTGAACTGGATGCTGCCGATTATTCGACCTGCGCCCGCCTCGGTTTGAGATCAATCCCGATGCGTTATCTCCGCACGGTCGAGAACAAAACCGTAATGCCCGTACTGTTGATCGACTCGAAAATTGAGCACCGGCTACAATTGCTTTCCGAGAGCGCTCTTCTGGAAGACGAATGCCAGCGCTTTCGTCTCGCTCTGTTTCAAGCCCTCACATCACGACCAGCTGAAGTGATTCTATGTGGACAAGCGAACCGCAGGCACGTGAGGAACCTGATCGATATGGAGTTCCCCACCCTTGCCGTGCTAAGTAGTGAAGAGATCTTGCCTGGCACAGGAGAGATCCAGCCAGTCTGCACCATAGCTTGGTAAAAGCCGAGCTTTCACACCCGAGGCGGGGCGGACAGAACTTCTAGGCTGAACCTAATCGAGACATTGGCGATGCTTGCGCATCCAGTCGAAGCTTGCAAAGCAAACTGTGAAAGCGCGGGTTCGAGCGTAGGGGATCAAAGCGTGGCTCGACTTTGAGCCAGATCTAACCATACATCACGGTTTTCCCACGCCTTCTCGAGCGCCTGAACCGCGGGATCGTCCATTCCCAGTCCCGCATACACGAGCGCGCTCCAGTACGACGATACATATCTTCGTTGCGACATCTGCTCCAGTTCGCGCAGTGCCTCCGATGCGTCATCGTGCTTTCCAGCCGCCGCATAAGCATGTCCCAGGGCTGCTATCGTGCTCGGGTGCCCGCCCGAACAGGTACGCGCGTTCTGAAACTCCGTGACCGCTTCATCATTCATTTCCAATTGTTCGCAGGCCAGCCCCAGTGTATGTTGCGCTGCCGCGAACTTGGGTTCCAACACGAGTGTCTTCCAGGATTGCTCCAAGGCACCCCTGAAGTCGCGGGCCATATAGAGATTCCAAGCGACCTCCATATTGATCACGAGCGAAAGAGGATCTAGTTCCTGCGCACTTCGAATCTCCCTGATGGCCTCTTCCGGCCTTCCCATAGCCGATAGATGCGCGGCATACCAGTGATGACCGTCCGCGTAATTCGGATTCAGGTCGAGCGCTTTCAGGTAACCGGCCTCGGCACGTGGCCAATCCCAATCAAACAATCTGTGTACGCTCGCGAGTGAGGCATGGGCCTCCGCAAGGTCCCCGTCGATCTCCAAAGCGGTCGTCGTGAGGTGTTTTGCTCGCCGGCAGGCCTCGCGAGGCGGAAGGATATCAAGCAAGGCGAACAAGCTGTAGGTATCCGCAAGACCGGTATAGGCAAGTGAGTAATTGGGATCCTGACGTAGCGCCGATTCAAAATGCGCGATGCTTTTGAGCAGGTCGTCCTCCGTCATTTTGTTATAGAAATAGCGGCCCTTGAGATAATCCTGGTAGGCCTCGAGGTTTGCCGTGTAATTTTTCTTGACCTGTTTGCTTTCGCGCGCACCGGAAGGCAAGTTCAGCACTTTAAGAACTTGAGTGGCGATATCTCTTTCGAGACCGAAAATCGCCGAAGGCACGCGATTGTACTGTTCGCCCCACAATTGGCGGCCGGTCGGAACGTCGATCAATTCGGTATTAATCATCAATGCCGCGCCGCGCTGGACGACACGGCCGCTTAGCACCACGCGTACGTTCAGACGATTTCCGACCGCCTGAGGGTCGTGCTCCGGCCCTCTGAAGCGGAACGTAGTACTTCGGGCGATCACACGTAGATTTTCCAAGCTCGAAAGGCTGGCGATAATGGCCTCTGCGATTCCGTCCGCAAGAACCGCCACATTCGAATCGGCGGTGAGGTTTTCGAATGGCAGTATGGCGATTGAATCTGTAGTGTCGCGGAGCGGAGGGTTGGCTCCGGGCTCGGTTACCTCCTCAACCTGAGCAATGAACCGGTATCCCAGTCCCGATCGCGTTTCTATATATCGGCACGACCGCGACGAGTCACCCAGCGTCTGGCGGAGCACATTCACCGCCGTATTCAAGCTGCGGTCGAAAGTTACGTGAAGATCGGGCCAGAGATGGCGCGCAAGCTCCGTGCGAGCTTACAAGCGCTCCTGGGTTGCGCAGCAATACTTCGAGCACCTGGAAGGGTTTTTGCTGCAACTTCAGATTGACACCGCTCTTCCGCAACTCCCGATCTTGCAAGTCGACTTCGAATACTCCGAAACGGAGCCGGCGCGCCGTGCGGGCGGGAGCGCCTAACGAACCGTTAAGTGGCCGATTGCTGTCGGGGGCCGTCATAACATGCGGAAGGTATCAAGCCAAGTGAGATTTTGATGCACGTTCTTCTGCAGGGGGTGCATACTCCCTGAGAATCTCCTGATTTCCTTCTGAGACGCTCACGACATGTTTCATTCGTCTGAACGCTTGTACGGATTGCAAACGGAACGGGTTCCATTCAGGAGCTCAAAAAAGAAGGAGATCAGTTGTGAATTTTGTAAAAAATTGCGCATTGAGCGTCAGCATTCTCGCAGTCGCAGCCGGCCTGACTGCATCGCAGGCGAATGCACAGGCTCTAAAAGGAACCTTCAATCTGCCTTTCGAGGCGCATTGGGGCAACGTAGTTCTACAACCCGGTGAATACCAAATGTCGGTTAAGAGAGAACTATCGGCACTGGAGGTAATATACCTCACGAGCCAAGGTAAAACGAGAATGGTACTTATAGGTGACTTCTCGCGCGATACCAGAGTCTGAACGCAGTTATATTCGGATCGAGAACATCGGCCAGACCCACGTTATAAGGGAGTTCAATTCCGGGGTTACGGGCGAGCAACTTATTTTTCTCAGTCCCGAAGTCAGATCAAGAGCGAGGTCACCATGGCAAGTAGCGCGGAGAACACAACAATTCAAGTAGCTTCATCAGGTGGCAACTAGCACACGCAGTCACTGTTACGTTAGACTCGCTGCGAAATTACGTGTCTGCCCACGTCGAAACACGGTACCAACTGGTATAATTCAATACAAGCCTTCTATTAAGAAACATGGCGCTGGTGTCGCTACTGGGCTATGGGCCATAAGCTTCTGCCTCGTACGCAATGCCGGCGCTATCTCAAAATGGTGGGCACGGGACGGAATGCGTGGGGGAAAATAATTCTATAGCCAACTTGAAAGTGTTGGCGCTGAGCACTTTGGTAATTCTCGCGAATGTGCTGGGCAATTGCCTGCTCAATACGGGAGTTAAGCAAGGGAACGTGGCGAATTGGGCTTGCGCGGTACGGCTGATTGCGTCCCCAACGCTTGTCGCGGGCGTCCTGCTTCTGATTGCGTGGATGCTGTTGCGCATGGCCCTTCTAAGTACCAGCCCCATGACCGTGGTGCTTCCACTGACCGCGGGCGCAGGGTACGTATTAACTGGAGGAATCGGCCAGTTCTGGTTTGCCGAGAAAGTTCCTGTTACCTACGACTACGGCTTGGCCTTGATCGTCGCGGGGGTTCTTCTGGTTGGAACCAGCAGTTGCGCACTTGGGCCACGGACGCGTGCGCCGGAGACTGAGTCGCGGACCTGCAGCCACACGGCGGAATCTCTGACATGAAGTGGATACTGGTAGCGCTGATCGTGCTATGCACGGTCCTCAGCGACGTTCTACAGAGTTATGAGATGAAGCGCCACGGTGAGGTGGATGCGTTCCGTGTGTCAGGGTTGAAGCGGACCGTAACCGCGCTGTTTTCCCGCCCTTTATTGCTGCTATCGATCTTGTGTTTAGCGGTTTCCTTTTTTGCCTTCGTCAAATTGCTCGCCATTGCGCCACTAAGTTTCTCAGTTCCCATCACAGGAAGCACTTACATTGCCGATGCCCTGCTCGCGAAGTACCTGTTGAAAGAACGAGTGAACAAGCGGAGATGGGCGGGGATCGTATTAATAACCGCTGGCATTCTTCTTATTGCTCCGTAAAGCGGCGATTGTTGATCAACGACGCTATTCCGATTGGATGAGCATATCGAAGACTCGCCGCAGTACGGAGACAACCTGGTGCTCTGAAATCCTTTTCGGATCGTAGGCATTTTCCAGCACTAAACCGCTCAGGGTTGCTTCGAGCGCCGTTCTAAGTTCTTCGTATTCTGAAGCGGATTGCAGCCGCGCAGGTAATACGCCTGGAATAAGATCTAGATTTAGAGATGAACGGATCCGTCGGTGCGTCTGCGCCAACTTGGGCCGCATATTTCGATGCCGCACAGCAAAAAGCTTGAACTCCAACATCAGCATGACCCATTGCCGATCAGTTACACGTTCGACGTAATAGTTGCGCATGGATTCCACGCGCTCCTCCAGACTGGAACAACGCTCTAGCAGAGCCCGGACATTTTGGACGTGCTCTTTCATTTGCTGCTCGAGAAGAGCAAAGAAAAGATCCTCCTTGCTTTTGAAATGGGCGTAGAAGGCTCCTCGCGTATAGCCTGTCTGGGCAGCGATGTCCTCAATACGGGCAGCCTCAAAACCCTCACGGGCAAAAATCCGCCGCCCGGATTTTAGAAGTTTAAGACGCGTTGCCTCAGTTCTCTGCTGGTGTTTATTGCCTCGTAATCGAGGGACAGGGTATGAAAGATCGGAGTTCAGCGTTGCGGCGGTGTCGCGGCTCATCGTATTTCTAATTATATACATCGACGTATGCAATGTGATACATCTATGTATGCAATTGTGGTTCGGCGATGAAAGCTAATTACGAGCAGGGCGAGGCTGAAAAACCGCCGCCACTCGCGACTCCTAGGGCACGGGGCCGCCGCCGGGCCTTCACCATCTTCTTCCTTGTCCTTTTGGTGGCCGCAGTTGCTGGATTGGTTTACTGGCTTCACGCCCGTCAGTTCGAATCGACCGACGATGCTGAAGTTGACGCGCATCTGGATCCAATCAGCGCCCGCATCGACGGCACTATCACGAACGTCTACGTCGATGACAACCAGATGGTAAACGCCGGGGATTCGCTAGTCGATCTTGATCCTCGCGACTATCAAGTTGCACTCGACCAAGCTCTGGCTCAGTTGGGCCAGGCGCGCAGCATGGTGATTGCACAACAGCCGAACGTACCGATTACGCAGGTTGAAAACACAACCAATATTGCCAGCGCCCAAGCTGACGTGGCGAATGCACAAGCTGTTCTTGCCGCGGCAGAACGGGACAGAGAGGTTGCCGCCGCCAAAGTGAGTGAGTCGGAAGCCAACAATGCCAAAGCTCAAGCCGATCTTGCGCGCTACAAGCTCCTGATTGCGAAGGACGAGGTTTCGCAGCAGGAATACGATCAAATTTTCGCCGCAGCGAACGCTCAAGCGGCAACAGTAATAGGAAACCGCGCTTCTCTTGCAGCGGCTGCACACACCGTGGATCAAAGGCGAGCGCAGCTCGAGCAAGCTCAGAGTAGGTTGGGCCAGTATCGCCGGAATGCTCCGGAACAGGTGGCGATCCGCCGGGCGACCGTTAAATCGAACCAAGCCAATGCACAAAGTGCCGAGGCGCAAGTTGAGGAAGCGAGGCTGAAGCTCAGTTACTGCAAAGTAGTGGCGCCCACGGCTGGAATCGTGATTAAGCGGTCAGCCGAGATCGGTGCGCACATTGCGGCAGGCCAGCAATTGTTGATGATTGCTCAGGTGAATGACATTTGGGTAACGGCTGATTACAAAGAGACGCAGCTTCGGCGTCTGAGGCCTGGACAATCAGCGACGATACACGTGGATGCGCTGAAGCAGAACTTTGCCGGGTTTGTTGAAAGCATCGGCGGCTCCACGGGATCGCGCGCCAGCGTCTTACCGCCGGAGAATGCCACGGGGAATTACGTAAAGGTTGTGCAACGGCTGCCAGTCCGAATTCGGTTCAAGGGAAACCAGGCCGGACTCGATCGCCTGCGTCCAGGTATGTCGGTCGAGCCGGAAGTCCGCATTGGAGACTAAAGGTGGCCACTCAATCCGGAACTCATCGAGACTGGCGGCCATCGCATAATCCTTGGATAGTTGCGCTGACAGTAACCCTTGCGACCTTCATGGAGGTGCTCGATTCTTCCATTGCAAATGTCGCGCTCCCGCACATTGCGGGTTCACTTGGCGCCAGTTATGAGGAAGCAACCTGGATACTGACGAGCTATCTCGTTTCAAGCGCAATCGTATTGCCGATCTCAGGTTGGCTGTCGACGGTGATCGGGCGCAAGCGCTTCTACATGACATGCGTCGCGCTGTTTACCATCTGCTCGTTCCTATGCGGGATTGCGACGAGCCTTCCGATGCTCATCATCGCCCGAGTGTTGCAAGGATGCGGCGGCGGGGGCTTACAGCCGTCTGAGCAGGCCATTCTCGCCGACACCTTCCCGGATGAGATGCGCGGGATGGCGTTTTCGGTTTACGGCATGGCGGTAGTTGTTGCGCCCGCCATCGGCCCCACGCTTGGCGGTTGGATCACCGATAACTATAGCTGGCACTGGATCTTTTTTATTAACCTGCCGATCGGTCTACTCTCGTTGTTTCTAACTCATCGCCTGGTAGAGGACCCGCCGTGGCTCAAACAGGAAAAGAGAGCGGGCATTCGCATCGACTACATCGGGCTGGCACTCATCGTAATCGGTGTCGCTTGTTTTCAGTTTGTGCTGGACAAGGGACAAGAAGAGGACTGGTTCAGCTCACCGATGATCACTACGATGTTTAGTATCGGAATACCCACTCTGGTGGCCTTCTTTTTGTGGGAGTGGTTTCACGAAGACCCTATTGTCGACGTGCGATTACTTAAGAATCGAAATTTCGGCACGGCTGTATTCTTCTCATTGGTTCTTGGCATGGTGCTGTTCGGCTCTACTGTGCTGATTCCGGAATTTCTTCAGAGCAGCCTGGGTTACACGGCAGAGCGGGCAGGATGGGCTCTCTCGCCCGGCGGGCTCGTGCTCATGCTGATGATGCCCGTCGCCGGCCGGCTAACGGCCAGTAAATTGGATCCGCGGCTTCTGATCGCCCTAGGTTTTGTCGGAACCTCACTTGGCCTGCATATTATGACCACAATCTACCTGCAGATAGACTTTCGGACCATGGTATTGCTTCGAATGCTGCAGGTGAGTGCTCTGCCCTTCATCTTTATACCGATTAGCACTCTTAACTATGTGGGAGTCCCTCGGGAAAAAAACAATCAAGTCTCAGGCTTATCGAATTTCGCGCGGAACATCGGTGGCAGCATCGGGACTTCGCTTCTGACTACGTTCTTATCGAGGCAGAACCAGATCCACCAGAGACATCTCACAGCGCACACAACCCAGGCTGATGCAAATTTCCAGCAGCTTTTGAACGGATTAAAAGCCATGTTTCTCTCGCAGGGATACGACGCAGTCACCTCCACTCAGAAAGCCCTCGCTCGGGCGTACCAGATGGTCGAAGCTCAAGCTAATGCCCTCAGCTTCGTAAACAGCTTCTGGATCATGTCTCTGCTTGTTCTCTGCCTTACTCCGCTTCCGTTCATGATGCGACGGCCGAGGCCTGGCGAGGGACGTCCGCAAACAGCGCATTAACGTCGTATTACAGTCTGTCGCTTTCCGAGACTATATACTCGGAAATAAATTTCTTATTTCCAATGAGTGAAAAGCGAGTCATTGTTGCAATCGACGGACCAGCAGGGGCGGGCAAAAGCACCATCGCGCGACGCATTGCCGAAAAGTTGGGGTTCATCTATATCAACAGTGGCGCCATTTACCGGGCACTTGCGCTCTGGGCGCTACGCCTGGGCGTCAATTTGAACGATATGCACCGGCTGGAGCAGCTTGCAAAAGAGGCGAAAATCGAGCTCGCTGTAAACAATGGACGCGTAAGGTTGAACGGCGAAGATGTCACAGAGGCGATCCGCGATCCGCGAGTTTCTGAGGCGGCCTCGAAAGTTTCCGCCGTTCCGGGAGTGCGGCGAGCACTGTTGGGACTTCAGCGAAGCATGGCCGAGCGGAATAGCGTGGTGATGGAAGGGCGAGATATCGGGTCGGTCGTATTCCCGAATGCACAGGTAAAGATTTTCTTGGACGCGGACCCGCACGAAAGAGCGCGACGCCGTGCGCTGGAGTTGGAGCACACGGGCCGGCACGGGGACGTGCAAAGCGTGTCAGGAGAATTGAAGCAGCGCGACGAACGCGATCGCCAGCGTTCAGAATCACCGCTGGTGCAGGCGCCGGATGCAGAACTGATCGATACGACGGGGCTGTCACTGGAAGAGGTGGAAGAAGCCATTCTGCGTATTCTGCGGGTGAAAATTTCGAATGGGAAAGAGGCCAAAGCGTGAGGAAACTGTTCGTTATCGTGTCACTCGTCCCAATCATAGCGGCTTGCTCCCGATTGGGAGGCCAAGGCGAGAAATCGGCACGCGTGACTTTCATCCGGAAGGAGGTTATGGTACCAATGCGCGACGGTGTGCATCTGCAAACCGTCATTTTTTCGCCTCAACACGCAACTGGGCCACTGCCGATTCTATTCACGCGCACGCCATACGGAGTTCCGGATAACGATAACGGACTGAGCGCGCCTGGCGGAGTCTTCGAAGAGCTGGTGAATGACGGCTATATCTTTGTCTGGCAGAATCTGAGAGGCCGTTTTAAATCTGAAGGCGAGTTCGTGATGAATCGCGCTCCGCGGGATCGGAGCGATCCTCATAGTATCGACGAGAGCACGGATGCCTGGGATAGCGTGGATTGGCTTGTCAAGAATGTCCCAAACAACAACGGGCGAGCTGGCATATGGGGTATCTCATACAGCGGATGGACTACTGCGATGGCGCTGATTGAACCGCATCCGGCACTGAAAGCGGCCTCCGAGCAGGCGTCCCCTGACGATATGTTCTTAGGCGACGATTTTCACCATAACGGCGCGTTCCGCCTGAGCTATGGATTCGAATACGCCGCTCTTCTTGAATCAAGCAAAGAACAAAATACACACTTCGAGTTCGATAAGTACGACACCTATGAATGGTATTTGTCGCTCGGGGCGCTATCGAACGCAAACGCGAGATTCTTTCATGGAAAGCTGCCTACCTGGAACGATTTCGTCAATCATCCGAACTATGACGAGTTTTGGAAGAAACAGACCTTCGAACCATATCTTCATCACACGAGCGTTCCCAATCTGAATGTCGCCGGGTGGTATGACCAGGAAGATTTCTATGGGCCAATGAAGATTTACGAAATGCTCGAGAAAACCGATCGCGAGCACCGCAACTACGTGGTGGTGGGGCCTTGGAACCACGGTGGCTGGATGAGTACGCGCGGCCGTCAACTCGGTCAAATCGATTTTGGAAGTGACACCGCTAAATGGTTCCGCGCGAAAGTGCAGGCGCCATGGTTCGCTTACTGGCTGCATGGGAAGGGCCAGCTGCAGGAACCTGAGGCGCTGACTTTTCAAACCGGATCGAATGACTGGAAATCTTATAGCGCTTGGCCGCCAACGGATGGAATCACCGCAAAAAAGCTTTACTTCCGCGAAAACAACCGCCTTTCTTTTGATCCCCCTGAGAGGTCTGGCGATGCCGCAGATACATACGTTTCCGATCCCGCGGACCCAGTGCCGTATCGTCCTCGGCCAATCACTCCTACATATCCGGGTCCGGAGTGGCCGGTCTGGTTGTTGCAAGACCAGCGCTTTGTCGATCATCGTCCCGATGTGCTGGGTTGGCAGACGGAACCGCTGCAGCACAACGTTTCCATCGCGGGCGACGTGGTCGCCGATCTGTTTGCTTCTACTTCAGGCAGCGACAGCGATTGGATTGTGAAGTTAATCGATGTCTATCCCGAAGATTACATCCAGCCGGAGTCGCACGCGCATCTGGGCGGATTCGAATTAATAATCTCCGACGAAGTCTTCCGCGGAAGATTCTATAAGAGCTTCGAGGATCCGGAACCGCTGATCCCAAATCAACCGGCACACTTCCGCATCGACCTCCATACCAGAAACCATGCATTTCAAAAGGGCCACAAAATTATGGTGCAGGTTCAGAGCACGTGGTTCCCTCTTATCGATCGCAGTCCCCAGAAATTTGTGCCCAGTATTTTCAAAGCGAGCGATTCGGATTACGTTGCCGCGAAGCAGAGGATCTTCCGGTCGCGAGATCTCGCGTCTGGAATCGTACTCCCCGTCGATGATCGGCAGTAAAGCGACCGTCAGCACAGTCAACTGATCAATTCAACCTTCGTCGTCACGGCCTCGCTGGTTACAGGAAGCACTCGTCCTTCATCCAAGCGGTTAATTTGTACACTCGTGACGGCTAGCCCGGTGCTCCTTTCGAATTCCATGAGCACCTCGTGCAGCTTCTTTTCCATGTGTCGCTTTTTATCGGTTAGGGTCTGATTATCGTCGGGCATAGTGCGTTTGAACAATGCTATCGCGTTCCGGCCCATTTCCGGGTCTCTAGGCGATTTTCGCTATACTGGTTTTAAAGGCATTGCCGCGCTGTCAGCCTGCCAAACGCCGGTTTAAGAAGTTGCAGCCGGGAATTCCCATTTCAAGCTATGTTTAATTTGTTTCGCAGCCGAGAGAGAACTGTGCGCATCCTGTTGGGTGTTTTGCTCGGCATGGTTTCCCTCTCGATGCTCGTGTATTTGATTCCCGGGGGCATGGGAGGAACGAACGCCACCGGTGAGAATGTGGTCGCGGTGGTCGGCGACCAAAAGATTACGGCGCAGGATGTTCAGCGCGCCATTCAGAACGTTACGCGCAATCAATCGAACATTCCTAAAGGCCTCCTGGCAATGTATCTTCCTTCGATTGTGAATCAACTGGTCGAAGCGAAGGCCATGGCGTATAAGGCTGGTGAAGTTGGTCTCAGAGTGTCTGACCAGGAACTTGGCGATGCCATTCAGGCGGAGTTCTCGAGCGAACTCGGCGGCAAATTCGACATGAACATTTATCAGATGGTGCTTGCGCAGCAGGGTATGACGGTCGCCGATTACGAAAAACAGCGCCGCGAAGCGATGCTGGGCGTCCGTCTGGAAACGCTCGAGCTTGGATCGCTGGTGGTATCGGATCAAGACGCTAGAGCGGAATACCAGCGCAAGAATTTGAAAGTTGGGCTTCGATATGTCGATTTTGATGCTAAGGATTTTGCTTCCAAAGTCAAAAAAGACCCCTCTGCGCTAAAGAGTTATTTCGACAAGAATCGCGCGCTGTTCAGAACCCCGGAAAGACGCAATTTTTATTTAATCGTTGGAACGACTGCCGATTTTGTGCAATCGGCGAAGGTTTCCGATGACGAGCTTCGGAAGGAATACCAGGAAAATCTCGACAGCTATCGCCTTCCCGACCGGGTGAAGGTGCGGCACATTCTGATCAAGACGCAGGGCAAGCCAAAGGAAGAGGCAGCGAACCTCAAAGCGAAGGCGGAAGACATCCTCAAGCAACTGCAACACGGTGCCGACTTCGCGGAGCTGGCCAAAAAGAATTCCGAAGATCCAGGCTCGGGGGCAAAGGGCGGCGAATTGGGTTGGATCGTGCGCGGCCAGACGGTCCCGAACTTCGAAAAGACTGCATTCTCACTGAAGCCTGGCGAACTCAGCGGGCTCGTCGAGACTGAGTACGGGTATCACATCATTCAAGTCGAAGACAAACAGACGGGTCATCTTCAGACCTTTGAGGAAGTGCGGCCACAGCTACTCGCCGATGCACAAAAAGAGCTTGCCGCTTCTGATTTGAAAAAGGCGATTTCGGATGCTCGAGGCGAGATCGTTCGGAATCCCGGGCAGGCAGAAGCGATAGCCAAGAAGTACCATTTGAAGTTTTTCAAGTTGGACAACTTTACTACGAGCGATGCGATGCCAGAAGTAAGCACACAGCCGGAAATTATGAACGCAATTTTCGCGGCCCAGAAAGGCGCCGTTACTGATGTCGTCAATCTCGATCCTCAGGGCAAGGCTGCTTTTGCCGCCATCAGAGACGTCTTCCCCGCCCACAACGCCGAATACGCCGAAGTCGAGAAAGACGTCGTGCAGCATTACACGACGACCGAATCTCTTCGGCTTGCACAGGAGGCCGCCAAGAATGCCGCCGATCGGGCGCGTAAGGGTGAAAGCCTGGAGATAATCGGTAAAGATTACGGACTAGCTGTAAAAACAGCAGCTCCGTTCACGATTGATGGCGCAGCCGAAGGGATCGGAGCAGCCAGTCTATTATCAGCGGCGTTCAAATCCAACGCGGGCGATGTTGTAGGTCCGATAGCAGCGCAGTCCGGCCAATTCGTTTGTAAGGTGTCCGAAAAGATTCCCGCGGATATGAGCCAGTTTGAGAAGAATAAGGACGGTATTGTGCAGAGCTTGATGCAGCAGAAGCAAACCCTGCAGCAGCCTCTGTTCCGCAATAGCGTTGTCGCTGATTTGACGCGCCGGGGCAAGATCAAGCTGAATCAAAACACGATCGCCAAGATGGTGGCGTCGTACCAGTCTTAAGGAACCTATTGCTCGGCTCTTTTATTGAATTTATCCGAAGCCTCACGGACCCAGATAAGCTGATTCACTTGCTATCGACCGTGATGACGGGGTGGATTGGGTATCTGGTTTTGTTCACCGTCGTCTTTGCGGAAAGCGGCTTGCTGATCGGATTCTTTCTGCCCGGAGACTCACTGCTGTTTACGGTGGGCGTGGTGGCGGGCGCGGGCAAACTCAAAGTCGACGCCATGATCGCAATGCTGGCATTCGCGTCGATTCTGGGCGACGGTATCGGGTTCTTTTTGGGAACTACTTTGGGCTATCAGCTCTTCAGCAAAGCTAATTCGCGGATCTTCCGCCGCGAATATCTTGACAGAACGCATGCGTTTTACGAGCGGCATGGCGGGAAGACAATTATTTATGCAAAGTTTGTACCGATTATCCGGACCTTCGCAGCCTTTATCGCCGGTGTGGCGAAAATGCGGTACACACGGTTTCTGACGTTTAACATTGTGGGCGCGGTAGGGTGGGTCACCTCAATGATTACGCTGGGATATCTGCTGGGCGGCGTCCCGCTTATTCGGCAGAACTTCGAAAAAGTTGTGCTGGCGATTATTCTGATCTCGCTGATTCCGGCAGGGCTGCAGATCTTCAGTAAGCGAAAAGTTCCGACTGCAACTTAGAAACGGATACCCCCGCCGCAAACCAACACTTCGCCTGTTACATAGTCCGAAAGCGGCGAGCAGAAAAAGAATACGGCGTTAGCAGCATCCTCAGGAGTACCAAGCCTGCCGAGCGGGATCTGCTTCGTCACTTGTTCCCGCACTTGCGCCTGCATGCCTACATGCACGTGCTTTTCCCCAATTGAAATGTTTGTAACCGCCTCTTCCATCGGCTTAATCAACCGTGTATCGATCAGCCCAAACCCCACCGCATTTACCGTGACGTTATAGCGCCCCCACTCCTTAGCGAGCGTCTTAGTCAGGCCGACAACCGCAGCTTTGCCGGAAGCGTAACCTACTTGTCCAGGGTTGCCATCTATGCCGGAGATCGACGTGACGTTTACAATTTTGCGGATCACGCGCGCACTCGTCTCGTTCTCCTTTTTGGCGGTTTCGCGGATCCAGTGAGATGCTGCACGGAGGATTCGAAACGGCGCAACAACATGTATGTCGAGCATGGTCTGGAATTGCTCGTCTGTGGTCTTTTGAATGACGCTGTCCCAGGTATACCCTGCATTATTGACGATGATATCGACGGATCCAAATTCTTCGATGAGTTTGTCCACGACCTGCTTGGGGAATTCAGCATCGGTCAGGTCACCTGAGATGGAGGCCGCTTTTGCGCCCGTACTCTGGACGGCCGCTCGGGCTTCATCGAGCGCGGATTGGTCGATGTCAACCAGGAGGACGGAAGCCCCTGCCGCTCCGAGTTTCTCTGCAATGGCGCGTCCGATGCCGCGACCCGCACCCGTGACAACAGCCGCTTTACCGGTAACCGAGATATTCATGCCTCGACTTCGCAATCCGCCTAAACGAAGCTGTACCCCTGACCGGCTTCGTCCCAGAGAACCTTCTTCTGAGACTTGAAAGAAAGATTGGCTAAATGTCCAGTGACAGCGGCTTGCTGACCTGCACGAGCCGGAGCGATCGTCTGACCCTGGCCACGAATCGCGTCAAGCCAATTACGAATATGTGCCTGCACGGCTTTGTTGTCGTTCTTGGGAAGCGCAACCTGCGCTGGCTTGCGCGCTCTCACGTCCGCTGGAATCAGCTCGGGCGTAGCGCCACGGTTCGTAAAGGCTTCCGGATAGAAGTTCAGGTACTGGCGGCCGATGACCTCAATAGTGCCCTCATCGCCCATGAACTGCTCACCGTAACTATAATGCTCGTTTCCGAAATAGCTGCTATAGAGGATTTGGAACTTGTCCCCATATTCGTAGATTGCACTGAAGGTATCTGGCACCTCGCGATCATCTCCAGCATCCGTCCATTTGTAGATTCCGCCGGACGCGACACACGAGCGCGGCGATGTCTTCCCGCTCACAAAGTTGGTGATGTCGGTTTGATGGACCAGCAAATCAGTTGCGATGCCGCCCGAGTAGTCCCAATAGAGCCGCCACTGAAAGAAGCGCCTTGGGTCCCAGGCACGTTTCGGAGCGTCTTCCAGGAACCGGTCCCAGTCCGTGTTCTGCGGACTCGCGTCCTTCGGAATTGGATAACGCCAGATGGGATGAGATGGCACATCGTTGCGATACCAGAAAGCGCGCACGTAATGTACGTTACCGATCATGCCCTGCTGCACCATTTCCTTCGCCTTCTGATACAGCGAGTTACTACGGTTCTGTGTGCCGACCTGCACAACTTTGCCAAACGCCTCCGCAGCCTTCACGATCGCCGCGCCCTGCTCGATGGTATGGGCAAGCGGCTTCTCGAGATAGACGTGCTTTTTGGCCCCTAACGCCGCGATGGCCATGGGGTGGTGCAAGTGTTCCGGGCTTGCGATGACGACAGCGTCGATATCGGTGTTGGCTAGCAGCTCACGATAATCGTCGTAAATTCTTGGAGCCTTGTTCTCTTTCGAGGTGATCTTGTCGTTGGCCCGCTGCTGGTAGCCTTTGTACGCGTCGCAAACGGCCACTACTTGCGCCTGAGCATTTAGGCCAGCGTCATAGAACATATCGAGCAGATAGTTTCCACGAATACCGACGCCAATCCAAGCTACGTTCGTCTTTTCGTTTGCTCCCAAAATCGGCACGGCAAAGGCTGCAGCGGCGAGGCCAGCGCTGACGGCGGTCGATGTGCTTAAGAAGCCACGCCGGGATAGAGGACGGGGCTTCGAAGGATTGTGATTCATTTAGGCCAAACTCCGCTGCTCGAAGGCCAGAATATCAGAGGGTTCGCGCGAACAGGCGCTGTTCAGAAGAGCAACATTTGCGAATCGGGAATCACAGGCGGCTTCGCATGTTCCAAGTCTCGCGACGGGATGCCGACACGCTCGCGGATCCGCCCGACAAGCTGGCGTATGCGCTCCGGGTATTTGCCTTTGAGATAGGCGCCTGCCGCATAACTCTTTTCATAGCGCCCCAGGTACTCTGGAAACCGTTCGGAAAGAAATGGGAAAAAGACACGTTGGGCGCAGGGTTTTAAGAACAGCACATTGGCTCCGAACTGGCCTGCGCCGGAAGCCTTCGCGGCCTTGGCAACCGATTCCAAATTCTCTTCTGAGTCGGTGAGCAAAGGAAGAACCGGATTGGCAATGACACCCACCGATACTCCAGATTGTGCGAGGGTCGCCACGGCTTGCATACGGAGGTCTGGTCGCGGCGCATACGGCTCAATCCACCTCGCCAAACCGGCATTCATGGTCGTGACGGTCAAGGTTACGCCAATCTCATTGTGCTCGGCGATCTTCTTAAGTATTGAGATGTCTCGAGTCACGAGATTTGACTTTGTGGTGATGAAAATAGAGAGACCTCGAAGCGTGGCTAACGCCTCGAGCGCCTGCCGCGTGCGCCCGAATTTGCGCTCGGCCGGCTGATAGGGGTCAGTCGCCGTTCCTACGCCAATGATCTGGCCCGGCCTGACACTCTTCAGCTCGTTGCCGAAGGACGACAGATTCCATTCTTTCGCGTAGATTTCCGTTTCGAAGGCGTCAGGAGCCCGGCGCTCAAGGAACTCATGGGTAAAGCGCGCGTAACAGTATTTGCAGCCGTATTCGCACCCACGGTAGGGATTGATGGACCAGTGGAAGGGAACGCGATGCGAATCGCAGCGGTTCAGCCATTTGCGGGTGGGAAGAGTGCGGTATTCAACCCGGCGTTTCTCGGAGACGAGATGTCCTTCGGCAGCAAGCCGTGCAATACCGACGAGCGTGACCAACTGTTGCACGAGAGTGGCTCTCCCGAATAGTTTCTCCTTTTATTCGCCTACTGTCAAGTGACGGATGCGACAGGGTTGTACTAGGACGCGAGGAGCGAAATCACACCCTTTTGGCGGAGGCCATTCAGAGCCAAGCCGTGCCGTCCACGGACGCCGGTCTTCTCGAAAATATGCTTCAGATGAATCTTCACAGTTCCTGGCCTAATGCCAAGTTCCTGGGCGATTTCGCGGTTTTTGAAGCCTTGTTCGACGAGTTCCATCACTTGGTGTTCGCGGGGCGTCAAATCGGTCCTGATTTGCGCATCCGGGGCTATAGTTTCGCGGAAAACGGAGTCTTGCATCCAGCTTCGGCCCTGCGCAACCGCCCGTAGGCAGGCTAACACCGTGGGAGCGTCAGCCGATTTCCTGAGGATGCCTTTCGCGCCGGTCTGTAAGAACCGCAGAGCTTCCGCTTCGGTGATCGACATGCCCCAAACCACGACGACGGGCACTGTCGAGCGAGGCGCCGAGCAATCGGTTGGGAGCTGGCCCAGAGCGTCCAAAACAGTTTTTGCGCCCAGACCCTTATCGATGATCAGCACATGCGTTTGATCTGCCGCCGGACTGACCATCCATTCCGCGGGGCAACCGTGGGACGACCCGAATTTTAGGTCTTCGGTAGACTCGAGAAGGTGTTGCAGTCCCTTGACGGTGAGCGGTTGAGTCTCGCAAATCGAGACCGTCTTTTTGTTTCTAACTAGATTCAGATCCATAGTTCTGCCTGAACTCCTTATCGGCAGGTACTGTCCTGCACTTGAGTGGGGGTAGACTCGGATTACTCTCGAATCTGAAGTGTCGTATCCGCCGGGCAAGTATTTCGGCGGCGGCATCGCGAAGAGGAGAAGACACTATGAAACGAAAACTTGCATACGGGTGCTGCGCTGCGATTGTGGCGCTTTCGCTTGCCTGCAGTAACAACGACCAACAGAGGGCACGCGAGAAAGCTGCAGAAGCGAAACGAAAGACGCGCGAAGAAGCCGAGCGGGCGCGTAAAGAGCTGCAGAACCTAGGCCACAAGGCCAAACAAGAGGCGCACAAAATTGATCAAAACGTCGACCAAGCCTTGCAAGGCGGCGGTTCCGAGGACGAAAGAACTGCCGCGGCACGGCGGAAGTTGCATGACGCCGGGCGGCAGGTGCGCGCGGCCGGCGAGCAGGCAGCCGTTAAGCTCGATCGGGCGGCCGTGATTGCCAAGGTGAAGGCTAAGCTAGCGACTGATGTCGGACTTTCCACGGCAGCCACCGTGGATGTCGATACAACCGGCCAGGTTGTCACCCTGCGAGGCACTGTGGCCTCCGAAGAGCAGAAGCAACAGGCCGAGCAAGCCGTCATGCAAGTGAATGGCGTGACAAAAGTAATCAACCTTTTGCAGGTACAGCCATAAACCGCTCCCGCCGCGGCTGCTACGCAATGTTGATGGTCCCGCGACACTTTCGCGACCCACAGCGGCAAGGCACCTTTTCGACTTTCTTGTCGAAGTTATAGTCAACTGTCAATTCCTCGCCTGCTTCGATGTCGCGGAGGCTCATATAAAGGATGTGGCTCTTGATAATTCTCGCCGCCACGTTCGGCTCACAAGAATGATTGATGTATTCCGCACCAGAACCTCCGACCGCCCCATCAATCGTCCAGTACGCATCCAGTGTGAAAAGGTAAATATAATCGCTCAACTCGGATCTACGCTTCGTTTCACGCCGGCTAATCCGCTCTCCGGTATATTCGATAATTTTTCGACCAGCCGGAATGAACTCAGTTGCGTAGAGTCCCCATCTATGAATCCGCGAGCGAGCGGGTCGCATGCCGAAAAACGCGTACTCGGGGTCGATAAGGACAGGGCTGCCTAGCTCTGCCGCCAACTGATCGGCAGGTTGCGAACATGCCATGCCAGTCAGATTAGCGGATCTCAACGTCGTCCGCCACCCGTTTTGTTACGGCTATTGAATTTTTTGTTTGATTACGTCGATCAGCTCTTTGACCGCGTCCGCGCTCTTCTTCAAGGCCGCTTCTTCGTCGCTCTTCAAGCTTGATCTCATAAATCTTCTCGATCCCTTCTTTGCCCAGCTTGACAGGCACTCCAACGAAGAGCTCCGAGACGCCGTATTCGCCTTCGAGGTAGGCGGCACAGGGAAGGACCTTCTTTTTGTCCTTCAGGATTGATTCCACCATTTCGACCGTCGAAGCGGCCGGCGCATAGTAAGCGCTTCCGGTCTTCAGATACTTCACGATTTCTGCCCCACCATCGCGAGTACGTTGCACGAGGCGGTCGATTGTGGCTTGATCGGTTAGCTCACTGAGCGGGATGCCGCTCACGTTCGTAAAGCGCACGAGCGGAACCATTGTATCCCCATGTCCACCCAGCACCATGGCAGTGACATTTTCAAATGAGACATGCAGTTCTTCGGCGATAAACGTACGGAATCGCGCGCTATCGAGTACGCCAGCCATGCCGATCACGCGCTGGCGGGCGAATCCCGAAACTTTCAGCGCCGTCCAGCACATCGCATCGAGCGGATTCGTAACCAGGATGAGAATCGCATTAGGCGAATGTTTCGCGGCCTGCTCGGTAGCGCTCTTCACCACTTCGTAATTAGCCAACAGCAGATCGTCACGGCTCATGCCAGGCTTCCGTGGAAAGCCCGCCGTGATAACGATGATGTCCGAACCTAGCAGTCTCGTCATAGCCATTCGTGCCCACGATTCGGACATCGTAGCCCTCCACCGGCGCCGATTCGAGCATGTCCAATCCCTTGCCTTGAGGCACGCCCTCGACCACGTCCACAAGCACGACATCGGCCAGCTCTTTGGCGGCTATTTTCTGTGCGGTATTGGCGCCGACATTACCTGCCCCGACCACGGTCACTTTTCTGCGCATGTCACTCCTGATGACGACCAAAACCGCTCAGTATAGCAATGAGGTTGGGAGGGTTTGCAGGACGTTACCGGCGTTCCTGTTACCAGCGTTCTGAATAGCTCAGGTCAGTTCTCATGCGAATGATCCTAGTATTCGAGGAGCTCACGAGCGGCAGGGATTTAGCAGCAATCTGTTGAGCCTCCTGGTCACTTAGGGGCTCCCGACACTGCCGAGCACCCCATATCGCTCAATCGAGAGCCGCACATAGGTGATTCTGCTCGATCGCGATCTCGGGTCTTTGTATCAGATGACAACCGGCAATTTCAACAAAGCGGTCCGCCTCGCCACTTTCCTGGCTAGTGCATGTCGTCATGGGGCTCGAGACGCACCGTGGCCGAAGCCGCGACCGTGTTGATACCGGTGAGGGCAGCTGCGCCGCCATTCACTAGCACAATATCTGTTAGGTCGTGGGGAATTCCGCCTTCGCCAGCCGTTACCGTCACGTGAAACACGCACTGGCTGTCGGATCCAATTCCCAGATTCTCAGGTCCACCGATACCAACTGGATGCCTATTTGGATGAGTTCGAGTGGCGCTTCAACCAACGCGAGAACCCATACCTGTTCCGCGACACGCTGGTACGCTTACTAAACTCGCCAAGGATGGAGTTCAAGGAACTCATTGCGGAGACGGCATAGGCGGTAGTGAAGCCGCATTTAGTGGATAAATTATCTTGTGCCGCTCCGCCTTTGGGAAATCCTCCATCGCAAGATAGTTAGCGTATTAGCGCCGTAGTTGACTACAGCTTTCGTGATGGAAAACCGTCATCCGCCCGCAAGGTTTGCGGTCGTGCGCCAAGCATACCCAGCAGAATCAGTCCCACGACTAACCCCGAATTTCGCCCGTTTTTTCGTGAATTCATAATGTTTCTCTTTATCAGTTCCGCGTTACTTTCGCGAAGTCCGCTCCTCCAAAGTTTGGAGCTGGATCTTGAGCGCCTCGATCTCCTTGCCCTTTTCCTGCACGAGGTTTCGATTCTGCTCGTCTTTCTCTTGCGCTACCGTCAACGCGCGCAGCCCCATGCTTAGCGAGGCCAGGACAACTCCGATGCGTAACCAGTTCAGCGCGACCCACATCTTGGCATCGGCGGCGAGCACATCCTTGGTCCGTCCTGCTCCGTGATACACGACCAAGTTGATGATGGACGGTCTGAAATAAGCCAACGTCAGAATGACCGTGAGCAACAGGAGTCCGGTTCCGGCGAGACGCCAAGCCATGTGCCGCCGCGGAGTGACAAAGCTCGTAAGAAAGGCCGCGAGTGCTATGAACCCGAGACCAGGTGTTACGATCGGCCAGAAGACTTGGCCGGAGCGGATCGGTACGCGCAGAAACGGATTGCCTTCCATAAGCGAACTTGGCTGCCCGCCCAGAAAGGCACCACGACCAGTGCTTCGTATACGCCAGCGCCGAGTATGAATGCAGTCCCAATGACAAAAATCCACAAAGTCAACGATGCCAATCTTAGCCGCATTTCATGACCTCCTATATTGGATATAGTGTGACTATAATCGAATTCGGGCCATGATGCAAGCTCGTTCGCGCAAGCGCGCCTATGATTCCACCAAACGGCGTGCGACAGCCAAGGAAACGCGTTTGCGGATTGCCGAGAGCGCGCGCCGATTGTTCGCCCAGCACGGTTATGGCGCCACATCCATCGAGGCAATTGCGCGCGATGCCAGCGTCGCCGTGCCTACCTTCTACGCAACGTATGGATCGAAGCGCGCCCTGCTTTTCGGATTGCTCGACGCGGCTGACGCCGAGGCTGATGTCGAGCGTTTGAAAACGGATCTACGCGCCGCCGCGGCCGATCCCCGCCGCCAGCTCCTTTTGCTCGTTTCGTTCACTCGACGGTTCTACGAACAAGCAGCGGATCTGGTCGAGGTGGCGCGGGGTGCGGGCAGCACCGAAACAGACCTCGTGGCGCTCTGGAAGGAGGGCGAGCAGAGGCGTTTGCGTGGTCAGGCACCGCTGGTGCATGCCTGGGCGGGCGCCGGCGTGTTGCGCGATGGCCTCGGCGAGCGGGATGCCCTCGACGTCCTTTGGTCACTGACCGGCGCGGATAATTATCGCCTGTTCGTCGTCGAGCGTGGCTGGACGCCGACGAAATATCAAGGTTGGCTCATGGCCTCGCTCGAGACGCTGCTTTTTGGCTAAAGTGTGCGTCCATCGATTTGCGGCCCAGATAACCGAATCTAGAGAGCCGCCCCTCAGAGGACACCTTGCGAACGCAGGAAAGAAAGTCCTGAAGCCCGTCGAAAGTGGCTTGGCCCTCGCTTTGCTTCAGCTCACGCTGCCTTTTCACTCGCGCATCGTGCCAACGGCTGGCCACAGATGCTACAGCTCCAGTTAGATCGATCGCTTGGAGCAGTTCGAACCCCGCTGCGCCGATGAGCCTCTCATTTTCACCTGGCGGGAGGAACAGGTAGTAGCCCACAGCACTCCGCAGCGCGAGTTCCTCGTTCGAGAGGATCCCGGTCACGATCATGGCGTCCGTGAATAGCATTCTGCCGCCGGGCTTCAGCACACGCCACCACTCTCTAAGCACTCGAGGGCGTTCTGGGATGTGGCACATCGCATCATTCGAGAAGACAGCATCGAAACTCTCATCCCCGAACGGCAGGTTCAGGCTGCCATCGAGTGCGTGAAAATCCACCATCGAAGTGACATTATGACGTCCGGCAAGATCCTTCGCGCTCGCAATTCCGTGCTCGTTCACATCGATGCCAGTTACCTTCGCGCCTACTTTTTGAGCGATATGAACCGCGCATCCTCCAGCGCCGCAACCTACCTCCAGCACGTGCGAAGAATCGTTCAGAGCTAGAAGCCGGATAAACTCCTCGAGTTCTTGAGCCGTTATCCAGCTTGTTTGCCCCAGGTCGAGACCGTAAGTTTCCTCTCTAACCTCTTGATGGACAGGATCGAACTGAGCTTTGTAAGACGTATCGTAGAGGTTAATTGGTTTGTTCGCTGCCGGCATTACTATTGAATACCCTATTCCTGATATCTGTGCAGAATCGCATACGCGCCGGCAACCACCTTGTTTCGCAGCTCGCTCGGCTCTATTACCTCGACATCACCGCCGAAGCTGAGTGCGAACTGAAGCGCCTCTTCTTCGATATCGAAACGCATGCGCACGCGGAAACCATCCCCTTCCGGGACCTCTTCTTCGAGACGCCAGCCGCGATAGCGCACCCATCGCATTACGGGCGCACTTACCAGAAAATTGGCGTAATATCGCGGCAGTTTTTCGCGGAACTCAGCAGCAGAGCGTTCCCACCAAGCAGTGAGATCGAAGCCCACTGGCCGGACGCCGGGTTGCTCCAGAACCGCAGCCTCCCGGATCCGCGATACACGAAAGGTTCGCGGTTCTCCATTCACGCTCGCAATCAGATACCAGACACTTCCTCGGGCTACGAGCGCCAGGGGATCGGCCACGCGCTCGCTAGCTTCACACAGGGCTTTGTTGTACACGAATCGCAGCTTCAGCTCGCGCCATAGCGCATCGAGGAGAACGGGCAAACACGCAATGGATTCCGCCCGATCGCGCCAACCGCGAGTATCGATTAAAATCCGTCGGCGGACGAAGTCAGCTTGTTGCCGGGCGTTTGCAGGCAATGCTGCTTGCAGTTTGATCCATGCCGCTTCCGCCTCTTGCTTCAGCCCGAGATCGGCCATCACGCTTGACGGTCTCGCCAGAAACAGTGACTTGATCTCCGCGCCACTCAGTCCTGTCAGTTTGGTCTGGTATTCCTGGAGCAGACTCCAGCCACCGCCAGCTCCGCGTTCCGCGATCACCGGCACACCTGATCCACTTAGTGCATCCATGTCGCGTAGAATTGTCCGCTCGGACACCTCCAATCGCTTCGCCAACTCGCGAGCCGTCACCCGCCGGTTCACTTGCATTAAAAGGAGGATCGAAAGGAGCCGGTCGGCGCGCATAGCAGTGTTCTACCAAACTAAAGATGACAGCAGGTGTCAGGAATAGGTGCATAGACTAGCGGTATGAGAGCTCTTAGCGCTTTTGCAGAGCCGGTGCGCGGTGTACTTCAGAAATACTCGGCGCATGTACTGCCCTTGGCGAGGACCGGAGAGTGCAATCGGGACGATGCGGCAGCCGTTCAGAGCGTGAAGCCCTCCCTATTGTTTCCAGGCGCGCGCGCTCAGAGAGCCGCGATCAGCGGGCTATTGCTCCTCTTCGGATGCTGGGACGAGAGCCACGAATTATCGCAAGGTATCGAGTCTCCGGAAGGCAGCTACTGGCACGCCATCGCGCACCGCATCGAGCCGGATTCTTCGAACGCCGGGTATTGGTTTCGGCGCGTCGGCGAACACCCCATCTTTGCGGAGCTATATCGAAGAGCATCCGAGATTTTGGAGGGCCGCGATGCAATTTGGGAGTTGAAGCCAGCTTGGGATCCGTTTCTGTTTATCAAATGGTGCGACGAAGCGCGCCAGGCTCCGGGGAGTGATAAGGAACAGGTGGCGCTCAAAATTCAACGCGCCGAATGGGATCTTCTCTTCGAGTGGTGCGCCTTCGCATGACGGATGCCGCCATCGGCATACGAATGCATTCCGGTTGGGGGGCGCTACTCGCGACGTCGGGTGATGCCGCAATGGTCGAAGTAATAGACCGTAAGCGCATCGTTATTGCAGATCCGGGCAATGTTCCCGGCGCCACTCAGCCTTACCATTTTGCCGCGAAAATGGCACTTCCGGAGGCGAAGAAATACCTGTCAAACTGCGCCAAAGTTTCCGAACACCTCGCTCTCACGGCTATTCAAACTGTCGTTCGGGAACTGCACAGTCGCGAGTATCGAATCGTAGGTTCAGCCGTCCTGTTGGCCTCTGGCCGCACGCTGCCAACCCTTCCGGAGATCCTCGCCTCACACCCACTGATCCATACGGCGGAAGGCGAATTCTTTCGCACGGTGTTTTGGAGAGCATGCGAGAGTCTCGATATTCCTGTCACGGGCATTCGAGAGCGCGATCTCGATGAGTGCGCCCATGCCTTATTCGGGAAAGTCAGCCCTCAGGTGTGGCGGCGAATTTCAGGTCTAAAGAGTTCTCTCGGCTCGCCCTGGACAGAGGACCAGAAGAAAGCCTCGCTTGCTGCCTCCATAGTCTTGGCGGCTTATGGGCGTGGCGTGCGGTTACCGCAAGCGACCGGAGTTCGATAGCTTCACTTCGTCGATCATCCTATGTAAGTGGGCTGCTGCGAGTTCTATTTCGGTTTCACAAAGATGACAGGAGGTGTCAGGAATCGCCGCCTAGAATTTCGGCATGAAACGTCTTGCGGAAAAAGGGAAGGCGACATTGAAGCAGAGCCGAAAGATCATCGTCTACATCGCGACGAGCGCCGACGGCTATATCGCACGGCTCGATGGCAGCGTCGAGTGGCTGAACCGCCCCCCCCAGCGGACAATTACAGCATGGGCGCATTCCTCCGAACCATTGACACCATCCTTTGGGGAAGGAAAACTTATGACCAGGCGCTCATGATGGGCGGCGTGGACCCATTCGGACTGAAACTTAAGAACTACGTCTTTTCGCGTCGCCCTCCCGCATCACCAACACCGGATGTGGAGTTCGTCAATGAGCCAGTCCCCGTGTTCGCGAAGCGTCTTCGCGCAACGCCCGGCAAGGCTGTGTGGATGATGGGTGGCGGCGAGTTGATCGCTTCATTCCTGGACGCAGGCGAAATCGATGAATTCAGCATCCACGTAATCCCGACCTTCATCGGTGAAGGTATTCCGCTCGTTGCGCCGCGGCACCGGCTAATTCCGCTGGAGTTGCGTTCGCTGCGCCGCTTTTCAGACGGTGTTGTGCATCTTAACTATCGAGTGCGTTCAACTTCGGATGTGATATAAGAACGAAACGCGCCCAGCAAATAGCTTTATTGCCGAGACACGGCGCCGCACAGAAAGGCTTTAGATTGTGACAACGAAGCGCACTCCGCCGCGCAAGCGAACTATCTTAACTAGGGCGAGCCTACAAGCGCCGCACAAGAGCTTTCCGAAATCCAAACACGGACATCCATTCGCTCCCGATCCGGTTCCGCCCGGATTCCATACCATAATTGATCCTGAAAAGAACCCGCCACAACCATTTCGTGACCTGCCTCCCGCTCCCGGCCTGCCTCCCTATCGAATGAGCCTGGAGTCGATACTCGATCCGGACACGCTAAAAGCTATAAACGATAGCGGGAAACTGGTGCTGCATTCAGTCGGTGACACCGGAGGCGTAAACACTCCGACATATATAGAAGGCGTTACCCGGTTTATGGAGTGCGACTTTGTGTACACCCAGCCGCCCAATCGGCCATCGCTCTTTTACCACCTCGGCGACGTTGTGTATTACGACGGCGAGAGCGCAAATTACTGGCCCGAGTTTTACGAACCGTATTTGAACTACCAGGCTCCCATCGTCGCGATTCCAGGCAATCATGATGGCGACGTGGACCCGAGTACGGGCGAAACGAGCCTTGCGGCATTCGTTCGCAACTTCTGCGCGCAATCGGCCGTGCTCAGCCCCGACAATCGGGACGCGCCCCGGCGCACGATGACGCAGCCAAACGTCTTCTGGACGCTGAATACGCCGCTCGTGACCATTATTGGTTTGTACAGCAACTGCCCAGAGGGTGGCCAAATCGCGGAGTCGCAGAGGTTATGGTTCGTTTCCGAACTGAAAGCCGCGGATGCCTCTCTCCCGCTGATCCTTGCGGTCCACCATCCCATCTACTCCGCCTATGGCCCGCATCCCGGCAGCACCAGGCTCAAAGAGTTCCTGGAACAGAACTGTGGGACTGGCGGCCGGTCGCCCGACCTGGTTTTAACCGGGCATGTTCACAATTACCAGCGCTTCTCGGCCCCTTTAAGCGGGAAAACGGACGTTCCGTTTATCGTCGCGGGCGCGGGCGGGTACAACAAGCGTTTGCACATACTCAGCAAGGTGTTTCACGATCAGCAGCAACAGAAGAAGCTGCCAATCCAGATTGAAGGCGAGGATGTCCTGCTAGAAAACTTCAACGATTCGCAGCATGGCTACCTGAGGATTACTGTGACGAAGAAAAGCCTCAAAGCGGACTACGTGGCCGTTCCCGATCCAAGCGACCATCCAAAGGATGGCTTTTTGAACCCTTACGATTCCGTCGAGGTCACGTTTTAATAGGCTGGTGCGGTCAGATCCTCATTCAGCGCGCAACGCGACCGTAGGATCTATGCGAGCGGCGCGCAGAGCCGGCAAGTAGCAAGCTAAAGCTGCGATTACCCAAGATAATGCCTGCTATAGCGGGCTTCATTCCCTCGCTAAGGACGAGTCTGCTCACGTCAGAATTGCTTGCGCCAAGCGCCATGCGAATACCGATTTCACTCTTGCGTTGCGAGACTGCATAAGAAAGCACGCCGTACAACCCTACTGCGGCGAGCAGGAGCGCAAGTCCGGCAAAAGAGCCAAACAGAAGCATGCTGAACTGGCGATCGGAAGCTGAATGCCCTATGATTTCGTCCATAGTCCGAACCTCAAACACGGCCAGGTCCGGATTGAGCTTCTCGATTTCACTGCGTGCAGGGGAGGCGATTGAATGCGGCTCGACGGCAGTATGCAAGAGCACGTAAATCTGATCCCAAGCTCCATCGAGAAGCGGCATATAGACCGTGGGCGTGATCTTCTGGTCGATGCCGGAGAGGACGTCACCCACGACGCCGATCACCTCGTAGCGAGGCACAGGATTTCCCTTGAACTTCTGTTTATCAATGTCGATCCCGAAGACGATTCGTTTGCCGATCGGATCTTCGTGGGGGAAATATGTCTTTGCCATGGACTCACTGATCACTACGCTGCCCATTTTCGGATGCTTCTCGTCGAAACCAATACCGTCCTGTTTCGTGAAAGTGCGGCCGCGCAGGACCGGAATGCCTGCTGCCGTGAAATATGCTGGATCGGCGGCTCGATCGAGAGCGTCCATCATCTGCCCTGGTGGTAACGGATGCCCTTCGATAAAAAAGACAAGATCGTCGCAGTGACCCACTACAGGAGCACACGTCACGAGACCACTTGAAACAACACCGGGCACTGTCTGCATGTGATCAGCCAATTGGCTGACGAAAGCCGATATCTGCGCGGGCGTTTTGTAATTGACGTCGGGCAGAGAGACGGCCATCGTCAAAGTATGGTCGGTCCGAACACCAGGCTTGACCTGATACAGGTGAGAAAAGCTGCGTAGGAGCAGACCCGCTGCTACAAGAAGCACGAGAGAAAGCGCGACCTCGGCAGTTACCAGAATGTTTCGAAACCTTCCATGAGAGCGGCTCGGCGTTGAAGAGCGGGTGGTATCTTTTAGCCCGTTTGTCAGGTCGGTACGCGAGGACTGAACAGCCGGATAGAGTCCAGCCGCAATGCCGGTTGCAAGCGAAACAGCAAACACAAAGAGAAACACTCTGGGATCGAGTGGGATGTCGCCTGCCGGCAGGATCGCATTCGCCCCCGGAGCATGGGCGACCAAGAGTTGGGCGATTGAAATTGCGAGCAAAACGCCCAGTACTCCACCAGCCAACGCCAGAAGAATGCTTTCAGTGAGCAATTGCGACACGATGCGGCTTCGACTGGCGCCGATCGCCGCGCGAATCGAAACTTCACGAGTGCGGCCAGCAGCACGCGTCAGCAGCAGATTCGCAACGTTTACACAGGCAATCAGGAGGACGCAGCCCACCGCGCCCAGCAAGATCAAGAGCGACGTCCTTACGTCATGGACAAGCGAGTCATGAAGCAGAACCACGTTTCCGCCCTTGCCGGTAACCTCGTCCGGATGCGATCGCTTGTACCTTGCAGCAATACCGTCAATCTCCGCCCGAGCTTGTCCTACTGAGACGCCGGAGCGCAGACGGCCGACTACCCGAAGAAAGTGAGTATCGTGTCTCCTCTGCCGATCCGGCGTCAGAACCGTTAGGAGTGGATGCCAAACGTCAACGGTTCGATAAGGAAACGCGAAGCTGCGAGGCATGACGCCTACGATTTCGTAGTTTTCAGCGTCCAGCCGGATTGATTTTCCAATAATGTTCGGGATTCCACCGAACCGGCGCTGCCAGAGGCTGTAGCTAATGATGGCAACATGGGACGCGCCATAACGATCTTCGTCGGAACGAAAAGTGCGGCCAAGCAGAGGAGAAACTCCGAGTGTTGAAAACAGATTACCCGAGCAGGGGCAGTCCTCAACGCGCTGCGGTTCGAAACTGTTGCTCGCGCTCGAAAGATTGACAGAGGAGATGGTGTATGCCGCCATTTGCTCAAAGCTGGTGGAAAGCTTTTGCCAATCGAGAAAATTGCCGGGCGAAACCCAGTTGTATGGTACGTCGTTGCGGACAACATTCCGCTCGAAGAGAGCGGTGAGGCGATCAGGCTGTTTGAATGGCAGCGACCGAAGTAGAAAAGCATTTACAACGCTGAAGATAGCGGTATTGGCGCCGAGGCCCAGCGCCAAAATCACGATCGCCATCACCGTGAAACCGGGCCGTTTTCGAAACTGGCGCCATGCGAAGCGGATATCTTGACCAAGCGTTTGAATCATGAATACCTAAACATGCAATCGCACGTGCTCCGCCGCTTTGAGTTTTTTCGTAAGTCCTTGATTATTGGACTGCTCAGTTCCAGTGTTCAAGGTTGCAGCAATCGCGACTGGTACGCCGGTGTTCGAAAGCGGACAGACTATTTAGAACGTCAGGTGCAAATTCAACTGCAGGAAGCGCGGACTTCCAATCGTGTGTTGAATCAAGCCCAAGCTTCCAGCCGGCGGGAAGGACGGCGGAGGCGAGAAGTTCGGGAAAAACAACACGTTGTTATTGGGAGCATCGAAGCTGGGGTGATTGAACACGTTGAATGCGTCGAATTCGAAGCGCAGCCGCAATCGTTCGCGAATCGGAAATTCTTTGGCGAGACTCATGTCGAACCGAACCTGAAACGGACCACGGAATAGGTTGCGGCCCGAAGTTCCATAGAGTGACTCGTAGTTGTCGCAGCCGGATGCATCGCAGGGCGGTACGCCGAACTGACCTGGCGCAACGAATTGGGGCGCGAAATCATTCTCATTCAACACTGGCCGGCCGGCGTTCACGCCCGTTGTTCCTTGCAATTGGGCCTGCTGGGCACTAACGCCCGATTTTAGGGGCACGATGGGATTGCCGATGGAATCGTTCGTGCCGAAGAATAGGCTCGCCACAGACCCGGAGAAATCGTACACACTGTAAGGTTGGCCGCTCTGTGCGACGGTTTGCCCGCCAATCGTCCATCCGTTGACAAATTCACCCAGGAATTTGCGCGATGCCAAGTTGGGAATCGTGTAGCTGTAGTTGATCAGGAAAACGTGCGTTTGATCGAAGTCCGCTGAAGCATAGTTCGACTTGGGGTCGAGCGGATTGTTGCCGGTAAAGAAGAGTCCCAAACCACTCTGCTCGTCTAGGGCATGCGAGTAGGTATAAGAAGCGGTGAACTGCAGACCCGATGAAAGACGCTTACGAGCCTGGAGCTGCAGAGCGTTGTAGGTGGAGATCCCCTCAGCCTTATAGAGCACCGAATTCATGTCATAGCCGACGTAGGGTACTCGGATTGGAGCATTGCCTGCAAATTCATTCGTCGAGACAGGTTCGAGGTCCGTGACGTTCAAGCCATAGGAATAGATTTGCCCGTTTACCGGGTTCTGGGCGGTGGCTATCAAAGGTTGGTTGAACGGAATCGGTAAAACCTGATGCACGCCATGATTGCCGACATAACCCGCGCTGAATAACCAGTTGTTCGCCGCCTGATATTGGAGGTCGAACGTCCAATTCTCGGAATAAGGGAGCTTGTTGTTGATGTCATAGCCGCCGAACGCGAAGGGACCATAAAGATTACCGGCCGGAAAATTGCCGGATTCAGTCTGGCTAATGTTGGGCAAATAAGCCAGGAACGCCGCAGGGCTGCCAGGAGGCGTTCCAGGAACGACATTGCCAAACGGCGCAGACAAACTCGCTCCTTTCGGAGAAGAAATCGGCAGCACGAAAGGCGGAGCGAGCGTGACCCCGAATGGCCCGTTAACGCCGCCTCCAGCGCTCGGGGACAAATAACTGAAGAATTCGCCACGATCGTAGTAGAGACCGAATCCCGTGCGAATTGTCAGCTTTGAGAGCGGTGTCCACGCGATGCCAATGCGCGGCGCAAAGCCCCACTGCCTCTGCCTCATTAACGAGTTGCTCGCCCCCGGAGTCGCGAAGTTTTTATTGTTACCCGCGAACTCCAGTCCTGACCCGGTGATGGTGTCGGTTGCCGCATTGTAGGAATAGAGGCTGGGATCGAAGCCGGTCAGCCTGCCATATTTCTCACTAAGCGGTCCATCGTAATCCCAGCGCAGACCCAGAGTGAGCGTGAGATTGCTCCGAATCTTGTAATTATCATTTGCAAACGCGCCGACCGTGTCTGATCGGTAATAGCGGTTGGCTGAACCAGCGAATGCCGTGCCTAACCGTATCTGGCCTTGGACGAAGCTGGCAAAGTCACTGAATTCGAGGGAGTCAGTCGAAGTGTTGTGGTTAATGATGTTGAGCTGCGTGTGGTCCCATTGCACTCCGAAGGAGAGAGTATGCTTGCCCTTGATCCAACCGAGCGTGGTCCCATACTCCCATTGGTTCTGGTACATCCCAGCATTGCCGAAACTCGTGCTCGGCCCGAATTCAAAGCCGCTAGAGATCGTCGGATCCGCGGTGTTGATGTTCATTTGGGGAAACGTCGTGGTGCCAGGGAGACTGATTCCGAAGTCGCTAGCTGTAAAAGCCTGCCCCGTGGTGGCGTAAGCATGTAAGCGCGTGAACCCGGCGCGCTGTTCCCACGTGAGCGCGGGCGTCAAAATGACCGTGTTTTCAATGGAGCCGACTTGGCTTCCCGCAGAGAGCTGTTGTGGAAATCCGAGCGAGTTTCCGACCGCGCCAAAGGGATTCGTTGTCGGGTTGACTTGCACATAGTATTTGCCAGTTAGGCGGTCCTTCTCACTCGCCACGAAATCAACGTTGCCGATGCCCTGATCCACGTTTGATTTGGCATTCGGGCCTTGCGTTACGGCATCGTAGCCGAGAGCCACCGCCGTGGCCGGATCCGTAATCTGCGCGCTTGGGATCAGGAACTGTCCGGTTTTCAGTTTCGCGTTCAATATGGTAGCTGCGGACGGGTTGATCTGGTTCCCCGTAATAGTGGTGCCGAAACTGCTTTGTACAGCATTAATGATGCCCTGCGTGCTGCGGTCGTTCGTGAGACCCAGCGGAACTGTTACTTCTTTGGTTGCATCCGTAGCATCTGCAATCCTTACACCCTGGTAAGACAGAAAATAAAAAAGCTTGTCTCGTTTGATCGGTCCGCCTAACGTTGCTCCAAACTGATTGCGATTCAGAAACGGCACCTTGGTGGTGATTACCGGGGATGCGTTGTAGAAGAACGGAGCGGCATTCATGGCACTGTTCTGGAACTTCTCGTAAATCTCGCCGTGCAATTGGTTGGTGCCCGATTTCGTGATCACGCCGATATGCGCGCCGCTGTTTGCTCCCTGCGACGCATCGTACATCGCAGCGTTCACACTGATTTCCTGAATCGCCTCCGGCGGCGGCGTGGGTAACGCCTGTCCAATGGCGCCATACACCGACGTGCTCGTTTGAATCTGGCCGCCGGCTCCAAAATTCTCGCCCGTGTTCAGCACAAACCTGTTCTCTCCTACCTGACTGGTGGAATTTCCGTTGAACAGGTTGTTCGTGCTAATGCCATTCAACGAGAAGCTATTGCTGGTGTCACGTTGTCCGTTGGCGAAAATCGCCTGATTGCCTAAGCCCGCATTGCTGCCCGAACCGCCCAGGAAATCCGCATGGACGCCCGGAGCCAAAATCGCCAGTTGCGTGAAGCTTCCCGTGCCAAGCGGCGTCTGCTGGATAGTTAATTGATCCACGACATAGCCGTTCGTGGTATCAACTTGATTCATCAGCGGGGTGCCGACAACCTCTACGGTCGTGCTGGTCGCGCCAACTCTTAAATTCCCGTCGACGGTCGTAGTTCGATCACCCTGGACCAGCACTTGAGTGTGCGTTTCTGTCTCGAATCCTGACTTCGAGAAGCTCAGCTCATACGTTCCGATCGGCAGATTCGGAATGGAATAAGAGCCGTTTGTTTGTGTATGAACCGTTATCTGCAAATTCGTGGAAACGTTGCGCGCCTTGACAGCCGCATCCGGCACAGTGGCGCCAGACGCGTCCTTTACCGTACCGGTGATTGCACCAAGGACTTGCTGCGCGTTAACTGAATGCGGCACCACTAACCCCAGCAGGGATAACACAAGACAGGATAAAATTAGCTTCGATCTGCGATTCGGCATTTGCAAAACCTCGAAAAGGTTAGTCTAACCTGCACGCAAAGGCGATGGGAACGGCCTTAACCGTGTTGTAACCAAACAGTTCGTACTTGGTGGGCCATTACTTGCGTATGGTTCTCAAACTCATACAGCGCCCGCACCGGGCCAGTATTACTTCAACGGTACTGCATGTTGCTTGACGTAGTCGTCGATCACTGGAGCACTGCTTCCTCCGGCGACGTTTGCCGCACCCGGCCGTATATAGTGAAAAGCTTCCGCGTATTCGACTCCGTACTTCTGGCCCAGCTCATGGCTGGAACGCATGACGAACTGCTTAATGTAGTTTCGGTCAGCGGTGACATCGTCGTCGCCAAGCAGAGGCAAGCGCTGACCCTTCTTTGCCAGCTCGGCGCGAAGCCTTGCCCCCAGATGTCCGGCCGGTCCCTTCGCAGTGTTTGCACGATTAGCTTCTACTTTTCTATCGATCTGCTGGCTGATGTCCACCACCCGCGTGATCTCGGGACGCCGCGCGAAATAATACTTGTCCGTCACGGCGTGCGGTTCGAGACCGGCCGCAAACTGCTCGGGATAGTCATGAGCACGGCCAGCCATCCAGCAGGCCGCCTCCACCCCGCGCGCTAAGGTGTAATGATCGGGATTCTCCTCGTCATGTGCCCAGGGATCCCAGCCAACGACTGTATCAGCCTTGACGAGGCGAATGATGAAGATAAGGCGGCTGATTAATTCGTTCAACGATATGTCCGCCATGCGGTGATTGCTGTAGTTCAGATTGAACGTGCGCTTGCAGCCTAATACCCGCGCGATTTCCGTGTTGTCTCGTTCATTGCGTAAAACGTTCTCGCCAATCGTGCCGGGCGTCCCCAGCTCCGGAGCGTCACCCATATCGTCGTTGGTGGCGCGAACCAGATAACCGGCGTAGCCTTCTTCAATGAGTTTCGCTACCGTGCCGGCTGCGAACAGCGGTATGTCATCCGAATGCGCCTGTAGTGCGAGTAGGACCTTTCCTTTGTGGGGTTCGCCAGTGGCAGGGCGTTCCAGAAAAATACCGGCCCCGCTTGGCTGGATTCGCGCAACCAGCCGTGTGGAAGCCAATTGGGCCATGGCGCCGCCTGCTACCAACTGTGCGAAAAAGTTCCGTCTGAGCATGACGGAATTATATGGGAAGATCACTTTCCAAGCAGCGCGCGCACATGGGCTTCCGTCGCGAGCGCCAAGCCTTCCAGATTATATCCGCCCTCGAGAACGGAGACTACACGGCTTCCGCAGTACTCTGCCGCAAAGTCAGTTATCAGCAGAGTGAGATCCCGAAAATCTTCATCCGTCAGCAAGAAATATCCAAGCGGATCGTTCATTCGTGAATCGAACCCCGCGGAAATCAAAATAAAATCTGGCCGAAATCCTTTCGCAGCGGGCAAAAGCCGATTCTGAAAAGCACCCAAAATCTGAGCTCTTCCGGAACCCGCGGGGAAAGGACAATTGATAGTCTTCCCTGCCCCTGGACCCTCGCCTCGCTCCGAAGCGTCGCCTGTCCCGGGATACCACAGCGATTGATGTGTACTGAAAAAGAGCACCGACCCATCTTCGTAGAAAATGCCCTGCGTTCCGTTCCCGTGATGGACATCCCAGTCCGCGATCAGCACTCGCTCTGCGCCATGCTTCTGTTGCGCATATCTTGCACCGATCGCAACATTGTTGAACAGACAAAATCCCATGCCTCTGGCAGCACTCGCATGATGTCCCGGAGGCCGTATTGGGCAAAACGCGTTCGTTACCGAGCCTGAAAAAACAGCGTCAACCGCGGAGAGCACACATCCCGCAGCCGCCCTTGCAGACCCCATAGAATGCGGGCCAATATCCGTATCTCCTGTACTCAATTTCCGGCGGCCCTGCCCCACCTCTCGCTCAACAAGCTCGATGTATCTTCTGCTGTGTACCAGCGCCAGCTCATCATCTGTGGCGCTACGTACGTCGAGTTGTAAAACTGTCTCCAGCAGGCCGGTCGATTCCAGCCCATTCATTACCGCGGTGTATCTTTCAGGTCGTTCGGGATGACCGGGTCCGGGATCGTGTTTCTTAACAGCCGGGTCCGCAGCGAGGCCGGTCCTATTCACGGCGCAGCGGACAACCTTTACCGGGCAGAGGCCTTGATTGAGACTAATTGCTGTTCAGGAATAGGCTCAACCGTGCGCGTTTGCTCGCCACGAAAGAAATCGAAATAGGAAATTTGATGCACGCAAGAAATGGTGCAAAATGGCGCGCACGACTTCTGCGTTACGTATTCACGCCGGATGTCTTCGACCGTGTAGTGCTCTAGCGGCTTCGCTGGAAACCCGCGTTGCTGCGAGCAGTAGTGCACCAGCCCGTTTTCGCAGATATATAAGTAGCGCGAACCCGCCCGGCAACGCCAGTTACTCGGTTTCCCATTCGCAATGTTCTCTTGGAAATAGTTGATCCGTGAGAAATGCCGTTTCTCGAACTTCTTCATCTCGAGAAAGACTTCGCGCTCACGAGCGGCCAACGGCCTTAGCTGCCCATCGCCATCATGGATGATTCCAACAGTCGAAGTGAACCCCAACTCCATGGCGCGCTTACCAACAACCAGCGCATCTTCGGGATTGCGGATTCCGCCACCCAGAACCGAGTTGATATTTACATGAAAATGCGCGTGCTCGGCCAAAATCTGCAGCTTTTTATCCAGAACTTTCAGGCTCTTTTTCGACACGTCGTCCGGCTTCACGTTGTCGATACTGATCTGCAGGTAATCTAATCCCGCCTCATTCAGCCGACAAACCCGGTCCGCAGTGAGCAGATATCCATTTGTAATTAAGCCGGCGAGAGCCTTCTGACTTCGAATGCCTCGGATAATTTCATCGAGCTGAGGATGAAGAAGTGGCTCGCCACCGCTGAGTGTGACAACGCCGGTCTTCAGTTTCCCCAGCAGTTCTAGGCGGTAAAGCATCGTGTCGAGCGGCACCGGCTTTGAATGATCGTCGTATTCGTTGCAGTACGCGCAAGATAGATTACAGCGCCGAATCGGAATGATGTGCGCCATGACCGGATGATCCGTATCAAGCGCTCCGTTTATCAGCAACTTAGCTTCCCGCAGACGCCTATTTAGGGTTGCGCGATGCCGTTCACGTTTAAGGTTGCAGACGAACATTAAGCGAGACTTTTCCATTTAAACATAAGGCCGTCGCTCAACTCCCAAAATATAAGCGAGCGGTCGCAATAAATACCTGAATGCAGAAGAGTTAGGGTTGAGCGAAACGGGCAAACCCGCACTGCACGGCATAACTTCATTGGATTATATCGTGCAACTACTTTCGTTACCGTTTTCTACGGCTTATGCGCTATTTCTCGCTTTAGCCAATGTGGGAGCCTTTCCCCTCCGGCAGTGTACTAACATCCGTGCCCACACGATGTGCCGTTCCTGTCACCTGGTGGATAGCAATTATCTGGTATGTCCGGCGTCGGGAGTAACACGTGGTAAGTTTTCGGTAATGGTTCAGTGTGAATCCGAAGATACTTACGCCCGTTCTGGCAACTGAGGCTTGCCGAGTACATTCATAACGATCGGGACCGTAGTCAATCCGCCGACTGCCAGCAGTGCGAAACCAGCGGCCTTCCGCGCATCACCACTAAGCTTGCCGGCAATCAATAAGCCCAAGCCTACGCCAAAGGCGGTGCGGGTGCCGGCAATCAACATGATTTCAGGAATCGTCAAGGTTCTCTCTTTCATAAGGCCTCCTCAGATTCGATGCAGAAGCGCAAGCCGTTTCGACGTTATTTCACTCTAAATTTATCGTTCCATGTGGTCCTTTACGAGAAAGCGGAGCCGTCGCACTGAAAATCTAGGAGTGGGAAAAAAGTTGACGTACACGCCGGGAGCTATTTTTCAGCTTTGGCCAAAGTGGGAGTGGACGCGGGCGTGAAATCAAGGATGAACGATCGCATCCCACGCTCCGTGAAGCTCATGCCGTGTTTTATGGCCTCTCGAAGTGCCGCTCGCTTGTCCCAACCATCGTGCTGCATTCGATAGCAGGCGATCACAGTTCCCGTGCGGTCTTTCCCCCTCCGGCAGTGTACGAAGATCCGCTCGGAATCGTTATGCAGCAGCAAAGAAAGCACGCTATCCATCTGTTCCTGGCTCGGAGCCGAGAAGGGCCGGAGCGGGATATTCACGTACTTCATTCCAAGAGTTTTGATCGCCTGTTTCTCAAAATCCGTGCCTTCGCCGGGTTCTCGCAAATCGATAACCATCGTGACGTGCATTGCGGCTAGTTCCTGAAGACCAATGTTCGATGGGACTCCACCGCGATACAAGTGATCATTCACCTCGGCGAAATTGCGAACATGCAGCGGCTTGACTTCCCCGGCCAAGCAAAGCCCGACCAAAGAAAGTGTCACCAATAAGCGCTGCAGGAGGACCTTCATCCCAGTGGACCCGTTCTGCTATTTCGGCGGATTCTGCTGTGTATCCGCCGGATTCGCCGGTTTTGTGGTCGTACCGTCAGAATTTACGTCACCGTACTTGATCGTGCTCGCAGTGGCAAACTTCTTGTACTGGTCGTACTTGATGACCTCCTTGATGCGCACCGCCGGGCCATCTTTGAAATTCAACGTGTCGTCTGCGTAGGTATACGTTGGAAACCAGTATTTGCCGTCGATTTGCTCCCGGTAAGTCTCGAATTTCGGAAACTGCTGATCTTCGTGCTTGCGCAAATGACCTGTAGATCGACCGTACGTCTTTACTATCTGCAGGTCTCGATCATCCACCCAAATCTGCCCTTCGAAATACCGTTTGCGATCTTTCGTCAGTTCCTTCGGCTTTACCGAGAATACGTAGCAGGAAATCTCGTCCACCTGCTCCCTGCCCACGTAATTGATGATGTACTCATCGCGCGTGTCGGTGGTCATAACAAACGGCATTACATTGCGCATGTCCTGCTCGTCCTCAGGCGTCATCAAAATGTTCTGCAGCGTCGCGACCGGCGCGCGTACGACATGCTCCACCCGTTTATTGTGATCGTCGAACGTAACTTCTGCTACCATCTCGTAGCTTCCGCCGGGAGGATCAACCTCGATAATTTTGTTCGTCTGGCGGTAGACGTAATTCTCCCGGGCAGCGGCAAATTCCGTTTCCTTTTGTACGAACTTGTTGATAATCTCTTGAATTTGCTCGGGTGTCGGATCGGCTTTCGGCTCAATCGCCGTGAGCAGCGTTACGGAGCCAAACAGAGAGAGAAGTATTGCACAACTACGTTGAAACATCGCTAATACTATTCTCTACTGTGACGGCTGGCGAAAGGCGCCTGGTTACCGCTTACTTCCTGGAATCGAGCAGAGCTTTTGCAATCGTCACTCGCTGCATATTGCTCGTTCCTTCGTAGATCCGGCCTATTTTCGCGTCACGGTAGAGCTTCTCAACCGGGTAATCCTTCGTAAACCCGACGCCGCCAAGTATTTCCACAGCCTTCGACGCAATCTCTTCGGCAATCGACGAACAGAAGAATTTGGCCATGGCTGCTTGCGTGACGAACGGCTGCCCTGCATCGCATAATCGGGCGGCGTTGTACACCATTAAACGGCCGGCTTCGATGCGCGTCGCCATCTCGGCCAAATCGAATTGAACGCCCTGAAATTCGCTGATCGGCTTACCGAATTGCTTCCGCTCCTTGGCGTATTTCAAGGCATGCTCGAGAGCGCCTTCAGCCAAACCGAGCATCTGGGCCGCAATACCGATCCTGCCTTCGTTCAGCGTCTCGATTGCAACCTTGTATCCCTTTCCCGGCTCCCCCATGACCTGCTCGCGCCCGAGTCGCACATCATCCAGGATCAATTCGCAGGTCGATGACGCGCGAATGCCCAGCTTGTCCTCTTTCTTGCCCACCTGAAAACCAGGCATTTCCCTCTCGACGATGAAACAGGTGATTCCGCGATAGCCCGCCGATGGATCAATGGTTGCGAAGACGAGGAAGATTTCGGCTTCTGCCGCGTTCGTGATCCACAGCTTGCGTCCGGACAGCCGGTACTCATCCCCTTCCGCCGTTGCTCTCGTCGTAAGCGCAAAGGCATCGGAACCCGACTGCGCCTCAGACAACGCGTAGGCCCCGACGCTCTCTGTGGCAAGCCGCGAAAGATATTTTTCCTTCTGCTCAGCATTCGCCCAGCGCTCGATGGCATTCGTAACCAGAGTGTTCTGAACATCAACTATCACGGAAGCGGACGGATCCACCTTGGCCAGTTCCTCGATCGCCAACACCGATTGAAAAAACGTTCCACCTTGGCCCCCGTACTGTTCCTTGACGTCGATGGCCATCAAACCCATGTCGAACAGCTCGCGAAGCAGATCAGGGCGGAACTTGCCTTCTTCGTCCATCGCCCGCACATGCGGCGCGAGGCGCTCCTTCGCAAATTGCCGAACCGAGGCTTGGAATAGCCGCTCTTCTTCCTGCAGGATCGTCAGTGGTGCAACTCTAGAGAGTTCCGCGATTTCCGGCATGACGGCACCATGATAGCTCTCTCGCGCCTTCTTGTTGACGGCAAACTCGAGCACGCTCGGAAGTGTCTCTCATTCAGATACGGTCGTGAAGAATGCGTGGCTCCCGTCTGCCAAGCGCGCTACGACCGATCGGGCGTATTCTTTTGAACCGCCCCGAATACTCGTCCAAGAACAAAACCAACGGCCGCGGCGATCAGGAGTCGAGGTTTCGTTTTTGGCAAAGCGAGTGCCGATGGGATTGCGGTCCCGGCTCGATTTGACGTTTCGTGCGGCAGTACTGGCTCGGCGCTGAAGGTGATCGGACGCGGCAACACTGGGCTGGCTTGTGCAGAAACGTGAGCGGTTGCTGTGGGTGCACGCAGGTCCAGGGGCGAGGCCGGTCCAACGGGGGCCATTCTCACCGGCGCCTCTGCTGTTTGCGCGACTTGCACCGGTTCCGTTTTGCGTTCCGAGGGCACCCGCAGGGCCGACTGCTTTGCTGCGGACTCACTCTTCGCTCCATGAACTTTACCGTAGAGTCGGGTGAACTCGGCACCGAAGAAGAAGATTTGCGCGGAGTAATAAATCCAGACGACCACGGCTACAAACGATCCCGCCGCACCATAAGTGGATCCGACGCTCGCTTTCCCGAGATATAGCCCTAGGAGCTGCTTGCCAATCGTGAACAGAAGTGCTGTGCCTACTGCGCCTACAAGTACGTCTCTCCAGGAAATCTCGGCCGCCGGCACATACTTAAACATCAACGCGAACAGCACCGCTATAACTGCGAATGATACGACGAAATTGATGGCCTGCAGAATAAAAGGCGGCATTGGCAAAAGCTGGCCGAACGAGCGTCCTATGTACGCCAACCCGGCACTCAGGATTAAAGAGACCAAAAGAAGAAAGCCGACGGACAGGACCATACCAAACGAAAAGAGGCGCTGCTTGATCATGCCCATGAATCCAGAAGCAGTTTGCCCCTTAACGTCCCAGATGACATTTAATGCATCCTGGAGCTCGGTAAACACGCCCGAGGCTCCCAACAGCAGCGTGACGAACGCCACTAAACTCGCGAACGCGCCTGAAGCAGGTTTTTGTGCATTCTTAAGTAAGGTTTGTACGGTCTCAGCGCCTCGGTCACCGATCCATTGTCTCGCTTCATTGACGAGTGCGCCCTGAGCGCTCTCGTGACCGAAAACCAGCGCAATCACAGCCGTGATTAGAACCAGCAGTGGCGCAAAGGACAGTATGCTGTAGAACGCCACGGAAGCGCCCAATCGCGGAGCGTGATGCTCGCTCCACTTAGCGTACGTGTCCTTAAGAAGTGAAATGGCCTGCTTTGCCGACATCTACACACGTAGATATCGCATCCGCATAGCATAAGACCTCGTACATATACGACGGCTACGGAATGCCCAAACCGGGAGGTAGCTGCGCGATTCAACTGTCGGTCGGCAGCTGCTGATCCAGTTCACGGGCGAGGTTGTCAACGGCTGTGACGCCGCTCAATTCGACAACTTCGGTATCCGCGTCGGCTTCCTTAATTCCTAGGCGACGGCAGATGAGTCGCTGGAGCTGTAATACTTTGGTCGCTTCCTTTTCGGCCAGCAGATTGATTTGTAAATCGAGATGACTCCGATGATCGGCTCGCTGACTCATTCGGTTTTGCTTAATCAGAACGAAAGTCGAGAGGAGGACACCTTCGAGCGAAACCAGCATGCACAGGAGCGCGAACGGATAGGGATCGAATCTCCAAATACCTACGTTAAGAGCGACCCAAACACCGAACCAAACTACGTGGATTGCCACGAACGGAATGCTGCCCACAAAATTGGCAATGGCGTCCGACATGCGGTCCGCCATTGTCCGCGCTTCGAGGGCTTGCCCCTCAAGCTGAACAATCGTGTTGATGTTGTCCGCCGCCGAAGGTGGCGTGGCGCGTTGATCTATAGCTTCCATAAACTTCAGTATGGCAATTCGACCATTTTGGATGCCTTCCTTCAATCTCAGCGAAGCGGTGTAGATATCCGCAAATTCGCAGCAATCGCCCGGCCTAATCAGGCGGAAACTCCAGCATAAGTGGCACTGTCTCTCATCTGGCTACGAGCCGCCTAGAATGTCTGATTCCATTGCACCGCGCGTATTCGCCTGGTGGAGCGTTCCGGTCCAGGTGGACGACGCGTCACAGAAGCGACTCGGAGTCGGTGCTATTTTGCTGTTCGCGGCCACACAAACTGTACTTTCATCATCGATTGATCCATCACGGAAATGGAAAATCAGCCGCGAGCGCACCTGGTTGCCCTGGACCAGATTCACCTGATCTGGGCTGCGTCGACCGGAGCAGCAGACGCGACATGTAGCGGGAAACCCCAGTACGCTCGGGCGTGTCTCTATTTCAGATACGGTCGCGAAGAATGCGTGGATCCCGTTCACATCGCGCCCATCTGTCCCGTCTGCTCAGGACTGGCGGGCCGATTCTCCTGGCTCTGTTGGCGATCTGGTGCGCTGTTCTCGCCGCTCGTTGGCCTTTCACACGTCAAGCCGTCACCTATTCTCTGGAACGAGTCTCAGGGAGCGAAGTGCATGTCGGCCGGTTCCGTGAACTTTTCTTTCCGCATCCAGGCTACATCGCTGAAGATCTTGTGTTCACGCGCGGCTCCGCCCGCCGCGCCACCCTCTAGTCACTGTCCGTGCGCTGACGTGTCACGCTACCTGGATCGCCCTGCTGTCAATCACGCACCGCGTTCGCCAGATTCGGCTCGACACTTTGCACGTCTATATTCCCGCTCACGTCCCGCCGCCTGTCCGGGAACATCCTCCACCAAAGATTGAGACGCCTGTAACGGAGCTCGTCGCCGATGGCGCAGTCCTCGAAATCGAGCCCCGCCATCCGGGTGGCAAACCGCTGCGCTTCGACTTCTCACTTCTCACAATGAATGATGTTGCCAAAGGCAAGTCGATGAACTTCCGCGCCGTCCTACATAACCCCGAACCGCCCGGCGACATTTCGGCCCGCGGAGCATTCGGTCCCTTGCATACAGGGCATCCAGGGCAGACCCCTGTATCCGGCTCTTTTGTTTTCTCTCATGCGGACCTCAGCCCGTTCCATGTCATCGCCGGCACACTTTCCGCCAACGGAACCTTCACGGGAACCCTCGCGCACATCGAACTTCATGGCAAAACAGACATTCCCAATTTTGAAGTCACTAGCAGCGGCCACGCACTGCACCTCGCCGTCGAATATCAGGGTGTAGTTGATGGACTGCATGGAAACGTGGCGCTTCAATCCGCGAATGCTCGGCTGCTCGATACCGTCATACCCTCGCACGGTGATCTCACCGGCGGACCCGGTCAGGGCAAGACCGTTTCGGTCGAGCTTAACTCCAGCGAGGCAAGAATCCAGGATCTTATGCGCCTATTCGTGAAGGCTCCACGACCGCCTCTCGATGGCTCTATCGTTTTCCGCGCACACGTGGTCCTTCCACCCGAGCACGAACCGTTTTTGCGAAGAGTTCAACTGGAAAGCGATTTCGGCATCACCGACGCCCAGTTCACCAGCGCCCACACTCAGGGAAAGGTAGAAGAACTCAGCGCACGATCACGCAGCAAAAAAGAAAAAAATAAGCAGGACGAAGACCCCGAACGAACAGTTTCGGACCTCAAAGGCCACGTCGTCCTTCGCAACGGTACAGCGACATTCTCGAACGCTTCCTTCAGCGTTCCCGGTGCGGTCGCGCGGGTGCAAGGTACTTACAACTTGATCAACGAAAGAATTAACCTGTATGGCACGCTCGCCATGCAGGCCAGCTTGTCCCAAGCGGCGGGCGGTATCAAATCCATCCTGCTCAAACCGCTGAACCCGTTCTTCAGAAAGGGTGGCGCCGGTGCCCTGATCGCGGTGCAGATGACCGGTACGTACTCTCACCCGTTATTCCACGTCTCGCTATTCAGGAAAGCTAAACATCGTCGAAGATAGAAAAATCCTGGTAAAAATCCGGAGTGTCCGAGACTTACTTTCTGCGATTCAGTTTCCGCCGACATCGCGTCACCTACGTGTTAGCTTCTTCACGAAACAGGAGGACAAAGTTTATGGCTACAACCACGCGATCCACCTTGGTCGCTGTTTTTCGTAACGCGAGTGAGGCCCAAGCCGCCGCAGCCGATCTCGAGGCGCAAGGTATTGGGCAAGACGACATTTACATCGAATCGGGCCAAGGATATAGCTCGACCACTTCTGAAGCGGGAACAACTCGGCACGAAGGCGGATTCACAGGATGGCTCAAATCCCTGTTCACAGACGAGAGTGACTCGGATCGCGCCGCTTATGAACAAGCCGTAAAGCAAGGCAATGCCGTATTGAGCGTCAACGTTGCTGAGGACCAAGTAGATGCAGTTGCAGAAATCCTGGACCGCCACGCTCCTGCCAATTTACAGCAGGCCACGGCGCGAGCGGAAAAAGCCGCGGCTAGGGGCAAAGGTGGAACAACGCAAGCCAGCGCCGTCCCCATAGTAGAGGAAGAGCTGAAGGTCGGCAAGCGTCAAGTTCTCCGGGGAGGGGTTCGAGTCTACTCAAGAGTCGTCGAAAAGCCGGTGGAAGAGAGCATCAATCTTAAGGACGAGCGCGTTCGCGTAGAGAGACAGGCGGTCAACCGTCCGGCGGAAGCCGCTGATCTTCGCGCCGGACAAGAGCAAGTGATCGAAGTACAGGAATTTGCTGAAGAACCCGTCGTGTCAAAGGAAGCACGCGTCGTCGAGGAAGTGCGGGTCGGCAAGGAAGCATCTCAACGGAAAGAAACGGTACGGGATACCCTGCGGCATACGGAAGTCAATGTAGAGAAGATCCCTGGAAGCGAGGCCGGCGCCAGCAAGGCGTCGTTCGATGACACCGATTTTCGCCGTGATTTCCAGACTCGTTACGGCTCAACTGGCGTCAAGTACGACACGTATGCGCCAGCTTACGAGTATGGATACCAAATGGCATCGGACCCTCGATATAAGGGGAAGTCGTTCAGGGAGGTGGAAAGCAATCTGAGATCAGACTACGGTACCCGCTACCCGAACAGCACCTGGGAAAAGATTAAAGACGCTGTTCGTTACGGTTGGGACAAAGTCACTGGACGCGCAAATTAGCTCGCCAGTTCCGGCAGCACACATCCTACTTAATTTTTTTAATTTCTTGGAGGTTAATACTTATGCCTGAGAAGAGCGGTGCTCAAATGTCCGGCTCGACATTTAGCACCGAGAACATCAGTGATACCGCGCAAAACGTCAAAGAAAAGGTCACTGACGCCGCGAAGAAGACGAAAGAGAAAGTCTCAGATTTGGGAAGGCAGACGACGGAACAAGTGGATGCGAAGCGCGGTCCGGCGGCTGAGGGTCTAGAAAGCGCAGCATCATCCCTTCACGAAAAGGCCGAGAGTCTTCCCGGCGGAGAAGCCGTGCGAACGGCTGCGCATTCAACCGCGGACACGCTGGAATCGACCGCCGGGTACATTCGAGAGCACGATGTGAAGGCAATGTTGTCAGACGTCGAGGACATAGTTCGGCGGAATCCCGGTCCGTCACTCTTGATCGCGGCTACCATCGGTTTCCTCGTCGGCCGGACGTTCCGCGAAGACTAACTGAGGAACGACTAGATCGGGTGGAAAGACATGGCTGCAGAAAATAGCCGCTCCATCGCGGATGTCCTGCAGGCCATCGTCGGGAACGTTCAAGGCATCGTTCGTGCCGAAGTCCGGTTAGCCAAAACGGAAATTAAGGAAGAGGCTAGTAAGACCGGGCGCGCCGCGGCGATGCTGGGGGCCGGGGTGGTTTCGGCCATATATGCCGTGGGTTTACTCTTGCTTGCCATCCTCTTTGCCCTTGCTCAAGCTATGCCATTATGGCTAGCCGCCTTGATCCTCTTTGTGCTTCTGGCAATCACGACCGCAATTCTGTTGAGCATCGGCAAAAAGCGGTTCCAAGCCGTGCATGCAACCCCGGAAAAGACAATCGAAACCATGAAGGAGAACGTAGAATGGGTCAAACGTCAAACCAAATAGAACGCCAGATCGGCGCGGAGCGCGGCGAACTCGGACAAAATCTTCACGAGCTCCAGGCAAAGGTGGAAGAGGTGACAGACTGGCGCGTACAGTTCCAGAAGCGACCCATAGCGATCATCGGGGCGGCTTTCGGAGGCGGTTTATTACTGGCGTCGATGACTGGCGGGAGATCGAGATCACGGCAACACTATCGAGAGGACAGCGAGCCCCTGCACCAGTCGCAGCACACACGGGGAACAGAGCTACAGAAGAGCAAGGCGCTTGAAACATTCGATTCCATTAAGGGAGCTCGATCGGCGTAGCGGCGAACACGTTCAAGGACGTCTTAGGAGAGCTTATCCCGGGATTCAGGAACCAGCTAGAGCAAACGACAAGAGCCAAAGCTAGCTCTCCGCGCTCCGCGTCAGCCACCTCACAGTCAGCCTATTCATCGGTCGGCGGCCCTATAAGGCGGGCAGCTGTGATCCTCTGCTGCCAGCCCCTGACGCGAAGCTTTACGACCGCAATAATCGTCTAGTCCTTCATATGACCGCATCACGCATTATTGTCTGTCTCGCAGCGACAGCCCTCCTTGCCCGGGAAACCGCCCCTAACAAGCGCCTACAAAACGCTACCAGGGCATTTACCGAGGTCATGGCGGCGCCCGATAAGGGAATTCCTCAAGTACTTATGGATAAAGCTCAATGCGTCGTCATTGTACCTGGTCTAAAAAAAGGTGCGTTTGGGTTCGGGGGCAAGTATGGTCGCGGGTTCGCGTCCTGCCGCAGGTGTTCACGGGGCTGGAGCGCACCGGCAGCAGTTGCGATCGAGGGCGGAAGTTTCGGGCTGCAACTCGGCGGGTCCTCCACCGACGTCATCATGCTGGTCATGAAGGAGAGCGGCATGAACCGGTTGCTTGGTGACAAGTTCACGATCGGAGGGGAAGCTGCTGCGGCGGCGGGTCCCGTCGGCCGCCAGACCAGTGCCAACACTGATGTTCTGATGCGCGCCGAAATCCTCTCGTGGTCTCGTTCGCGAGGGCTATTCGCGGGTCTATCCCTCGAAGGTGCTACCCTGCGTCCTGACGGCGACGCAAACAGGAAACTCTATGGACGCGATATCACCAACAAGGAGATCTTGGAGAGCCACGTGCAAACGCCTGCGGCTGCTCGCCCGTTCACTACAACGTTGGACCGTTACTCTCGTGCAGAGCTCGCAGAAAACTGCATTTCGTTGGGCGAAAACGCTATTCATTTCGCGACCGGTCAGTACGCCATTCCGTCCGGTGCTGAACAGGTATTATCCGAAGTCGCAGATCAATTGAAGGCCAACCCGGGCTGGAACTGGGAAGTAGCCGGTTACACGGATAACGTCGGCGACAAAGCCGCAAATCAGAAGCTTTCTAACGAGCGTGCCACATCGGTTGCGAACTGGCTGGCGGATCACGGCATTGATCGCAGCCGATTATCTGTGAAAGGTTACGGCGAATCGAATCCTGTGGCGGACAACGACACCGCCGAAGGACGAGCGAAGAATCGCAGGGTCGAACTGATTCACCGGTAGAGCGGCCAACACGGTGATTCAATCATCACGCTTCGGTATAGCAATGTACCCGATCGAGTTACCACTGCTATCGATAAAATGCCCGACCACGGCACCTTCATCGTTCAAGCCGCCTCCGCCCGTTTGCTGCGCTCCGGGCACGTCTATCTGAAAGAACTGGCCCGCTGGCGAGCGAACGAACCCATGCTCTTTCTTCGACGCATCAAAAAAATGCCCCGACATCCAGCCAAGGTTATTGAGGCCGAGAACCAGAGTGCCATATCCCGGTGCGGTGGTAGCACCGGGGACGGTAATATCTGTCAACTCACCATTCCACTCGCGAAAGAAGCTATGGTACACGCCTGTCGAGTCTATATAAAAGCCTCCGATTTGGCCGAAATCATTTATGACCAATGCGTACGTAAAAGAGGAGCCCGGATAAGAGAACTGCGTTATCTTCCCGTGCTGGTTCACATAGGCATTTGCCGACGCGAAGCTGGGGGCTTCGGAGTAAAATCCGCAAAAGTCTCCTAAGTCATTTATTCCGTAAACCGCAGTGGTGGAGTGAGCCGGGAGACCGGGAAGGTTGTACGTGGTGAACTTCCAGTCATGGTAAAGAAAGCCCGAATATTGAGCGGCGGCCGTGTTATAGAATTCACCGACCACCTTGCCTTCTATGTTTATGCCCCAAGCCTCGGTAAAGCCCGAAGTAGCGCCACCCTGATCGCCGGGATCGACCAGTGTCGTCAGATCTCCGTCCCAGGAGCGCAGGAAGCCTCGGATGGCTCCTTGCGGAATGGAGTAATAACCCACGATCGAACCGAGGTCATTAATGGCATTCACGCCCAAGTTGTGGTTATTGGGAACGTTGAATTGTTTGAATTCGTAGTTGCCGGGCTTAATACCGCCGGCATACGCGATCCCCGCCAAGGCGATGATCAGACTCAAAAGCGTTGTATGTTTTCTCATATAGTGCCTGTAATGTAGTGCCTGTAATGCCAACTATGAGAGAAATCGGCTACTGCGGCTAGTAACTTACGGTAATCTGCCGGTGATTACGGTACCACCTGGACAGCTTTTTCCCCGTCGTTTAGACTTTGCTCTATGGCTGCGGTGACCTCGGACTCGCTAGGCGGGCGTCACGCCATTTCGCCGGACGCTGTGCTCGGGGAACTGGAGCGCATCCTAGTATCCGACTCTTTCCGCGCATCGAAGCGCCTCAGTGCTTTTCTGCGGTTCATCGTTGAACACGCGGTCCGCGGCCAACTGGACCAGATCAAGGAATACAGGATCGGCGCCGAGGTGTACGGGCGTGGCCCGCAGTTCGACCCACGAATCGATAATATCGTCCGAGTCGAAGCGAACCGGCTACGAACCAAGCTCCGGGACTACTACGAACGGTTCGGCGGCGATGATTCGATCCGGATAGAGATTCCGAAAGGCACCTATCTGCCTGTATTCCAGATGCCTCCGGCTCTGGACCACGCACCGCGTCTGGCGGAGCCTACGATTACTCCCGTCGAACAGCCCTCGAAGCCAGGGCACAGTTTAGCTTTCCGCCGAGCCGCACTGGCGCTGGTGCTCGCTGCCGTCTGCCTTCTCGGGTTCTGGTACTTCCATTCCCGCCAGCGCGCCGTAAAATTTCGCCGATCGATTGCAGTTCTTGGGTTCAAGGACATCAGAGGCGGGCATAGCGATAATGCTTGGCTCTCTACCGCCGTCTCCGAGATGCTTACCATGGACCTTGCCGCAGAAGGTCAGGTCCGAACCGTTCCGGTAGACAGCATCTCTGAGATGAAACGTGATCTGCGGTTGACGGACTCTGATGGATTCACGCGGACAGTTCTCGATCGGGTTCGCGGCCGCTCCGGAGCCGATTGGGTGATCGCCGGAGCCTACACTGTACTCGGTGATGCGGATACTGGCCAGATACGCCTCGACGTCCGCGTGCAGGAGACAGGCTCGGGGAATACTGTTGCCACCCTTTCGGAAACTGGCAACGAGGGCAGACTATTCGACTTGGCGGATCGCACTGCGATGCGGTTACGGCGGAAGCTCGGGTTGCCTGCGAGTGCCGGTGAAACACGCGTAATGGCGGCGCTGCCATCCAACACCGGAGCCATGCGGCTGTATTCAGAAGGCATTGACAAGCTTCGCGCATCCAATGCCGTCGCAGCCCGTGAAATCCTGGAGCGCGCAGTCGAGGCCGACCCCTCCAACCCTTTCGCTCATTCGGCGCTGGGGGCGGCATGGGATGCGCTCGGATATGAAGTAAAAGCGCAAGACTCGGCACGTCGCGCCTACCAGCTTGCATCGGACCTGAGCCGCACGGAACAGCTCCAGATCGAAGGACGTTTCCGCACCTACGCGCATCAATGGGACCAAGCCATCCGAATTTACCAGAATCTTTGCCGGATGGAGCCGGACAGCATCGACGATGCACTGATGCTGGCGGAGACTCAGCGCCTCGCATCCAGACCACGTGATGCACTAGTAACTGTAGAAAATCTGCGGACGCTAGTTTCCCCTTTGCGAGACGATCCCCGCATTGACTTCGCCGGGGCGAGAGCGTTGGGTGATCTCGGCGATTTCCGTCGCGCGCGGGAGGCAGCAATAGCAGTTGAGCGGAAGGCGCTCGCTTTAGGACTGCGACTGCTGTATGCAAAAGCCAGGTTGTTCGAGAGCGGCACAATGCAAAATCTCGGAATACCTCAGGCTGGAGCGGTGCGTAGAGAAGCGCGATGCCTTTGCGCCGATTTAGGCGATCAAGCCTGTGTGGTGTCGGCTCTACGGGTCGAAGCAAATCAGACGTTGTTTTCCTCTCCAGCCATTGCGAAGAAACTCTATGAGCAGGGCCTCGAAATTTCGCGCGACATGGGATCGAGACGCGAAACCATGAATTTGCTGGAAGGGCTCGGAGCCGCATTCGCAGACCTGGACGATTCCCTGTCCGCCGAGAAGTCCTACACGGAGGGACTCGCGATCGCGCGTGAGACCGGCAATCCTAGTGGCGTGAACGCATTTCAGATTGATCTAGCGAATGTTTACACATCAGAAGGCCGGTTGGCGGATGCAAATACGATGTATCGGCGCGCCATCTCGTTCGGTCGGGGCACAGGCCGTCAAGATCATCTTGGCAACGCGTTGGCTGGTCTTGCGCAAGTATTGCGTCTAGAGGGCAAGCTCAGCGAGGCTCGGCAAGCAGCGAACGAAGCGGTTACCGTGTTTCGCGCGACCGGGGAGGTGTACGAGACCGCGGACGCGCTTACGATTTTGGGTGACTGCTTGTTGGATAGCGGTGAGATCGAGCCCGCGCGGAAGGACTATGAAGAGGCCCGCACACTGCGGTTAGGGTCACGGGCAGACATCGCACTTGCGAGCGCCCTCCTCGAAACTCACCAGCCGGCTGCGGCGCAAGCGAGAGCCGCGGAAGCGATCCGGATACTCCAAGCGGCCCAAAATGCCCGTGACGATGCACTCGGCCGGGCGGTGCTCATCCGGGCAATGCTGGCCCAGGGCAAAGTCTCCGAAGCGCTCTGGGCTGTAAAAGGTGTAGCTTCAGCCAATCCGCGGAATCCGTATGCGCGACTGATTTTAGGAATAGCCGTCGCACGCGCTCAAGCCGCCACTGGCCACTACGATGAGGCGCTAAAGCAGCTTTCCTTCTTGATGTCAGAAGCTGGGCATTTTGGGTATGCCGGAGTGGTGCTTGAAGCTCGGCTCGCTCACGGCGAAATCCTTGCTCAGTCGGAGAACTCGCGTGCCGGGATCGCCGAACTGAACTCGGTTGCACGCGAAGCCGATCTCAAAGGGCTAGCCCTAATCGCACGGGAGGCGCGGGGCAAAGTGCTATAAGCCGGGCCCGCGCTGAACATTCCGGTCTTGACCTTCCCTGCGTGTCCGCTTGGCCGATGCGTCTCGCCAAGCGATTCCAAGCGCCTGACTCAACGTGCTCGCTTCGGCTGCTTCCAGCCGAACGCTTGTGCTGCCCTGGCGTCCCCATGCACCCTTCACCGGCACGAAGACTTCAGGATGCGCATGGACGAAGGTTTGCTGCTCTTCCGGCGGCAGTTTCACCATGCCCCAATTTTTGTCTGGATAGTGTAGCGTTGCGAAGATCTTGCCGCGCACCCGGAAATCCGGGTGCCCCATGTGCGAGTTCTCCGAAGCGTCGGGAAAGCTGAGAGCGAGACGGCGAAAATCATCGGCAGTCATTCGGGCACCCTATTGCTGCTGTTTCTGCATCTCCTCTACGGAAACATCTTTGATGTGCGTCGCAATCCACCATTTGTATCCGAAGGGATCCTTGACACCCGCCATGCGATCTCCGTAGGGTTGATCGGCGGGCTCACGAAGACTCTTTGCTCCAGTAGCAACAGCTTGCTTATATGTTGCATCGCAGTTCTCTGTGTAGATGAGCAAGCTCGCGGGCGAGCCGCCGTAGTGTTCAACGCTGAACGCATCCATTTGCGGGGCTTCGTCCGCCATCATGATGCATGAATCGCCGATCTCAATTTCCGCATGCGTTATTCGGCCCTGCTTGTCGGGCATGCGAAATTTCTCCTTCGCGCCGAACGCTTTCTCGTAAAATGCGATCGCATCGGCAGCGCTTTGGAACATTAGGTACGGTTGAACGCTGTGATAGCCATCGGGAATAGGTTTGATATTAGCCATGAATTGATTCTTCTCCTGTTCGATGACGATTGTCGCTTAGACTTCAAGACCGTGGATTGTAAAAATTTGACCAGCCCTGGCGCATCAAACCAACGGCACATGGTTCAAGTGCGGCGTAGCACGGGCCAGATAGGTGCTCGGCGTTAGACCGGAAAATGCCTGGAAATCGTGAATAAAGTGTGCCTGGTCGTAGTAGCCGCAATCAAGCGCCAGCTCTGCCCAATCGATCCCCTGCCTGCCGTGGATAGACTGCAACGCCCTCTGAAAGCGGCGGACGCGGTAAAAGGCTTTGGGAGTCAGCCCGACCTGCTGATGAAAGAGCTGGATGAACCTGCGTGGGCTAAGGCCGATGTGTTCGGTCACAGCACCCACTCTGCTGCCGTGCGTTGAGCGACAGAAGCGCTCGACGGCATAGGCCACTGCGGGATGCAGTTCCAGCGGCCGGACGAGTTGCGCCGTCAAACAGTCTTCCAGAATCGCGAACATTTCGTCAACGCTCTGTGCGGTGAGAAGCCGCTCACGTATCTCGTCAGTGCGCGTGGGCCAGAGATCGTCCAGGTCAAAAGACGCGCCCTCCAGCTCGCACGCTGGCATCCGAAAAAACGGAAAAGCGCCGCCCGGCCGAAACTGAATCCCGGCAACACGGTCCTGTTGGCAGGTATCGATGACGAAACAATTTGCGCGCGCTCCGGAAAGCACGGCATGGCCATAGCTGTTATAACGAGCGATGTTCTGAGCATCGGAGATCCGAAGAGGATCGTCGCAAAGATTAAAGATAATAGCCGCTTCGCCGTTCGGGAGCAGACGCTCCTTAACGTGCGTGTCTGGCGCACCTTCCGAGTACCATAAGCACGCCACAAATGCGGAAAGGGGAGGGCGTGGGATATATCTGCGAAGAAACATAAACGCTAGACGTAAGTTAGCGCCTCAGCTATGATTTTCACATCAGAAAGTAAATCTGAGGCCTAGCTCTATCGTTCTTGGGCCGCCGGCCTGAAAAATCGGCGTTAGCCCAGTAGTAGGGCTTCCGGAGCCAAGCATCAAATTTGCCATCGACGTAGGTTGCCCAAACAATGGGCTCGACAGATAGCTTACTGGATTCGAAAACGCCGGGTGGTTCAACGTATTGAATGCCGATACGCTTGCTTCGAGTGAACTGCCGCGATACAACCTGAACTGACGACATAAGCTCGCATCAATCTGAAAAAGTCCTGCGCCCGTCAACACGTTTCTCCCGAGCGTCCCATGCATTCCTGCCGCCGCTGCTCGGAATGCCGCCGGATTCAGTTCGCGCCCGCCCGGCACCATGCTGTTTGCAATCCACATCAGCACACCGGTCACTAGATCGGGACGTCCGGTATTGTCGAATCCCAGTCCGATACTCCTGTCCACAGTTGTTACATCGACCGGGAAACCCGTGCGCGCCTGAATCGTGAAACTTAGATTCCATCCGCCGAGTAACGGGCGCCAAAACGATGTTAAAGCGGATGACGGCAGGCGGTAGCCAAAAGAAGCAGAAAAAGTATGCCGAACGTCAAAGCTCGATGATCCTCGGTCGACCGCATCCTTGTAACCGGGTTGTACAAGGAACACACCTGTATTGCTCGAACCTGTATCGATCGAATGCGCCCAACTGTAAGAGATCAGCGCATACACTCTTGACGTGATATTGCCGGCAAATTGGGCTTGCAAGGCCTGATAATTCGAATTGCCGTGACTCGTGAATGCAAGCGATTGCAGAAGACCACTCCCCGGCGCGACAGACGCTTCTTTTCGGAGCAAATTGCTTCCAGTCGAGCCGAGATAGGAGACCGAAAGCAACGCTCCGGAATGGATGGATTTCTCGAGTGACGTTCTCCATTCCAAAACTCTCGGAAGATACAATACTGAACTCGGGGCGGGGGTTGGTGCGATCGCGCTTGCCGCAGCCGTATTCGAAACACCTGCTGTCGGCGCGAACTGCCAACTGTTCAGTGGGTTCACGTCCGCCGAATCGATGGAGGAGCCAAGCCCGGTGTCATAAAAAATACCGGCTCCCGCGCGCAAGACCACATCGGGCGCTTTCAGGTGATATCCCAACCCAATCCGCGGTTCGAACTGCCTGTAGCGCATCGGCCATCGGGATCCTCCTAAAAGGTAAACACCTCCGAGTTCGCGTGGGTCTGTACCCAGCCCATTCCAATACCCGACATATGGAAAATACGACGAGGGGTAACGGTAATAGGTGTTGAAAGGATTTGTTAGCTCCCATCGCAGTCCAAGAAGCACATTAAGCCGTTCGCTGACTCGAAAAGTATCTTGCGCAAATAATGACGTCTTCTGAATGATCGGCCCGTACAACGGGAAAGACGAAATCGTGACGCCCAGTGGATCACCTGCAAGCAAAGCACTGATGCCCGGCGACACAACAGAAAGCGTCCCATTAAAGACCCCGTCGTTCGGCATTAACCGTACGTAATCGCCGCCCGCACGGAAATCATGGCGGCCCGCATTCTTCGCGATATTATAAGCGCCTTCCCACTGATGTTGGGTGCTTTGACCGCTTTGGCCAGAGATTGCTTGCCCAACGCCGGCGATGGATAATTCGGTCACTTGCCAGCCCGGGTAAAATGGCACCGCGGTGAGGTGCTCGCCATATCCCAAACTGGGGGGAGTCGGCTCAACATTGAAAAGCGAGGGAAAAAAATAGTTGGATAATGCTCTGTCGATCACGTCGACGTCAGGCCGATCTGAATCCGAGGCGCTCCCATGCATCGAGACCGCTGCCGCCTGTGAATAGTTGAATCGGATCTGTTGCGTAAGACTTGTCGTCGCAATATTAAGGCCAGCCGTCGCGCTGAGCCAACGAAACTTCGCAAAGGCAGTTCCCAACTCGAAAGTTGTGGACGAGGAAGGCACATCGGAATAGCGAGCAAAAAATTGGACTTTGGTACCGAGCGCCTGGTCGAGCCTGAAACTCACGTTTGAGATCGTGCCGTTTTTCTGCAACCCGGAAATCCCGAGCGATTCGGTGGAATTCAATGTGCGACTGGTCGGAAACTGGAAGGCATTCAGAAATACTTGATATGCAGGTCCGGCGGCACTGCGGGCCTCAGCTGAGGGCACAGGAATAACTTGAGTCGCGCTGTCGTGAACATCAGCCCGCTCGAAGGAGGTAAAGAAAAACGTGTGATTTCGCCAAATAGGGCCCCCAAAACTGCCACCCCAGCCATTCAAGGAGGCGCTAGGCAGGCCCGCATCAATGCTCTGGGAAAACCAGTCCTGAGCATTCAGCAAATGTGGCCGGATATAACCGAAAGCACTTCCGTGAAACTCGTTCGAGCCGGATCGTGTTTCGATTGCGATCTGAGCGCCCGGCCTATCTCCAGACTCAGCTACAAAATCTGACGACCGAAGCTCCACTCGTTGTGTTTCCTCCTTTGACGCAAGAGCCTGCGTGCTTCCAATTGTCGTCATTGCCGGCAGCGTGCCGCCGGGAAACGAACCGGGTATGGAAATGACCCCTATTCCGGCGTTGCCGCTGACCCCGTCGATTCGAAAAGAGTTTGTGTTTGGCCGCTGACCTCCGACCGTGAACTGCCCGCCATCGCCGATCGACGCCGGTGTGATCGTGGCTCCCGGCATGATTGAAAACAGCGCGTGCAGATCGCGGCCATTTGCCGGTAGGCTATTCGCGGACGATTGGCGGCTTACGGTAAGCCCGTTCGCCGTAGGATCTTGATCGTTGCGGTCAGCTTCCACCGTTACTTCCTGCTGCAGCGGAAGTACGTCGATTACAAAGTCGATGAGCCGAGTTTCCCCGGCGCTAACGGCAACGCCCGATTGAGTAATTGTGCGAAAACCTTCGTTCCGGACCGTGATCTTGTAAGCCCCTTGGACAAGCTCGCTCGTGAAATACTTGCCATCAGCATCGCAGTACGCTTTCTGCCGCGCGCCGGTCTCGTCATTCTGTAGGCGTATCTCGGCGCCTGGTACGATTCCTCCGGAGCGGTCGCGCACTCGACCGGCAATGAATCCGCCGTGTTGAGCCGCCACCGGTTCCACGATTGCTAGCAGCGCGAGCGAAAGCAGTCGCTGCACGGGGTTCATTTAGCGTTCTGCAGCGGACTGCGCTCGAATTAGCATCTCTAACTTCGACAGATCATTTGGCAGTTCATTCAACATTTCCCCGGCCGCCTGTTCCGCATTACTCCCAGCCAAGAGACGGCTCACCAGCTCATTAAGGTTCCGAGCGGCTTTAAACAAATCTTCTGCGCCGCCCTGCCAGGACGATTTTTCGGATTGTGCGCCAGCGAATCCCGCCCCGGCTCGCCCTCCAGCAGCGGAGTCAACTCGTCCCTCAGTTGCCGGATAGCGTACTCAAGCGCCCCTACGTGCCGTTGCCGTAAACCAAGTAAAGTCTCCCGGTCTGGACCGCGCAGCCCTGATTCCACGTTGGGAGGAAACTCATGCGCCAGCACCAGCAACGCGTGTGCCTGCGCAAACAGTGCATTGCTCGTGTCCAGTGCCCGATCCGTAATCGCTTGAAGCTGCTGCGGACCGCCCGCACGTGCCTCCAAGATCTGCCGAAACGCGGAACGAGAGTCCGCTGTGTAGGTGTCCGATTTCTCACTGCTCGGCGGGGCATTGCGGTCGGGAACGGCCGAGTCGAAACGCACAATTGTGTTCGGCAACTCCGCCAACGCCTTTTCTACTTCCTTTTGGCGCGCGGTTGGCATTCCCATACCGGTCACCAGTACATGCTGCCGCTTGGCATCCAGCTTGACGTTAATAGGCTCCTCCGCATCCGCCCCAATGGCGTTCAGTGCAGCAAACACACGCAGTTCGTCCTCCGGGCCTGCGCGAGTTTCGGTTAGCTTCTGGTGCTCCGCGGGAGCCTCTTGTACCCCTTGCCGAGCCGGTTCGGCCGCCTCCGGTTGCTCCGATAGTTCCACAGGATCTTCTCCTTAGGAACTGAAAAGCTGCCGTGGTCGCACGATATGTATCGGCCTGCAAAGTGAGCGAAGCGGTTCGAAGAATTCCAGCCACAGTACGTGTTTGCACACGATAGAACCGCCGCCTTCCATCCTCTCCATGAATCAAAGTGACTTCATCTTGTTTTTGCGGCAGCCGATACCGCCAGACGGCGAACGATCGCGCACTCAACGGATCCTCCCAACTGTAATGCGCTTCAACGAAGAGTGCGTGCACGTGTTGAAAGCTCGAGCTTTCGACGGCGGGAACAGCTGATCGCCGATTCTCCGGCCCGAAACACTGCTGGCCTCAACCAGTGATGCCCACCCACGGTCAATAGAAGCGGACCGCGGCTCGATTCGGGAATGGCGGCGGCTCTTGCCAGCAGTTCCGTCGCCTGCGGTCGAGAAGAACTCTGGAAATAGAGAATGGCTACTATAAGACCACCAGCTAGCGCAGCCCCAGCCCACAATATGGCGGGATTGAACCAGAAACTCCCTTTTCCGCTGTGTTCCTTCGCGAGCCGATCGCGAATCGTGCCCCAATCACTTGCCGTGGAACCCAAAGCCGGTTTTAGGATCTGTTGATGATATTGGTCGTATGCTGCTGCCCCGCTCTGCAGATCGTTCAAACGCTTCCGACATTCGGCGCATATTTTTAAGTGCGTCTCAATCTTCTCTGCGGAGCCCGTGTGCATCTCCTGATCCGAAAACAGGATCAGATCAGCATCGGACATGTGAGTTACTCTATCCATTCACCGCCTCCGCAAGGCGCGCAATCGCCCTTCGTAAAAACTCGTTTACTGTCGAGGAGCTAATCCCGATCACTTCTGCGATTTCTCTGTACCGTAAACCTTCCGAACGCAAATAAAGACAGTTTCTCTGTTGCGGCGATAAGCTCTCGAGAGCGACCGCCACGCGGCTCATCCTCTCGCGCTCTAATATCGTGCGTTCCGGCGAATGAGTCACGGGATGAACAAAGCGGTCCCAGTCCGAATTTACCGTGCGAAACGACCTCTCTCGCGATCGCACCTTCAATCCCAGGTTATGCGCAACACGGAAAAGCCAAGCCCGCAAATTGTGAATAACCTGCCCTTTGCGCATGATCTGATACAGCCTGAGATATACCTCCTGCATCACTTCTTGCGCTTGTGACGTGGGCACGCCGAGGCACAGCAAATAAGCACAGATCGCATCCCGCGTCTCTCCATAAATTTGCTCTACCTCATCATCTACACTCATGGCCCGCGCAATCGGGATATCTATCAGAAGCGCAAACTCCTGCATTGTGCGATAGAACACCGCATCTCAATTAACGGCCAAATCGCAAACCAAGATCGGCCGTCCACGACAGCCATTCTTGTCTGTCGTGCTCGAAATTAGTAAAGAATCGCCCCGTCGTTCCCACCCAGAAGTGCCGTTTTTGATCCAACGCCACGCGGCCGCCTACGCTGACCTGGGCCAACCAAGCATTATTGAACGAAAACTGATTCCACACATAAGCTCCGCCAAGTCCGCTGAACAACTCGATTCGACCGCGCGAAACAGGCAGAATGCCTCGAACACCAAAGGGCAGAAACGTAGACCGCGTCCGGTCATTCGAAAACGCCAGAACGTATGTATTCCTAATTTGGAGGAGAGTTACGCCATAAGGAATGGTGACGATCGGAAAATACTGCGTCTCCTCGGTTCGCGGCAGCATATTGTCTACACCCGCCTCGACCGCAAGATATTTCAGGATACGAAACTCATAGTTGCCATTAAACACCGGGCCGCTCGATTCGCCAAACTCATTTCGCGTCGGCGTTTCGCCACCCGCGCTCAGGGTGACCGTACTTGTGCCGATTGAGTCTTGCCCGAAGGCGCCCACTAGGGGAAGAAAACAGGGAAGAAAACAGAGAAGAAGAGAGCCACACAACCTGTGCATGGCTCTAAAGACCCCGGACCGCCGGCTTTAACGACGGCCGGCCTAAAAAATATTCCTCACCGCACTTGTGGCGCGGACGATCGCCTTTCGTCGTCTGCCTGGCACTGCTTCTGCAATGCTCCGTGACTACGGCATCAACTCTGCCGTTAGCGTCGCACTCCCCATCTGCGGCAGCAGCGCCTGATACTTCACGGTCTTTTTCGACGCCTTTGCGACCCACATGAGTCATCTTCTCGGCGCTGTCGGTGGAGCTGATGTCAATCTTGTATGCCTGGAACGTGCCTGCGGGCACGGTCACGTTTTCACTATCCGCCACGGTCAACTGCATCAGCTTCGGCTTCTGACTCTGCAGATCGAAATTGCGAAAGGTTGTCCGATAGCCGTCCGCCAGCGGGAGCGCCGCAATGGACTGCATCGAACCGGCCGAATCTGCAAACAGTGGGCCGCCCAAGTCGACCTGTATCGGCTTCTTTTGGCCATTCATATTCATCGTTCCTGTGGCTTTGCCCGCCGCATAGGTCACATCAATCGCGACTTGACCTTGTTTCAGGTGGCGCTCGCGTGGAATCAGCGTGTGCTTTTCGATCATCGTCGTGTCGGTGACCGCTCCCATGGGGGTCTGCATCGTATCCGTCGCCGCCCATAGGCCTGAGTTGTCCTTGATCTCACTGCTCATTTCCAGCGGGATCGTCTGGCCGCCTGCCACTAGAGTCGCCTTGTACTTGTTCAACCCCGGCTTCAAATCCTCGGAGGGAACGGGCGTGCTTACTTGCGATGGATCCACCTTCGCTGCTAGCGTTACGGTCTTCGGGTCTACGGTAATCTCCTTCAAGCGCGCAGCCACGTCGCTTCGGGACAGATTCTTGGAAACGTGAATCCAGATGCTGCCCGAGGAAGCGCTCCATCTCCGTGATCATCGCCAGATTGTTGATCGGCCTGGCGAACCCATGACCCTCGTCCGGAGCAACCAGATATACGACCGACACGCCGCGGTCGCGCAGCGCTACCACGATTTGATCCGATTCGCGTTTGTTCACACGCGGATCGTTCGCGCCTTGCACCACCATCAGTGGAGTCTTGATTTGCGCCGCCGAGTTCAGCGGCGATTCCTCCGCCAGCAACTTCTTGCCGTCCGGCGTGTCCGGATCCCCCATCCGCGAGTACATTATTTTTCGCCCGGCCTCCCAGTACGGCGGGATCGAATTTAGGAGTGTGATCAAGTTGGACGGGCCGACGATCGATACCGCCGCCGCGTACACATCCGGTGTAAATGCCACGCCTGCAAGTGTTGCGTAGCCGCCATACGAACCGCCCGCGATGCCAACCCGCTTTGGATTCGCGATGCCCTGCGCAACCAGGTACTTCACGCCCCAAGTCAGGTCATCCTGCATTTTGCGTCCCCACTCCCCGTTCCCCGCGTTCAGGAACTTCTTGCCATATCCTGTCGATCCGCGGAAATTCGGCTGCAGCACCGCATACCCGCGGTTCGCATAAAACTGAGCGAAAGTATCGTATCCCCATTCATCTCTCGCCCAAGGGCCGCCATGAGGGACCACGATCAGCGGCAGATCCTTTGCTTCAATGCCTTTGGGGGTGGTCAGATAGGCAGGAATCTCCAATCCATCAGAAGATTTGTAGTGAATGCTCCGCTTCGATGCCAGCGACTCACGCGGCAACTGTTCACGGATGCGGTATTGCAGAGCCAATGTCTTGGCTTTCCGGTCGTATAGATAAGTTTCGCCCGGCTCCGTGTCACTCGCTGCTGAGATGATCCAGAGATTTTCATCCTTGCTGGATGACTTGAACCCGAGTTCGCGGTCTGGCAGTTTCGCTTCCAGCCACTTGTAATCGGCCTCAAACACCGGGTTCTTCCAGTAGATCCGCTGCCGGTCATCCACATAAACCGTCCCCACCAGCTCGTCAGAGACCTCGGAAAATATCGCATCTCCAACATCCACGCGCTTCAGCGGATCGCTCTCGACCGGCGTAACCGTCCCTGTCGCGGGATCGATCAGCCCTAGTTCTGCGAGATCGACATTTTGGCCCTTATTCGTGATCACATACGCTTTGCTGTTTGTGCTATCGAAGCGTATCGGATCGCAGGTCTCGAAGACGTCGCAGGAGTAAATGGGTGTGAACTTGTCCGCATCCACTCGCAACACTTCTGTATCGCCCTTATCGGTGGTACGGGTCGCGAGCCGCAGGGTGCCCTTGTTATCGAACGTCCAACCCGCAATGCGCTCCGTGTTCTTGCGCAACAGCGTTCGCTTGCCCGTTGAAATCTTCAGCTTGTATAAATCCGGCCAAGCTTTGTCTCGATCGTTCAGACCGGCGAAAATCGTGTCTGGATCATTCTTAGGGAGCGCATAGATGAAGGCCCGAGCGCCTTTCGCATCCGTGATGTTCCGCGCTTTTGGAACCTCCGCGCCCACTGCCGGGCCAGCATTCGGATCCACGGCAAAGATATTGAAATTCTCATCGCCCGCCTTATCCTGCGCATACAGCAGAAAGCGCGCGTCGCGGCTCCAGAAGTACGCCCTGATCGGCCGCTTAGTCTCGTTTGTCATGGGCTTGGCCGCCGAGAACGGCTCGCCAGCCTTTTTCACCCAGACATTCCGCGTGCCCTTGTAAGGCTTCACGAATGAAATATACTTGCCATCTGGCGAGATCTGAGCTCCGCTAATCTGAATTTCACCAAAGAAGAGATCTCGATCGATGAGCGGCGGTAATGCGGCCTGGAGACCAGCGCATAAGGCCAAAGCTGAAAATGAACGTAGCAATACTGACATACAAATTTCGTGGGATCGCCTCATCATAACGCAATTCGAATGCTATGCTTCAGAACTGCTGAGCAATCAACATGCCTGATCCCGAAAGACCGAATATCGGTGGACAAAAATCAAAAGACGATCAGTGATCTGCGAGAGACCTTTGCCGCCATGACCCAGCGCCTGATGCCTGAAGTGGAACCCGCGACCATCTACTTGCCCTATGTGCCCGTTTCCACTTCAACCAGCTCGGAAGATGAGCAATGACAGTTCGTGAAACGGGCCACCTGCTGAGGACCGGCAAACTCTCCTGTGTCGAGCTGGTTCAGCAAACCATCGCAGATATCAAGAATCGAGATCATTTCCGAAGCCTAATCACCATTACAGAAGAAGATGCTCTGAACGAGGCAGCGGAGCGTGATAAAGAGTTCACTACCGGTATTGACCGCGGGCCGTTTCATGGCATTCCAACGGCGCATAAAGATATCTTCTACACGCGCGGAATTCGTACCACCGGAGGCTCGCTCATTTTCCGCGCCTTCGTGCCTAGCTACGACGCGACCGTGGTGAATAAATTGAGGACCGGCGGCGCGATTTCTATCGGCAAAGCCAATCTTCACGAGCTCGCTTACGGCACTACATCGAAAAATCCGCATTACGGTTTCGTGCTGAATCCGCGCGATACGGACCGCATTCCCGGAGGTTCGAGCGGCGGATCTGCGGCTCTGGTCGCGGCGGGCTTCCTGCCCATGTCTCTCGGCACCGACACTGGCGGATCCATTCGCATTCCCGCTTCCTACTGCGGCATCACTGGTCTGAAGCCGACTTACGGACGTGTCAGCCGTTACGGCGTTCTGCCTCTCGCATTTAGTCTCGATCACGTGGGACCGCTCGGTTCGGGTGTCGAAGATTGTGCGCTTGCGATGAACGAAATCGCCGGTCCCGACCCCCGCGATACGAGCTCGGCGCCGTTTCCCCCTCCCGATTTCAACCTTCCGGCATTGCCCGATCTCAAAGGAGTGCGCGTCGGAATCCCGAAAACTTTCTATTTCGACTGCGTTGATGAAGAGGTCGCCGCCGCTGTAAAGAAAAGCATCTCGGAGATGGAGCATCGCGGCGCGGCGCTATCAGAAGTTCAACTTCCGGACATGAATGAAGCGAACGCAGCGGCACGCATTGTGCAGCTTTCTGAAGTGGCATCGCTGTATGCAAACTATACAGCCTCAGCGCTCTTTGGCGATGACGTGTGGGCGCTAATTCACCAGGGCAAGATGATCGCCGCCCACGAATACGTGAACGCGCAACGCATACGTACCCTGTTTCGCCGCGATTTCGATGCGCTCTGGCAAAAGATCGACATCCTGGCCGGTCCCACGACTCCAGTCGCCGCCCCGCGAATTGATGAAGTTACAGTTCAGATCGGTTCGCAGCAAGAGAACACGCGCATGGCTTCCACGCGTCTGGTCCGTGCTATCAATTTTCTCGGTGAACCGGCCTTATCTATGCCGTGTGGAAAAACGAGCATCGGCCTACCCATTGGTCTGCAACTCATCGCTCGCCCGTTCACCGAGCCCAGGCTATTGCAAATTGCACGAACACTTGAACCGGCGCTGGTATAGTGCTGCGTCGGCGTGCGGCTCGCTCACGCCAATTCAAGGCTGCGGCGCTTGAAGTATGCTATATCGGCTTGGCGGAAAAGGATATCTTCAGGCCAGGAGTCACCGGGAGTGATCGACCACGTTGAGGTAAACCATGAAGGTGAAGCAAGCCAGAGAGGCGGCTCGGGAGTGGGTGATTGAGGAAGCCAGCGGTATGCCGGGCTTCAGCGGAGCTTACACTGCCGGTTCGACGAACTGGCTTCCCGACGACGCCGATCTGACGCCGACGTCAGATTTTGACATCATGGTCCTCCTCGCAGACCCTAACGGGGCTGGCAAGCGTGAAAAGTTCATCTATCGGGACATTCTTCTCGAAGTCTCTTACCTGAGCAACGATCAGCTACAGTCATCCGATCTGGTCTTGAACGATTACCACCTAGCCCCGAGTCTTCGGACGACGAACATCATTCTCGATCCATCAGGCCATCTGACTGCACTTCTGGCGGTAGTGCGCCGGGACTATGCCAAACGACAGTGGGTCCGTAAGCGTTGCGCCAATGCCAGGGACAAAGTGCTTGGATGTCTTCGGTCTATCAATGAGGAACAGCCCCTTCATGATCAGGTGATCGCGTGGCTTTTCGCGGCAGGCATCACGACTCACGTTCTACTCGTAGCAGGCCTGAGAAATCCCACGGTACGTACACGGCACGTTGCAGTGCGCGAGCTATTGGCTGACTACGGCCAACTTAAATTCCATGAAACGCTGTTGGCGCTGCTGGGGTCTGCTCGACTTAGCCGAGGACGAGTTGGCCAGCACCTTGCCAGCCTTGCGGAGATCTTTGACGCAGCCAAGGGAAAAATCAAAACACCGTTTCCCTTCGCATCAGACGTTAGCGACAGCGCCCGTCCTTTCGTGATCAATGGAAGCCTGGAGCTGATCGAGCGTGGCTATCATCGAGAGGCTATGTTCTGGATCGCTGTCACGCATTCCAGATGTCACAAAGTGCTCTCCCTCGATGTCCGCGGCGAGATGACGCGGAGTTTCATGGACAGCTATCGAGAGCTGGTCAGCGACCTCGGAGTACCTTCCTTCGCTGAGGTTCGGCGACGCTGTGCAGAGGTCGAGCGAATGCTTCCCCGAGTTTGGGAGCTGGCAGAGGCCATCATGACGGCGAACCAAGGAATCCAGGATGATTGAGACTGGACAGTTAGTCATCGAAGCGTTCACGGAGGTCCCGTACCGCTCCGTAAGTTCGCTTAGGTCGTGCAGGCATACCGAAAGCCCACCACCTTTTTACGTGGACTGCGACAGTGCCACACACGTTTCCGATATCTCTGGTCAGGAGAGAACGTCTTCCTACAGCTTTTGTGTGCTTTCGCATCTTGCCAAGCCCCGGTCGAATGTGCCAAGAGGAAGGTGTCCGGCTTTCCGGGCAAGTTGCAGCATCAGGCAGTCGGAAAAGCCAAGCGATGGTATCGAGCGGAAAAGATCAAGCGCTGCGGTCACAACATCGGGATCCTGAATAGTTAGATCCTTATGATTGAGCAGCATCTCCAACGGAGTGGCAAGCTCGGCGGGGCCGCGTTCGTACACAGCGGATAGCACCCACACTGCCTCGGTGAGCGCCAGGACCGAGACCCACGCTCCCTGGTTGATGAAAGCGTCAGTAGAGGCCGCTTGGCGCGAGTCGTCTCGGGTAACTAGGCGAACCAGAACGTTCGTGTCAACGGCCCGCATGCCGTTCCCGAGCGCGTCGCCTGATCCCCTCTTTTAACTCATCGAGGGTTCGAGGCTTCGGAGCCTGGCGGGGGAACAGCGCCCGGTGAATATCCTCTGAGGAAAACGTTCCCGAACGCCGCACGACAATCCTATCGCCCTCCTCCTCCCACTCCAGAATCGAGCCCGGACCGATACCCAGTTTTCGCCGAACCTCGACGGGAACTGAAGTCTGCCCTTGCGATGTGACTTTCGAGCGCGCTTTCCGCAATCTGTTCAGATCTAATCCTAACGACTCTCGGGTTCACCCTTCTCCAAGGGCAGCCCCGACGCTTCGATGGCCCGCCATCCGCCATCAAGTGAAGTCACGTTCGTATAGCCCATCTTCTGCAAGTTGTCCGTCGCAAGCGCGGAGCGGAATCCGCCGCCGCAGTACAGCACTAGCTTCGCGTTCTTATCCGGAATCGTCTTCTCGATATCTCGCTCGATCACGCCCTTGCTGAGATGAATCGCCCCTGCCGCGTGCGCCTTTTCCCACTCGCTATCTTCCCGAACGTCGACGAGCTGTCCCGCTTCGCCAATCTCGCGCAAGCGTCTGTACTGCTCGATACTCATCTCCCGCACACGCCTCTTCGCATCGTTAACGAGCGCTAGAAATCCCGGACTATGATGCTTCACGGGTGTGCTCACGTCCTACGGTAGCCGCTCAATTTTCGCTCCGACGGCCACCAGCTTCTCGGCCATGCGCTCATACCCGCGATCCATGTGATATACGCGATCTATGGTGGATTCCCCTCGCGCCACAAGCGCGGCCAGAACCAGCGAAGCGCTCCCGCGCAAATCGGAAGCGATCACCTGAGCTCCGGTCAGCTGCTCTTCTCCTGTCACAATCGCCTGTCGGCCCTCAATCCGAATGTTCGCCCCCATGCGCTTCAGCTCCTGTGCATGCATGAAGCGGTTCTCGAAAATTGTCTCGCTCACCACGCTAGTTCCTTCCGCCACAGTCATTACCGCCATGTATTGCGCCTGAAGATCCGTGGCAAAGCCGGGATACTCCTCCGTACTCACGTCCGTTGCCGTCAGTCTCCCTGAGCACCGGATTCGTACTGCGTTACCGTCGATCTCGTCCACTTCAGCTCCGGCTTGCCGCATTTTGAAGATCAGTGCGGCCACATGCTCCGGTACGCAATTGCTGACCAGCACATCGCCTCTGGATATCGCACCCGCCAGCAAGAATGTCCCTGCTTCAATCCGGTCCGGGATGATCGTGTGCTCGGCTCCACGCAAGCGCTGCACACCTTTCACTTTGATAATCGACGTTCCGGCGCCTTCGATCTTCGCGCCCATCTTGATGAGCAGCTCAGCCAAATCCTTCACCTCGGGTTCGCGAGCCGCATTCCTGATCACGGTCTCCCCTCGCGCGAGTACCGCCGCCATCAGCACGTCCTCAGTACCTGTAACTGTGATGCGATCGAATTGAATTTGTCCGCCCCGTAGCCCTTTGGGTGCTTGTGCCTCGACGTACCCGTGTTTCTGCTTAATGGTTGCACCCAGGTGCTCCAGCGCGGAAACATGTAAGTTAATTGGCCGTGCGCCGATTGCGCAACCGCCTGGCATCGACACTCGCGCTCGACCCGTTCGGGCAACCAGCGGCCCTAAAACCAAACTGGATGCCCGCATCGTCTTCACCACGTCATAAGGGGCTTCCGCTCGATCCAAGAAACGCGCGTCTACACGAACCGTCCCGTCCTGGTCGGAAAGACGCGCACCCGTATGCGTCAGCAGCGACTCCATCGTGAAGATATCCTTGACTTGCGGAATCCGATGCAGGGTGACCTGCTCTTCCGTCAGCAAGCAAGCCGCGAGCACCGGTAAAGCCGAGTTCTTTGAGCCGCTCACGGGAATCTCCCCGCTCAAAGGCGTACCACCGACGATCTTGAATTTGTCCATTGCTCGCTGAAGACCTACTGCCGCTCCCCTTCGGTTCATTCTCCAAGTGCAATCCGCAAACGGCCTTTCGCCGCCCTGAGTTCTTTTTCGGCTTCGCTGCGCGACAGCTTGCGCTTGTGCATCAAGACGGCTGTGCGCACCGTCCCGGCCTCATCAAGCAACCGCGATGCTTCATCATAAGATACGCCCGTTATGGCCGAGATAATACGCCGCGCACGATCCGTAAGCTTCTCGTTCGTGGGCTGCACGTTGACCATCAGGTTTCCGTAGACATACCCCAGGCGAATCATCACGCCAGTGCTTAGCATATTAAGCACGAGTTTGGTAGCTGTCCCGGCGCGCATTCTTGTTGAACCCGCAATGATTTCCGGACCAGTAATAGGCGTGATTGCGATATCAGCCGCCCGCGCCACTTCCGAATGTGACGTGCAGCTTAGGCCAATAGTTAGAGCGCCCACTGAACGCGCAAACGCGAGACCTCCTAATACGTACGGCGTGCGTCCGCTGGCTGCGATTCCGACAACTGCGTCGTGGCTCGTTAGTTGCTTCTCCCGTAAGTCATTTTTCCCCTGCTCCGGATCGTCCTCCGCTTTTTCAATGGAATGACGCAGCGCGCGATCGCCACCCGCAATCAACCCCTGCACCACTTCCGGAGCTGCGTTGAAAGTCGGTGGACATTCAGACGCATCGAGCACGCCCAGCCGCCCCGACGTGCCGGCTCCTATATAAAAAAGTCGGCCTCCCGCGTCGAGCCGTTCGGCAATCGCATCCACCGCCTTCGCAATCGAAGGGAGCTCACGCGCGACAGCCAGCGCTACTTCTTGATCCGCCGCATTGATCACGTCCAACATTTCCGGCGTCGATAAACGGTCGATCGTCCCCGAGGCAGGGTTGAGCGCTTCTGTCGTTAGGTCAGGACGCATGCTCATAAAAACAAGAAAGGCCGGAGGAGCGCTTGCGCCTTCGGCCTTTCTGAGGAGTTTAGCTGTCTAAGTTAGGCGTTAAAGGAACTGCCGCAACCGCAGGTTGACTTCACATGCGGGTTATTGAACTTAAAACCCGAGCCTTCCAAAGTCTCCACATAGTCGACTTCGGCTCCGTCCAGGTACAGCATGCTGGCCTGGTCCACGAACACCTTCAACTCTCCGAAACTATATGTCTTATCAAGCACGTTCGGCTGGTTCTCGAAAGCCATAGAATAACTGAACCCAGAGCACCCGCCGCCCACCACCGCGATCCGCAGCCCGGCCGGTTTAGGCTCCTGCATCTTCAAGATTTCACTCACCTTAGCGACCGCCGTTTCCGTTAGCTGAATCATTCCAAATCTCTCCTTACAAACTGTGGCTCTGCTTATAGTGTACAACCAAATCTTCCGGTTGCGGGATAATAGACCTTGCCGGGTGGGCAATAGGGTACCCAAGATTCTGTAACCGCTTTAAACTGCAACGCGTCCGCAGGATTGTATGGACGGGCTGAGCGCTACTCTCCCATTCCCGGCGGTCACGGGCGAAGCATCCCGAGCGAAGACCAAATTGGATCATCGAACGACCGAAGAGGCGGCGCTAGTCCGTAGAATACAGGCTCAAGACGAGCTGGCGTTCCGTGAAATCGTAGAGCGCTATCAAGCTAAAGTCTTTTCAATAATCTACGGCATTCTGCGCAACCGTAATGATGCTGAGGATATCGCCCAGCAGGTATTCGCCAAGATTTATTTTTCAATCAAGAACTTTGATTTCCGCAGCTCACTTTTGACGTGGATTTACAAAATTACGGTTAATGAATGCTACGACTATCTTCGAAAAAAGAGAGTCCGCAAACTGGTATATGAAAGCGATTTTTCCGCCGACGAATCGCTGCGAATGGAAAATACGGAGCCGGCCACGGATCAGGCGCCGGCCGTTGATCAGCGGCTTGCGCAACACGATCTGATCCTGAAGCTGCTCTCCAAGATCTCGGCAGAAGACCGGTCACTCATTTTATTGAAGGAAGTTGAGGGGCACTCTGTAGAGGAGTTGTCGCAGATGACCGGCATGAACGAAAATACGATCAAAGTCAAGCTCTTTCGCGCTCGTCAAAAATTGGTGAAAGCTGCGCGGAGACTGGAAAAATCGCCACTGGCGCCGCCCAGCACATAAGCGGATAGAGCCACTGGCGGTCGGACTTTTGGGTGTAGAGTTGAGTAGAAGCGGGCATTAGATCCGCGACATGGTTGGGTTTTTTTTGAGGGAAACATGCATGAGTATATTCGGGGTCATTTGGAAGATCTTCTTGCGGCAGAGTCAGCTGCCTCGCGATTGCAGGGGGCAATCGCAAGACACGACGTGAACGGAGTAGCGAAGCATCTGCAATCCTGCTCTGACTGTTCCTCGGAGCTCGAATCGATGAAGGCGCAAGCCGCGCTCTTGCGTACGCTTCGCGCGCCGGAAGAAGAAGTTGAGCCTACCGCCGGTTTCTATGCTCGCGTAATGCAGCGTATCGAAGACCGCGCGAAGGACTCCATCTGGTCGGTTTTTATTTATTCTCCTTTCGGAAAGCGCATTGCGTTTGCCTCGCTCGCTATTGCGGCGCTGCTTAGCACCTACGTAGTCACCCTCGAGGCGCGCGACGGACATCTGGGAGGCGAAAACTTAGTTGCTCAGCAGCAGCTCAATGGCGAGGCGCCCTGCTTCGGTAGTCAGGCCCAGCAACGTGATGCTGTCCTGATTAATTTCGCGTCTTCGCAAGGGTCATTACAATAACTAGTTCTGCAACAGCACGGCATCGGCCCATGGTGCGGCACAACGACGCGGGGTGGTCAAACCCGAAGGTTCTCGCGATCGTCGCAGTGATCTTCTTGTGCGGCGCGGCTTTCGGATCCGCCGTAACGCGTCAATATCTGCACTCCAAATTATTCCCCGAGCGGCAGCAGCAGCCCATCGAAGTGGCGCGGCATCTTGGCCTTGCACGCCTCAAGGCTGAACTAAATCTCACTCCGGATCAAGAAAAGACAGTCACCAAGGAATTGGATGACTACGCGAAATATTATCAGAACATTGAAGAGGAGCGGGAAGATGTCGCGGAACACGGCAAACAGCGCATCCTACACGTCCTCAACGATCAGCAGAAAAAGCGCTTTAACGAGATCTTCAATCGCCGCCCCGAGCCCTAAGCGTCGGCTTTCTTCACGCCTCCGCAGCCTTTGGCTCGCATCTTTTTCTCCAGTGCCTCTAGCAGTCTCGCTTGTATGTCGGGCGGGACCTGTTGTGGCTCCATTCCTTTGAACACTTTGAGAGTTTTCTCTGTTGTGTTGCAAAGCACCCAGCAGTTCGGGCACTCGTTCACATGTCTTTGGAGCTCGCTCCGAAGATTCGGATCGAGCGTTTCGTCGAGGAAATCGTTCAGCTCCTGCAGAAAATGCTTACAGGTAACCAAATGCGTCATCCCCCTTTCGTTTGAATTGCCGGGTCAGCTTCTCCCGGAGCTGCAACCTGGCTCGCAAAAGTCGACTTTTTACCGCCGAAATTGACAAATTCAACGCCTCAGCCGTCTCTTCTATAGACAGTTCTTCGATGTCTCTCAAAACAAAAACGGTGCGGTAAGCTGGCTTCAAACCTTGGATAGCTTCATCCAGAATTTGGCCTAATTCGTCCCGCGAATACTTCTCCTCAGGGTTCTCATCCCAGACCGCAACCTCCCGCACAAGCTCGTCTTCGCCGGTATCAATCGGGTCGTCCAGGGGCACCGTCCGGTCCGAGCGCCGCTTTCGCAGCTTCATCAGTGCTTCGTTTACCGCAATCCTGACTAACCAGGTATAAAACCTGGAATTCCCTTGAAAATCATCAAGATGCGAGTAGGCCTTCAGGAAGGTTTCTTGGAGCACATCTTCAGCATCCTCATCGTTTTGAGTGATCTGCTTGGCCATCCGGAACACACGGCGGTCGTACTGTTTAACCAGCTCCGAAAACGCAGTTGTGTCGCCCGCTTTCGCCCTGGCGACCAAAGCGGTTTCGTCAAAGCCGGAGGATACCGTTGAGGTGCTCACGGGAAAAGTACAACCAGTTTATCAGCCAAAGAGGTCCGAACCGGGTCTGTGGAGTGAAGCCCCGCTGGTCGCGCGGGGCTTTAGGTCAGGTCAGCTTGGGGTGTGAGGTTCCAAGGATTGATTCAATTTAACAATTGGGGAGACGTTTGTCTTGAGTCTAAAGATGGGTTTAGAACTCCACCTAAAGATGGAAGCAAGCGAGCTCCGGATTACTCGGAGAGTTCATAATTCATGGCAAATCGGCCAATCTGAACAGCTGCCCTTTCATCTGGGAGGAAGGATCCGGAACGATTCAATCCTGCCCATCCGCGCGGTCCGGTGTGCTTCAACAACGCCAACAAACTTTTCCGAGGCAGCCTCGTAGAACTTAACAGCTAGAGCGTCGTCGCCTTGCCGCCGCCAGCCAAATACGTATTCGCCTGGCCGTAAAGATAGATTCGCTATCTTGATCGGAACTTGTGCGATGAAGAAATTCGAATACTTTCCTTCGGCTGCATAGCCGGCCGTGATGAGGTTTACCCCGGCGACGTATTGTCCCTTGCCGTCAATGATCGCCGAAGCTGTTCGAAATTCGGTCTCGATATGCTCCTTCCCGACCGGAGCTCTCGCCGGGATGATATTTCGTAATTCAATTCCTGTCGCGGCTCTCCAGTTCGAGAGCCTTTGATTTCCGAGGCTCACGCTGACAGCTGAAATAGTGAGGCAGAAGAGCGCCAAGTACTTCATTGAAAACTCATGCTCAAGTTGGTAGACCCGTTCACTCGAGGTGAACTATGCCACGCTGTAAGGCCGTTCTGACTGCTTGCGTCCGGTCAGTCACGCCCAGCTTATCAAGGATACTGTTGATGTGAGTCTTCACCGTAGCTTCCGAAATGGACAATTCTCCTCCAATTTCCTTGTTGCTGTTGCCCTCGACGATCAGTTCGAGAACCTCCAATTCCCGGCTTGTTAGTGACGGTCCGCCCATGCGCCCGGCCAAGCGCTCTGCGACGACTGCGGTATGCGCGACTTTCCAGAGTGCACAGCCCGGATTGCATCCATAAGCTCGTCTCCAAACATGCCCTTCAGCAAATAACCTCGCGCTCCTGCTTGCAAAGCTCGATAGATATCTTCATCACCGTCAAAAGTAGTCAACACAATGATTCGCGCCCCTCGGGAATTCGTGACGAATCTGTTCGACAGCTTCAACGCCGCTCATTGCTGGCAGACGCAGATCCATGAGCGTGACATCGGGCCGATACTGCCGGAAAAAATCAATGGCTTGCTCTCCCATCCGCCGCTTCGGCAACCACCGTCATGTCTGGAATAGTTTTAAGTAGGGCGACTAATCCTTGACGCACAATGTGATGATCTTCCACCACCATGATTCGGATTCGCTCCTTCAATTGATTACCGTCTCTACCGATACCTGTGTACCCTGACCCGGGGCACTCTTGACGATCAGCTCGGCACCAATCTGTTCTGCTCGCTCTTTCATGCCTTTCAGACCGAAATGGCCATCTGGCCCGGAAGAGTTGGCTTGGCGAGTAAATCCGCAACCATCGTCGGCGATTGTCATCCTCAGCTTCTTTGCATAGAAGTTCAAGTCGATCTTGATCTGCTTGGCATCCGCATGACGGACTATATTCGTGATCGCCTCTTGTGCGATTCTGAGCAACTCACTCTCAACGTCAGGAGGTAACGGTCTATATGCACCTAGCACCTGGAACTCCACTTTGACGCCGCTTGTGGATGTCGCTTGCTTGGCCATTTTAGAAACTCGCGCCGCCAAATCTTCGTCCTCTAAGCGCTGGGACCGGAGCTCCCATATCGAATGCCGCGCTTCTGAAAGGCTATTTTGCACTAGCGTGCTGACAACTTTCAATTGCTCGCGCGCCGATTCAGTCGAGATTGACAACATCCGGCCAATCAGTTCCAACTGCACTGAAACGGCCACGAATCCCTGCGCCAGAGTGTCGTGAATCTCCCGGGCGATTCGGTTGCGCTCCGCAAGCACCGCTTTGAATTGCGCCTCCACCTGCCTCACTCGCCAGCGATAGATCTCATAAGCAACCAGCGCCAAAGCCATGACAATCAGGAAATCAAACCAATATGTCTGATAAAACTGCGGCCGTACTCGGAATGCGAAAGAGGCGCCGCTCTCATTCCAGACGCCGTCATTATTGCGAGCCGAAACTCTAAATCGGTATCTTCCAGGCGGAATGTTCGTGTAGTAAGCGACCCTCCGAGTCCCCGCATCAATCCGATTCCGATCAAAGCCTTCCAGCTTATATTTGAACCTCACCGCATGCGGCGATACAAAGCTGAGACCTGCATATTCAAAGGCGAATCTCTCGTGCCCCGGCGGCACATCCGTTGCCTTCCCGGGATCAAACGTCTGATCGTCAATAGAGACCGATTCCAGCGCTACGGGCGGCGGCAGCGAATTGACGTTCGCGCGTTCTGGATCGATTACCGCAACGCCTTTCAATGTTGAGAACCATAGCGAGCCGTCTTTGTTTTTCCAGGCTGCCGGATGCCCTCCTCCACTGCATTCGCTAACCCTCAGGCCATCGGCTGTTCCGTAGGCTCTGATTGCAACCGTGCTCGTTCGCCCTTCAGCAAACCAGTCGAGGTCGTTCTTGCTGACGCGAAAGATACCATTTTTGGATGCGAGCCAGAGGTTCTGCTTTGCGTCCTCCAGTATTCCGTAAACTAGCTCTGGCAAGCCCAGCTTTGAAGGGTAATGCGCGATCCGATTGTTCTGCAGCCGATTCAGCCCGCCGCCTTGAGTACCAATCCACAGGGTCTCTGCGCTGTCTTCGTAGAGCGCCGTGATGACATTGCTCGATAGACCGTCGGCAATGGTGTAGTTGTTAAATTTTCCGTCATTGAAGCGCGTCAGCCCATGCAATGTTGCAATCCACAGATTCTTCCGATCATCCCTGAGCATGGCGCCGATCAGATCGCTGCCCAGACCGTCCGCCTGTGTGTATGTCTTGAACTTGCCTTGCGACCAATGTGATAGTCCGCGGCGCGTGCCGACCCACAGTGAGCCGTCCACATCCTTGTAAATAGATCGGACGAAATCGTCGGCGAGACCGTCCGCGGAGGTGAGGATTGTATCGCGTCCATTCCGCACCAGGTTCAATCCGTCCGGCGTTCCCACTAGAAGATTGCCGTCAGAATCTTCAGCCAACGAGAGAATCACATCGCTCGACAGCCCGTGCTTTGTCCCGATACTCGAAAACTTGTGGTTCTCAAACCGATTCAATCCACGGCTATTTGTCCCTAACCACACTGTCCCTCTTCGATCTTGAAAGATGCAGCGGATCAGATCGTCAGCATAAGTTATAAAGTTCTCGTCCCGGAGTACAGTTAATCCCCCTGATTCGGTGCCCAGCCAGAGATTGCCTTCCCGGTCTTCATAGAACGACAAGACGAGACTGGCAGATAAGAAATCGTTGGGGGCAAACCGTTCGATTCTGTGCCCCGTGACTCGGACAACTCCGCGATCTGTACTCACCCATATGCTTCCTTCTTTGTCTTCGTAGGTAGCCACGATCCTCTTACTTGGCAAGCCCTCTTTCAGATCGTCCGTTAGGATTGGCGCGACGTTGCTCTTTGGTAACGTTGCCTCGTTGTGAAGTGATCTCCGCGGTACTGCGCTATACCGTCCGCCGTAGCTACCCAGAGTCCGCCAGAGCGGTCCTCGTAAAGCGACCACACGTCATTGCTAGGCAGTCCCTGATCTGCCGTAAAGGTCGAGAATTCTGAATCCTTAAATCTAGTGAGCCCGTCTGCTGTGCCGATCCAGAGCGCGCCATGGCGATCCTCTAGAAGACTGCGGATGTTATTGCTTCTCAGCTTCGGAGTATTCTGCGTGTCGTATACAACGAACTTTAGGCCATCGAACCGAACCACACCGCCCTCAGTGCCCACCCAGATGTAGCCGTCATGCGTCTGCAAAATTGCATGGATCGTGTTCTGCGGTAGCCCGCTTTCCGTCTGCCAACTCTGTCGCCCATAACTACTCAGCTCCTTCGTGTTGTCGAGCGCAAGCGCCTGCAGCGCCGTGAAATTGAGAGCAAGAAACACGAGGAGAATAGCCTCGCCGGAAAGCTTATGTCGGCGATCTCTCATACAACTCTCCTGTCCGGCATCGTTTCAAACCGAGCCGCGAGCGTCAGCAAGCCTCATCGTTTTAAACCGAGCCGCGAGCGTGAGCAAGCGTCATCTCCACCTTAAGTTTGAGGCCGGTACCCACCTTTAGCCTCAAGACAAAAAGACCATCCCTTGATACGCTGCCTTGACAATCCTATAATGCGCATCAGTGTAAAACACGCGTGGTCCAATTTACAGATATTGCTTATTTTTGCGCCTCTTCTTGCGGCTCAGGACCCAACCGGAGTAATCGAAGGGCAAATCAGCGACCCCTCAGGCGCTAGCGTTCCTAATGCTGAGGTTAGCGCTCGTAACAATCAGACGGGATTCGTGGCGAGCCAGCACTCCGCACGCGACGGAGCTTTTCACTTCTCATATCTGCCCGTGGGACAGTACGATCTCCACATCACCGCGCCAGGTTTCGCTGCCTACGATTCCTCTGGGATCCGCGTCGACGTGGACCGCACCATCAGCTTACCCGTCGCGCTCGCGATCGCAACCAGCAGCAGCCAGTTAAGCGTCACGGCCAAGGCCGCAACTATCGACGTTAGCTCAACTCTCGGCAACGTCGTCTCTTCCCGGGAAGCGACCGATCTGCCCCTGAACGGCCGCAATTTGACTCAGCTTGGTCTGTTGCAGCCCGGTGTTGCTCCCATGACTTCCGGCTTGGCCGAAGCCGGCGGAATCCTGCGCAGTGGACAGGCTTACGCCGTGAACGGTGAACGACCCGAATCGAACAATTACCTACTCGATGGGGCAACCAATGTAGACAGCGTGAACGGAGGCTTTGCGCTGCGGACACCAGTGGATGCAGTGAGTGAGTTTCGAATTTTGACGTCGAACGCCCCGGCAGAGTACGGCGAGACTAGCGGCGCGACGACGACCGTAATCACCAAATCCGGTGGAAACAATTTTCACGGCGATGTTTATGAATTCCTGCGAAACAACGCATTCGACGCGCGCAACTTTTTCGCCGCGACGACCGAACCGCTCCACCAAAACCAATTCGGCGCAACATTCGGCGGACCGATTCGCCGGAACAAAGATTTCTTTTTCGCGTTTTACGAGGGCCAGCGCGATGTACAGGGAAAAACGCAAGCGGCCATCGTCCCCACTGCTGCTGAACGGTCCGGCGATTTCTCGGAATCGCGCAATCCGAGCACCGGTCAGCCAGAGCCGCTCATCAACGAGTTCACGGGCCAGCCGTTCCCGGGAAACCGCATACCGCCTTTCCTCATCAGCCCGATTGCGCTTAAGGCGGAGGCCCTGTACCCGCTAGGAAACATCTCTCCAGGCCTGTTCGAGTCAACGCAAATCCTGACCGACAATTATGACCAGGGTGGCTTCCGATACGATCACAACTTTGGCAGCGGCGATCAGCTCTTCGCCCGTTTTGCCAGCTCCTCCATCAATACACTCGATCCGCTTCCTATCAACGGATCAAATGTTCCCGGCTTCCCGGTAGCCGATAGCATCACGACAAATTCATTCACCATTTCGCACGTGCATTTAATTTCGCCCGAAACCGTGCAGACCGTTCGCGCAGCATTCTTCCGAAACGTATTTTTTTACGAGGAAGCGCAGAACCACACTCTCGCCAGTGGCCTGGGATTCGCCTACCAGCCTACTTTGAACGCCAATGCAGGTCCGCCTTACCTAATCGTTAGTGGTTACGCAGATATCGGTAATCCAATTACCGGTCCTCAGAACACCTATCAGAACGACTACCAGGGCTCTTACTCGTTGGCCCTGACACGCGGTCGGCACAATCTGAAGTTTGGAGCAGATCTGGATCGCCAGCAGATGAACTTGATTCTGGGTATCGCTACGAACGGCTTCTTCGTGTTCGCTCCTTTTCCCGCCAGCGACTCGTTTGCGAGTTTCCTGTTAGGCCAGCCGGTGACGTTCTTTCAGGGCGGTGGCGATTTCAATCGAGGACTTCGCAAGTGGATTGTGGCGGGCTACGCGCAGGACGAATGGCGTGCCACTCCACACCTCACGTTGAACTATGGCATCCGCTATGAAGTAAACACGCCCTACACTGACATTCGTAACCGCATGAACGCGTGGGCGCCAGGACAGCAATCGAAGGTCATGCCCGATGCTCCCGCTGGCCTACTTTTCCCTGGCGATCCGGGCGTGCCTGCTGGAATCGCGCCCATTGATTACCACGAATTTATGCCCCGAATCGGCCTTGCCTGGGACCCAACCGGAAACGGCAGCACGACCATTCGAGCTGGGTACGGCATCTTTTATGACGGCTACACCAACGGCACTGGCGGTCCCTTGCAAGCCCCCGTTAGCGCCTTGCCGTGGACGGAGGCGTATCAGCTTCCAGGGCCCGGTCTCAATTTCGCTGACCCCTACAACGGCCAGACGCCGCCCTTTGTGACTCAAACGTTTGTGCGGCCGGCAACTGTGCTTACGATCCAATCCGGCATGCTGCCGCCCTACTCGCAAAACTGGAATTTTTCCATCGAGCGAGTCCTCGGCAAGGATTATCTCCTCGACGTTCGATACGTCGGTAACAAGGGTACACATTTGCCGCGCTTCATCGAAGCGAATCCCGCAATCTACGGCCCGGGCGCGACACAACAGAATGCGGATCAACGCCGCGAATTCGCCGATTGCTCAGGCCCGCAAGGTTCATGCGCTTTTGCGTCGGTTGGCCTGATCGCCGATAATTCCAGTTCGACCTATCATGCTTTGCAGGTAGCGCTGTCTCGCCAATTCACGCGTAATTTCGGTTTCCTTGCGTCTTACTGGTGGTCGAAAAGCCTGGATTACGTTTCATCGCTGAACGTTTCCGGCTCAGCGCCAACGCTGGTCGGAGGTGAAAACGATCTGGCTCAGAATCCTTTCGATTTGAGAGCCGAGCACGGGCCATCTTTGTTCGATGCGACCCACCGGTTTGTCCTCAGCGGAAGCTATGTATTGCCACAATGGAAAAACGCTCCCCGACCCGCTGCATTTGTTGTGAATGGATGGCAGCTCAATGCCATCGCCAGCGTATCTTCGGGAACGCCATTTACCGTTTACGACAGCGCCAATGTCTCTTTGCAGGGAACAGCACCGGAAATCACGGGCTTCTACTCAAGCCGCCCGAACCTCGTTTCCGACCCCAACAATGGACCACACACGCCCGCCGCATGGGTGAGCCGTTCTGTGTTTCAGCAGCTCAATCCCGCAACGCAAGCCGGCCAGTTTGGGAACGAGGGCCGCAATGTGGTCCGCGGACCCGGCATTGAGGATGTAGACGTGTCTCTGTTCAAAAACTTCCAAATCCGCGAAACGGCGCACCTACAGTTTCGGGCAGAGTGCTTCAATACGTTAAATCACGCCAACTTTGGTCTACCCGAGAACGATTTGGAATCTCCCGCCTTTGGGCAAATTCTTCAGGCAGGCCCGCCACGGTTGCTGCAGCTCGCATTGAAACTGGTTTTTTGACGCCGTCCTCGACCGGACTAAAATCCCAGTTTCTGCAAAGCGTCTTGAAACTCTTTGGCTGAGATTAGCGATACTGTGATCTGCCGATTCTCTCCTTCGTGCAACTCGAGAGACATCGATTTCGAGGCGAAAATTGCGGCCAGCTCGGGACTGCCCCATGAGTCACTGTCAAAGTCTTCGAAAGCATACAGGCGGTACTTGCCAGGCGGCACGGACTTGAATTGAAACTCACCATTCGGGCCGGCCACCTGAGATCCTGTTTGGCTTTTCTCTGCTTCGTCCCAAAGGATGATCATCGTTCCTGTTGTCAGCTCGCGAATGCCTGCCACTTGGCCCTTAATCGCAGCCACTCGAGAACTCAGGATCACTTCAACCGACTTAGGCCGCTCCGCGTGTACATCGAGCTTGCGCCCGGGCTGCACCTCACCATCCACGAGTACCCCCTTCACGAAGTATGAATCTCCGTCATTCGCAACTCCGACCTCGTACACACCCGGCTCGACGCTCTCAAATTTATACGTCCCATCGGACTGCCGCTCGCCTCGGTTTCCGTGTGTCGAGTTATTCGATAGATATACCTGTCGGATAGCCGGCGGTTTCGAACCTGTAACTGCACCTTCAACGCGCACCCGCATTTCAAAATCAAGCAATTGAACCGGCTCGAGGACGATTCCGTCTGCATCTCCGTTTCTCAGATCGACTTGCATTTCCAGTTGCAAATCGGAATCGCCACCGAATGTACGACCCCGTAGAAGATACTGTGATGGAGTGAGACCATCCGCCCGGAAGGTACCGTCCTTCTTGATCCGAACGCGGCCGAAGCGTCGCTTCATTGGCTCGGTATCTTCCATGATCTGAACCCACCCCATTTCGCCTTCGGACAAAGCAACCGGGATTCGGCCAGTGATATGGCGACCTCCCGCTTTCTGAAGTGCGATTGTCAACCCTGCAATCTCCTGTCCCGCTTTGAGCCCCAGGGGAGTCGCCTCTTGAAGAGAAAGCGAGCCGCCGTAATACGTCTCTACTTCCCGTTCCCGAATCGGCTCTCCCCGATCGTTCAAAAATTCACGTCCGCGAAAATCGCGCCCAGGCCGCGCACCTATGAAATATGTGCCTGGAGCCAGTTGGCCCAATCGGAATCTGCCTTGATCATCCGTTTGGCCCTGTGCGACAGGCGCGGGCTGAAATTTCCCCTTGATCCACGACCGCTTTAGCAATTCGATCTCCCCACCCTCGACCGGGTCACCGTCCGAGCCCGCTAGGCTCCCGCTGATCCTCGCTGCCGGCGTCATCTTCACGATGATAGGTTGCAGTGCTTCTTTTGCATTGACGCGCAAGACCAGCCCTGGTCCGCCCGGCCGCTTTTGGCCGTAATTGCCATCGAGATAACCGGCTCTTTGGCGCTTTGTTTCATAGTCGCCGCCCTCGAGATGTTCGAAACAAAACCCTCCTGCTTCGCTCCGCGATCCGGCGTATCCGAATCGCCGTTTCCTCAGTATGCGGCGACGCGAATACTTCCGCGCCTGGCAGCGCACGTCCAGTTAACGAATCCACAACAGTGCCTTGAATTGCGCAAGTGCCCGCCGCAGCTATCGCCGCAGAGAGGAGCAGCATCGCACACCGCAAACTGACTGCTTTCATAGTCCGAGGCTGCTCATCGCGCGTTCCATATCACTCGCCGCGAGCACTGAAACCTGAATTTGACGTCTTACCACCTTCCGCCACCTCGATTTCTTTTCCGATTCCTTGAATCTGTGCGACGAAGTCTCTGTTTTCCCAAACTCCCCTCTCGACGTCCGCGGCTGCGAACGCATAGTATTTGCCAGGCGGCACCTTTCTTGATCGAAAAATGTCCGTTCTGGTCGGTTCTTGCAACCACCACTCCTTCGTTTTCCAGCCGTGGGCGTTTTGAAACTAACACGATCTCCAGACCCCCGAATGACGCGTTCTCGGACCGGTTCTCTTGTGGGTCCGGCATCTGAACGGTGCCTTCCACTTGCCCTACACCCTTGCTCACTACAATCTGAAGCTCGCCCGCAGCGCCGGCCGAAAAATCGATGGGCTCGCCAAGCATCTCTTTTTGGCCATACAGGATCGACTTTACATAATCCGCCTGGCCCGGCAAGTAGACACTCACTACATATTCGCCCGCCGATACGTCACGAAATGTGAATGTCGAATCGGGTTCTACGGCAGCACGGTAGCCCTCGTTAAGCGCCGTTCCGGCTTCGGCCAATGATATTTGAGTTCCTGCGAAGCTCCGGCCGTCTGTACCTGATTCCCGCACGGTACCTTTAACCGCAAAGAGATTTGGCAAGTGCATCACCACGCCACTTACATCTGAGCTCGCTATATCGACCGCCACATTCCCGAGACATCGGTGTTCCCATCCGCCACAGATTCTTAGGTCGTAGCTGCCGGCTGGAACGCCCGAAATATCGAACGATCCATCTCTTTTGATTTCGCTCTCCAACTCGGAGAGATCGGGAACCAACCCGTGTCTCGTGGCAGTCACCTGCAGGTCTTCACGATCCCTCAACGGGCTCACGTTCACTTTCCCCCGAACGTGGAATACCGATGCCGTATGCATGCGGAAATTGACTCCGCTTATATCCTGACCGGGACGAAGTTCAAAAGCCGTCGCATTCTCCAGCGTCTGCGAGTCCGGATAGAAAACCGGCACAATGCACTTCTCTGGCTTGCCTTGCTCCTCCACAAATTTTTCGGATTGGGGTGATGCATACAGAAAATAGCGTCCCGGTTCCAGGCCGCTCATCCTGTATTCTCCGGCATCATCTGTGGATGAGCCCCAGTTCGCGAAGTACTGCTTCTGTCCGCGAAACCACATTTGTGAAACCGCAGAGATCTGTGCCGAAACCGGCTCGCCGTTTTCATCCAGAACTTTCCCGCTCACGACGCAGCGCGGCCAGAGCTTCACTTGGAGATCGGACAGTTTGTCACCGGCATTCAGATGCAGCATCGTACCGATACCACCCGGCTTGCGAGCTCCGAAATTGCTGTTCAGATACCCCGGCCGTTCGCCTTCGAGCCTGTAGTCGCCGCCTCGAACATTCTCGAACCGGAAATGTCCCGATGCATCGGTCGTGGCGGCGTATCCAGCATCAGAGCTAGACAAAGGACTGAGATGAACTGTCGTTTTCCGTAGTACCTCGACCGTATTGGCGTCGGTTGTCACGCCTTCCACCACGCACATTTGTGTCGGAGACGCAGGTGGCGCACCGGGCGCTTGCGCACCCGCAAGCACACAACACGTCGATAAAAGGACCGTCAACGACCTGGAAGGCATCCCCAAAAGGCTTAAACGCTCACTAGCCGGATAGGGTTTCGTGGCTCTGATACGCTCGAATTTTACCCCTCAAAGAATGAGCAGCTTGAATATCACTCTGCCCGATGGCAGTCAGCAGCAAGTACCGCAAGGCACCCGGCCCATTGATGTGGCAAGCTCCATCAGCCCGCGTTTGGCCGCCGATGCCATTGTCGCGCGCGTAAATGGAGATTTTTTCGACCTGACGCGTCCCCTTGAAACCGATGCGCAACTCCAAATTCTGACCACCAAAAATCCTGAAGCTCTTCAGGTCTACCGTCACTCGACCGCGCATCTCTTAGCCGCAGCCGTTCTCGAACTCTTCCCTGAAACCAAGCTGGGAATCGGCCCTCCCACCGATACCGGCTTCTATTACGATTTTCAGCGCGAGACGAAATTCACTCCCGAAGATCTCGAAAAAATTGAAGCGCGAATGCGCGAATTGCAAGCAAAAAATCTGCCCTTCGAACGCAAGTTAACGCCCAAGCAGGAAGGCCTCGAGAAATATCGTGATGACTGGATGAAACGCGAGCTGATCGAAGAGCGCGCCGGTGACATCTTCACGGAATACACTCTGGGACCCAATTTCATCGACTTCTGCCGTGGACCACACGTCCCATCTACCGAAAAGCTCAAAACGTTCAAGTTGCTTTCGATCTCCGGAGCCTATTGGAAGGGCGACGAAAAGAATCCGCAATTACAGCGCATCTACGGGACCGCATTCTTCACGAGGAAGGAGCTCGATGAATACCTCAACCGGCTTGAGGAAGCCAAAAAGCGCGATCACCGCAAACTTGGCCAGGAGCTCGATCTTTTCAGTATCCAGGAACTTGCCGGCCCTGGACTTATTTTTTTTCACCCCAAAGGTGGAGTGATCCGGAAGATCATCGAAGACTGGATGCGCGACCAGTACATGAAGCGGGGCTATTCACTCGTCTACACGCCTCACATCGCGCGCAGCGACCTTTGGAAGACCTCCGGCCATTACAACTTTTACTCGGAAAACATGTTCAAACGCATGGAGCTGGACGACGCCGAATACCAGCTCAAGCCCATGAACTGCCCGTTTCACATTCTCATTTATCGCGATCGCCTGCATAGCTATCGCGATCTCCCCGTACGCCTGGGGGAGCTGGGCACTGTCTATCGTTACGAGCGTTCCGGCGTCATGCACGGACTCTTTCGCGTACGCGGTTTTACGCAAGACGATGCACATATCTTCTGCACTCCCGCGCAAATCGAAGATGAGGTCGTAGACTGCTTGCAATTCGCTATTGATACGCTCCACACGTTCGGATTTGATCAATACGAGGCTGAATTATCCACCTGGGATGGTGGCGCAAGCGGCAAGTACGATGGCGCGCGCGAGGAATGGGAGCTTGGCGAGAACGCGCTGAAGCACGCGGCCGACCGCCTCAACATGAAAGTGAAGATCTCGCCCGATGAAGCGGCCTTTTACGGCCCCAAGATCGACGTCAAATTGGTCGATGCCATCGGTCGTCTTTGGCAGCTCTCAACCGTTCAGTTCGACTTCACGCTTCCTCGCCGCTTCGGCCTCGAATACATCGCTGAAGATGGTAAATCCCACCAGCCGCTGATGGTACATCGCGCGCTGTACGGATCGATCGAGCGCTTTTTTGGCATTTTGATCGAGCACTACGCAGGCGCTTTCCCGGTCTGGCTTGCTCCCGTTCAAGTTATCGTGCTGCCTATCACCGATCGCCAGATCCCTTATGCAAAAGAGGTGGAACAAAAACTTTCTGCCGCGGATATTCGCGTCCAACTCGACGACCGCAGCGAAAAGGTCAACTTCAAAATCCGTGAGGCTCAACTGCAAAAGATCCCGTTCATGCTGGTTGTGGGCGATCGCGAAGCCCAAGCCGGACAAGTTTCCGTCCGCAACCGCAAGCACGGCGATCAAGGAGCCCAGTCGCTCGACACGTTTCTCGCCCACCTCGAGCAATTGATTGACACGAAAGCGGTGAGCGAGTGATGGACTTTAATCCTTTTTCTTACGCTCCTTATCAACTTCCTCGCGCACCTCCTCGGGTGGCTCTGTTTCGTTAATTGAGTAGTAACCCTCTAACGTAGCGTTCGAATCGACAGCATCGTCCAAAGTGCGTGCCGTATGTTCCGCTTCATGCGGACTCTCCACGAGATTCTCAGGTTTTTCGTGTTCTTCTTGTTTTGGCATTTGGTCCCTAAGTCCTTTGTTTCCAAAATTAAGGCAGTACGTCTGCAAGCTGGACTTCAACACCCGGAGACTGCGCCGTGAGTCTGCCATCTTTCACTTCTACCGGCGGATTCTCCGATTCAAACGTCCACGCCTTCACTTGGTAAGGATCGATCACCCATACGCAAGGCACCCCCATCATCTGATAATCGCTAACGGACGCGATTACGCGGTTCCAACGATCGTCCGGCGAAAGAACTTCCACACACATTAGCGGCGGCTTGGTGACAACCTCTTCTAATTCTTCGATCACGCAAACATCCGGAATGCGAACGCGAGTCGACGATACTCTGACCCTTTGCTCAACTAGAACAAGAAGGTTTCTCTGCGTCATCAGTTGATTCAGCTTCAGAAGTAGCCTGCTCTGCGTATACGCGTGCTTTCCCTGTCCCACATTACGCTTCACCACTACCCCATCGATGTATTCGCAGTCGGGCGAATAGGACGTGCTCATGTATTCATCGAGCGTTATAGGTGTGGCCGTTGTCGCCATAATCTGAACCGTTACTGCCCTCCGCCCGTTGCCGTGCTCTTAGCCGGATACGCCGAAAGAAACTTCGAAATCTGCTCTTCAGCTACCGGTTTCGCCGCTGCACAAAGATGAATCTGCTCCAACGCATTCGCTAGGTTCCGTTGGCCGCCAATCACATCTTTCATACGCGGCTCGAAGAACGCCTTAGCTTCGTTCTCTGCTGAGTCGCTGCATTCTGAAGCCGCTGCTATGAATGGCAAGAAAGAAGCGTAATCCGTGCCAACAGCTCGGGGTAATTTCGCTTTTATTTCATCGTAGTGATCCCTCACATACTGATAAACCAAATTAGCAGTGCTTGGAGTCTGTGATGCCCCACGGAGCATCCTGATCCCGAGGCGTAGGTCGAAGGTCCCATTAAACGCCATATCGAAGCTACGCTTCAACAATTGAGGGCTTTGAAACTCCCCCAAAGTACCGACCAATATCGGCTTAAACGATGGATCGTTCTCGGTCTTTGCAGCCGCCAGAACTCTGTCGTAGAACTGCTCGTCACCATTTCGAGCGGCAATAGCAAGAACGCTTCCGGCAACATCGGCCGACAGAACCTTGTGATCTTCCAGCCACTCATCCGCCAACCGCTTCGCCTCCGGCAATGAGTTGAGGATCTTTTCCCCACCGTGCGACAAATCTAACCAGCCGTGGCCGCAATAGCCGCTGATCAGGCCTATCACCGGGCTTATCAGTCCAGCCGAGTTGCCGTGCCTGCTCGCCAAATGTATCCTCCACAAAGCTGGCATAATTCGGCGTCAAGTTCGTATCCAGATATTGCTGCGGAATCGTTGCCAGCTCGATCGCGGCCCGTGTGATTTCCGGCCGCGTGTCACTCTTCAGTTTCGGCACGAGGCCCAAGATCTCGTCCCACGGCATCGTGCTGGTTGTGGCCAATGTATGCAAATCGCCAAGCACGCCAACCTCTTCCGCCAGCGTCAAATCGCTGCGATGGTTGAGCAACTTCGTTAGCGACTCCTGATCGTATGGCACTTCGTAGTAACCAATCTCTTTGGCATTAGCCAGATACCAGGCCGGGCAACCTTTCTCCGGAAGCGTCAGCGTGGCTTTCTGCTCGGATACGAGTTTGCAAGTCTGTTTTCGACCGTTCCCATCCGAATAAGCCAAGCAAATCGGAACGCCCCAAGTACGATTCACATCACCGCTCGACCCAGCCGGCAAAAGCCGCTGTTGCTCCACTTCTAGAGTTGCTTCATCGCTTTGGCCGCACTTCAAATGCGCCTTCACTTCCGGAACACCCGTTTGATTCAGAAACGTTGCAAACGCAGTCGCATATTCGGGTTTCGTTGTACGCCCGAGTTGCGCGAGAAAGTCTTCAGAGGTTGCGTTGCCGAACATGTGCGCCTGCAAGTAGTCGTGCATAACGCGTTGAAAGTTGGCTGGCCCGACTGCATTCTCGAACATCGCCAGCACCGAACCACCTTTTTGATAGGTAATTCCGTCAAATGCGTTGCCGATGTCGCTCTTGCTCTCGACGGGTTGGTTGATGCGCCGTGCACTCGTCTTTGTATCCGAATTGATCGCATAAAGCCGCGCGCTCTGGTTGTCAGCCCGAGTGTTCCATTCCGGCTTCCATTCGGAAAGCAACTTGGCCGACATCCAGGTCGCGAAGGATTCGTTCAGCCAGACGTCGTTCCACCACTTCATGGTCACCAAATCCCCGGTCCATTGATGCGCCAGTTCGTGAGCCGCTATGGACGCGTACTGCCGTTCATGCCTCACCGTATCTTCTCCGGGCGGCGAAAGAATGATATCTGCGTCATAGGTGACCAGACCTGGATTCTCCATGGCTCCGCCAAACGAAAGTGGTATCGCGAGCTGGTCCGCTTTGTCGTACGGATACGGAATGCCAAAATAATTTTCTTCCCTCGTCAAAATCTCTGCGGTCACACTCGCGGCGTATTTCGCCCGTGCCTTATCTCCGCGAGGCACAACAATCCGCACTGGCACGCGCCTGCTGCCCGCCGTCCCCGCATCCACGAACTCGAGTGGGCCCACTCCAAACGCAATCAAATAGCTGGGCAGCGGCTTCGTCTCGGTGAACCGCACGGCCTTCATCCCACCCGATTCCGGCGTCTCTTTCTCGATCTTCGTGTTCGCCACGGCTACATCGTTCTGCGGGACATGAAGCGTCACCTGCCACGGTATTTTGAAGTCCGGCTCGTCGAAGCAAGGGAATGCCCGGCGTGCGCTAATTGCCTCGAATTGCGTGAAGAGATAAGTGTCTTGATCGCGCTTACTCTGGAATATGCCGTCGCTCGAGCGCAGATTGACCTTGCCCGTAAAAGACACGCTGAACCGCGCTTTTCCTGTCTGCAATATCGAAGGAAATTGAAATCCGACGAAGTCTTCTCCGCCCGGCAGTATCTGCGCCTGTAAGGTTTTCCCGTTTTCGACAAGCGTTGCGCTGTTTACGACAAGCTGCGCCGCATTCAGCCAGAAATGGTCGACCGCAGTGTTGATTCGCAGATCGATTTCCACGTTCCCCGAGAAATCCGTTTTTTCCGGCGATAACGTGAGGTCCAGCCAGATGTGCTCCGGTTGAACATCGTTGCCCAAGCGGAGCGCTGGCGGTTGAGGCGCAGCCGCTGCTAGGGCTGCCGCAAGCCCCAGAACGGCACAAATCGGGTAGCGGTACAGATGCATACTCATCTATCATTTCATCACTCGGAATTGGGATACGTGACTTGAAGACCATCCACCCGCGCCCAAGCAGTGAACTTGTGAGGTTTCGAATTCTTCTCCGACATGATGTCTTCCACATCAATTCCCCGCACCAGCAGAGCGTTACCCACCAGCGACCGATGGCACCGCCACGGAACTGCTTCGGCGCACATAATCGCGGTTTCGGTTTGCGCCGCCCGTGAAATCAGATCTTCAACCGCCGCTTGAAACTCCCGAGTCTGCATGTAATCCGCATAGCCGCGAAAAGACGCATTCGTCCAACCTGTGTTAGGCGAGTCCTTCCTGGGGTGCCTCAGACCTCCTAACGCCGGCAGGTGAACATACCCGACCTGATGTTCCGCCAAGAAACGCCTGAGCGATTCCTGATCATACTGCGGATTTCGGCGCGAACGCGGAACAGTTCTGATATCCGCCACAAGCTCAATTCGAAACGCCCTCACTATCGCGAGAAACTCATCCGCTGGGCGCGTGGAATGCCCGACTGTATAGATCTTCCTCACCTAACCGGCTTGACCCGCAAGACCTCCTTGGCATCCACGTGCTCGAATTCCATTGGAAAACTCGCCCCAACGTAGTAAGCGCGCCACTCATCCTTATAATGTGCAGACCTCACAAAACCCGATTCGCCCGCCACCAAGTTCTGCACGGACTTGTCTAAGTCGCCGAGGTCCACCACCATGCGCTCCGAAGGACCAACTACAGCGGTCGTCTGTTTTACCGATGTGCCCGACCCACTCATCTCAACCGGCCCGATGTCGAAGAACCGATCCACAAACGGCAATTGCCTTCCCACCGGATGCTCGAGTTTCCACCGCAGCATTTTTCCCCATCTCCACCTGGAAACCGGACTCCCCTGCTCTCTTCGCCCCGCCTGGAGTGCGGCAATAAACCCTTTCTCTAACCACTTGTCCCAGTCGTCATTCGGCACCCATCCTCGCGGATGGTCCCGTAGCAATTGCTCAATCACCTGCGGTCGCGGACGGATATCGGGAATGGCTGGCCCGTGCACAGCGAAACCTTGAATTTGACGCCGCCCTTGGCCCGTTCCCCTCTTCCGCGGCGTCTTAGCAATTTTCTCGCGAATTGCGTTCATGATCGCGGGCTGCATCAACGACAACACTAGAGCATCGCCTATCTCGCGGCTCAGCAACTCCGTTATCATCGGCGCCGGCTGATCCTTATCCATCTGGCCGTTCCACGGCCGCAAGATTTCGACCGCCTCGCGGACGCTCTGCTCATTGCTGCCGTACTTGCCTGCAGCCGCTATCGCCTGCTGTGCAAGGAAGAAATCGTACGCAGAGTACACATCCTTCTGCACGGCGAACATGTCTCCAACCGTCAGCTTGGGTTTTGCCTTGAGCAAAGCACGAATCTGTTCCACACGGTATTTATCCGCGAAGTTGCCCTCCACGCGATAAGCGAAATCAGGCGGGAAAGGATCCTGGTTCGCCGTCGCGATAATGCCCGGGGCCGGGTTATACACGTTCGGCATCTGTTCAAAAGGGATGTACCCATTCCATTCGAAATTTCCCGAGCCGCCGTCCAGAGGCACGTCTCCATCAAAACCCCGCCGGATTGGTACCCGCCCGCCGGCCTGATAGCCGATATTTCCCGACTTGTCCGCGTAAACAAAGTTTTGCGCCGGTCCCCAGTAACTGCTGACCGCCGTTCGAAACTCCTGCCAGTTTTGCGCCCGATCGATATCGAAAAAAGGAAACCCAAAGCCATCCATCGCGCTCCATCGCATCGTGTACGCTTTCCCGTTTTCCGTTCCCAGCACCGGTCCATGCCGCGTTACCCAGATATCCACGTCAACCGGCTTGCCGCCTCTCACGCGAATAAACTGGCGGTCAAGTTGTGCTTGTTCCACATTTCCCCGGAACAGATATCGGCCGGTTCGGCCATCCATTTGCTCTGTGTAGAGATCCATAACATCCGCCGACAGATTCGTCACACCCCACGCGATCTGCTCGTTGTGCCCCGTAATCACGCACGGCACGCCAGGCAAGGCCGCGCCCGAAACATTTAAACCCGGAGCTTTCAGATGCACCAGATGCCACGTCCCCGGAATGCTGTACGCCAGGTGGGGATCGTTGGCCGCCATCGGTTTCCCATCAGCCGTGTGCGCGCCCGAAACCGCCCAGGCGTTCGATCCCAAATTCACAAACTGTCCTTCGATTGCTGGGAAAAGAACTTTCGCCTTAGCCGGGTCCGCTATCGCTAATAATTTGCCTTTGGCGAATTCGAATTTTGAACTGTCCGTCAAATCACGAAACATCGCCAAGCCAACTAATATCGAATCGGTTACACTCCAGCGCCGGGGTTCATAGGTCCTACCGGGCAGTGAAAACTCGAGCGAATAATCTCCTCGATGCGTGTCGATGAAGCAATTCACTCCGCGCGCGTACTCGACTAATACGGCACGCTCCGCCGGAGTGAGATGTCGTACATCAGCTTCGGCAATCGCCCGGATGCGCATTCTTCGCGATCGTTCGTCCGCTGCTATCAGCCCGGGTCCGAACACCTCGGCCAGTTCGCCGGCGCTGAAACGCCGCAGGCTATCCATCTGCCACAATCGGTCTTGGGCCGTCGCATACCCTTGCAGAAAGATTGCGTCCTGCCATGACGCCGCTTCAATATGCGGAACTCCCCGGGCGTCGCGCTCAATGGTTGCGAGCTCACCAATCGGAGCGGTGATTTCACCTGATGTTTTAGGCAGCGGCCGAATTGCATACCAGTACACTGCAATCACAAGCAGCAACACCAAAACCGCTATGCTCACATTGACGGCGCGTACTATGCGGTGTAGCACGCACCGATTTTACTTCGCCGCTCCATCGCGCTCATCAGTTGCTGAAGGAGCCCAACAGTAAGGGCTATGGCCTTACGCTTTCTCATCCTTCTGCTGATCTTGGGCATGAATGGCTTCTTCGCCGCAGCCGAAGTTTCACTCGTCTCTGTGCGCCAGTCCCGTCTTCGCGAACTCGCCGAACAAGGTCAGACGGGCGCGCAAGTCGCACTCAACTTGCTCTCAAATTCTGGACGCCTGCTCTCCGTCACGCAAGTCGGTGTCACGCTCGCAAGCCTCGGGCCTAGGTTGGGCCGGCCAGGACACGCTCTACACCATCTTCCGTAACGCATTGCAATCCTTCCATCTCCACGCCTCCGCTGTATTGGTGCATGGCATCGCCTTTGCCGTCGCCTTTCTTCTGATCAGCTACGCCCACGTAATCATCGGCGAAGTCGTTCCGAAAAACCTCGCCATCAAGAATGCAGACCGCCTTGCCGTACTCGCAGCGCCTGCGCTGCTGGTCTTTTACCGACTCTCGCAGCCCTTCATCGTAATCATCGAGCGTTCATCCGCTCTCCTACTCCGCATACTCGGCCGCACCGGAGGGCATGAGCGCGGTGGCCACACTCCTGAAGAGTTGAAGTACATCATTCAATCCAGCCGCCACGAAGGCCACCTTCAGCAATTTGAGCAGGACGCGATTCAACGCCTCATCGAGCTCTCCGACTACTCCGCCCGCGAGATCATGACGCCCCGCCACAACATCGTTTCGCTTTCCGTCGACGCTGATCTCGACACTGTCCTCAGCGTCATGGCCGAGCATAAATACACCCGCGTTCCCGTCTACGAGGATCGCCCCGAACAAATCATCGGCATCGTTCACTACAAAGACCTCATGCGTGTTTGGGAAGAGCGCCGCTTTGCTCACGAGAGACGCCGTGCCACCAAGCCTTTCCGTTTGCGCCGTTTCCTTCGCAAGCCCTTGGTCGTGCCAGAAACCAAGCCGCTCAATCAGCTAATTGATGAATTCCGCATCAATCACGCCCACATGGCCCTCGTGGTAGATGAATTCGGAACTGTGGCTGGGTTAGTCACACTTGAAGATGTGCTCGAACAGATTTTCGGCGATATCGGCGATGAGCATGACATCATCCGCCCCGCTCCTGCTCGCGAAGAAACGGTTCTCGAGCTCGAAGGCAGCACGACTATTCGCGATCTGGAAACGCGCTATAACATCGCCCTGCCAGGCGAGGCCGGCTTTGAAACGCTCGCTGGATTCTTGCTTTTTCAGTTCGGCTTTATCCCCAAGCTAAATGATTCCATCGAGTATGGCGGCCGCCGCTTTACCATCACGAAAATGGGGCGGAATCGCATTGCGACCGTGCGCATCGAAAAGCTGAATCCACAAGCCTGACTTGAATCAAGCCTTCCGCACCTTCTGCCCCGCCACTTTGCCGAGGTATTTGCTCAGTGCCTCTCTTGTCCCCGGATGACTTAGCTCCGGTGCGATCTCGACTAGCGGTTCCAGCGCAAATCGCCGCTCGAGCATTCGCGGATGTGGAATTGTGAGCTGTGGGGTAGCCATGATGAGGTTCCCGAACAGCAGTATGTCGATATCGATCGCGCGTGGCCCCCAGCGCACAGCACCTGCTCCGCGTTCCCGGCCGAGTTCGCGTTGGATGCGCTCGATCACTTTTAGCAATTGCAGCGGGAAATGCCGCGTCTCGCATTCAACAGCCAAGTTCAGAAACCAAGGCTGACGAACCACCCCTTGCGGCTCTGTTTCGTAAATCGAGGACTGCGCGAGAACGCGAATTCGCTCCCGCTCCAGCGCACGAAGTGCCCGATTCAAGTTCTCCTCCCGCTCACCAACGTTCGAGCCAAGCGAGAGATAGACGCGCTTCAGCGGCATCAAAACAACGCCGATTGCCCTCCCAATCGCATCCCGCGCGGAATCTGGAAGTATTCAAACGCCCGATCCGTCGCGATGCGCCCACGCGGTGTGCGATCGAGAAAACCCAGTTGCATGAGATAAGGCTCGTACACTTCCTCAATCGTGTCAGGTTGCTCGTCAATCGATGCCGCAATCGTATTCAGTCCAACCGGACCGCCGCCATACTTCACCAGAACGGTCGTCATGATCTTCTGGTCGGTCTCGTCCAGTCCGTAACGATCTACCTTCAGCAGATCCAAGGCCGCCTGTGCGACCGCAAGATCGATGTGGCCCTCCGCCCGCACCTGCGCATAATCCCGCACTCTGCGCAACAAGCGATTCGCGACGCGCGGTGTTCCCCGCCCTCGCTTCGCAATCTCATGCGCCGCATCATCCGTGATCTCAATTTCGAGCAGCCTGGCCGATCTCTCGACAATTTGCGCCAGCGTGCCCTCGTCATAAGGATCGAGCCGCAGCACAATCCCAAACCGTCCGCGCAACGGCGCGCTGAGCAGACTGAGCTGCGTGGTAGCCCCAACCGCCGTAAATCGCGGCAGCGAAATCGAGTGTATCCGCGCACCGGGTCCCGCCCCCACTAGAAGATCCACGCGAAAATCTTCCAGCACGGAATAGAGCAGCTCCTCGATATCCGGCAGCAGCCTATGTATCTCATCCACGAAGAAGACCTGACGCGCTTTGATGTTCGTGATGATGCCGGTTAAATCCAGCTTCTTCTGCAGCACCGGGCCCGCGGTCTGATCCAAAGGCACCGAGAGTTCTTGCGCGATGATTCCCGCCAGCGTAGTCTTTCCGAGACCCGGCGGCCCGCACAAGAGCACGTGGTCCATCGCCTCGCCACGCCGTTTCGCCGCCTCGATCGCGATTGCAAGCTGCTCGCGCGCATGCGGCTGCCCCGCAAAATCGTCCAGCCGAGTAGGACGAAGCGACGCCTCGAATTGCCGCTCATCCTCTTGCGGCGCGCGCGATACCATCCCCTGCCCGCGGGCCATAGTCAAGCCACCACTACCCTCAAAACGGGTAACATCAAACCCATACACGACTCGATTCGGAGCCCGGAGCGAAGCGACGGGTTGCTTGCACGTCATCCACCTTAACGCACCATCGCAAGCGCTGCCCGGAAGAACGGTTCGAACGATTCCTCTACCCCGCGCTGTTTCGCTTTCCGAACTGCTTCTTCAGCCGATGCCGCCGAGCAGCCCAGATTCTGCAGCGCCGAAAGCACATCCCGCTCCAGCGCGTTGAACGATGCTCCCGCTCCGGCCGCCATCGCCGTCTTTTCTCCGGCTTCGATTCCCGGCAGCTTATCCTTCAACTCGAGCACGATCCGCTCTGCCGTCTTCTTACCCACGCCCGGAATACGAACCAACTGCTGAATATCGCTGTTCCGAATCGCAGCAATCAAGTTCGTCGTCGCTAGTCCCGACAGCACCGTATTCGCGAGCTTCGGTCCGATGCCGCTCACCGAGATCAGCCGTTCAAACACCAGCTTCTCTTCAGGACTGGCAAAACCAAATAGCGACAGTGCGTCTTCTCTTACATGGGTATGGATCCGAAGCGCGACAGCGGCCCCGACATCCGGCAGCGAAGTGTACGTGGAGATCGGGATTTGCACGTCATAACCCACCCCGGCCGCCTCGACAATCACTTGGTTCGGATGCTTCTCGATGAGCGTTCCCCGCAGATGCGCAATCATATCCCCGGATCAACCATTATCGGACGCGGAACGTGATTCAAGTATCGGCAATTTAAGCACTCTCTTAAACCAGGACGCGTAACGAATCGAGATGCACCTCGAAGGCATGCGCGAGGACGGTGATCCAATCCCCGAGCCGACGACAGAAGCTGCGCTGGTCGACGTGGCGTAGCGGCGTCCACGTTTGTGACTGGTTTCTCGAAAAATGGCTTCAAACCCTGTCGTTTATCCGCCTCCTATTTGGACCAATCAGGACATTGTCCTGTATCACGGCACAGTGGACACATTCGCGAGCGCCATCGTGAATGGGCCAATTCTCACCAGCTTCGGACGCACGCACACCGATTTCGGTCCCGGCTTTTATACCGCCACTCTTCTCCGCCAGGCGCATACGTGGGCCGCACAAATTGCCGCTAGCAAATCCGGCACGCAGGCCGCAGTAGTGGAACTCGAAATTTCAAGAAATGATTTGGCCACGTTACAGACTCTCGCTTTCGTTAGAGGCGATTTTTACGCTAATGACTTCTGGAGCTTGATCCACTACTGCAGAAATGGGGCAACGGGCCACGGTCGCCCTGCTCACCTGCCGTCGTACTATGACTTGGTGTACGGTCCGGTCGCGGCGTTTTGGAATCAGCGGATGAGCATCGCAGATGCCGACCAACTTAGCTTCCATACTGCGCCAGCGGAAGTCTTGAATAAAGCCGCTCGAAAGCGGATCATATAGATGTGGTGCGAGCGAGCACAGCATCTCACTTTTGGGCCGCAATTGAAGACTGTCTGGTTCGCTTTCATCATTTCGAACGAAGCAAAGCCGCAGAAAAAGTCACTGCGCTCTGGCGGCAGCTACCAAATGGACCCAGTGCGAACTGTGATGAGCCTTCGTTCGACGACATGATCTACCACGCCGAACCCTGGTACATCGCTTGCAACCTCGCGGGAGAGGACCTGCCCATCAGTCGGTATCAGTCTGAGTACCGCGATATTTTGCGTCAGAATCAGCTGGCCTGAAGTCCGTCAATGAGGCCGCGATCAATTGATCGTGGAATTTTCGCCGAAACGTAATATCTCTTACGCAGAATACACCTTCAATGGGGCCAGCACCAAAAAAAGCAACAAACTTTAGCCGGAGATGAACAAACTTGTGTATACTGTGAAACCCTAGTCCTGGCCTACTCAAACCAGTTCCGGCGCGCAGAATCTCTATTCGTCTGTATTATACCGCGCACCGGACCTCGGGAAAGGAGATACGATGCGCGTACGCCAGAAACCTCAGGACCCAGGCATCGCGATCTCGGGAGCGTCTAAGCGGCTGCGATTGCGGAAATTATGGCTCGGCCGCAGTGGCGGCCCGCAATACCTGTTTCCGCCGAAAACAATACTCTAATCGCTCTGCGTACGCGAGAGCACATCCTCGCGTGCGTACCGTTATTTGGACTTCAAGCCTTCGAGTGATATATGGAATCATATTTCGATTTCTTTTGCCTGTTGCGTAGTGGAGAGGAGCCGTTTCCTTATCAGTTGCGCTTCCATGAGAGCCAGGCTGCAGCAACTGTTCTGAAGGTCCCAACCGGTTTGGGCAAGACGGATACAGTCGTCATCGATTGGCTGTACCGTAGACCGACAACGAGGCTGGCGTACTGTTTGCCAGGGCGGACGCTAACGAAGCAGGTTGCCGACGTGGCACGGCAGCGAGTCAAGGCCGCAGAGGTTGACGTTCAGGTTGTGGAGTTGATGGGTGGGAGCGAGAAGCTGGACCTGGCGCTTTCGCCCGCTGATCCGGCCATTCTCGTCGGAACCCAAGATATACTCATCAGCCGTGCGTTAAACCGCGGCTATGCACAGAGCCCGTTCCGCTGGCCGATCGACTTCGCACTTTTGAATAACGATGCGATGTGGATCTACGACGAAGTGCAGTTGCTTGGCGATGCGCTTGCGACAAGCACGCAGCTTGCAGCATTTCGAAAAGAGTTTAAGACGTTCAGCGACGTGCCGAGCGTGTGGATGTCCGCTACCTTCGACGAGTCGTGGTTGGAGACGGTCGATTTTAAAGAAAGCCCTCGAGTAGTGAAGCTCGAACAGGACGACCTGAAAATTCAGATTATCGAGAAGCGCTTACATGCGTCGAAGATAATACATGCCGCTCAGGATTGTGAGATGCCGAAGGGATGTGCGCGGTTTGTGGCGCAAGAGCATCGGGAGGGTACGCTCACTCTCGTGATCGCGAACACAGTGCCAAGGGCGCAGGAGATTTGGGATGAGTTAAAGAAAGCCGGCGTAAGAGATTTATTCTTGCTGCACTCGCGCTTTCGCCCTCCGGACCGGGCTGAAAAACTAGATCGCGTTCTCGAGAGAAAGAACGGGATTGTTGTTTCAACGCAGGTGATCGAAGCGGGCGTAGACATCGACGCCGATCTGATGGTGACGGACGTTGCGCCTTGGTCTTCGCTCGTACAACGTTTCGGCCGTGTAAACCGGTATGGAGAAAGGGACGGGTCGCGCATTTTCTGGGTAGAGCGCCCACTGAGGAGCAAGGGCAACCCTAAGACGGACAAGGATCAGTTAGCTCCTTATGAGCCAAACGATGTGTATCAAGCGGTTGCTCAACTGAAACACCTAGAATCCGCAGCCCCTGCCGCTTTAGACGGGAAAATCAAGCAACCCCCGCCGTACAGATTCGTGCTGCGCAAAACCGACTTGATGGACCTATTTGATACCACGCCAGACCTAACCGGAAATCACATTGATGTTGCGCGTTTCGTGCGTAGCGGGGAAGAGAAGAATGCGTATGTGGCTTGGCGGACTTGGCTCAAGAGCGAGAAACCGGACCGACGCCGGATTTCGCAAGACGAGCTGTGCCCGGTGCTAGTAGATGAATTGCGCACATTCCTCAATAAGAAGGACAGCGCTTATACATGGGATTTTACGGGCCGCGGGCGATGGAAGGGCGTCGATCGGAATCAATTTTATCCGGGCATGAGAGTTTTACTGCCTTCGAGTTCCGGAGGGTACGACACAGAGCGAGGGTGGTGCCCGGACTCGACAAGGGCTGTGCCGGATTTAGTAGTGAGTACGGGTGAGGAAGATCGCAATGATAACGACCCGATATCAGAAGGCGCTCGCCAAACTCTAGAGCAGCATACGGACGAGGTTGTCAGGGAACTCGAAGAACTGTTGCGGAAGTTGCACGTGGATCTGGGGTCGCACAGAGAAGCGCTCAAATGGGCCGCACGTTATCACGATTGGGGCAAAGCACATCCGGTGTTTCAGCAGACTATGCATAATCTTCCAGCACCGTCAGCCGAACTCCCAAACGAAATCCTTGCAAAGCAGCCTAAAGGCTTAGCGCGCCGAGGCGGGCACAGCCGGAAATGGTTCCGGCATGAGCTTGGTTCAGCGCTCGCGATGCTGCAAAAGGGACAGGACGAGCTCGCGGCATACGTGGTCGCGGCACACCACGGCAAAGTGCGCTTGAATATCCGCTCGATGCCTGGGGAGGAGTTCGACGCGAGGAAGAGGATTGCAAGGGGAATTAAAGAGGGTGACTCGCTCTTCCCCGCTCGGCTCGGGGGCGGCGAAGAGGTTTCGGAAACGAAGCTCTCCCTTGCCGTCACGGAGCTCGGGATTTCTGAGGTAGGCAATGAGGCGTGGTCCCATCGAGTTCTTTCCCTTATTGCTAAGGAAGGCCCATTCCGACTTGCATTCCTCGAGATGCTGCTGCGTGCAGCGGATGAACGAGCAAGCGCGATGGCAAAAGAGGTGAAGGGATGATTGGGGTTGAGTTGATAGACTGTCCGTTTCAACCGTTGGCCGCCTATTTGAAGGCGCTAGCGGTATTGCGTTTGATATCGGAGCAGGCCGATGCCAAAGCGCGTGGCTGCTGGACCAAAGAGTGTTTTGTGCTCCAGTCAGACCTAGACCAGGAAGCGCTGATCGAGTTCTTCCTCAAGCTGTACATTCCCACGCCGGTGGTCGCACCGTGGAATGGAGGCAGCGGTTTCTATCCCAAGGATCGCAAGGTCGGTATCGAGGCGATTCGGCAATCAAAGAATGGGCGATTCGAAGAGTACCGACGAGATCTTGAAACAGCCGGACGGATTTTGAAAGAGGCGGGGTTGGGTAAGGGCGCTTCAAAGGCACAGGAAGATGAGCGGCGGCTGCGGATCTTGCGTGCGTGCCGGAACCGGCTATCGGACCGATGTGTGGATTGGCTAGACGCAGCGGTCGCGATCAACGCCGACGAGTCACGTTCGTTTGCGCCGATCCTGGGCACAGGCGGCAATGAAGGACGGCTGGACTACACGAATAACTTCATGGAGAATGTTGCAAAGCTGCTGATTTGCCCGGATGGAAAGACGCCCGTGCGCGCGTTACTGGAGAATGCGCTTTTTGGTGTGCAAACAGGTGGCTTGCAGGACATCGCTATAGGGCAGTATGATCCAGGGCGCTCCGGGGGCTTCAATCAGGGAACCGGCATCGAGGCGGGGTCGGTTGTCAACCCATGGAATGCGGTTCTGACGATTGAGGGAGCAATCGCCTGGGCCGGCGGCATTTATCGTAAACAAGGGATCTCGTATCGTTCGTTCCTCTGTAGTCCGTTCACGGTGCGCGCCTCGGCTGTCGGCTTCGGCTCGGCTTCGGACAAGGACTCGGGAACCGCCCGGGCTGAGATCTGGACGCCGCTTTGGGACAAGGCGGCGAGCTACGGCGAGATCCGTTCATTGCTGCGGGAGGGGCGAGCGGCAGTAGACGGCAAGGCAGCAAAAACGGGACTTGACTTTGCGCGAGCGGCAGCTTCGCTCGGCGTGGATCGCGCGATCTCTGCATTTGTTCGCTACAGCCTGGTGAAGCGGCGGGGCGATTCTTACATTGCGCTGCCGGCCGGACGGTTCCCCGTTGAGTACCGAAGCACGGCGGACCGGGTACGAGAGTTGATGCCCTTTGTTGAGCAAGCGGAGCGGGCCGCGAAGGGCGCGCAATCTGAGCCTCCGAATTCATGGCCGCCCTTAAGGCGGGCAGTGGATGAGGCGACGTATAGCGCGCTTCTGTTCGGCGGGAATGAGAAGTTGATCGACGTCGCAGCCGCATTCGGGGCCATGCATCGTTGGCTGCTATTGCGCGGAGCGGAAATTCCGCGGCGGGGCACGCTGAGCAGAAGCTGGATCAATGAGTGTTCTAGGTCGTCTTGCGAGGCGCGGATTGCAGCAGCTCTGGCTTCCTTAGGTGGGCACGACAGCACCGGGGAATTAATCGACAATTTGCGCGCCGGAACAAACCAGTTTTCATGGATGGGCCGCGATCTTGCTGAACGCATGCTGTCTACGTTGCGACGGCGAGCTCTGCGCGGACAATCGTCGGATCAAAGCCCGTTCTGGGCAAGCCGGTGGGCGCCGCCCGGCGACATCGCAAGATTTCTCGATGGAGGTCTCGAGGAAGAGCTTCTTGAAGACTTGCTTTTTGCGTTTCTGCTGGTTCAGAACGAGAAAGGCGGGCAAGAGATACCGGAGGACAGAGAAGCGGAAAAGCTTCGCGCATGGCCAGCGTATTGCTTAATGAAGCAGTTATTTGCGCCCGAGACGCAAAGAGGAATGCCGAGCCCGCAAGGCGAGATCAGCATCAAGCCCGACCTGTCAGTTCCAGGTTTGCTTGCGGCGGGACGGGTCGGCGAGGCGACAGATGTAGCGATTCATCGATTGCGAGTCTCCGGACTGCGACCGCTGGTCAATGCGGGTCGCGATTTCGGGGACGGCATGCGCTTAGGGGCGGCATTACTGATCCCGGTCGGGCGATTGGACTGGATCAGATCGTTGGTTGTAGAAGAAACAGAATTCGAGTCAGTTCAAATTTGAAAGGAAGATAGATGATGGATTACAAAGTTTTGGGACAAGCGCCTCGAGTTCTCTTAATGGCTCGCTTGCGGCCTCTGCAGGGCGAAAGATTTCAGCCCACAGGATTCGTCGATATCGGCGCTGCAGTGTACAGCCGCCCGGATGTCGACGGGAAGCACGGGACAAGAATGCTGCTGGTGGAGAGCGCTCAATCCGTTGCGAATCGGCTGGAAAAGACCTGTCTTGATATCGATGGCACGAATCTCGACCCTAGCCTGAAGGGGTTGCCTTATGTTGTTGCGATACTGCAGGGCGATAGTGTGGGTTCGATTCGCACCTCTTCGCTTGTGGAGCCGCACCGTTTGGCATCGCCTTATCTACTCCCGCCGGATTTCAAGAAGACGCTGGCCGATGAGATGGGCTGTTCAGGCAAGGGCTCTTTGAATTGGGAAAAGATCTATGCCGCCCTGTTCAAATACGATCCGAACAGTCTGGTGCATGGCGTGTTTCTGTCGCTGCTTGACGGACGCGTTCGGGTTCCGCGCGCGCTTTCCGGCTTTATTGAAGCGGAGAACGTAGAGGAGGCGGTTTCCGGGGGTGTAAAGAACAGCCCAGTAGATCCTAAGGGCGAAATCCAGGTGGAGGGTGGGGAGACGAAGGACGTGTACAGCAATGTGCCGTATTCGCGAATCGAATATGTGGCTGAAAAGATAACAGCTTTTTTCAATCTTGACACATCGCAGATTCGCTCATATCGACTTGGGGAACCGGCGGAGCGATTGCTGACCGTTCTGTCACTGCTGAAAATCCGACGGTTTCTGGAAAGCGAGTTGCGCCTTCGTACGGCGTGTAATCTAGCGGTGAGCGGCGAGATCGAGGCGACGCAGCCGAAGGGCTTTGTTCTCCTCAAAGAGTCCGAGCTTTTGGAAGAGGCGAGGCAGCTGATCCCCCGATGCAAGGCTCAGTTTGCCAATCCAGCCGTAACGGAACTGAAGGTGCCCGTGACGAGAAAGAAAGCGGAGAAAACCAAATCGGGCTCTGCATCAAAGGGCTCCGAAGAAGCTTCGGGGACGTCTGAACATGACAACAATTGAGCTTCGCTTTCCAACAAATCGTTATCACGGTACCGCTTGGGGACGGCACGTCAATGAAGGCGTAGCGGAGTGGCCGCCGGCACTTTATCGGCTGCTTCGCGCTCTGTACGACGCATGGAAGCGGAAATGCTCGCATCTCGCTGACGAGGAGATGCGAGGTCTTTTTGTCGCATTAGCGAGTACGCTGCCAACTTTTAGGCTGCCGAAGGTGGTGAGCGCCCATACACGGTCCTACCTGAGCAGCAACACCTGGGATCTCGCAGACAAGAGCTTAATATTCGACGCATTCGTGGCTCTTGCGCCTCACGCTACCTGCCTCGTGCATTGGGTGGTCGGCTTACGTGAGGCTCAGCGAGCGGTTCTGATGGAACTGCTTTCGGCGCTCAATTACCTGGGGCGCTCGGAATCGTGGATTGCGGCGGAATTGAGGCAAGCGGATTCGGTCGGCGAGGGGTGCAACTGTTTCCCGGCCTCCGAAACCAGCATCTCTGGAGAGATAGTGCACCTGGCCTGCCCTGTACCAGCGGGCGAGTATTCGGGCAAGCGGCCTTGGCTGGAGGCGATCGCCTATTCAAGTGGCGAACTCCTGAAAGAGCGATTGAGCGGGCCGTCGGCGATGCGCCAGGTTCCGTATATCCTGGCTGAGCGGGATGCGATAACCACCTGGCTGCCACAACGCGTGGCCAGTCGAGGGAGGGGAATTTCGGCAGCGGTGCTGGAGTTACATGGTCGCGTTCTGCCTCGTGCAACAGAAACGATTCGAATTGCTGAGCGGGTCAGAGGCCGGCTGATGCGACAGTTTGAAGAACGCGGCAGACCAATTCCCGCGCTCATCCATGGCAAGGATAACCAACGCCGGCCGCTGAAGGACCACAATCATCTTTTCATTCTGCCGCGGGCTAATACCGAGGGACGAATCGACACCGTGCTGTTGTTTTCGCGAGCTTTGGAATTCAACTCGGAGGAGATCGGTGCGATCTCTGGCATCAAATGCCTCCCGCGGTTTGGCGCCGCGAATTGCTTCAAAGGCGAAGCTGATTTGGTACGGGTAAGTCCCACATGGATGGGTCCTAAAGACGATCTTGCGTTTCGGTCCACCGCTCGCAAAGTCGTCAGCACGACCCCGTTTGTTACCGTACGGCACTGGCGCAAGGGACGCGGCAGCGTAATGGATTTCCTGATCGGGGAGATTCAGCGTGAGTGCAGGAATCATGGTCTTCGCCAACCTGTGCAAATAACGCCAACAAAATTGGCTGGCCGCTTTCCGCCAATCAAGTTTCGGCGCAATCGCCAGGACGAGGCGCCTCGTCCTGGGTATGCGTTCCGTGTCGAGTTCGACGAACCTGCCCCCGTGCCCTTTTCACTCGGCTACGGATGCCATTTCGGCCTCGGACAATTCGACGCAGATTGGGGTTAGCAATGCGAAAATCCTTCCTCGTCTGCTACGACATATGCGACGACAAACGCCTCCGAAAGGTCTTCCAAATCACGCGCGGTTACGGCGACCATCTCCAATACTCGGTTTTCGAGTGCCAGTTGAATCCCACCGACCTCGTCCGGCTCCGCGCCGAATTGGCCGCCATCATTCACCATGACCAGGATCAGGTTCTCTTCGTTGATCTCGGTCCCGCGGAAGGCCGGGGCGACCGCGTCATCACCGCACTCGGCATTCCGTATTCGCCCATCCTCTCGCCCTGCATCGTCGTGTAGAAGCACATGGCCACCGCACCTCTCCCCGTCTCCCGCACCCTGCCGGATTATCTGCCCGCAAGAATGGTGAACGAGTTCGTCTACTGTCCCAGACTGTTCTTCTACGAATGGGTCGAAGGCGTGTTCCGCGAGAGCGTGGATACGGTGGAGGGCTCCGTCCAGCACAAACGCGTCGATCGCGAACGCAAACAGGTGCCAACGCCCGCCGAACTCGGTGACGACAAGATCCACGGACGCTCCGTAACACTCTCCAGCGAACAACACCGGGTCATCGCAAAAATGGACCTGATTGAGATCGAGGATGGCGCCGTCACGCCCGTCGATTACAAGCACGGCAAGCCACGAGACAAAAATGATACGCTCGACCTCTGGCCCACCGACCGCGTTCAGCTTTCTGTGCAGGCCATAATCCTGCGCGAAAACGGCTATCGCTGCGAAGAAGGCGTCGTCTACTACACCACCACCAAACAGCGCGTACGCGTTGAGTTCACCGACGCTGTGATCGCCGAAGCCGCACAGGCCATCGACAAAGCTTGGCGCATTGCACGCGAGGGCGTCATTCCCAGCCCGTTGGTGGATTCGCCCAAGTGCGCCGGATGCTCACTCGCTCCAATCTGCCTGCCCGATGAGGTGAATCGCCTCGAACTCGAACAGAGCGAACCCGAGCCCGAACAAATGATGCTGTTCGTAACGGGAGAGAGCTCGGCGCCGAGAAAACCTGCACGCCCGGAAATCCGAAGGCTTATGACGCCCCGCGACGATCTGCGCCCCGCCTACCTGAATACGCCAGGTTTGCGCGTCGGCAAGTCAGGAGCCGTTTTGCAGGTCAAAGATCGTGACGCATTGCTCCAAGAAATCCGGCTCAATGAGATCTGTCAATTGAATCTGATGGGGAATATTCAGCTCTCAACCCAAGCGGTCCAGTCGCTCTGTGAGCAAGGGATTCCAATCTGCTACTTCTCGATGGGCGGGTGGTTTTACGGCATCACCACGGGACTATTGACCAAAAATGTCTTCCTTCGACAGCGCCAATTCACGATGGCTGGCGAAATCTGGTTCTGCCGCCGCTTCGCGCGGTCACTCGTGGCAGGAAAAATCCGCAACCAACGTACATTCCTCCTGCGTAATCACATCGAGCCGGACGGCAACGCTCTCCGCGAGATGAAGGAGATGGCAGAACGCGCAGAGAAGTGCGATTCCATGGAAGAATTACTGGGGCTGGAAGGTAATGCCGCCCGCGTTTATTTCGGAGCTTTCCAGGGCCTGATCAAAATCGAGGATACTGAGCAGCTGCCGCGCGTTTTTCGAATGGATTTTGCCGGTAGAAATCGCCGTCCGCCACGCGATGCAATCAATGCTTTGCTTTCGCTTGGATATAGCCTGTTGTCGAAAGATCTGACGATTGCTTGTTATGCAACCGGATTTGACCCGATGATGGGCTTTTACCATCAACCTCGCTTCGGCCGCCCAGCGCTGGCGTTGGATCTGATGGAGCCGTTTCGACCGTTGATTGTTGACTCGGCTGTCGTCACCGCGATTAACACAAAAATGGTGACGCCGCGCGATTTCATCGGTGTTGGTGAAACCGTCTCATTAACAGCGGAAGGTCGAAAGGGGTTCTACCGCGCCTACGAGTTGAGAATGGATACGCTAGTCACGCATCCGGTATTTGGATATCGTGTCAGTTATAGAAGACTGCTGGAAGTGCAGGTCCGGCTCGTGGCGAAATTACTGGAAGGAGAGATCGGAGAGTATCCGGTATTCGTGACCCGCTAACGCGAGAGGCGGGGTGATGCTCGGAAACCGGTGACCGCTCGCAGCCATGAACTACTTGCTTTTGATCAATTTGGATGAGACGCTGGGTTCGCGTCAAGCTGATCGGTGCCAATACGTTCGAGGCGCTCGCAAAGCGCCTTATAGATCCTTGAAAACTGAATACGATAGAAGGCAAGCCATTTCCGCGATCATCTGATCGCGGCCCCATTGAAGCAAGTTGCTATCCGTCAATCAGTTTCTCGGCGGGGTATTTCCGCGATCATCTGATCGCGGCCCCATTGAAGCGCACGAGGTCATCGCCGAGCTTCATGGACAGCACTCGATTTCCGCGATCATCTGATCGCGGCCCCATTGAAGCAAAACATCGGCGCGAGAATTGCTAAGTGGCCGGTCTATTTCCGCGATCATCTGATCGCGGCCCCATTGAAGCGTGATGCGACATACTCCGAATCGTTGGGCAGCACCGATTTCCGCGATCATCTGATCGCGGCCCCATTGAAGCCACCAGTAGCTCGACTGGTATCCATGATTTGAGCTCAAATTTCCGCGATCATCTGATCGCGGCCCCATTGAAGCGAGTTCGTCGGACAGTGGGCTAGTAACGGCGTTATCGCATTTCCGCGATCATCTGATCGCGGCCCCATTGAAGCAACGTAACTGGCATGCTGACCGTTGCGATCTTCAGATTTCCGCGATCATCTGATCGCGGCCCCATTGAAGCGCAGCATCAGGCGTCACGACGTCAGCGCGCTGCGTTCGATTTCCGCGATCATCTGATCGCGGCCCCATTGAAGCACTCCGTAGATCTGCACGTTACCCCACGGGGCCGTGATTTCCGCGATCATCTGATCGCGGCCCCATTGAAGCCAGTCAGCAGCGGACCTTGCAGTAGAGTATCGGGCTGCATTTCCGCGATCATCTGATCGCGGCCCCATTGAAGCCGGGCGGTTCATCGGACGGCCTTCGGCTGCCATCGACATTTCCGCGATCATCTGATCGCGGCCCCATTGAAGCGGAGCTGTCAGGACGTAGGTCGTCGTTGCACTCGGCGAAATTTCCGCGATCATCTGATCGCGGCCCCATTGAAGCTCGGCCTGGCGGATAGATCTGTCGATAGAGCCGAGAAAATTTCCGCGATCATCTGATCGCGGCCCCATTGAAGCCTCCAAGCATCCGCCAAATGACAGAAAACTTGGCGAGGGCTCCACTTCCCCGGCGCTAATGGCTGTTCCACGCGCTCTGAACCGAGTCTGCCGTACAGACTCTCGAGTTCGCCAGATGTAGCAGCAACCACGTCCAATGGATCGCGCTTACCTAAATGCAATGCATACGCATTCATATTGAATGACCATGATAATGCGAATTCTCAAAAATGAAAACGATACCGTACTTGCGCGTAGATCTCGCGGGGATTGAAATAGTGCGATCCTCCGAACGTCAAGCTATTGTCGAGGAGAAAGTGCCGGTTAGCGACGTTTATCGCATTGACGGAAAATGTCCAACTCTCTCCAAAATTCTTGCCTAACGTCAGATCCACTGTCGTGTGCTCCGGCAACCGCGCCGGGCCTCCATTATTAGGAAATCCCGAACCGTAGTACACATTGCCCGCTATCCAACTTCGCCAGGGCAGATTGACAAACCCTCCGACATTCAGCGTGTGCTGCTGGTCATGATCCAATAAGAATAGGCCGCCAACTGGTGGCGAAAAATCTGTCAGCCCGCCTGTTACATTTCCGGAACCTACTGCCCGCTGGCTCGAATAGGCCAGATGGAGTTGTGCCCGGCGCACCATCACCGGGGAGCGCAACGTCACTTCCCATGCGTCAACCACGGCCGCACTGATTGTCAATGGAAGAAATATATTCGAGTTTCCAAGTGCGTTGTGATCGAACACATTTGTCCCATGCATGTGGGAATGATTTCCATCCAGCAGCCAACCGCGCCACGGAATAGCTACGCCAAATTGATACTCTTCGTCGCGTTCTCCGCGCAAAGGTAGAAAACCGAAGCCTTGATTGAGCGCAAATTGCAGCAGAGGACCAGACACGGTAGACAAAGGAGGGGCCTGATAGTATGCGCCATAAAAGCCTCGAACCACCCAATGCAAACGCGGTATTTGAACCGCAGCGCCAACCCGCGGGTCCGCTGCATTTTCCGAAAGTGAACCGTTGAAATGCGTGAGGCGGAGACCGCCTGAAAGCGTCAGCCAATCAGTCACTTTGAACTGGTCGTCCAGAAAGGCTACAGCCAGAAAGCCGCCTGGCGAGATATGTTGCGCAAGCGACAGGCTAGGAGAATTGGTTGGAGTCAGTGCGAAGAGATTCGAATCCTCTTGATCGAACCCATAGATCCCCACGATGAGCGTTATGGCGTTTTGATAGCGCACTGTAACTGATCTGCGCGCCTCCGTACTGAGAGGTCTGCTTGCTCTGCGTGCTCAGCCCCGGATCGTTCGGTCCGCCCAGGTAGTCAGCGCGATTGAAGTGATAGAACGGCGAGATTGTCAGTAGCTGCCCCGGTCCTAACGTGTGTACCCATGAAAGATTCAGCAAAACGTCTCTTTCAAATTCGTTATCGCGCACACCCGCGATTTGTTGTTCGGGAGTGTTTGGAACTTGATAATCGTCACGCCGCGCGGAGCCGACAACCCGCAACTGATCTTGCGGTGTGAAGTTGTAGAACAGCGTGCCGAAACCGCCCAACCCGTCGTCGCGGTCATGAATTATGGCCGATGCAGGGGTCATCAATCCGAGATCGCTTCTGTTCCCGTTGATACTGCCGTACCATGCGAATTTCTCGGTGTGATTGCCCATGCTGAATTCATCGTTGGTCTGATTGAAATTGCCGTAACTCGTCACTAACTCGGCCTGGCGATCTCGTTCAAACCCGCTGCGCGGCACTATATTGAATACGCCATACGTGCGGTCTCCAAAATCAGCCGAATACCCGCCCCGCTGCATCTCCAAAGTATCGATATCCTCGGGATTGAACTGCGGCCCTACGTTCGATGCGATGTTTGTATTGGGCACCGGGAACGCCGTCCACCAGCCACTCCACTTGATGCCCTCCTCGCACATGCAACTGGTCATGCGCCAAATAGGCCCCGGGCACATAGTCGGTAATCATCGCGAGACTATTCGCGCGATCTGCGCCCGGCGTGCGTTCAATGTCAAGCCGGTCGATCGTGGTCGTAGGTGTAGTGGAAGCAGTGTTCATTGCATCTTGAGCTCTCGGACACCTCGACCCTTTCACTCTGCTGTGTCAGTTTCAATGCAAAGTGCAAAACAGGGCTCGAGGAGCTGTTAACAGTGATGCTTTCCTGCTGGGGTAGAAACCCGGTGCGATCAATTTTAATAACGTATTCACCAACCGGAACCGCAGTCAGCAAGAAGTCACCGGCAGGACCCGTTTTCGTTGTTAGCTTGTAATCCGAAGTGACGGATTGCACGAGTAACGCTGGCATCGGCGATCGGCAGATGGTCCGGATCGTGCACGACCCCACGAATTGAGCCGAGCGCTGCCCCAAAAACATTGCAGCAACCCAAGAGAGTAACGAAGCACAAATAGACACAGCAATGCACGCGCTGCGACAGCTTAGACACAACTATCCTCTTTCTAAAACCAGAAATTTTTCAGGGGTTGGTCTTAAGAGATGCTTGGAGGCGGACGTTGGTAAAGCGAGGTATTGCGCTGCGTTTGGACCCGGCGCACCCCGCCATGGACGGGTGTCCGGCGACCGGAAGGTGCGGCTATGAGCTGGGTCGAAGAAGGAACAATCCCACTCCAATTAGCCGTCAGCCGCGCTAAGTGACGGCAATCGTCCGAGCAGCTTGGCACGGCGTACCAGCCCGCCTGTTCGCCGGAAGCATGAGGCTTATGGCACGCGCATGCATGCTTCAAACGACAGCAAGCCTGGCGTGTCTCGCTCGCCCGCAGCAAATCGGGACCGGCTGTTGAAAAGGCAACACAAAGCGCGATCAGAATCGTTGCAACGCGATTCCCTGCCCTTCGCAGCGCTTTTATCTCCGTCTGCATGCGGAACAATTCCTAGGCTAACAATTAGATGGCGGGCAAAACCTGCACAACCTGCTCAATCTCCTCTGGGCTGATATAAAAGTGCGGTGACATGCGTATCCAGCCCTGTCTTGATGTCGACACAATCCGATGCCGCGCCAGATCGCTTACAATCGACCGGCAGTCGAGTGATGGGTGCCGGAAACTGACGATTCCTGAACCCGTGTCCCGCGTCCGTTCGGTTATCACCTCGTAACCTTTTGCGCGAACATCGGCGTGCAATTTATTTGCCAGGAAATCGATTGCGGCAGCAATATTGTCAATCCCGATCTCTAATAGGAACTCCAGTGCTGCCCTCTGCCCAAAGCAGCCAATCGTATTCAACGTGCCGCATTCATAGCGTCCCGCATCGGGGCGAAGCGTCATGTCGCGAGAGCCGTAGTCCGCATAGTTGGCTGGATTCGACCACCCGAACTCGATCGGCTGAACAGCGTCCAGCCATTTCGCTCGTAGATACAGCACTGCATTTCCTTCGGGCCCGAGCATCCATTTATGTCCATCAGCCGCCAGCGCATCAATATGAAAGGCTTCCACATCAATTGGAAAGGCACCCATCCCCTGAATGGCATCCACAAAAAAGAAACATCCATGCTCGCGGCACAACTCACCGATGCTGCCGCAGGTTCATCCGGAATCCACTCAGATAATTGACATAGCTGACGGCCAGCAGCCGTGCCCCTGGAATCGCTGGGGCGATTTTCTCGATGGGATCGTAGATAGAAAGCCGAGTAAGCTGCACGCCTCGCCTTTCCAGCCGGACCCAGGGATAGTAGTTCGCCGGAAATTCTTCTTCGAACACGATCACCCTGTCGCCCGGCTTCCAATCGAGACCCTCGGCGATAGTCGCAATCCCTTCGGATGTGTTCTTAACGATCGCGATCTCACGCGGTGAGGCGTTGATCAGCTTTGCCGCCGCTTCGCGCAGACCGGCGTAAGCTTCCATCCATTTGTTGTAATGAAGCGAACCGTGGCGGCAGACATCATCGGCCAAATCCTTCATAGCCGTAGCAGCCGGCCGGCAAAGAGGCGCAACGGCGGCATGGTTCAGGTAAATGAGCTCCCCACTGACCGGAAATTCGTCCCGATAGCGCAAGTGGAGTGGTTCCGCAAAAACTTCGGTTAATTTTTGGTAACCCATGTCTTCGAGGATACGTTAACCGTTATGAATCTCTCCTGTTTTTGGGTGCGCACCCAGATGTTCAATTTGGCCTTATACTGGAGATGAAAGAAGATCTCGATTCCCGGCTGCCTCAACACGGAAGTTCGTTGGTTGTAAAAGGAGTTTTATGCGGCGACTGGTCCACCTCAGGTCATTTACCAGCCTCACCTTGGCGCTATTGATCGCAACGCCGTTTACGGCGTTCCCGAAGGACAGCAAAGAGAAGGATCCGGATGCCATTGGCGACCGGAATGTCTCCGGCAAGGTCAACTTCTACTCGCTTGAAAAGGAAATTGCGATCGGCAAGCAGCTCGCGCAACAGGTGGAACGCCAATCCAAGATCATTAACGACCCCGTCGTATCGGAGTACGTTAATCGGATCGGCCAAAATCTTGTCCGGAATTCCGACGCCAAGGTGCCCTTCACTATCAAGGTCATCGAAGATCCGACAGTGAATGCTTTCGCGTTGCCGGGCGGATTCTTTTTCGTCGATTCCGGCTTAATTTTGAGGGCTGACACTGAGGCGGAACTGGCTGGCGTGATGGCTCACGAGATCGCACATGTTGCCTGCCGTCATGGCACGCGCCAAGCGACTCGCGGTGAAATCGCGCAGCTTGCAACCATTCCTCTTATATTTATGGGCGGAGCCGCCGCTTATGGAATCTACGAAGCTTCTGGCCTGCTTGTGCCGATGACCTTCCTCAAGTTCCAGCGCGGCTTTGAGGCCGAAGCCGATTACCTGGGCGTGCAGTATATGTACAAGGCCGGCTACGATCCAACTGCCTTTGTAGATTTCTTTGAGAAGATCCAAACCGACGAAAAGCGCAAACCCGGCAGCGTTTCGAAGCTTTTTTCCACTCACCCAATGACGGACGATCGCATCGGGAAATCACAGAAAGAGATCTCCGATCTGAAAACAAGACCGGAGTACGTCGTCACCACTTCTGAATTCAACGACGTGAAGGCGCGGTTAGCCATGCTCGAGAATCAGCGCCGGCCCGATCAGGCGAATCAAGACCCGAATAAGCCAACCTTGCGCCGCAATCCGAACTCAAATGCGCCAATCGAGGACGAAACCGATCCTTCGAAGAAGTCCAAGGGTGATGATGAGGATCGTCCGAAGTTGAAGCGGCGTCCGGCCGATACGGGTGACAATCCCAGCACCACGGATCCTGGGACGACCAGCACTCCTCCAACAGCAACTAACGCTGTCTCCTATTCTTCGCGCAGCGCGTTGGCAGGATCTACCGCCAACGCACGCTGCACGGGAATGGTGCAGGCCAGAAGAGTTACAGCGGTCATTAGCGCGATCAGCAAGAGCGTAGGTCACCGGATCTCTCGGACTGACTCCGTAAAGAACCGCGTTGAATAAACGGCTTACCGCGAGTGCCGCCGCCACGCCGCACAACATTCCAATTGCGAGAAGTACCGAATTTCTGCGCATCACTAATGCAAGCACGTTGCCCTTACTCGCTCCGATTGCGATGCGAATGCCAATCTCGCGCGTTCTCCGAGCCACTGCGTACGCCATTGCCCCATAGACTCCAATCGCGGCAAGTACCACGGCTAAGAAGCCAAAGCCCCCGAGCGCTGTCGCTGCCAACCTGGCGGGTGTAAGCGGCAGAGCGAGATGGGCTTCTAACGTGGCTACATCGAACAGCGGCATCGTAGCATCCATATCTCGTAACGGTTTTGCGCAAGGTGCCAATCAACTGGTCTGCTGGTAAGTGGGAACGAGCGACCAATGTAGTCGTGTTCTCATACCGCTGAAACATGGGCCAGAAAAGCGCCGGCTGATTTTCGTCATTCAGCGACTGATATTTGCCATCTTCGACAATGCCGACAATTTGCCACCATTGGCTACCCGCACCTTGCCTCACCAGCTTCCCGACGGCATTTTCATTCGGAAATAAGCGATTCGCAAGCGCCATGTTGATCACGACCACTTTGGGTGAATCGGACGTATCGCGCCAATTAAACTCCCGGCCTTCGAGCAATCTCGTCTGCAATGTGTGGAAAAAACCAGGACCAGCGTAGTAATAAATTGCGCCGATTTTTTCGCTACGGTCTCGGTACTGGCTTGCCGTACGCTACAAGCGAGGTGTTCGAGACATCCAAACTCAGCGGAATGGTATTCGAAAGACTGGCTGACTCAATGCCAGGCAAGGTCTGCACCTTTTGCAAGAGACGCTTCTGAAAATCAAGGCCGCGCGCGTCGCTGTAGCCCTGCATTCCTACATCGAAGGAAACCGACGCAGCATTCCGCGGATTAAATCCAACGTTCACCGTGAGGGCATTTTGCAAACTGCGCACAACGAGAACTGACCCAACGAGCAGTACAATCGAAAGTGCGATCTGAGCTGTAACCAAAACGTCTCGCATTTCCCAGCGGCGCAAGCGCTGAGACCATGATTCATTCTTGAGCGCTGGGACAAGATCCGGGCGTGTGGCCTGAATCGCTGGTGCAAGCCCGAAAAAGAGAACCGTAAGAACCGAAGCCTAGGAACGCGAAGAGCTAGTACACGTGCGTCGATCGTGAGCGTTTTATTAAACGGGAAGTCGAAGGGAAGGCTTGCCGTCGTGATAAGGCTGGTGAGCCACCATGCCAGTAAAAGGCCTGCCGCACCACCCGCAAGCGCGATTACAAGGTTCTCCGTAAGAAGTTGCCGAATCAATCTAATCCGTCCGGCGCCCAAGGTGAGCCGGATAGCAGTTTCTCTTCTACGATCCGTAGCTCTCGCCAGAAGTGAGCTGGCGAGGTTCGTGCAAGCAATCAGAAGCACAAGACAGGCGACCCCCATAATCACCCCGGCAAACGCAACCACGGGACCGCGCAGGAAATCGCCAAGCAAGCCCTGGCTGTCGTGAAGTGCACGCGCATTCCATCATTCGCATCCCGATGCTCTCGCACCAATTGTGCGGCGATGCTGTCTGATTTCACTTTGCGCTTGCTGACGTGAAATGCCGCGCTTGATCCGTCCAAGAACCCAAATATTCCAGTCATGGGAATTGTTGAGCCAGTCATTGCCAGGTTCGATCTGCGCCTTCCATCGACATAGGGACCCATATCTCCGGGTACAAAAAGAAGTTCTGTTCCGATGAATCCTTTCGGGGCAACGCCGAGAATTGCGTAGTCGAGGCCGTTAAGCTTGACGGTTTTCTGGGTGACGGCCGGATCTCCAGCCAAACCGGTGCTGCCAACACGAATAACTGATTACGGCATAAGGATTCGTTCCCGGCTTCTGGTCTTCGGCGGGAGTGAAAAAGCGACCGAGAGCAGGATGCACCCCAAGTACTTGGAAGTAGTTACCGCTCGCCTCGTAGCCCCAGATTCTTGCATTGGTTCCGGCGTGGCTGAGCGCCATCATGGCCACTCGGAAGGCGATCAGACCGGAAAGGGTTCTGCGTGCGGTCCCGGAAATCGCGATAATTGGGATAACTTTGGTTTTGGGAGTCTTTTCCTTGGGAAAAGAAGACCAACTCGTTCGGCCGCTCGACTGGTAAGGGACGGAGTATTAGCGCGTTAATCGCGGTGAAAACCGTCGTATTCGCGCCGATCGCGAGAGCCAGCGTCAAGATAGCGAGAATTGTGAAACCAGGACTTTTGAGAAACCTGCGGAGTGCGTAGTTAAGGTCTTGCAGCACAGACTACATTACGAATGGCATCGTTGCGAGAGTTCGGTGAAATCGTTAAGGGACGCTTGCGTGCTTACTCCGCGCCAGCATTTGGTTCATTTGATCCTTTAGGTGAAGTTTGAGCTTCTTCAGACGTTGCTCCTCTAATTCGTCCGCGGGAGTAACATGCGGTCTGGACTCAATTTCTCCTATTTTCTGCTTAAGCTGCGCATGCTGCCCGGCAAGCGTCCGGAATTGCTCGTTTGTTGCGAGCAGATGCGCTTTCAATTCTTCGTCTTGCGTGTGATTCTCCATCAAGGGTTCTCCTCGTTGAGTAACGCCGCCGAGTCGGGTTCTGGATTGTTGGCGGAAAATCTGGCCCGGTGGGTATGAGTGCATGAATTCACTCGCGACCGGTCACAGCGGCCAGCCGCATTCAAAAGTTAGCATTATTTCATGCTCATGACAATAGCGGTTTCGGCAGGAAACTCATAGTATCCGGCACGGCGGCCCACCTCTATGAAGCCGCATTTGCGATAAAGCGCAAGGGCTGCGACATTCGATTCGCGCACCTCCAAAAAATGCGTCGCTTCACGGCTGAGTTCGTGCTTCAGGAGCGCTGTAGCGATGCCCAACCGGCGATACCTTGGAGCCACGGCAAGGTTAAGGATTTCACGTTCAGGCAGAGCGCCGTCCACAGCGGGGAGAATCTCCCGCGAGACCAGAAACCCAGCTACGCAGCCCTGAATCTCGGCGACAACACAGGTGTGTTTGAAAAAGCTGTTCCGATCCCAGGTTGGATTAGAGAAGGATTGGCGCTCGATGTCAACAAGCACTGAGGCATCGGCGAGGGTTACGCTGCGGATGGCCGGGGTCACTGAAAAGTGATACTTACCACATCGCCCGAGGTGTTGAGGCGATCATCGTACCGGGGCGAGTAAGCCACCGACACGCGTCGAGGCTGCTGTTGTGGACCGCACGCACGCCCTAGCTGCGTCGGATCTTTGAGGAACAACTGGATGCTGGCGCCGCTCTTCTCTTTAACCCACAGGCGAGCGGAGCTATGAAGACAATCCACCCGAATCAATGTTCCCTGAATTTTCCTTTGACGGACTGTCTCTTCCCAGGGAACTACCTTTTCCGGCTTAGCGTTTCCGGCAGCGGCCTCAAGTTGTTCATTAGCTTTCTCCTCGGCGGCACGAATGCGCGCGGTTTCGGCCTGTTGCGCGCGCTCATCATCGAGATGCACGGACTCACGTTCGCGCCGGCGCACCGCTTCAGCGGCATCCAGCCTCTCCTGCTCCGAGCTGAGCCGAAGCTGGTGGATGCGATCCCGCTCTGCTCCGGGCGCGGCGGAATCTTCGGCGCGAACCCACGTGCCCTGGGCGACAGTGGAGTGGCCGTTCGCTGTTTGAGTATCTGCGAGTGCGAGCCAGGCTTTCGTCGATCGAGCGATCGAGCTGGACGGCCTTGTTTAGGAGCACCTCGCGTTGAGCCATGTCGGTTGTGAGCTGTGCCTGAAGAAAAACAGGCTCAGCCCAAAGCGGATTCAGCTGGGCGGCTCGCTTCAGCAGCGGCAAGGCTTGATCAGCCTCTAAGCCCTCAGCCGCCGCAACATAGACCGGCGCGCTCCTGCTTCCTGCCTTAATGGCGCTTTGGAGAAATGGCGCTGGATCTTCCTTGTCGAGCTTGGCTGCCTGGGCCAAACCTTCATAGCCGAGGGCTGCCGCTATACCACCGGCCTCAATGGCCGATTTGTAGGCCGCTTCGGCTGCCTTGGGATCAGCGGAAAACTGCGCATCGGCCAGGTAGACGGCAGCAACAGCGGCGTCGAGCGAGTGTTCTCCGAAATCACGCTTGGGATCAAGAGGGCGCCCCGAGACGCCGACGGGTTGCCAGTCGTGAGCAGCCAGGTTTGCCTTCGCTTCTTGCTCAAGGGTCTGGGCATCTTTGCCGAAGGCGTTGCGCTCGGCGACGCGAAGGGTGCTGCTGCGAAGAGCGTTCATGAAAATATGAAAGCTGGCGCCATACTCAAATTTGGTCGCCAAGAGCTGCATGCGCGCCCAGTCGAGATCGGGGTGCGCGGGTGGACCACCCCAGGTGACGCGGCTTCCGTGCGCCTCCAAAGTCGAGAACAGCTGGCGAAGGCCGGATTCGACTTCAGGCGGCAAGCGAGGCGTGTTCGCGTCCAGCAAAATCCCGGTAACTTGCTCTAACGGGAGGTGATGACTCGAGGAGCTGACATATATGTATTGCCCATTTTGCGAAACGAACTGGTCCCGAGATGGATTTGGGTTCGTTTTTTCATTTCGGACCAGCATAACCCGGATGGGCCACACACTGGGCAGGTCTTTCGATTCGAGTAAGCCACCCAACACCCATCGAAGTTGTTCGAGCTGTGTGAGGGCGTCGCGCGCGGCACCGGCGTCTCCCTCGGTATCGACATAGAACGGGCCAATGTTCAACTCGGTCCAACGTCCCCGGGAGAAGGCGGGGGGTGTAAGGCAAAAATACGAAACGAAGCCAATCAGGAAAAGTGCTGAGGCGAAAGGTTTGTTAGATGGGGACAACGGCTACGATTGATAGTTTATCGTGATCGCGACACGAGGTAGGAATTGAGCCCACTCCTGGTTCTGCTTTTGGCCAGTTTCGCGGCTGCACCTGTCGGGCGGTATGCCGGGTCAGCGGCCTGTAAGACCTGCCACCCGCAGCTATATGAGCGCTGGAAGAAGACCAGAATGGCGAACGTTGTGCGCGATCCGAAGGAACATCCCGACGCAATTCTGCCGGATCTTTCGCGACCCGATCCCCTGGTCAAGTTTACGAAAGACGACATCGCATTTGTCTATGGGAGCAAGTGGAAGCAGCGCTATTTCAAAAAGGTCGGCGATGATTACTTTCCGCTACCGGCGCAGTGGGACATTACACATCAAATCTGGCGACCGTATTTCGTAAAGAACGGGACCGATTGGTGGGCACCGCTTTATCCTCCCGACAACATGAAGCGACCCACGGGTCCTCTGTGCGATGGCTGTCATTCGGTCAACTTTGACCTTCGGACAAAGACTGTCACTGAATGGAATGTGGGATGCGAACGTTGTCATGGACCTGGCGGTGAGCATGTGAGCCGTCCTTCGCGCGCGAACATCGTCAACCCCGCGCGGCTCAATTTTGTGCAGGCAAATAATGTCTGTATTCAATGTCATTCACAAGGGCGTCCCCTAAAGAACCCTATAGCAGGCCGATACTACGACTGGCCAGTGGGCTTTCACGTGGGTCTCGATTTACAGGATTTCTGGCAGCTCGAGGAGCACAAACTCGGTGAAACGAGTTTTACACATTTTGCTGACGGCACCGCTCATAAGAATCGGATGCAAGGCAACGATTTTATTCAGAGCGTGATGTACAGGCGGGGCATCAAGTGCTTCAGTTGTCATGATGTGCATGGAACTGAGAACAATGCCGACTTGCTGAAGCCTGCGAATGTGATGTGTCTCGAGTGTCACGGTCCTGGATCACCGAATGGACCGCATACGACGACTCTCGAAGAGCACACGCATCATAAGTCCGGGAGCGCAGGCAGCGAGTGTGTCGTGTGCCATATGCCTCAAATTGAACAGACTATTACGGATGTGAACGTGCGAAGCCATACGTTCCGATTCATTACGCCGGCAATGACCGAGAGCTATAAAATTCCGAATCCCTGCACGACGTGTCACAAAGACAAGCCGACTGTCTGGGCGGCAGAAGAATTGAAGAAATGGCGTAACGTATCGCCGTGGCGGATGGCCGAGTAAGCAAATATCAGGTTCGATCTACTCTCTCGAAAGTGCTGGCAGCAGCCGCGCCGAATTGAGGATGAAGATCAACTCTGAGGTCACGTGGATGAGAGCGGCAAGAATCGGATTTAGAAAGCCAAACATGGCCAATCCTATTCCTGCGGTATCAACCAGAAGAGTGCCCACGAAATTGGTCATGATAATTCGATTGCAGCGCCTGGCAATCCGCATTACATCTACAAACTTGGCAAGATCGTTTCCCAACAGGAGCACGTTGGCGCTTTCTCGAGCGACGTCCGTCCCCGATCCCATCGCAACGCCTACGTTCGCTTCCATAAGTGCGGGAGCGTCGTTGATTCCATCCCCTACCATGGCAATCATCCGGCCCGTAGAGCGCATTTGTTGAATGCGGCTCTGCTTATCAGCCGGAAGCAGCTCAGCTTCGTACCTCATCCACAGATAATTCATTGCCAATTGCCCTAGCGATGGAAACGTTGTCACCCGTGAGTAGCACTGTGCGAATACCCATTTGCTTCAGGCCACGCATTGCAGCAACTGCAGAAGAGCGCAAGATGTCTGCAATCTCAAGAGTTCCCAGGAAGATGATGGCCATGAGCGACAAAGATTTCGGCATTCGATGCGGCCGATTATCGAGTCTGCGTGATGGTGACGCCTTTTTCTCCCAAGAAGCATCGTGATCCTACGAGAACGGGGACAGCCTTTGACCCAGCAATGGATACCCTTCCCGGGCAAATAGACGAAGTCTTCGGGAGGGTCCATCGAAATATGGAGTGCAGCCGCCTTTTGGACGATTGCTTTACCCAATGGATGTTCCGAAAAACGCTCAGCAGATGCCGCGACACGAAGAAGCTCTTCCGGCATTACTCCGGGCACGGGATGTAGCGCGATGACCTCCGCTTTGCCGTGAGTGAGCGTGCCTGTCTTGTCGAGAACTACCGTATCGACGGAACTGAGGTGCTCGAGATAGATACCACCTTTGATGATTGCGCCCTTGCGAGCCGCCTGCCCGATTGCGCCCAAAATGGCGAGAGGGGTCCCAGCCGCGATGCCACAAGCGCCGGCCACAATAATGACCGAGATGGTCGATCGAACATCCCGCGTAACAAGAAACGTGAGCGCTGCTGCTGCTAAAGCGAAATAGACCAGGTAAGCCGCAATCGCTTCTTCGCGAGTGTAATTGCCGGTATGCCCCATGAGATGCACGAACTGGTCGAGCCATCGTTGCGGTCGTTGACGGGCTCGCTCGCGTTGTATTCCTCCTTGGTGTCATCGGTGTTGAAAAAGCTGCTAACGCTCGGATGGCCCGCGCGATCGACGTGAAGCAACTTGCCGTCGCGTCTTACACTGCATCGCCCCCAGATGTGGATCTCGGGCTTGGGATTGAGTTCACTCGTCGGCAGCTCGATCACAGTCGAAAACACGTTCGCTTTCGTATTCGAATCCACGCCGGTCCATGGAGACTTGCCGCCGAGATGAGGCTCGGTGAAATTCCGTTTGCCCCTGGTATCGAACAGGTTCTTGATTCCGTCGAAGTCGAAAAAGAACGCGTCGCTGCGGCTGCCGGCGAAAAAAGTGTAGGGGCCCGACTTCATGACATTCGGCTTGGTGCCGAAGGAGACCTCGGCGTCGGCGATGATCTTCGTCCCTACCGCTTCGACCGAGCGCGACTCCTCGCCCTTCGCCACGAATACGTTGACGGTCTGCTTGCCGTTCTGCGGCTTCGAGAACACATAGCTGAACGCGATGTCCGTCAGGTAATCGCCGTCGTTATCGATGTTGAGGCGATAGATTGCGTCGGGATGAAGTGCGTCCGCATTGGGATTTGCATTGAGGATGATCACGGTTCTGTTCTTGTCAGCGGGCGACTGGAATGCGTACAGGTCGCAGAGGTCGAGTCGTTGATCGCCCAGGGCAAGACTGGCACAGGCTGACAGCGGCAACTTGCCAACTCGGGAGAAAGGCTAAGAAGAAAGCCTAAAACGCCTGAAATCGGAAAATGAGTATTGGGCTGTTTGCTCTAGATTCTCCGAACATCCCAGGGTCACATCTTCCGTGGGTATTCCGGTCATCGTTCGGGAATCTTTCCAGTGTGGTGCTTTTCCCTCCGGCACCTCATGGTTCTGGCCGCAGAGCTTGCAGACAAAGTACCATCCCTCGGCGTTTTCAGTTTTTTCCATCAAGCCAATTGTCACTCAACGGCGGGGATTCCTTTCTCGCGCCTGATCCGGAGTGCATCGCTGGGCCGCAACTACTTCTGTTGCGCCTCGCGAGGCGTCATTTTGTTAACCCTACCCTTTTGGAGATATTGTGAGAGGTTGAGCGTTTTGACTTTCAATTCCGGGACCAGAACCTCGGGGACAGCGCAGCTCGATTGCGTGAGGAAGAGGCAGGCTTCGAGAATTTCTACTGCGTTGGTTCGCACGGCATCATTCATGCCTTCGACGATATCTTGCGCGACCGAGGCTAGGACCCATCTGCTATTTCGTTCGCTGTCTTCGCGGCATTGACGCCACCGCCCATAAGCGTTTTGTTGGTGGCTCCCGAATAGTGAAGCGTGTAAAAGCAAACGTATGGATCATCTTTGGATTGGCGCGACATGCAATCGGCTTGAAGGATAATGCCCGCCGATGCATCGTCGTTTCCTACGAGCCTAAACAGAGTATCGTGTTCCGCGATTTTTTGCCGAAACAACTTCATCATTTCCGCCGAGGCTGGTTGTGATGCGTCGATGATCGTGGAGATTTTAATTGATTGGTCTTTGGCGAGCCCCGCCCCGTGCAAATTAAGTGCAGCAGCAACGAACGCTACGTAGTGCAGGTTCATCATACTTGCGAACGCACTGCTGACGTAGGCGTTTCGGCATTCGCACGGCAGATAGTCGTTCATGTAATCTAGTGCAGCGGAATCGAGTTATTCTCACCAGCCCCATGGTTCGTAGCCTATAGGGTTTAGAGACCTGACTTGTCCCAAGGTCCGGTACGATCTTGCACATGTCCGCACCGGCCGCATGAAATTCAAGCGGCTCGAATCCGCATGACCCGGATTATCGCCCTACCCCACAGTTCACCGGCTTAACGGAAGCCGAAGTTGTGGTCGCGCTGAACGACCAGGGCCCGGTAATCCTGTTGCCTGCGAAGTCACCCTGCTCACGGCGGATTTACGCGGAAAACTTTCGTGCCCAATAACTGTTTTGGTCATTTCCGAATCGGTGTCGAATACGAGAGCAACCAGCCATCCTTGAAAGCTTTGTGGTTACATTTCATAAAGGTGCTGTGTTTTATAAAGGTAAAAAATCGAACGGATTTTGCCGATACGATTCTTTGGAGGTTTAATGCGTCACCTGCGATACCTCGTCTTCTTCTTAGCTGCTGTGGTCACAGTCACGGCCTCAGCCGCAGATTCACTGGGTCTGAAGGAAGTGAAGGCAATCTATGTTGCTCCCCTGGAAGGGCAAGATACGCCAGTAGTTGACATGCTCCACGCGAAGCTGATTAGCGCCTTATCAAAAATCCAAGGCATATCTATAGTCGAAGAGGAAGAGAACGCGGATGCAATTCTCACCGGCTCGGGTCTATTTCAGACGGCAACAAGCCAATATGGGCACAATCACTATCACATTCAAGCCGGGATGCGCCTGATTAGCAAGGAAGGAGGGATTGTGCTGTGGGCTGATGATATTGCTAGCAGCAGATTTGCGCGCAGCGCCTCCTCTAGCTTTGCTGAGAATGTGGCGAAGAGCTTAGGACGGCTTTTTGCCGACAGGGAAAGGAAATAAAGGTATTGCTACCCGTTCACACGACGTTTCAGCATCGGTCATTTGTCCACGGTGTACCAGAATATCTTGTAGGCGATTTCGTCCGCCAGGCGTCCGCACTCTCCTGCATTGTCGTGGCACTCCGCGCCTTTCTCGGCAGCATACTTGCGCAAAATCTCAACATCCGTTTGTTTCATGACGCACTGTCTATCGGGTAGGTCCAGCTTCGAGACCAATTCCGCTAGCTCGAATTTATCGGGCATCGGGTCTTTGCTAAGCTGGAACCCAAAAGCTGAAAACTTGGTAGCGCGTTCTTTAAACCAATCCGCTTGGTCCAAGAACATTTGCCGATGTGCTTGCTTGGGGTCGATATAACGCTCTTGGTACATCCGCCATAACTTTGGAACACAATCCCTGAACAAGATCGTGACAACGACCACCGCCAAATCCTTCAAATGATTTATATTCACCGATGCATTGTCGCGTTTGTCCAAGTAATTAGAACGGCTTCTCGTCGACTGTGAAGATGGCGGCTGCGAAGACAACTGTTTCAGGCCCAGGTAGATGAACGCGAGGAGCTGCGGCGCGAAGTATTTTGTGAACGTGTGACTCCTTGGCTGTTAAAATGGTTAGCGGTCTGACCCGGCTAAGGGGGAAGTAGCAGTAAGGCCGAGCGTGGCGGGCACCCCCAAGGCTGCTGTGCCCCGCACGGGAAGAAATGCCTGCCATCCGTAAACTATCGGGGGGATGCCTTCTTCCCGTCGGCCTTTACACTCTGACGCTGAGTCTGCAAATCCGCTCTCAATCCCTGCCTTGCCGCTCCGCCGTGGTGCGCCCTCGACAAAATGAATTCTTTTCTTGACACTTGAAAGGCCCGTTCCTTGGTTACGCCGCTTTCAGTGGCATCTCTCGATAAATGATAAATGTCTGGGCAGCAGGGGAAAAAGGCAAATCTTTCATGGCCCACTGCAAGCACCTCACCGGGGTATTGTAGAGACAACAGCAGAACATGTGGAAAGACGTTAGCTTGCGCGATCCTGTCCTGATCAACACGATCGGGCATACGGCTGGTCTGCTGCTCTTTGGCTTCATCATTCTTCTGCTCGTTCGTGATTGGCGAGCACAGGGCATTCGACAGACGAAGCGCTCCTTGGTTGCCGCAGCGCTGGCCCTGGGTTGGAACGCCGGATCGCTGATTGCGCTCGCTTCACATGATCAAAGCACGCTTTTGGTCGGAATCCTCATGACCGGCAGTTTTTCGCTTTTGAGTCTTCTGCCGGCGGTTCTTCTGGACGTTGCGTTACAGGGCCAGAAACGGAGGCTCGTGACTGCCGGTTACCTTGTGAGTGCGTGTGCAGTGGCTTTGCACTTTGCTGAACTCTTCTCGCAGAGAATCGCCTTGCATCAAGCGGCGCTGATGTCCACTGCAGTTGGCTTCGGCGTTCTCACAGTGGTTGCGATCTTTCGGCGAAAACGCGGCGCGGACAAGCCAAGCGAAGCCTCAGAATGCCTTTTGCTGGCATGCCTCCTGCTTTTCACCACCTCTTTCATTCATTTCGGCTATCAGCACGTGAGTTCTCCGTGGACGGCGGAAATCACGTGGCACCATATCGGCATTCCGGTGGCACTGATTGTTCTGCTGCAGGATTACAGGTTTCTGCTGCTGGATACTTTTGTGCGTTTTCTGGTGAATTTTGGTGTGGCGATCGCTTATATTGCCACGATACTCGTCCTGAATCGCAGGTTCCGGCTGTGGGACGTCATTGGCTCGAGCACGTTTTTGACGGGCCTCGCTCTTGTAACCCTTTGTCTATCGCTGATCTTCTTCGCACATATACGCAACCTTCTGCAAGCGTGGCTTGGCAGGGTTATTTTCCGGCGCCAGAACGTGAACGATAGCGTTAGGAAGATTGTGAGCGTGGCAGCAACAGCTAAATCCGAGGAAGAACTGCTTTCGCGTGCAGCTCAACAACTGGCAAGACACCTGGGCACCGATCAGTTTGCAGTTTTGCCCGAGCCGACGAATGCCAAAGCGCCAGAAGGCCCATCCGTGCTGTTTGGCGAACAGCTGCCAAAACCGTTTCCACGCGAGTACCGCTGGGCGGAGGCCCAGATCCCACTGCGGTTTTCTAGTGGCGACACGCGCATTCTGTTGACCGGGGCGCGGCATGGCGGGCGGCGACATCTCAGCGAAGACCTGGACGAGATGCGGAGGCTTGGCTCGGTTATCGCGGAGCAGGTGGAGCGCTTTCGGGCAGAAGAATTGAAAAGGCTCGTGAGCCAGGCAGAACTGCGCGCCCTGCAAGCACAGATCAATCCGCACTTCCTTTTTAATGCGCTGAACACGCTGTATGGCACGATCGACCGCGGCTCTTATGAGGCACGCCGAATGGTGCTGAACTTGGCGGATATCTTTCGCTATTTCCTTCAGGGCGATCGGTCGTTCATCCCGCTGCCCGAGGAGCTCAGAATCGTCGAGGCATATCTGGAAATCGAGGCGTTAAGGCTCGGAGATCGTTTAGAGACAGAACTCGTGGTTAGTGAATCTGCCCGGTCAGCGGTTATTCCGATTCTGTCGGTTCAACCCCTGGTCGAAAATGCGGTCAGACACGGGATTGCGGCGAAAACAGGACGAGGACGCGTGTGCTTGACGGCAGAAAAGACGGCCAATGGCGTGCGCATAACGGTAGAGGACACGGGAGTGGGCTTCGCAGCAACTCGAAACGCGCGTCAAAATGGCACCCAAATGGGACTCGAGAACGTTCGACGGCGCCTGGCACTTTGTTACGGCTCGGTAGCGGACCTCGACATACGATCAAGTCCCGCTGGTACGACCGTCGCATTTTTCATTCCCGATCGTTCTTATGAGCCCCAAACAAGCGCTCACATCGAAGTGGAAGCCTGATCCGTTCACCAGAGTCGATAGGCCGCTGATGGCGTGAGGAAGGCCGTATGCCGGTAAACGGTACACACTCACCGCGTGGGCAATGCAAGACTAGCGTGTTGCCTCTCTTACGCGCACTTATCGTGGATGACGAGCCTGTGGCCCGGAAAGTGCTTCGCGAAGAGCTTCAACTCCTCGGCTCTGTTGAGATCGTCGGCGAGGCAGAGAACGGCGAGGTTGCACTTTCGCAGATTTCCTCGCGCAAGCCCGACCTTGTCTTCCTCGACATCCAAATGCCTGGAATGGACGGGTTTGAATTACTGGATCGGCTAAATGGAGGACACGTGCCGGTCATCATCATGGTGACAGCCTGCGATCAGCACGCTATCCGAGCCTTTGAAGCGGGAGCGGTGGATTATCTGCTGAAACCGATCAGCCAGCAGCGGCTGATACAAGCTGTGGAACGTGCAAGCAGGCTGGCCCGGAATCCGCTCGAGGTAGCCGAGAACTTAGCTCAATTGCAAGAACTCGCTCCAGCGGCGACGGCGGCGGGTGCGGGTCGCAAAATTCGCAAAATCGTGGGGAAGCTTGGCGAGGAATATTTTTTGCTCAACCCGAATGAGGTGCTCGCGTTTCAGGCAGAGGGAGATATAACTTGGATCATCACCGCCAAGCAACGTTACCTCGCAACGCAAAACCTGAAAGCGATTGAAGATCGATTGCAGAATACGTCTTTTCGGAGAATCCATCGGAATGCTTTGGTGAACGTGGAGCAAATCCGCAAAATGAGCATGATCACCAGCCAGCGATGGCTTGTAACGCTGAATAACGGCCAAGAATTTATCGTCAGTAAGCGCCAGGCTAAGAATGTGCGCGAGGTGCTCAGCTGGTGGTGCTCGTCGTTGGTCAACCACTCGGGGTGGCCCAGCCTATTTAAAATCGTTTGCAGATAATCGTTCACGTGGCTCAAGGAGACACCATTGATCAGTCGCGTCGTCCTCTTCACATTCCTTCCAACTCTCGCGCTTACTGCCCAAGAGCCACAGAGTCAGACCAAATGGCCTATCAAGGAAGGCACGTACATCATTAGGAATTTTCGCTTCGGCACTGGCCAGTTCCTTCCGGAGTTGAGGCTCCACTACTTAACGCTTGGCAAGCCGCACTTCAACGGTTCCGGGCGCCCAGATAATGCCGTTCTGCTCCTCCATGGCACAGGCGGTAATGCCCACTCACTGCTCAATCCTGCGTTCTCCGAAGTCCTTTTCGGACCTGGCCAGCCGCTTGATATCAGCAAGTTCTATCTCATCCTTCCGGATGACATCGGGCACGGTGAATCCAGCAAGCCCTCAGATGGATTGCGCATGCACTTTCCCCAGTACGATTACAACGATATGGTTGCGTCCCAGCATGCAATGCTCTTGGATGAGCTTCATGTCGATCACCTACGTCTTACTCTCGGAACTTCGATGGGCTGCATGCACACCTTCATCTGGGGCGAGACATACCCCAACTTCTCGGATGCTCTAGCCTCCTTCGCCTGCCTTCCTGTAGAAATAGCGGGCCGGAACCGCATGTTGCGCTACATGGCGATGCAGTTCATTCGTAATGATCCTGCATGGAAGAACGGCGATTACACCGCTGAGCCCATCGAGGGTCTACGCGGTGCCAACGACCTGCTCCTCATCGCCGGCTCGGCTCCCCTCCTGCTGCAGAAACAGTTTCCTACGCGCGCATCGGCCGAGACTTATGTCGATCGAACCATTGACCGCCAAATAGCTCACACCGATGCGAATAACATGCTCTACTACATTGACGCGTCACGCAACTATAACCCGGAGCCAAAGCTGAACACGATCACCGCGCCCGTCCTCTGGATCAACTCCGCCGATGATTTCATCAATCCGCCCGAGCTTGGCATCGCCGAAAAACTAGTTACCAGAATGCCTCGTGCCAGGTTCATCCTCATCCCGATCTCCGCTGCTACCCGCGGACATGGTACCCATACTCAAGCCGCCGTCTGGAAGGACCACCTCATCGAGCTTCTTGCGGAAACGGAAAAGAAGTAAGCCAGGGTCGAATTGCGAGATTCCGGTAGTGGGCTACTTTGAAGTTTTTACGATCTTGCCGATCAGTAGACCAATGGCTCCATACCAAGCCGCGTTCATGGCGGAAATCCCAACCCAGCCAATTATTCCCGCCATGAAGCCAGCATTGTCTAAGCCAATGGCTCCCAAAGAAGGCGGGCACAATATAAAAATTGTCGCATCGGCGGCAATCCCGCTGCGGTTCGTCAAAAACGTGTAGACCCCAAGCGCTGCCCCGATCACGAAACCAGCCAGCGCGAATCCGAACAGAAGTTTAACCTGAGTCGTCACGAGTTGAATCCTAAGCATTTACGCTGCTCTTTCTAACCCTCGTTCTTTAGCTTCGATCAACGCAACCAAATCGGATACTTCCCAGAGCCGATCCGTCACGCCAGCGGCCATTGCAGGTGTGACGCGCAATGTGCGATGAATCTTGATGAAGTTGTATGCGAAATAACCGAGCGCAACCGCCACTGAGTGGTTTTCGATCTTTTTTGAAAATGCATTCGTCAACCGCGTATACCGGCGATTCGTCATGCGAACGGAGAGGTTGTGGCGCTCCACATAGCTTGTGCTGATGTGCTTCGCGTCAGGATATCCTATCAGCTCCTGACGCCTACAACCGATGCACTGCGCTGGCGAATAGCGCTTCTCTGATTCGCTGGTTTCACCGTAGAGCTTTTGAAGCTGGGCGTAGTCGATTTCATGCCCGAATGCGCCTTCAAGCGCACGGAGATAGGCACCGTGACTATCGCTAGTGAGTTGAACGCGGTTACTCAAACGACTGGCGAGATCGAGCAAGAACATACGGGCCGTTGGCGCGTTCCGATCCCCAAGCACCCAAGTAGGCACGAGCTTTGTATCGGCATCAACCGCACTCCACAGCCAAATATCGCCCATAGCTCCGCGCGCTCGGTTCTCGGGAGTTAGGTTCTTCTGCTTTGCTCCGACGAATGCCCACATCTCATCGACCTGCATGCGCCGACAGGGCAGGTTCCGAAAGGCCCGGAATTGATAGTCGGCTGCAACGGTTCCAGCTTCAACCAACAGACGCATGACAGTTTTCTTAGCAACGCCAGTCATGCGCACAGTGGAGCGGACGGAACAACCCTCGATCAGGCAGTGGATCACGGAGGAGCGGAGCGCAGGAAGCCGGAAGCCACCCCTCCACCCAACGCTGCCAAGACAGACGGTAAACGTCACTTTGAGCGCGAGATCGAGAAATACTTTGCAAACCATGCAAAAGAAACAGAATGCTCGCTTCAGGAAGTTGCCGAAGCTCTTGGCGTCACCAGTCGGAGGCTGGTGTTTCCGTGTGCAAATCTCGTTCGCTCTGGCAAGCTGGAAAAAACCAGCGGGGGCAAATACCGACTCTCAAAGTTGCAGCAGATGCCTAAGGCTTCTTAGTTTTTTTCCAACGTGCCTGGGCCGCCTTAAAAGCAATCTGACTGCGCCGTTCCTGTGTCAGCGTTTCGAGTCGCTTCCTTCCTCCGATCTTTCCTCCCCGCGCCCGAATTCGGCCATGACCCGCGAAATCTCCGACGGCGTCGGGCTTACTCGCGATTCATTCTCATACCGCTCTGTGGACTCTCGGACGAGCTGATGTGCGAGTTGGTTCACATCGCGAGGTCTCTTATTCGGTTTTGCTTGACGCGCAGGTTGAGCTTTATCGGCACCGCGAGGTAACCGCCCTCTTCGTGGCTGTCGGCCAATCCGTTTTTGCATACTTCCAGCTTGACACGCGCTGCTTAAGCGGCTCAAGCTAGGAATTTCAAAGTAGCCCACTACCGAGATTCCGGGGCCTGTGGTAAAAAGCTCACAATGCCCGGTCCTCCAGTTCGAGCTGCCATTGTTCTCTTAATTTGTAGTCAGGTTGCTCTGCTCGGGAACGGAGGAGGCCAAGCGGCGCATGATCAAGCAGGGTCGCACGACAGATTTCCTCAGAAATTTTGGCAAAGCGTCGCTTCCGCTGAAGGCGCCGGCTGGTCCAAGGCGAAACTTGCCATGGCGCACGAATACGCCAACTCAATTCACTCTTCTGCCGTACTGATCGTCCAGCGCGGCGGGATTATCGATCAGTGGGGTCATATCGACAAAAAGATCGGTTCCTATTCCGTGCGAAAGAGTCTGATCAGCGCGCTTTATGGAATCTATTCCGCCGAAGGCGTGATTGACATCAATGAGACGCTGGAGCAGTTGGGGATAGGCGATTCACCCGATCCGCTGACTAAACAGGAAAAGCAGGCTCGGGTTGTTGATCTCCTTCGAGCCCGTTCAGGGGTGTACCACCCGGTGGATTTTGAAACAGATGTGATGAAAAAGAACCGGCCGCCGCGCGGGAGCCATGCCCCGGGCACTTTCTGGTACTACAACAACTGGGATTTCAATGTTCTTGGAACGATATTCGAAAGAAAGACTGGGTTGAAGATCGGCGAAGCTTTCTATCAACGGATCGCGAAACCAATTGGGATGGAGGATTTTCAGCCGGACGATGTGCATTACTTCGGTGGACCAATTTCAGTCCATCCTGCCTATCATTTCGAAATCACCGCGCGTGACCTTGCGCGCTTTGGACTGCTCTATCTGCATCACGGGCGTTGGGATAAGAAACAGATCGTCCCTGAGGCGTGGGTGGAAAAGAGCACCCATGCCAACGAGATGGTAACAGTCGGCGGTGTGGACGTTGGCGGTTACGAATACCTCTGGTGGGTGGAATACGGCGGGGTCCATTTTCCGGAAGCCACGCTCCCGGGCATGTTTTCCGCTCGTGGCGCGGGCGGACACTACCTGTTAGTTATTCCCAGCAAAGATCTAATTATCGTCCATCGTACTGATAACGAACCTCCTGCGTGGGATTCCAAGGCCGTTGCAGAAGCCGCGAATCGCGGATTGGTCAACAAAGCTCAGTTCGGCCATTTGGTGAAATTGATCCTGGGCGCGGATGTGGGCGCTCCATCCGCGTCCGCAACATCAACGAGTGTGGCGCCTAGAATTCCGAATTAGCACGAGCTTGCTCGCAGTAAGCTATGTTACGACGGATAGGCCGCCTGCAGGAGCCGGGTACGCTCCCAATTCGATCGCCGATCGGAACTTGGATCGCCTCCGCCTGTGCAACTCGCCATAAAGGCGCGATGTTTATTGATCCCTCAGCTACGATGGCTTGTCATCCTTAATAACGGTCAAGAATTTATTGTCAGCAAGCGGCAGGCTAAGAATGTGCGCGAGGTGCTTAGCTGGTGATGCTCGTCGTTGGTGCCCAGTGAAAGACAAGTACGATTTCAGGCAAGGACAATGATTGACGGGGAAACATCCGATGGAATCTGAAATCGTCTTTTCGCGGAAGGAACAGTTTGGCGCTATTTGCGGCGAAATTATCCTGAATCGTCCTGATAAGGGAAATGCGCTTACAATGCCGATGCTTCGGCAGTTAAATTCGATCGTTTCTGAAATCGAAACTGATCGTGAGCTTAGAGCAGTTGTCATCCGCGCGCGGGGGCGCTTCTTCTGTACAGGCGGCGATATTGACGCCTGGGGTCCTCTTTCGCCTCATGAGATGGGACGTGATTGGATTCTGTACGGCATCGACGTATTTGAGCGCCTGGCTACGCTCCCTCATCCGGTGATAGCTGCGGTTTCCGGTCACGCTCTCGGTGGTGGGCTCGAACTGGCGATGGCTGCCGATCTTCGAGTCGCAGTGAAATCAGCGAGGTTTGGTTCACCGGAAGTGACTCTCGGCATGATCTCCGGCTGGATGGGGATCCGGCGCTTAGCCGAGGTCATCGGAGTTGCTCGGGCGCGTCATCTGACGTTGTTGGGCACGCCAATCACAGCTGAGCTCGCATTGAACTGGGGCTTGATCACGGGCCTGGCTGATAACGCTGACGACTTAGAGCGGCAATTGAACGGTTGGCTCGAAAGGCTGTGCGCCAACGCGCCGGGAGCAATGGCGCTGACCAAGGGCATCCTTGATACTATGCACGGCGACCTGCGTCAGCATCATGCCAGCGCTGCCGCCCAAGCGCTCTCCACTGAGGATTGCAAGGAAGGCGTGCAGGCGTTTCGCGAAAAGCGTAAGCCGGTGTATCGAAATAGGTGAAGGCAGCATGAGCAGGACGGCATTTATGAACGCCCGAGAGGCCGCGGAACTGGTCAAAGACGCAGATACTGTCGCCATCAGCGGTAACGGGGCGGGAATGATTTCGGCGGAAGCCATCCTTGCAGCCTTGGAGCAGCGCTTCCTCGAAACGGGTCATCCCAGTGACTTAACACTGGTCCACTCGCTTGGCCTGGGTGATCGCGATGCACTTGGAACCAATCGCTTTGCTCATGAAGGTATGCTGCGCAAGATTATCGCGTCACATTTCACCTGGTCGCCGAAGATCCAGGAACTCATTCGCGACGAAAAGATAGAAGCTTACTGCTTTCCCGGCGGCGTTGTGCAGCAGCTATTGCGTGAAATCGGCGCCGGACGGCCCGGCTTATTCACGCATTCAGGGCTGGGGACCTTTGTCGATCCCCGTCACGACGGCGGACGCTGCAATCAGCGCAGCCGCGAGGAGCTCATCGAGTTGATGCATGTCGATGGCCAGGAAGTCCTGCGCTACAAGCCGTTCAAGGTGGACGTAGCAATCATCCGCGGTACCTACGCCGATACGCGAGGCAACATCAGTCCTGAAGAAGAACCAATCGACATGGATATTGACACGATCGCGCTGGCCGCCCACAACAGCGGCGGCCGGGTCCTTGCGCAGGTACGGCAAGTCGTCGAAGCCGGCACCTTACATCCTCGGGGCGTCCGCGTTCCGGGCATTATGGTCGATGCGATCGTTCAAGATCCAAATCAACAGCAATTCTACGGCCTTGGTTACGACCCGAGCATCTGCGGCACGCGCCGAGCTCACCTGGGACAATCGACGGCCGCAATTCCCGACAAGCTGGAGCGGCGTATCATCGCCCGACGAGCAGCGCTGGAGTTGCGCAACGGCGCATCCTTGAATTTCGGGTTCGGAATCCCAGGAGGCATTTTCGGCGTCATTGCCGAACAAGGAATTTCTGAGGATCTCTGGATGAGTGTCGAGCAAGGTGTCCACAACGGACGCATGCTCGATGACAGATTCTTTGGAGCCGCTCGCAACCCCGAAGTGATCGTTCCGTCAATCGAACAGTTTGACTATTACAGTGGCGGCGGAATCGATATCACATTTCTGGGTATGGGGGAAGCTGATCGTTTCGGAAACGTGAACGTCTCGCATCTCGCGGGAAACCTGATCGGTCCGGGGGGCTTCATGGAGATCGCTCAGAATGCCAAGAAGGTGGTATTCTGCGGTACCTTCGATGCGCAGGGATCAAAGGTGTCCTGGTCGCATGGGCGCCTTACCGTCCTACAAGCGGGGAAAATTCATAAATTCGTTCAAGATGCGGAACGAATCACGTTTTCAGCAGATTACGCCAGAAAGCACGGCCAAGAAGTGCTTTACGTGACTGAACGAGCAGTATTTCGTCTCGCATCGGAAGGACTCGAACTGATCGAAATCGCACCGGGAATCGAGATCGAGCGCGACATCCTGGCTTATATGGAGTTCCGGCCTCTAATCTCGGCTGTTGGAACGATGCCGGTCGGCGTCTTCGAGTAAGGACGGCTGAGCTACCTCTTCTGTTCTTGCCAGATCTTATCGGCTGCTCTCAACGCAAGGGCACCGATGGTGGATGTCGGGTTCACTGCTGCGGATGTTGCGAACGAGCTGCCGTCGACGATGTATAGGTTCTCCACGTCGTGCGCCCGGTTTGATGAATTCACGACCGACCTCCGCGGATTTGTGCCCATGCGCGCCGTTCCCATCAAGTGATAGGCGGGAGTGACCGGGCCGCTGTCCAGGATCTCGATGGCGCCTGCCGCGTCCAAAGCCTGGCGCGCCATCTTTCCACCGTGCTCCAGCATCCTCAAACTGTTCTCGCCGTAGCTGTATACCACGCGCGGGGCGGCGATGCCGCTTGTGTCTTTCAGATTCGGGTCAATCTCAACCCGGTTGTGCTCTTCAGGCAAGTCTTCGCCCATCACGGTTACCCGGATCAAGTGCGGGAACCGCTGACGCATCATCTTGTGGTGATTTTCTCCCCACGGAACAGGATGATTCGAAAAGCTGCCCCACGCCTGATGGAGAGGACCAAACGAGCGCTCTAGAAGAAGCGTGTACCCGCGAACGAAGCCGCGATTCGTGTCCGTCTCATAGAATTGCTGGCTCATTGCCGGAATGCCAAACGGACCTAAGTGTCCGTCCATAGGCGCTTCGAAAACACCTTCTAATGTTCGGAAAGGGTGGGTCATGAAATTTTTTCCGACCAATCCGGTCGAATTGGCTAGCCCATCCGGGAACAGGTTCGACTTTGAATTTAGGAGAAGTCGCGGCGTCCCGATCCCGTTGCAGCAAACGACGATTACTCTGGCCGTTTGCTCATGCAGTTTTCCTTCGCGATCATAGTACAGCGCGGATTTAGCTCGGCCGCGCGGATCGACAGTGATCTCGCGCACGCGCGACCACGGCTGAAGAATGGCTCCTCTTCGAATCGACTTATGCCAATGAGTGACATCCGTGGACGCTTTGGACCCAATCGGACAACCGAACATACACTTGCCGTGTAGGCCACATGCCGGCCGATTGTTGTAATCGCGCGAAATGATCGCGTTGTCCGACGGCCACCAGTGCCAGCCGAGCTTATTGAAACCTTTTCCGATCGTCTCGCCCAGAACTCCTATCGGCAAAACGGGTGTTTGGCGTGGAGAGCGTGCCGGATTTGCGGGATCTCCATTCAGCCCTGAAACGCCCCAATCGAGGTCGTTCTGCTCGTAGTAGGGTTTCAACTCTTCGTAACTGATCGGCCAGTCATCCCCAACGCCATTGAGGGTCTGCACTCTGAAATCGGACGGATGAAAGCGCGGGAAATGGCCGGCCCAGTGATGAGTGCTCCCGCCAACGGCGTTGAACATCAAGACGGCGGGTGGATTCGCGCCTGTCTCCATTACGGGATAGTCTTCCCAACGTCTGCGAATGTTAGGGCTGAAGTGAAAGGCTCCACGACGGAGTTGAATTTCCCAATCGGGACGGTCAGACGGATAATCGCTGGGTTTAATCCAGCCGCCCTGCTCCAGGCACATGACTTTCGCGCCCAGATCTATCAGGCGCTTTGTGACCACCGCTCCGGCTGCACCCGATCCAATTACCAGAATGTCAATGTCGTTATTCTGCACGGCTAGGCATCTCTGTAGAGCTTGGGCATCTTTCGTACGTTCGCCAAAAGCGAATCGTCGAATGGCTTGAGATGAGGTCCCATGTGATCGGTCGGGTAGAGTTCATACCCGATCAGTTTCCAGATAGCCGGCTGAATGTAATAGGATTCGTAGACATATCCTCTCAGCGCATCAAACACGCCGAGAGCTGTATCCTCCATCTGTTTCAGAACGGCAATCTGATCGTTCTTCTCTAGCTCGCTGAACGGTCTTTTGAATGAACGCTCGCTGAAGGCTTCCGCCACATCCAGGCCTTTTCTGATATCCATAGCAGCATCCTTGTTACGCTGCATCAGATTTTCCAAATACGTGAGTCCTCCAGCTTCACTCGCCGACGGCATCCCGTCGGATCCCGGAATAATCAGATCCATCACTGTTTTCAACGCCCTTTGCACGTCCTGCGCTAGCGTCGGAGCCGCAGGTTGAATCGCCGTAATGAGGATTGGGGTTGCGGCGTTTGCGCCCAAAAAAACGCGCCGAGTTGGCTTCATATGCTCCGACACGTTATCACAATCTCCATGGCCGAAAGGCCGAGGCGCTGTTCGTCTGAGGCACGGCTGCGCACATGACATAAAATAACTAGCGTTCCTCGTATCGAATCAGGTGTAAATTGGAGCTTATACAACCTGCATCGGATGCAATGCCTGACGCTGATGTGACGGGTTTGCTAGTGGCGTGGAGCAGCGGTAATGAAGACGCGCTGACCGCCCTGGTTCCGATCATTTACAACGAATTACGGAGCATCGCGCGAAGGTACATGCGGCGCGAGTGTTCAAATGGGCAAACGCTCGAAACTACGGCCCTGGTCCACGAAGCCTATCTGAAGCTAACCCATCAGAAGGGGACGAACTGGCAGAACCGGGCGCATTTCTTCGCGGTCTCTGCTCAGTCAATGCGCCATATTCTCGTCGACATGGCACGCCACCGCCGCAGAGATCGCCGCGGCGGAGGCGCAGAGAAGCTTTCTCTCGAAAACGTCTTCGTTTTCTCTCCCGAGAGGGCGGCTGAGCTCGTCGAGCTCGACGACGCCCTTTCCGCCCTGGCAAAGCTCGATGAGCGGAAAAGCCGGATTGTTGAAATGCGCTTTTTCGGAGGTTTGACGCTCGAAGAGACAGCCGAGGTCCTGCACATTTCGCCCGAAACCGTTGCGCGTGAATGGAGCCGCGCGAAAGCCTGGCTGCGTTGCGAGATGAGCGCGGAGGGGATGAGCGGGTGAAACTTCTCTTGGCGCGAAAGTATTGCGCTTAGCGTATGACTTCAGAGCGTTATAAGACGATCAACTCGCTCGTCGATTCTCTGCTGGACATCCCTGCCAAAGAACGCGCGTCTTTTCTCGACAGATGCTGCGCGGGCGACCCCCTCTTGCGCAGGGACGTCGAGGCGCTGCTCGAGGCACATGAGTCCCAAGACGATCTGCTTGAAACTCCACTCCTTGAATTGATTGCCCGGGATGTGGTCGCCGATGCACCGGAGAATGAGCTTTCGGGGTGCCTCCTGGGTGGCTATGAGATCTTGTCACGCTTAGGAGCGGGCGGGATCGGCGAAGTGTGGTTAGCCCGAGACTCGGAACTGAAGCGCCAGGTTGCCTTGAAGCTGCTGTCGTCTAAGTTGGCTGGCGACCCGCGCCAGGTGCAGCGATTCAAGCTCGAAGCGCGCGCTGCCTCCCGGCTCAATCACCCGAATATCGTGACTATCCATGAGATCGGCGAAGCGGAAGGACTGGATTTCATCGCCCAAGAGTTCATCGATGGAGTGACTGTTCGTCAGGAAATGGGGAAGGGGCCGATGCCGCTCGAAGCTTTGCTGGATGTCGCAACGCAAGTGTCCGCGGCACTCGCGGCCGCACACCGGGCCGGAATCATTCATCGCGATATTAAACCGGAAAACGTGATGATTCGCAAGGACGGCTTGGTAAAAGTGCTTGATTTCGGCCTCGCGAGATTTGTGGACGACATGTCCAAGCCAAGCGATTTGCCTGTGGCCAACACGAATTTGACGATCCCTGGCCTGGTTCTCGGCACGGTCAGGTACATGTCCCCCGAGCAAGCACGAGGGCTGCCCTTAGATCCGCGCTCCGACATTTTCAGCTTTGGAGTCGTGCTCTATGAAATGGCGACGGGCAATGCGCCGTTTGGAGGTCCCACTCCCGCCGACACGCTGGCTTCGATACTGACGCACGATCCACCGGCACTGGCCACGTACGCGCCGCATTTGCCGGCCGAATTCGAGCGCATTGTGCTTCGCTGCCTGCAAAAGAATCGTGAAGACCGGTATGCGGACGCTGAGAGTTTAGGCGCGGACTTGAACGCTTTAGCAGGCCACATCGCGGCTTCCGAAAAGTTTTTGCCGGTTTGCCAGCCTGCGCTGACGAAAGCTACCGCCGGTCCAATTCGGCATACGAGGGCACTGCTATTGGCCTTCGCCGCCATTCTTGCGATCGCTGTGGCCGTGTTTATGCTGCGGGGGCGGCGAGATCAGGAGCGAACCGAGCTTCCGTTCGCCTCTATGAGAATCAGCCGGGTGATGCTGCGCGGTCCCGTCTCCGATGCTGTGATCGGCCCGGACGGTACGCACCTCGCTTACGTGCGAAAGGACGATGCGGGCGAGAGCATCTGGTTAACAGATCTCGTCGCGTCCGGCGAGCAACGTCAAATTGCGTCCGAGACCGGCGATCATTCGGGATTGATGTTCTCGCCTGACGGGCGGTACCTGTATTATCGTCGTACTCTCACCACCGAGGACGGCACGTTGTATCGGGTTGCGCTGGCCGGGAAACCAGGGGCTTCCAAAGTGCTGGATGGAATCAGAGGCGACGTGGCGTTGTCACCCGATGGGCAGGAGCTGGCCTTTGTTCGGCTCGATCCATCACGCCTTGAAACGGCGCTGATGGTGGCGAAAGCCGATGGGGGCAATCGACGCAAGGTCGCGGTCTGCACGCGTCCTGACTATTTTTCGCGTTTTGGCTTGGCGTGGTCGTTCGACAAACGGTGGATTGTGTGCTTTGCCGGAAAGGGTAGGAGCATCAGTTCGCAAGCCTACCGAGCCGAGCGAGTGCGAGTGGCAGATGGATGGAGGCAACCGGTAAGCGCAAAGACCTGGGAGTGGGTGCAATCAGTGGTCTGGCCCGCAAAGACCGATTCGCTGCTGGTGAATGCTGGTGAATCGGTGAGAGAAGATTCTTATCAAATATGGAAATTGTCTCTGAAGAACGGGAATTATTCAAGAGTCACGAACGATCTGAATAGTTACACCCGGCTCAGCAGCACCTCGGATGGCAAGCTCCTGAGTGCGATGCAATCGGAAAGATCGGCTTCCTTGTGGGTACAGTCTGCTCAAAAGGGCGCTGGTGCACGGCAGATCTCAGATGGCGACATCGACGGGCTCGAAAGTGTAGCCTGGTTGCCGGATGACCGGATCGTGTATACAGCTCTGACCGGCGATTACCGCAATCTATGGGTGACGGACGCGCGCGGTTCCAATGCGACTCAACTGACCTTTGGGCCGAATGACAAATCTGAGGTGAGCGCCACTCGGGATGGACGCTATCTTCTGTATCAATCGGGAGCAAAGATCTGGCGTGTGGACGCAAACGGGTACGATGCACGCCAACTTACAGGGGGTGCCCACGACGTCCATCCAACCGGCAGCGCGGATGGCCGATACGTTATTTACGTCTCATTCGTGGGCTGGTCTCCATCGATTGGCAGCACGCCGAGTATTTGGAGGGTGCCGATAGAGGGCGGCAAAGCGGTTCAGCTCATCGATCAGCCGCTCTCGTACCCTCGGGTCTCGCCGGACGGCAAGTGGATTATGTGCAGCTATTATCCTAAAGGCGATCCCAGATTCTCGACGCGCCAAATAGCTGTGATTTCCGCGAATGGGGGCGCGCTTGAGGTACTCGACCGTCCGGCCCGGGTCGATGCTGACGTCTCTTGGACGAACGACGGCAGAGGAATCACCTTTAGTCGGGCGCTGCGAGGGGCAGGAAACATTTGGCAGCAGGGATTGGATGGCGGCGCGCCCGTGCAGCTTACAAAGTTCGAGAAGGACGAGATATTTACGTATCGCAGATCGATGGATGGGAAATGGCTGGCGATGGTGCGCGGCAAGCAACTAAGCAATGTGGTCTTGATTCGAGATTTCTGAGCAGCAGGAACCCATACCGGCGTTCCTGCTGTCATCCTCGTATGCCAGCAGCCGCTGTTGTCACCTGCGCTGCGGTGGTGTCGCTCTGCTGTGGCGCGCCAAGCCAAGAATGTGCGCGAGGTGCTCAGCTGGTGATGTCGGCTCGTCGTTTGGTCATTTCTATGGAGCAATTGTTTGTGCTAGCTCTGTTAATCGGGCGTCCTGCCATTCATCCCGTGGTTCTGCCGCAGCACGGGCGAAAGTCCACAGCCGAACGCGCTCCTCGTCCACATCGAGCAAGTCCGCGAAGCGGCGGATCGTTCCATCGGGGTTCGACCTCAGTCTCCCTTGGCAGTTGAACAGGTGCTGTGTCGCATCGAATGCGGGATCACCAATGAAGGGCTTCGGGTCGATTACGAGCCAGGGCTCCCGCTTTGCCTGAAGGACATTTCCTGCATGCAGGTCGGTTGCCAGCAGTACCTCCCTTGACGACGTGCGGGGGAGTTCTTTGAACAGCTCCAAACCCTCCCGGACCAGCCCTGGATCGGACCACCGCGCAGCGGAAGCCAATGTCTCTTCGCTCCAATTTGCTGTAAGTGCGGATAGCGGACGGAATGGATGCCGCAATACTGGTCGCCGCCACAGCCGATTCAGCAGTTGCGCTATTACAAGGTCCTGATCAGACTCCGTGAGGCTGCGCAGCGCGATGCCTGGCGCGCAGCGTTCAAGGAGCATGACGCCGAGATGGTCATTGGCTTCGAGGAGCAGCACCGTCGGATCTCCATTCCAAAAGCGCAGACCGGCGATTTCATGCTCACCCTCTATGTGGGGCATACTGAGCTTCAGTACGGCGGAGGTCCCGTCTGCCAGTGTCGCCGCCGCGACCCACGCGCAGCTCACGTCCTGCCCGCCGAATGGAGTGCCGAGTGCAAGAGACCACCGCTCTTCCAGATCATGGACGACGTTCGGCAATTGCGCCAACCACGCCGCGCGTTCTGGTATCTTCTTACAATTCGCTGCGAGCCGCCGCGGAACCGTGAATGCCATGACTCTAGATCAAGTGTGATCTTTGGGGATAGTCATGGTGGAGAGACTCGTTAGAACTTCCAGGAATGTGAACGTTGACCTTTGTATGGTCGGGCATTTCGATATGTGGGCCTTCGTCCCCATCTTCTGCGGTCCTTTAATGAGCGCTGATCGGTAAGAACTTCAGGTGAATCGACCCAGTTCTCCAATTCTTGCCGCGCGGATCATATGATCGGCGGCTCGATAGGCGAGTGCTTGGATAGTTGCAGTCGGCTGCTGCCTGGCGGACGTGACGAAATTGCTGCCGTCCACCACAAAAAGATTCGGCACATCATGCGTCCGGCTGTAAGGATTCACGACTGATTTCTTTGGATCTACCCCCATCCGGCAGGTGCCCATCAAGTGACGGGACATAGTGAAAATATCTGCGGGCGGCCCCCAGATCTTCTTCGCGCCCATGGCGTCGAAGATTTCATCTTGGCGCGCGCGTAGCCACTTCATGGTGGCGACATCGTCCGGATGATATTCGAAAGTCACGCGCACGGCCGGCAGACCCCATGCATCCTTTACATCTGGATCCAGCGTGACCGAGTTTTTCTCGACTGGAAGCGAGGTCGAATGTCCCAGCAGCGACATTGTTCGGGTAAAGTACGTGCCGATCATCTTTTTGTAATCGGCTCCCCATTTCGGAGCGTCATCCGGCATCCCGAGTAGCGCGAATCCAGCCGGATAGAAATCGAATCGCGCATCGATAGCGCCTCCACCATAAAATCCGCGCTTCGGATCGGCGCGGTAGTAATCATGGATCAGCCGCGTCACTTGAACGCTCTTGAATTCGTTGAGCGGGTGTTCAAACAGCGCGCTCGCAAACGGTCCGTTGTCCCACATCAGATGCTTGCCCACGAGCCCACTCGAATTGGCGAGGCCGTGCGGAAATCGCACCGATTTAGAAAGAAGCAGCAGCTTCGCCGACTCCACCCCGTTCGCACATAAGACGACCACCTTCGCGCGCTGGAACACTTCTTGCCGGTGCGCGTCGAAGTAGATTGCCCCGCTCGCCCGGCCTTGTCGATCCGTTGCGATCTTCCGCACATAAGAATTGGGCCGGATTTCGCAGCGCCCGGTGCTCTCGGCAACCGGAACAACGCTCACTAGCGTGCTCGATTTGGCTCGAACTTCGCAGCCGAAAGACTCGCAGAACCCACAATGCACACATGCACTGCGTCCACGATACGGCTGCGAGAGAATAGCCATCGGCGCGGGAAATGGATGCAATCCCAGTTTCTTGGTGGCGCGCTCGAACAAAACGCCCGAGGACTTTACCGGCAGCCGAGGCAGGGGATACGGCTTTGAGCGCGGCGCTTCGAAAGGATTCGCTCCCGCCTCTCCGGAAACTCCGATGTCGTATTCCGCCTTTGTGTAGTACGGCTCCAGATCGGCGTATGAGATGGGCCAATCCGCAAATGCCGTTCCAGGAATGTTGCCAAAAATGCTGCGCTCGTGGAAATCGCTTTCGTGAAAGCGCCAATAATTCCCAGTGAAATGCACGGACCCGCCGCCCACCTGCCGTCCATATTCGATCGCCTTCAGCGCCTTGACTGGCTCATTTTCGTTCTTGCGGTAAGTTATGGGCTGTATCTTGGGATCGTTCGTCAGGCCCGACTGAACTGTGTACTTGATCTCATCATGCGAATAATCGCGTTCTCGCAGGTAGGGACCCTGTTCGAGCATCACCACATTGAATCCGGCCGTCGATAGCTCCTTTGCCATCACGCCTCCCGCGGCACCCGCTCCAATGAGGAGGAAATCGATGGGTTCGGAAGGCTTATATTTTGGACCGCTCATGCGCCTCTGCGTCGTAATAGCCGAACGGTGGCTCGAACGCCATGCGGTCCTCGAACCCGATGTATATCCATCCCACTTTCCCGCGATTGCCTCCATAGCTTGGGTTGCCCAGGAAGCCCAGTAATGTGTGCACCCTTATCACTTCGAAGAAGTCTGACTTTTCAATTGATCGGATAAGCTCGATTTGCTGCTGGTTTGAAAGCGAAGTAATGCTTTCGGCGGGCGGAAACATCCTTTTGCGGATGTTCTCGATGTCGCGGAGTCCGTTGCGATAAACATCCTGCTTATCCTGGTCGAAGCTTGTCAGAGCGCGGTCGATGAAGTAAATCACACCGGCTTCGGTTGCGCCCGGGCCGTCATCAGACGGAAGTATTTGAGCCGCGATGGCCGCAATCTCGGCCGCATCGCGCGAATCGAAAAACTCGAATTTGACCGCGTTCGGCTCGAGAACAGCTTGATGAGCATGCTCCTGGGCTGAGGCAATCGAGGCCATCGCAAGTGACCCAAGCGAGCCGAAAATCCAATCGCGTCGGGAAAAATCCATGTTTTCGGGCGCTAGAACGAGAACTTCATTGCGAGCTGGAGATTCCGCGGACCACCACCGCCCAGAAATGGGTTTCCGATACCGACGTCTCCGGTCACGGTCAGCGGATACGCGCCTGTACCGCGCCCCGTTGCTGGATCAAAGCTGCTCAGAAAGGCCCCAAAACTGGGCAGCAGCGGACTCGCAAAGTTCGGATGATTTGGAACGTTGTAAGCTTCAGCGCGAAACTGTAGGCTCGATCTTTCGGTGACTCTAAAGTTCTTTGCCAACGACACGTCCAGGTTGAAATAGCCTGGACCGGTGAGCGCATTCCGTCCAAGACTGCCGAAATGCTGCGTGCCAGGTATACATGCGCTTGCTCCCGTTCCGCTGCCGTTCAATGTGCACGGCACCGCGAAGGCCGACGTATTGATGAAGTTATCCGGCGTGCTCGTGCCCGTATAAGCATCGCCCACCACATCGGGGCGCTCGAAAAATTCACCGCTGCCGTTGTGATTATCTAGGATCGTCAATGAGAACGGCTGTCCAGTCTGATAGGTCAGGACAGAGCTGATTTCCCATCCATTAATAAGCTCGCCGGCAAAGCCCGTGAGGCTTGTCCTCGGGAATGGATAGTCAATGAGCCAAGTGACGCGCTGGCGCACGTCGAAGTTCGAACTGCCGCGCTCGCATCGCGTGCAATAACTGTTATCCGGCTGGCTGGCATTGGGGACATAATCCTGACCATCACTTGCGTTGTCAATCGAGTGGGCCCAGGTGTAATTCAACGTTGATTCGAAGCCTCGCATCTTGGTCAACCGGAGCGTGGTCTGCATTGAATTGAAATTGGAATTGGCCGACGTTTCGAGCAGGTTAATATATCCAAAATTCGGATTGACGTGGCTAGTGGAAATCGCCGGATCTGGCGGCTGATTGATATCGCGGTAGCGGAATAGTCTGTGTCCCTCCGAGCCAACATAGCCTACCTGCAAAACAGCGTGTGATCCGAATTGTTGCTGGACATTGAAATTGTAGTTCTCCATATACGGCGTGCGCAGATTCTGGTTAACCGCAAAAATATCGCTTGCGCTGAAGGAAGACGGCGGGAAAACGGGCACATTAGGGCTCAGCGGAAGTATACTGCCATCCGCTGCAGTGGCAGTACTGAAGGAGAACAGAATGGGCCTTGGACCGATGCCGTTGTAAGCGGGGCCAGGATTAAAAGTATTAAAAGGAAGCTGGCCGAGAAAAAGATCCTGCTGAAACGCGTCGAAGAAGATGCCCCAACCTGCCCGCACAATCGTTTTGCTCTTGCCGCCCACGTCATAGGCGAAGCTCAGACGCGGGGCAAAGTTCTTCCAGTCTGGCTCGTATAAACGCTTGAGCGTCGGTGAACCAACCGTTCGGAGCCCGTTTACAGGATCATAGTTTGAAAACAGACCATTCTCCTCGCCAATTACGCCGTAATAATCCCAGCGCAGGCCGTAGTTGAGGGTAAAATCGCGCCTGAGGCGAAAGCTGTCCTGAACGTAAACACCGTGGGAATCTTGAAACGTATTTCGTCGCGAATTACCTTCCGCCTGCCTGCCGCCCCCGGTAGGAATGCCGGCAATGAAATCCTGCAGCGTATTAAAGCTCAACTTGCCGCGATATCCGTTATCGAAAAACTGATTGATCGTAGTGCGGCGAAACTCATACCCGAACTTGACGTCGTGCTTATTAAGCTTCCAGGAAAAATCATCGACAAATTGGTAGTTCTTGTCGATGCGTCCACGAGGATCGGACCCGCTCGCTCCGATCGAAGAGTACGAAGCACTGCCGCCATTTGCATTGATATAGCTGACATCGATCGTCGGCAGTCCGTAGTCCTGGGCGCTAACACCCGTATCGAGGCCGATAGATGACGGATTGAAACTTTGGTCCTGAGGAAAGAAATATTCCTCGAATCGGTTAAACCCGAAACGGGTCTCGTTCACCTTACCGGGCCCGAGAATATGAACGAAGGAAACCGAAGCGATATCAACCCAAGTTGGTGTGACTGTGTTATAGCCCGGCAGTACGCCCGAGCCCGTCAGACCCAGCGGAAAGCTTTGATTGCTTTGCCCATGGTAATAGCGGAAGGTGAGCAGGTTGTTTTCGCTGAAGTTCTGATCTAGCTTGAAGATGCCGCTATCGATTCCGTTGCTGGCCGGAGTGGTCACCGAAACATTCGGCGTACCGGATGTATCGAACAGCGGCAAGTTGAGATTGATGTTTGGCGTTGGCCAGGGATTGCGTTGGAGAAGCGCCGCAATCACCGGATTCACGACGCCGCCATTGGCTGCGATGGCCGCGCTGGTTTCGCCGGGCGTCGGCACGCGTGCTGTGCTATTCAGGCCAACCGATTCGCGTTGCCCTTCGTAATCGACGAAGAAGAAGGTTTTGTCTTTAATAATGGGGCCGCCGAATGAGCCGCCAAATTGATTATTGTGGAGAGCGGTCTGCGGCTGTGGGCTGAAATTGAAGAAATTTCGGGCGCTGAGATCCGTGTTACGGAAGTATTCGAGCAGCGTGCCATGCGGTGAATTGGTGCCCGACTTAGTAACAATGTTGATCACCGCGCCGGCATTGCGGCCGTATTCGGGCGTGAAATCTGTGATTACGGCGAGTTCCGCAATGGCATCGACCGGCAGAATCGTGGCGGGTGTTCCGAACACGCCGGCTTCATTAATCGCCGGATCATTCCGGTACCCGTCGTTCATATCTGTCCCGTCGATAAGGAAATTGTTCGAGCGGCCGCGAGCCCCATTCGCAGTCAGAGTTCCATAGGAGCCCGGCGAATCGGATTCCTGATCTGGTGAGCCGCTGATACCCGGGGCAAGATACAACATTTTGGTAAAGTCTCGGCCGTTCACGGGAAGCGCGGCAATCGTGCTCGACTGAATGGTTGCGCCCAGCGAATCTTGCGTCGTATCGACCAGCGGCACCGCTGCACTCACTTCAACGGTGGCCTTGACAGTCCCAGTTTGAAGCGTGAAATCGACTCGCCGATCCGCGGCGACATCTACATTAAGGCCCGCTTGCGTGACGCTTGTGAAACCTGGCTTCTCTGCCGTGACCGAATAGGCGCCGAGGGGCAACTCGGGCACGCTGAAGTTACCCGCGTCATCTGTTTTTACGGTACGTGACAAATCCGTCCCGACATTCTTGACGGTTACGTCCGCTCCTGGGATGGGCCCGCCGGTCTGGTCGAGAACCGTGCCGATGATGGCGCCTCGAAAGCTTTGCGCTTCTATCGGCCTCGTGAGCCAGATAGATCCAATCGCCAACAGCAGCAGCGTGCCGCAAAGGCGGACAGCGGAAGTCACTTTGTCCATGGTTCCTTGATTACTACCACGCGGGAACCAGGAAATGCCAGCGGCACAGTCTTCCGCGATTTATGAGGCCGTTACTGGCCCGGATTTTCTGGCTTTTTACTGTTAACCGCTGTCTTACCGGAGCTCATCTTCGGGCGCCAGAACGCCGGATCGACATCTTCGGTGTCCTTCGAGACGTAGCTCATCCTCGGATTGACTGCGAAAAGGCTGTACTCGATAGATGTGAAGACGTCGCCTCCGCCTTTCATCATTCGCTGGAACTCCTCGTTCCCCATTGCCTCGGCTACGGCTTTCTCCCGTCCGGGCATCTCGTCTACCGTCTTCAGTGATTCCATCGGCTCAAAGAAGAGAAACAGATCAGCCGGAGCTCCGCCGATCACTTCGTAAGCTACCTCGGGGCGTTTCAAGCCCGCCTTCTCATCGGCGGCGAGAAATTTCTTCGAGCCCTCCATGAAGTCGTCCATATGGCCAAGCTTCAGACGAAATGTTGTGACTCCGAAGTACCGCGTCTTGCCTATGTTCACCAGTTCGGGACGGTAGCTCATGTCCTTGCGATAGACCGCGTACATGCTGCGAGAGCTGGAGCGGACTTCGCCATCGCGTGCCTCGAGCATGTCCATCTCCGCCTTAATTCCAGGCTTTTCGAATTCCTGGTTCGCCTGCTCAACAGCGGCGAATGAGGGATACGCGCTGAGGAACCACACCTCATTTGATCCCGTCATGGTCGTGAGGGCCACCGAATGTACGGAGAAGTTGTGCTTGCGGAACGTGGCCGCCCAATCCGACTCCACCTTCTCGTGTGCCGCTGAATGGCCCTCTTTGATAGCCTCACGCATGATTCCGAGAACTGCTGGCGGTTCATGGTTTTGCGCTGTGGCGTTCTGCGCCGTTGTGTCTTGCGCAGACGTGTTTTGTGCCGTCGCGTTTCGTACGGTCGGAGCAATCAAGCAGATTGCCGTGACGATCACCGGCAGAATTATCTTCTTCATGGAATCCTCCTGTAGTCTCGCTGGGCAACCAGTAAAACTACGGGAAAGTATATACCAAATTGAGCATTGGGCGTTAATGCCGGTCGGGAAGCGCCGAATGAGCAGAACCCTTATCGCGCCTTCTTCGTATGATCAAGGAGCTTAAATTCAAAGGAGAAATATGCGCTTTACTATTGCTTTTCTGATTTGCTGCAGTGTGTCTGTCGCACAGATGCCCGATGTGAAGGGCGACTGGGTGGTCACCGTCGTCCGGTTCGGTGAGCCGGATTACACCCGCTTGAACCTCGAATCCAAGAATGGACATTACATTGGCAAGATTTGGGGCAACGTTCAGCTCGATGGTGTTGTGAAGGGCAACGCAATCGAGCTTCAGTGCAGCTATGAAGAGGACAAGCAACAGAAGTCGTGCGGCAGCCTGTCCGTTTCGGCATCCGAAAACGAGATGAACGGTCAGGGCAAGATGTTCGATGAGAACCTCACCTTCTCAGCGAGGCGCGACATGCCGCGCACGGGCACCCCGCGCATTCACCAGTTCACACCGACTCAGTTTTATCGGCAGTTCAGTGGCAATATTGAGCCTGCGCTCCACATCAATCCAGGCGATACCGTTCAAACCAAATGCGTGGATGCCGGTGGCGTAGACGAAAAGGGCGAGCACCGTTCGCAGGGAGGCAACCCGCTCACTGGCCCGTTCTACATCGAAGGCGCTGTGCCCGGCGACACACTCGTAGTCCATCTAAACCGTGTTCGCTTGAATCGAGACACGGCCGGGATTTATAACGATACGGTGGTCGGCAGTGCCGTCGATCCCTACTATTTTCGCGACCTGAAGCGGGTGAAGGATTTCGATTCTTCCTGGAAACTCGATCGCGCGACAAGCACCGCGATGCTCACGAAACCCACCGACCGGCTGAAGGATTTCAAAATTGCTTTGCATCCGATGCTCGGTTGCGTGGGCGTTGCTCCTCCTGGCCACCAAGCCTTTCGCTCCGGCAATTTAGGCAATTATGGCGGCAATATGGACTACAACCAGTTGCGGGAAGGCACGACGCTATACATGCCTGTTTTTCAACTCGGCGTGTTGCTGTTCGTCGGCGACGGGCACGCCACCCAAGGTGATGGCGAGCTAACCGGCAACGCACTTGAGACCTCGATGGATGTAGAGTTCACAGTTGATCTGATCCGCGGCAAATCGCTTGGCCAGCCGCGCTCCGAAAATAGCGAGTACGTCATGGTATCAGGGATTGCCGGCTCGCTCACCGACGCTCTGCAATCAGCAACCACCGGCATGGCGCGCTGGCTCGAGGACGAGTACAAGTTGAATCCCGGCGAGATCGCGATGGTGCTCGGCAGTTCCATGCGTTACGAAATTGCGGAAGTAGTAGACCCGCAGGTTCACGTCGTAGCCAAGCTGTCGAAAAATATTTTGGCCGAACTTCCGAAGCCGAAGTAGGAATGCCGAATTTGCCGACAAACGTTCACCGGGCGGCTGCTGTAGGCTTGCTCATCATTATGTTCTTCTTGGCTGGGGGTGCCGCTCTGCACGAATCCGCCACTGTGGACGAGATCGCTCACGTCGGTGCTGGATTGAGCTATCTGCAGCGCCTTGACCTGCGCCTCAACGCTGAGCATCCACCCCTTGGAAAGGCACTCGCCGCCTTGCCCCTTGCCATACGCGGAGCACACGCCGATTACTCAGGCGCAGCCTGGAAATTATCAGCCGATTTCTTCCCCGCTTATGGCACTCAGTGGATCTTCGGCGATGCTGTTCTCGGCCGCTGGAATGATTGGAAATCGACGTTGATGTGGGCGCGTTTCCCGATGCTCATTCTGACGCTGCTGTTGGGTTGGTTTGTGTACTACTATGCAAGCCGCGTTGGGGGGCCTTGGGTGGCCTGCTGTGCCTCGCTGCCTATGTCACAACTCCGGCCTTCCTCGTATTCGGTCCACTTGTGATTACAGATCTAGCGGTGGCGCTGTTTTCACTCATCGCGCTCTGGCAACTGGCTGAAATCTGGGCCGTGCCGTCACACAGAAACGCTCTGCTGTTTGGTCTCTCGCTCGGGGCAGCACTGCTGTCGAAGTTCACCGGGCTGCTGATCATCCCTGCCATCATTGTGCTTTTTGTGCAGACCCGCTTTTGGCCAACGGTGGCCCAATCAGTAAACAAGGATGAACGTAAAGCCTGGCGGAGAGCACGGTGGGGCTGCGTTCTACGTGGCGTACTTTGGGCTGCACTGTTTGTTTATGTCGTGTATTTCATCCTTTCCTGGAATCAACCCGATGATGCACTCAACCGCGTCGGGAGCGGACCATGGGCATCGCTGATCCGTCGCCCCCTGATGCCGCTTTGGCTTTACTGCCGTGGGCTTCTCCTGATGCTCATCATGGGATCACGAACGACGTTCCTTCTTGGGCATGCCCACCCGCATGGTGTGCCTTACTACTTTCCCGTTGTCTTCGCTCTTAAATCGACTCTGGGCTTTCTGCTTCTGCTACTGCTGGCTGCAGCCCTTGGCATGATTTGCCGCAAACTCAAGGTCAGTCCCATTCCCGATACAGTCCGCACCCACTGGCACGTTCTGATCATCGGTTTCTTTGTATTTCTCACGGCCTGTCTCCTGAGTCGCCTGGATATCAGCATCCGGCATTTCATGGTTCCTATCGTTCTGCTGATATTGATGCTCGCACCCCTACCCCGAATGATCAACGCCCTGCCGCAACGACACATCTTGCAGGCGCTAACCATAGCTCTGGTCTTGAGCTGCTTTTTGCCCATTCTCCTCGCCTACCCCTACTTCTTCCCATTCGTCAACAGCCTGACGTTTGGCTACCCCGCTTACTACGTCGTGAACGATTCGAATGTCAGCTGGAATGAAGGCCTACCGGACGTCGAGCGCTTTGTGAGGCAACAGCATATGAGAGAGATCGAACTTGACTGGGCATCGCTCTCCGACCCGGCGCTCGTCGTGCCGGAGGCGCAGATTTGGGACTGCCAGGCGCCGACAGATCGTGATGCAGGCCAATGGGTTGCTGTCACCGCAGTGTCTATTCTCGAAAATCACGATTGCGGGTACCTCCAGCAGTATTCCCACCAGCAACTCGCAGGCGGCGCATTCTACGTATTCAAACTCCCGACGGCCATTCCATCTGCAGGTACACCCGGCAGCCCACCGCTACCGTCGGAACGCAGAATCATGTGGGGGATCCCATTTGATCTCCGGGCCTGGGCCGTTAACGTCGAACGCCATCCTGAACGACTCCCGATCGAAATGCAGATCTTGATGCAAAAGTTCCAACAGCAATCGCGCCAGAAAGCCGGTAAGAAGGGAAGAAAATGAGAGGAAGAATAGTTCCGCAGTTACCGACTACAAGTTCACGTCGTAACAGGCGCTAGGTTGAAAAATCCTCAGCCCACATCTCCGGTGTAGGCTTTAGTTTAATGGCAACCAAGATACTTCCAGGATCGCCATATCCTCAGGGAGCGACCTGGGACGGAACCGGGGTGAACTTTGCGATCTATTCAGAAAACGCGACTCAGGTGGATCTCTGTCTGTTCGATGAGCTCAATTCTGACAAGCACGAAACGATAGAAGTAGGAGAATGCACCGGCTATGTCTGGCACTCCTATGTCCCCGGCCTCACGATTGGGCAGTTATACGGGTACAGAGTTTACGGTCCGTACGAACCTGAGAAGGGCTTGCGCTTTAATCCCGCCAAGCTTCTGATCGATCCATACGCTAAAGCAATTGCAGGCAAAGTTAATTGGGATTATCCAGTGTTCGGCTACCGGCTCGGCGATCCGAGCGCAGATCTGAGCTGTGATAGCCAAGATGACTCGGCCGGAATACCAAAAGGCGTCGTAAGCACGTCGCATTTCGATTGGCAGAACGACCGGTCACCGCAGACTCACTTGCATGATTCAGTAATTTATGAACTCCACCTAAAAGGCTTTACGGAACGGCATCCGGAAGTGCCTGAAAATCTCCGCGGAACTTATGCAGGCCTTGCCTGTCCTCCAGTAATCGGGTACCTCAAGAAGCTTGGCATCACAGCAGTCGAATTAATGCCGATTCACGACTTTCTCGATGACAAAAATTTGAGAGACAGAGGACTGCGCAATTACTGGGGATATAACACAACTAATTTCTTCGCCCCTGAAGCGCGATATTGCAGCTCAGGTGATAGGGGCCAGCAAATCGGTGAATTTAAGACCATGGTTCGCGAGCTTCACCGCGCCAACATCGAAGTCATTCTCGACGTTGTATATAACCACACCTCGGAAGGCAACCAGATGGGTCCGACACTCAGCTTCCGTGGCGCTGATAACACGACTTACTATCGCCTGATTGAGGACACGCCACGCTATTACATGGATTACACGGGAACCGGAAATACGCTGAATGTGCGCCATCCCCAGGTCCTCAAAATGGTTATGGACAGCCTGCGATATTGGGTGCTCGAGATGCACGTTGATGGATTCCGTTTCGATTTGGCTGCCGCGCTGGCCCGGGAGCTTCATGATGTGGATCGGCTCTCGGCGTTTTTTGATGTAATCAATCAAGACCCGGTGATCTCTAAAGTGAAGCTGATTGCCGAGCCATGGGATGTCGGAGAAGGTGGGTATCAGGTCGGGCATTTCCCGGCATTATGGGCAGAGTGGAATGGAAAATATCGCGATGTCGTCCGCCGCTATTGGAAAGGCGATGATGGACAGCTTTTGGAACTCGGTTATCGCCTCACTGGAAGCAGCGATCTCTATCAGCGTGACGGACGCCGGCCGTCGGCCAGTATCAATTTCATCAGCGCACACGATGGTTTTACACTACAGGACTTAGTAAGTTACAACCAGAAGCACAATGAGGCCAATGGCGAAGACAACCGTGATGGCACGAACGAAAATTATTCCTGGAACTGTGGCGTAGAGGGTCCGACGGAAGACCCCAAGATCGTCGAACTTCGTGAGCGCCAGAAACGGAATATGCTCACCACATTATTGCTTTCTCAGGGTGTACCCATGATTTGCGGCGGCGATGAGCTTGGCCGCACACAGCAGGGCAACAATAATGCCTACGCGCAAGATAACGAGATTAGCTGGGTCGATTGGAATCTGGACGACCGCAAGAAAGATCTCGAAGAGTTTACGATGAGTCTCATCAAACTGCGTAACGCACATCCAAATTTTCATCGCAGAAAATTCTTTCAAGATCGCCAAATAAGCCCATCTACTGCGGGAATGCGTCAGTTTGATGGCTTTGAAGTTCAAGATATTGCTTGGTACCGGCCGGATGGTGAACGAATGACGGAAGAGGAATGGAATGCAGGCTGGATTCGTTGCCTGGGCGTGCGACTCAGTGGAAGAACCTTGGATGATGTCGACCGGTATGGCGAGCCGATTCTCGATGACAGCTTCTTGTTATGCTTGAACCCGCATCACGAACACATTCAGTTCTATGTGCCGCCTTGTATCGTCAGCCGCAACTGGGAACTCATCCTTGACACGCGCAATGCAGTGCACACTGAAACGCGCCAGATAAAGAGCGGTGAGCCCTACGACATGATGGAACACTCGGCCGTGCTGTTCTGCGAAATGGAACAGAAACGGTCTTGAGTGCTTAATCATAGATTCCGTGCACATACCATTCATGAGTTTCGGATTCACGGTAAATTCTGTAGAGCGCTCCATCATCTAACGCCACATCCCATTCTTCCCGTATCCAGGATGTAGGCGTCCACCATTCGCCTGATGTCTTCCAGGGACCCGCCGAGTTTATGACGCTTCCTTTTACATCTTTTGCATGAACGTCTTTTGGAGTTATTCCTGCAACTCTTACACGAGCATGGAGCGGCGGTCGATACAAGCGTATCGCTAGCTTAAGGATCTGCTGCTCTTTCATTTGCGCGTCCATCGAGATTGTCTTTTGAGCATTTTCAATATTAGAAATATTCAATGCTTCCATCTGAAATCCATCCGGCCGATGTGTGTTCAGCAGCGCTGGTGTGCCAACATTTTCTTTTCCCACCATTCCCTGAATACGAGCTAACGTAATTTGCAGCTTATCGGCGGGCGGTGTAGGCGGCAGAAAAAACCCGTGTTGTATTCGCCGTCGCTCGGCTGCCTCCAATCGCAATGTGAAAGCCACGATAGGTGCGTGCGGAGGATGGCGCTCTAAATGAAGCTGCAAAAGCTTCAGCATGGACGCAGTTTCCATAAGTGGTACCGGAAACTCCAGTTCACAGCGATATTCTTTGCCTTGCTCTAATTCAAAGCGTGCTTCAAGTATGCGCGCCGCCATCGATTGCAATCGCAAGCGCCCGCACAATTCGCTTAGCACCCGGCCCAATAAAAACAATAGCGGCTCTAATAAATGGATTGAGTGCTCCAGTTCCATTCGCTCCTCGTAATTCGTTTCCAGCGCGGAAATACGGAGCGGGCGATGGACCTTCCCGCATGCCAAATTGCGTAGATAAATACCAGCCTTCCCTAAACGTTCGGCTATACCTTGTTCTGGTAATGCTGCTAACTCCTCACAGGTTTTTAGACCCCAGCGGTTTAAAACATGGAGTAAGTCAAGATCTACAGGCGCTTCGTGCGTGAATAGGCATGTAAGAGGAAGAGGACCTAATGTGAAGGCCTCCTCGCCTGGAGTTACCAGAATGACACCCGCCAAGTTACGCGCTAATAAAATCGCCGTATCCGGATTTGACGCGATAGCCAGATTCGCCTCGATCTTCCGCTCGTATCCTAAACGGCAGATCTCCGAAGCGATCTGATGCGGTGATCCAATCAGCTTACGCAATGCGGCTATTGAGAAAACGACAGTATCATTCGAGGTTTTTTCTACGGTGGGAGAAAACTCGAGCGCCAATTGCAATAGCTCGTTGCCATCAGGATTTGCGGCCGGAATGTGCAGACAGGCGTACATTTAAGCCACCGATTGAATACACAGTGGTTCAGGAGAAGCTGTTGAAGTTTTGTGTAGAATTGCCTCGGCGTCAATTCCGTGCAAAACAAAAAAAGGTGCTTTACCTCGCCAACGAACGGCTTTACGTCTAAGCTGTAACTTATTCGATGAACTGGACCGTACCTGTGAAACCGCGGCACATACGAGTAGGATTGTGGGTGTATTTTCGATAGCTCGCTGAAACCGGTACCAATAGGACAAAGGAATGCGATTCAACACTCGTGGGCTTGCTCGACACAAATCCAGCAGCACCACGCCGAATCCTCCTGCATGCAAAAGAAGATCTGCGGCGTGCATGGCATGTTCGGCATTTCCGTGGCAACGGACCCAAAGTACTTGTTGTAAGCGCCCGCCGAGAGCAGCAGCTGATGCGGGATGAAAACTGTTGTATAGATCGATAACAGCGCAAACTTCTCCACGCCGGCTCGCCTGCGCCAGAATGTGGAGGCAAACCGAGGTTCGGCCGGATGATCGATCGCCATTTACCTCCGCAATCGCGCCCCGCGATAGTCCCTGCGCAAAGAGTTTTTTCAGTCCGGGCACTTGCAGTGGAAGGAACTTCGGTGCTTCACGCACCAAAGCGAGCGTTGATGCCGGTTTCCCAAATTGTATAGAGGAAGCAAGCGATGTATTCGCCATTTATTCGCCTAAAATTATTCTGCTTCACTCCCCAACTCAAAGACAAGAGGGGGCGAGTACCAGAGATATATCGTGATACGATATAAATATGGGGTCAGGAGAATTAACTACAGAAGATGTTTCACTTACCGGTTATCGTCAGCTCGCTGAATTCCGCTACCGCATCCGGCAGTTCCTTCACTTCAGTGAAGAAGCTGCCCGCCTGAGCGGCATTGAGCCACAGCAGCACCAACTTCTGCTCGCAATAAAGGGCTTGCCGGAAGGAATCCGCCCGACCGTGACGGCACTTTCCTCGCGCCTTTGCCTTCGGCATCACAGCACCGTGGAGCTCATCAATCGCTTAGCCGAACGTGGTGCGCTGATGCGCCGGCACCACGAAGAAGATCGTCGCGAAGTCTTGGTAGAGCTCACTCCACACGGCGAGCACCTCTTACGCACGTTATCCGTACTGCATTGGCAGGAGCTGCAGAATTCGGGTCCAGCGCTTTCCGAAGCGCTTCAAGCCGTTGTACACAACATGAACGGAGATTGGAGAAGATCCGCATGAGCGGGGTAAGCGCAAGTCCGTCAACAAAACATCACAAGAAGAAGCCCTCGGAAGAATTGGGCGACTTTACTACCACGCTCCGGGTACTGCCGATCTCTCTGATGGCGATTGTCATTGGTTTAATCAGTTCGGGTGTCGCCTGGTTCCTGTTAAAGCTAATCGGATTATTTACGAATCTGTTTTATTACCAGCGCATTAATACCGCGCTGTCTTCTCCGGCAGGCAACCATCTGGGAGTATTTGCAGTGGCGGTGCCGGTCATCGGTTCTCTGATAGTGGGCCTGATGGCCCGCTATGGATCGGAACGCATTCGAGGGCATGGCATTCCTGAAGCCATTGAATCGATCTTGATGAATGGCAGCCGCGTTCACCCGCGCCTCGCGATTCTCAAACCAGTCTCCGCAGCCATTTCAATCGGCTCGGGCGGGCCGTTTGGTGCGGAAGGACCAATCATCATGACCGGAGGCGCATTCGGATCGATGATTGCGCAATTTTTCCATCTCACCAGCGTGGAACGCAAGACCTTACTTGTCGCAGGTGCAGCAGCGGGTATGTCGGCGACCTTTGCCGCACCCCTTTCTGCCGTTCTGCTTGCGGTCGAATTGCTGCTGTTTGAGTGGAAGCCTCGCAGCGCGATTCCTGTGGCATTAGCCAGTGCCACAGCCGGAGCTGCCCGCCGGTACATTTTGGGGGTTGGGCCATTATTTCCTGTTCCATCGCATCCCGTATTCATAGGACCCGAAGGATTGATCGGCTGCGTTATTACGGGCATTGCCGCTGGCGCGCTCTCAGCATTGCTCACGCTAGGAGTCTACGCAGCGGAGGATTTTTTCCAGAAGCTGCCCATCCATTGGATGTGGTGGCCAGCTATCGGCGGAGTATTTGTTGGCATTGGCGGGCTCATATTTCCTCAGGCGCTGGGGGTTGGCTATGACACCATCGGCCTGCTCTTGAAGGGGAACACGCCTCTTAAGTTTCTTGTCGGCGTGCTGCTGGTCAAATCAGCCATATGGATGATCTCGCTCGGATCGGGTACTTCCGGGGGCGTGCTTGCTCCGCTGTTGATGATGGGCGCTGCGCTGGGCGGCATTGAAGGGATGTTTTTGCCCCACTTCGGCCAAGGCTTCTGGCCTCTGGTCAGCATGGGGGCTATTCTCGGCGGCACAATGCGCTCACCCTTCACCGGTATCGTATTTGCGATCGAGTTGACCCATGATCTCAACATGCTGCTGCCGCTGCTCGTCGCCTGCTTTCTGGGACACGCATTTACTGTGCTCGCCTTGAAACGGTCGATATTGACCGAAAAAATTTCGCGCCGCGGTTATCACTTAAGTCGCGAATACGCTATCGATCCACTCGAAATTCTGTTCGTACGGGAGGTGATGCGTACGAAAGTGGTAGCCTTGCCCGCAGATGGCATGTTGGAGCAGGCGCGCGAACTGATTCGTCCAGCACAGAGGCCCCACGGTCAACATATCTTCCCAGTGATTGACAACCAGACGCGCGTGTTGGGAGTAGTCAGCCGGAATCATCTGCTCAGGCTGTTCGAAGAGGCACCTTCTGCGGCTTCCAAGAAGACTCTTGCGGAGATCGCGTCTGGAGATCCCGTTGTCGCTTTTACAGATGAGCCTTTGCGGGTGGTCGTCTATCGAATGGTGGAATCCGGTTTTACGCGGTTTCCGGTAGTGGATTCCGATGGAGATAAGCGCCTGTTAGGCATGGTCTCACTCGACGACCTGCTCCGGGCGCGAAGCCGAAATCTCGAAGAAGAGCGCGCTCGCGAACGGGTTCTCCGGTTGCGGATGCCGCTCAGGCGTCAGTCGAAAGCGGAGAAAACTACGGTTACGGAAGAATCAGATCTGAAAGTGTGATCGCGAACTAAAACCGCTACTTAGGAGGCCGAAGCCGAACGCGGCGGCGGGTTTAACACGGACCGAAAATAGTCATTCAGCAATCGGCCGTCAGGATCGTATGTCTTTCGCGTTTCGTCCAAAGCCGCCAACCTCTTACCGAACGCTTTTTGGGCGAGGTCGGGCGTAACTCCAAACGTCTGGTTGAGCAGTGGCTTGCCATTACGCTCGATGCAGAATTGGTTGTACACCGCAAGGAAATCCTTCCATCCCGTGTTGCCCGTCGAAACCGGATCGATCGTCATGACCGATCCGTCGTACGAATACGACAGCTGAGAACTTTGATCCTGCGCGATCCGATAACCTACATACAGCAGATTGGACCGGTATCCGTGCTGAGCATAGTAATCCGTGCAAAACTGGAAGAAATCTGTAACAGCACTCGGAAACTGTTCCTCGGCGAACGCAAATAGGCTGAAGGTATAACGGCTGTCATTCGAAACCGGAGGATAGCGAATGATCTGATCGCCTGGGATCGTGTAATCGCTGCTCACAATGTTTTCCAGCTTAAATCGCCATATAGCATTAAAGCTGTCGAGAATCCCATAGCGAATTTTCTTGTCGGCTACGTCCTGCTCGATATCGTGCCCGAACTTTGGCCCGGACGTTCCCCATATGTAATTCCGCAGCGCCCATGCCGTGCGGTTCGGCTCGCCCGTGGCATCTGGATTGTACTTTCGAAACTCTACCGTGATCAGGTCCTCGAACGGAAACATGTAGTACATCATCGAGTAACCCAATTCCTTCAACTGCGGCAGAGCTTGAAGGAATTCCTGCAGATGAAATGTCTTGTGGTGCACGTGCATCGGCAACAGCTTCCTGATTTTGTAAGTAACTTCATAAACAATTCCAAAAGTTCCGTAACTCGATCGAACCTTCTGCATAAGATCCGGTTGCTCTTCGGTAACAGTCAGCAGATCGCCTGAGGGCAGGACCATCTTCACACCGCTAACGTACGACCCGACTTGCCCGTACTCACCTGGAAATGAAGCGTCTTTCGTTCCCGCGCATGAAGCGCTTCCCGCGGTGAGACTGCCGATCTCGGTATTGACATAGAACTGCAAACCCCGTTTTTCGAGCTCCTGCGCCATGTCTATGTGGATGGCGCCGGCCTCGACGGTCAATGCGTCTGCTCCGATGTTGAGGATACGGTTCATCTTCATCCGTATCAGCGTTCCCCCATCGGCCACACCGCAAGGAGCCGTCGAATGATTTGAGCCAACGGCACGAATGGGCGACGGGTACTGATTCGGATTCTTGAAAACCTTGATGATGTCGTCGGTTGAATTCGCATCTACGATCACTCGAGGATGTGAAACCAGGTCGCCAAACCAATTGGTAACTGTGAGATCGGACACGAGCACAAGATTCCTTTCGGTAAGTCTGAAGCGAAACCGCGGACAAGTCAATATGTTTTGTAAACGACACTGAGGCAGCTTTCGCTTGACATCGCACAACGGTTGCGACATCATCGTCGGTTACTCGAATCCCAGAACCAGGTCGGCATTAGGTCAGCGGGCCCGAAAGGAGCTGTAACATGAGTAAGCCTGCAATTCATGTGGCAGTCGGATCGATTTGCCTGATCCTCGCAGCAGGTTGCGAAAACAAATCGCAATCCAAATCGGGTAGCGTCCTCGACGAGGCCCGAAAAGCGAATCGGCCCGTCAGTTCGCTAGGACCGGCCGATGAAGACTACTTCCATGAGATGGACGCTGGCATTGAGTTGAGCGCCGACGAAATTAAGGGCCGCAATATGTGGCTTGTCTGGACTGGTGGCAACGATCGTTTCTGGGACAAACTCGATGCCTCGAGTGTTGGCACAGTGGATTTCCTCAAGACTATTTCCTCGCATCCAAGTCTCAAGTTCAGTCGTGACAATCGGTGGAATTACCTCGGTCTAGTAAATGAGCCCTGCTTCGAAAAGCCGACGAGCCCCGATCCACAACGTTTTGGATTGTGGCTGGATAAGCGTTCCTCAAATTGCCCCCCAGACCCATTCGAGAATGAAACAAAATACCCAGGCGTAAAGATCGGAGCGCGGGGCGAGAATCTGCCAGTCGGTTCCTATTACGGATGGGCGACCGGCATCGTCGGGCTTCGTCTCTTTCCCAATCCTGATTTCGACAAAGCGGCGGTTAAGAAGTGGGATCCCCAAAGGTTTTACGCTGACCCGAGTTATTACAACTCAAAGAATCTGGTGCGCCCCTACCGTGTCGGCATGTCGTGCGCGTTTTGTCATGTCGGCCCTAATCCCGTGAAGCCCCCCGAAGATCCTGAACATCCAGGGTGGGCGAATCTCTCGTCCAATGTCGGCGCGCAGTATTTCTGGATTGATCGCATTTTCGATTGGAATGCAGACCCAACCAGTTTTGTCCATCAATTGTTCCACACTTCGCGGCCGGGCTCGCTGGACACGTCACTGGTCTCCAGTGACAACATCAACAATCCGCGGACGATGAACGCAGTGTATTATCTTGGCCCGCGCTTAACGCAAGCCAAGCGGTTTGGCAAAGAAACTCTGAGCGGCGGTGGGCTGAATAATAAACAATTCAACGACTTCGTTCCCGTCTCATCGCCGCTCGCGTCCTTGTTCGTGCCGCCTAATACGGTCTATTCTCCGCGTGTGCTTAAAGATGGTGCAGACTCCGTGGGCGGTCTCGGAGCTTTAAACCGCGTATACCTGAATATCGGGCTTTTCAGCGAAGAATGGCTGCTGCACTTTAATCCGTTGGTGGGTGGGGCGAAGGTGACGCCCATAGAAATCTCTGTTGCGCGCAAAAACTCCGCTTATTGGGAAGCAACCGAAGCCCAAACGCTGTACATGGCGGAATTCTTCTTGAAGAGCACGGCCCCTCACAAGCTCAAAGACGCGCCCGGAGCCACGGCCTACTTGAGCAAGGACGAGTCCGTTCTACATCGCGGAAAGATAGTCTTCGCCGAGCGTTGCGCGCGCTGCCACTCCAGTAAATTGCCGGATAGACTGCCGGGACTCGATCCGGGTGGCTGCTCTGGTAAAGACTATCTCAATTGCTGGAACAAGTATTGGGAGTACACCAAGACGGAAGAGTTCAAATCGAAGATGCGAACGATTGTCATGACCCCCGATTTCCTCGACGATAATTTCCTTTCTGCTGAAGATCGTATTCCCGTGACACTCTTGCAAACTAACGCCTGCAGTCCGCTCGCCACGAATGCGATCAAGGACAACGTCTGGGACAACTTCTCTTCACAAACGTACAAGGATCTGCCGTCGGTGGGGACGATAACTGTCTACAATCCGATGACTGGAGATCCCCGTCAGTACAAAATGCCTGGCGGAGGTCGTGGATATACGCGTCCGCCATCTCTAGTAAGTCTTTGGTCCACCGCTCCGTTTCTTCTGAACAATAGTGTGGGTGAGTTCAACCCGAGCCCATCGGTTCAGGCCCGCATGGCGTCGTTCCAGGATTCCATCGAGAAGATGCTCTGGCCCGAAAAACGCGATAAAGATTCTGTGCTTGGGGATAAAGTGCCCGGCTTGATCGATCGCACTACGACCCGTTCGTTCCTTCGCATTCCATCCGGCTATGTTCCAGATTTCCTCACTCCCGCCCTGGACTCGAGCAAACAGCTTTTCCCGAAGTTCTTCGGCGAAGGCGGGATTGAGATCGGACCACTCCCCGCCGGAACTGCGGTTGACTTACTCGCCAACTTGAACGTCCGGGCGGACGAGGGGGATTTCGCAAACACCGCCGATCACGATCGCAGAGTGCTCGAATTAGTGCTCAAGATCAAGCACGATCTGGCCAAACTTCCGAAGGATGCAACCGACGACGATGCCCGCAAGATCCTGCAGAACCTGGTTACACCATTAATGGATCTGAGTAAGTGCCCGGATTACGTAGTGAACCGCGGGCACTATTTCGGGACCAGCTATTTCTCTGAAGAGCCCGGCCTCAGCGATGGAGACAAACGAGCGCTGATCGAGTTCTTGAAGACGTTCTAACCTGCTGCTCCGCTTGCTGCCGGCGCAGCTGCTGCAGCTTGAGGCTGACTTACAACGTTGACTCTTTGGTAATGAGACGCCGGAATACCATTCGCGAGTTCCAGATTCGGTGGATGCCGCCGTTCGCGTGGACGGGTTATATCGCGAATGGCAGCATGATCGCGGTTGCGACGTTAGCGCTGAATTCTCGCCGAGCCGCCTTTGGCAAGGCTTCGCACCTGGTCGAGAGTTGCCATTGTGGTATCGCCTGGAAACGTTGTCAGAAGCGCTCCGTGGGCCCATCCAAGCTTAACGGCTTCCTCGGCTGGCTCTCCGGTTAGCAGACCGTAAAAGAAGCCCGCCGCGAATCCATCTCCGCCGCCAACTCGATCGTAGACGTCAAGCTCGGCCGTCGGAGCGACGTGCGTCTGGCCATTGACCCAAGCGACCGCGCTCCAACTGTGCCGGTTTGTCGAGTGTACCTCGCGCAGCGTAGTCGCAAGTATTTTGATTTGCGGATGCTTCTGAACGACACTATCGATCATCCCGAAGAAAGCGCTCGGATCCAGCTTGGATTTCGCCGCGACTTCAGGGCCGGGAACACCCAACCCTTTCTGTAAGTCCTCTTCATTGCCAACCAGAACGTCCACGTTTTTGACAATGCGGTCCACCACTCCAAGTGCACGGTCATGCCCACCAGCGGCATTCCACAACTTGTCTCGATAGTTCAGATCGAACGAGATAATCGCGCCTGCGGCCTTCGCTGCCTCCATTCCCTCGATAATTACTTCAGCCGTGGTTTTGGAGAGCGCCGCGAAAATTCCCCCGCTGTGGAACCAACGCACGCCGCCAGCGAAAATCGCGTTCCAATCGAAGTCCCCGGGTTTCAGCAGTGCCCCTGCTTCATTCGCTCGATTATAAAAAACAACCGGCGGACGCACGCCTTGTCCGCGATCGCTGTACACCGTCGCAATATTCGGTCCGGATACTCCGTCGTGTTTGAAATTCTTGTAGAACGGCTTGACTCCCATAGCCCTCACGCGCTCAGCTACCAGATCGCCAATGGGATAGTCGACCATAGCGGAAGCGACGCCTGCTTGCAGCCGGAAGCAGTCTGCCAGGTTGGCTGCTACGTTGTACTCACCGCCGCTGACGTGAATGTGGCATTTATTCGCCTTGCGAAACGGAATGATTCCAGGATCGAGGCGGTGAACAAGAGCTCCGACCGATACGAAATCGAGCGCGCCATCCTGCCGGATATTGAGGTCGTAATTCATTCTTTTCTCCACACACTTAGAATCTCTTATGTATGTGCCCACTTGATGGATACTGCTTTAATTCGCCGCGCCGCCTCCATCAAATTCTCAAGCGAGTTGGCGTAGCTAAATCGGATGTAGCCGTTGCCGTAGGCACCGAATGCGGCGCCGTCCAAACAGGAGACACCCGCCTCTTCCAAAAGGTAATCAGCAAGCAGCTTAGACCGCATTTTTGTGCCTTCCACATTGGCGAACGCGTAGAACGCACCGCCCGGCAAAGCGCAGCGAAAACCGGGTATTTCGTTCAGAGCTGCACAAAAAGCATCGCGTCTTCGCCTGAATTCTTCGACCATGGAACAAACCGCATCCTGCGATCCTTCCAGTGCTTCAATCGCCGCGCGTTGAATGAAGCTCGCCGTGCAGGAATTGGAATTAGCCATCAACTTGTTCACTCCATCCACTAGCCACTCTGGCATCACTCCGAAACCAATACGCCAGCCTGTCATCGCATATGTCTTCGAAAAGCCATCCAGGATGATTGTCTTCTCCAGCATCCCCGGCAGGCTTGCAATTGAGGACGGCGAGTCGCGGGTGTAATAGATCCGGCTGTAGATCTCGTCGGACAATACGATCAAGTCTCTATTCCGCACCAAGTCCGCTATCTCGCGAATGTCCTCCTCGGGAATTAAACCTCCTGTGGGATTCTGAGGCGAATTGAGAATCACCATCTTCGTGCGGTCGTTCAAGCTTTCCCGAAACCGCGCGAGATCGAACGAGAAGCCGCGATCTTCAATCAATGGAATGGGTACAGGCTTAGCACCCAGAAAGTGAATCATCGATTCGTAAATCGGGAAGCCCGGATTGGGATAAATTACTTCATCGCCGGGCTCTAACAGTGCCATCATCGGAAAAAAAATGATCGGCTTGCCTCCCGGGACTACGGACACGTGTTCGGGTCCGACGTCTATCTTTCGCGTGCGGCTTATGTATCGCGCAATCGTCTCTCGCAACTCCGGCAGACCCTGCGTCGGGCCATAGTGAGTCCATCCTTCATCGAGAGCGCGCTTAGCCGCATTGACGATGTTAGGCGGCGTAGGAAAATCGGGTTCGCCAATTTCAAGATGCACAATATCCCGGCCGGCTGCTCCGAGAGCGCGTGCTCGGACCAGAACCTCAAACGCTCCTTCAGCGCCGATGCGTTCCATTCGCTTTGCCAGTTGCATAGGCACACTAGCCTTATAACATTCCCGCTGGGCCCTTGAATCGTCGTGGTCTTCGAAGTGAGGCGTTTTAGAGGAATATTGCAGGTCCGAAATTGCTCTCTACATGTTGTAGAAGAACTCTTCGTATACGACTTTGCCGTCTGCGACTTTGTAGACGGCGACCTCTTCCATTTTGAACCGTTTGCTTTCTGGCTTAAACGTGATGTCCAACTTGAAAACCACGGTGAAATGCGAACCGGCGATTAGCGGACCCTCGACAGCAACCGAATGGACCTCGTGGTTAGCGGTCCACCATTCGCCCTTGGCCTTCACGGCCGCAATACCCTTCGTCTCCCGCGACTGTCCTGGAGGCGCGCCGGCTTCCACGCTGACGATATCGGTCGAGTAGAGGGTTCGCGTGGCCTCGTCGAACTTTCCTTGAGAGCAGAGTCTGACGAGGGTGTCCGCAACTTCCTGGGTAGTCATGTTCGATCGCTGCCTCCTCAATGTGCGAGTCTTGGAATTCCTAATGGTGGTAAGACTTCCGGTTGACCGGATTGGAAATGCAGGCGCAGGGCCAGCCCCAGTAGGCAGATTGCGCTGAAACCAAAATAGGAGCCAAGCCAAAGAAGGTCGGAGAATGATCCTGGTTCTATTTTGATCCAGCCAAACCCCAAAACCAAAAACGCCAAAGCAAAACCAGCCGAGGTCGCTCCGGCCAAGCTAAGGAACCATCCATCTGCAACATGATGCTGCCGCCGCAGGGTTCGAGCGGTAACCAATTCGAGAATGCCGATGCTCATTGCCATCAGGATGATCAGAAGGGCGACAGTACGAAAGCTAATTTTAAAACCGAGAACGCCGTTAAAGATCAGTCCGAGCACGCCGAGAGCAAGACCATTCACCAGCAGAAGCCAGCATTTTCCGTTTGCGGATCTCCAAAGGGCCGCTGCAATCGTGCATGCTCCTGCCGCCAATGTGACCTTACCCAGAAATACAATGTCTTTCGACGCATGGAATCCCTGTCCTGAATGAGCAAAGTAGATGACCGAAATTATTGCGTCAAGACCGCTACACAACACCAGTAACCACCAGTTCCTAATTAGCGTTTGGATCAACGTGCACCTCTCAGATCGTGATGCAGCCCCCACTCTTTGTGCAGTGAAGACTCTCTATTTCATAATAGGAGGTTTCTAGCCTTACGAGAGCCACTCTGCCCGCCAATGATCCTGCCTGCACTGCCGCCACAAGTATTCCCTGGGTAACTAGCTTTACATGTTTTTGGATGATTTCTGTCCAGAATGAGACTTACAAAACAGAATTGTACACTTGACGGACCCGCCCGTTTCAAGCAGCCTGAAGGCCGCGTGACAGGCCGAGCGTAAAGGAAAGGCCCTGCCCGCCCGATGAGTAAAGCATGCGAATCCTTCTGGCCCTGCTACTGTTGGCACTTATCGGCGCTCAGGCGAAAGACAAAGGACGGGAACTCTATGATCGCAACGGCCCTGATCCGTGGGAATTGAAGATTCGTGAAGTGGGGGCGGTGCTGAAAAGGCGTTAGAAGGTGGGCTTCAGCAGAGTGCCTACAACATACTGTTACGGCGGTCGGGAACGGTGCCATTTACAGCCTCTATTGCATGGACCAGTCTCCAGAAGCAGGACGTAGCTACCCAGCATTGGACGAATACGTGAGCGGCGATCTGTCTGCTCTTCATCTTTGGCCCATTCAAAAGCGCGACATCAACCTTCCGGCAGGCGTTAAGAGAAAAGGCGTATTGTATCGGGTTTTGATCGTTCAGAATGTTCTGCCTACTGAGCGCCCAGATATCGTCTGCGACATTCAATCTGAGAACGTTTTCGCGGGTACTGAGCACCGCTGAGGCGACTCAAAACCATCTGATAAACGAAATCCTGTAGCTCATGTCCACATTAACCAAGCAAACCGAGGCCCTTGTTCACCGGGGGCGGGCCGCGGCCGACCGCGCGATGAAGTTGCTAAATCGCGAATCCTGGAAGCGGCGCTCGAACTGCTCGAGGAACAAAGTTTCGCCGACATCACGACGGATGCCATTGCTGAACGTGCCGGGGCGAGTAAAGCGACCATATACCGATGGTGGCCGAACAAAGCAGCGGGGTTGATAGAGGCGCTGCGCGAAGCAGTTGCGCAGGAGTTCCCATTTCCGGACACAGGTGATCTTCGCAAAGATATTCGCGTTCAATTGCGAAACTCCATCAAATTTCTGACGGGACGCCGCGGCCGGATTTTCAAGGGCTTTATTGCAGCTGCCCAGAGCGATACTGAGGTGGCCGAGGCATTCGAAATCGTGTGGAGAAAACCGAGACGAGCTGCGGCAAAGGCAATCCTCGAGCATCACCGCGGACGCAGCTTGCGGGAGAACACAAATTTGGAGCTAGTGATGGACATTCTTTACGCCCCGCTGTATTACCGGTTACTGATAGCGCATCTTCCGCTCTCGGAAAAGTACGCCGACGCCCTCACGGATTTTGCCGTGGCTGCAATTGCGAAGAAGCGATGGTGAGATGTCTTCATCGGCTGTGCCGCAATGGAGATCGTCCGACCACTCAGCGTAAACCCTACTTCTCCATTCGCTGCCCTTCGAATCTTCAGAATCTCCCTCTCTCTCCAAGCAAGGCCATTACTGTAAACCCTCCTGCGCCGTCCCGCTATCTTATGAAATATGCCTCTATTGCAAGCAGGGCCGCTGAGCGAACTTCCTTCCGGAGCTGTCAAGGAAGTAGAGGCCACCGACGTAACCTTCGCAGTGTGCAACGTGGACGGCGCGCTGCATTGCGTCGCCGGAAGCTGTCCTCACGCGGGCGGTCCGTTGGGTCAAGGCACACTCGACGGCAACACACTCGTGTGCCCCTGGCATGGTTGGGAGTTTGATTGCCGTAGCGGCCTCTCCGCTTTAGGCGATGACCTTCAGGTCGAGACCTATCCAGTTCGGGTTCAGGACGGGAATATTTTCATCGAGGTTCCTTAACCACCTTGCCCGAACTTCCAGAAGTCGAAACCGTCGTTCGATCACTCACTCCTCATCTCACGGGACGAACTATTCAACGCGCCGAGTTCTACTCGCGACTGGTCACTCGTGGTGATCGCACCGAAGCGGCAAACGCGCTGACCGGCGCAGTCATCCTTAAAATTCGCCGCCGAGGCAAACAGATCTTTTTCGATCTTGACCGCGGACTTCTTTACATACACCTCGGCATGACTGGCAAGCTGCTTTGGAATCGGGTGCCCGGCAAACACGCTCGCGCGCTCCTTCAACTCGACACCGGCACACTGATTTACGACGACATACGCCAATTTGGTCGAGTCGAGTTCTTCGAAAAGCTTCCCACGGCTCTAGACCGCCTCGGACCCGATGCGCTGAATATCACATTCGAAGACTTCTATGCACGATTGAAACAGCATCGAGGTCACATCAAACCGTTGCTTCTGAATCAATCCTTCTTGGGCGGACTTGGCAACATTTATATAGACGAAATACTCTTCGCAGCCTGCATTCACCCACGAGCGTTAGTAGCTCGAATTTCAAAAAAACGCGCCGAAACTCTTTATGCAAAGCTCATCGAGGTGCTTTATCTCGCGATTGAACATCGCGGCTCGTCCATCTCTGATTACGTCGATGGCGCTGGGCAGCGCGGCGCTTTTCAGCAGCTACATAGCGTCTACGGGAGAGCAGGCGAGCCCTGCCCCAATTGCGGCACACCGATTCGGCGCATCGTGATCGCCCAGCGCGGAACGCACTACTGTCCTCGCTGCCAACGTACTTGAGGTGCTGCCATTTCCGTTTCGCCGTGAGCCGCCTGCCGGATTGCATCCACAACTTCGACCACGCTCTTCATCGCTTTCACATCGTGCACCCGCACAATATGAGCGCCGTTTAAGATGCTGGCGGCAACTGCCCCGGCGGTTGCGAACTCAGTTAGCCCCTCGTCTTCCTTTTTCAGAAACGATTTTCGGGACGGCCCTACTAGAATAGGCAGGTCGAATTGCCGCAATGCGCCCAGATTGGCGAGAATCTCCGAGTTTTGTTCGCGCCGTTTGCCAAACCCAAGACCTGGGTCGATTACGATCTGATGCTTCTGAACTCCAACCTGGCGGGCCCGATGCGTTGCCGCATCGAGGTCGATCGCGATTGACCGCATCAGATCTTTTATCGGTGGCAGCTTGGCCCAAGTCTCCGGCGTGCCTCGCATGTGGTTAATGATCAGGCCGGCATCGTATTTCGTCACTACTCGCGGCAAGTGCAAGTCAAGCAGAATGCCGCTCGGGTCATTAATGATCTCCGCGCCGTGTTCCAGCGCTTTTTCTGCCACGCCGGATTTGTAGGTATCGACGGAAATCGGTATCGCCAGCTTTCCTCGTAATCGCTTCAGCAGCGGAATCAAGCGGCGCAATTCTTCGGCTTCCGGAATCCGTTGTGAGCCCGGCCGCGTCGATTCAGCGCCAATGTCCAGTATGTCCGCGCCCTCTTCCTCCAGCTCAACCGCTCGCGCAAAGGCACGGTCGGGATCGGAATACTTGCCGCCATCTGAAAAAGAATCCGGCGTAACATTCAAGACGCCCATGAGCAGGGTTCGATCGCCCAGCACAACTTCGCGCTGCTTCAACCTCCACTGATAACGTTTCGGCATTCCCTAGACTATGAGTGTGCCAGAAGCCTTAAGGGCCGTGCTGTTTACGGTGCCCGGAGAAGTTTGCCGCGATTTTGAACGCGCTTCTCGCCTGGAGTGGCTCGATACGAATCATACGGGCGCATACGCGATGGGAACAGTCGCGGGCGTCAATACGCGCCGTTACCATTCACTCCTCATCGCCTCGTTAAGTCCGCCCGTTGATCGGTACTCTACTCTGTCACGGGTGGAAGAACAGGTCATTCTGGATGGCAAAACGTTCGAGCTCGCAACCGTGCAGTACCCGGCAGCTGTGCAGCCTCGTGGCTTCGAACTGCTCGAAGAGTTCCGGCTCGATCCGTTCCCGAAGTGGCGATATCAAATTGGTTCTGCCGCGCTAGACAAAACTGTTTGTTTATTGGACAAACAGCAAACCGTTCTCGTTCGCTATCAAGCCACTCGCGCCTGCCGCCTCGGCATACGGTTCTTCCTCGCATTCCGCGACTATCATTCTTTGACCCGGCAGAACTCCGCCATTCAAAGCGAGGCAAAAGAGGAACAGACACGCTTAACATTCACGCCGTATCAAAGTCTGCCGCCTCTCATGATCTCGCACTCAGGAGGCATATTCACGCGTGACGGCATCTGGTTCCACAATCACGAGTATCTGCGTGAGCTTGAGCGCGGGCTCGACTTCCGCGAAGATTTATTCTCGCCGGGATCCATTTCTTTCGACCTTCATCCGAATCGGCCAGCCTGGTTCATCGCCACACTTGAGCCTGATCGCTTTCCCACCGCGCTTGGCATATTCGGATATCGAGTTGATCCTGGCAGAAGAAGAGAGGCGTAGGCGGTTCGATGCTCCGGCTCCTCTCGAATCGATTCTGGCGCGCGGGCTCGATCAGTTTCGCGTTGTCCGATCGAACGGTCTTCCATCCTTGATTGCAGGGTATCCCTGGTTCACCGATTGGAGCCGTGACACACTCATCAGTCTTCCAGCACTGTCGATCGCCGGTTTTCCGCCGGAGGAAAACAAGAATATTCTCGGCATGTTGCTGCGCGAGCGCTCACACGGTCTTCTACCAAATCGCTTTTCCGACCACAATTCCACTCCTGAATACAACACAGCCGATGCAACTTTGTGGCTGTTCATTGCTGCGCACGATTACCTCGAGCGAACAAAGGATTTGGGATTCCTGCGCGACTTGTTGTATCCTGCTGCGCAGGATATCTTGGATTGGCATCATCGCGGCACCGAGTACGACATTCAGGTAGATCCTGCTGATCATCTGCTCTGCTGCGGCTCACCTCACACTCAGCTCACCTGGATGGATGCCAAAGTGACGGATGCGAAGGTCGGAGATCTTCCCGTCACCCCGAGAAACGGCAAGCCTGTTGAGATAAACGCGCTCTGGTACAACGCCCTCCGGATCACGCGCGCATTGGGCTGAAACACTGGCTCGTGCGTAGAGAAGCGGAACAGTACAACAACGAAGCACAAGCGGTTCTGGCTTCCTTTCAAACCAGCTTCTGGAACCCACATAAAGGCTGTTTGTATGATGTCATCGGCCCCTCCTCACGTGATCCACGCATCAGGCCAAACCAGTTGTTCGCACTCTCGTTACCCTTCCCCATGCTGGATCGCGAACGCGCGCGCCTGGTTGTCGAAACCGTACAGAAAACCTGCTCACGCCTGTCGGGCCTACGAACGCTCGACCCCCATGATCCCTCCTATCAACCACGCTTCGAAGGCGGCGTAGCACAACGGGATGGCGCTTATCATCAAGGCACGGTGTGGCCCTGGTTAATAGGGCCGTTCATCACGGCGCATCTCTACGCCTATAACGAATCAGAAGAGGCCCTTAGTTTTTGCCGCAAAATTCTAAGCCAATTTGAACGCGAGTTGCACGCCTGCTGTCTGGGGTCACTGAGCGAAGTGTACGACGCTGAGCCGCCTTATCGCCCCGGCGGCTGCCCCGCGCAGCTCTGGAACATCGCCCAGCTCATCATCGCGTTCAGCCGGGTAGGCTCGCATTAAGAGCGTTACCGGCATTCCTTCGGTATGCCAATGGCGAGCCATTCGCCCCAATTTCTTCCGCTATCTTCAGCAGTGATGCGCAGATGCTTCACCGAGGCTGGGATGGAGATGCGCCAAAAAGCCCATTGCCTGCTGCCGTTCTGCAACGGCGCTGTCGGCAATCACTTCGTCCTTATCGGCATCAAGTATTTCGGCGGACAGACCATCTGCGACCGCGCCGTTAACGTTGGGCAGAATCAGACAGGCATTGGCTGGTGCGGCGAAATCGGATGAGCTAATCCGGCCAGTGTTTATATCCGAGCCGCTCCAACTGGAATAGACTGGCCCTGCCGGACCGGGACCGAACGACAACCGCGGAGGTAGATTGTTCACGGTCCAGCTTGAATCCATTTGCCACTGGATACCGGGAATTGAGGGGCCAATTTCGGCTGGACTTGCCATAGCGTCACGCGGCACAGGGGTGGTTCCCTGGATCGGGAGAAGACCCCGTTTGTTCACTACATATGCGCAGAACGAGTTCGTTGGAAATCGCAAATTGACGAAGCCCACCCAGCCCAGCGAGGGAGGCGTGCGCGGAGATCGGACCATTGTCGGGAAACCTGCAGGAACTTTTCTTCCGAAGCCGACAATTTGGTCCCTCTCGTTCGTCAACAGGATCCACCCGGTTCCACCCCTGAGTTGAGATTCATCCGCCCAGCCCGCGACTTCAATACCCGAAATTACTGGGAACGTGTACGTGACTTCGCCAGCAATAATGGTAGTAACAGGCAAGGCAAACCGCCGTGCCGGAAGCCCAAGCCATTTGCTGCGATCTTTGTAGAAGACAGATAGTTCGCGTCGCCGAAGTCCTGACAACCAGCGATTCACCGAAGGAGGGTCGGGGAAGATCTTCAGCATCACGCTAGGATCATTCAGGCCGTCTACAAGGGCGATGGCCTCAAGTTGTTCGTTAGCCTGATCATCATCCCGTGCTTGCAACCACCATCTCAGCTTTGGAAGGCCGAGCAGTAAGAGCGAAGCGATGATGACCGTTATCACCCGAGGAGACGCTACTTTCCAACCGAACTTGGCAGATAACCAAAGAATGAGGAGGACGAACACCGCCCATGTAACCAGAGGAAGAATCAGGTATCTCGGCGCTTTTGCTCCAGTGAAGGCGAGGTCTGCCGTATCCATTCTTCCTGCCGCGGTGACAAGAGCAGTGAACAAGCTGAATAAATAGCAACCGAAGAGGACAACGCCGGCTCTCGAATGGAGGAGGCGCTTTCGAACTGCAAGAACGGCGAGAACAGAACCATGCATAGACTAACGAGCCCCAGGCGGACGCCGAACTGAGCAGATTTCATACCACCGAACGGCATGCTCAGGTAGGCAGCCACAAACTCGATTGAGTAAAGCGGATGCCAGAAGAAATCGCTTATTCTGAGATTGCCCCTGAATTGATAACCAATGAAGTAGACACCAATGGATAACACGCTCGCGATGCTCAGGACAATCAATTGCCGTGTTTTAGGCGAAGGAACAGACCTGTACCCAGGAGAATCGGCCAGAGCATCATGCCGTTGGCAGCCGAGTAAGTTGCGACGTGGCTAAGAGGATGGCGCAGTTAAGTAGACGTTTTTTCCGGTTTTGTTAAGGTAACTCAAGAAAGCAAGCGACATCAGGACGGCAGCTTCCAGCAGAGTCCACTGGAACAAGAATGGATTCGCTAAAACGGCCGCGCTTCCTTGCCAGCCAATTATGATGCCAGCTAGCAAAATGCCGATAGTTCGGACGACCGGAAGGATCGGCACTTTCCGACCAAAACGCCCACGCCAATACGATCCAAGTTGCGAAATAGCAGAGAAAACTAAGTGCAAGGGGCAGAAGTTCACGGCCATGCAGGAAAAGCATATCGGCCGCAAACACGATTTCAGGGAAGATGATGCGATGTTCGTTGTGCTGGCGCCAAAGGATACGGAAGTCAAACGACTCGTACGATTGAATGGACTCAGCTACGCGCCAATAGTCCCAGGTCGGCAGCGGATTGTAATACCGCAGAATACGATGTATGGTCTCGAACCAGCTGAATGCCAACCATGCGGTTAGAAGAAAGATGACAAGCAGGGTTAGAGAAGCGCGATGCGAGTTGAATTCCGCGCGTACACGTGTAAGAACCGATTGCGATTGGACGGGGGGCGAATGGGAGAGCTCGGGCATCTCAATATCCCGTACTCGCGGACGCAACTCGGAGTGTAGCAGGCTATCGACTGTTCGCTTCTGAACACATGTTTCCCTCCTGCGGCCATAGCTGCTTTCCTCTGCTAGTACACGCTCTGGCCTAAATCACTGTGGACCTGAGAGTTGCCTGCGAAGAACTGGTCGGCACACAAACTGCGCTACTGAATCGGAATGCACAACTCTGCCGCCCAAACCGGCGCTTCACTCGAATCCTTTCTGCAGGATCTGCAGTACGGCGTCCGCATGTTGATGAAGTCGCCATCCTTTGCAGCGATCGCGATCCTGACACTTGCCCTTGGCATCGGAGCCAATACAGCCATCTTCTCCGTCGTTAGCGGCGTACTCCTCAATCCGCTGCCGTACCGCGACGCCAACCGGATCGTCTCCATGTTCGAGGAGATACCCAATTTCAAGAACGGCTCTATTTCCTATCCCAACTTTCTCGATTGGCAGCGAATGAATCGCACGTTTCTCTGCGATCGCAGCGTATCGTTCCACGGATTCAATCTCTCCGGTAACGGCGAGCCCGAGCGCCTGCACGGTGAAATGATTTCAGCCGGGTTCTTCGAGATTCTCGGCGTCAATCCTGTCATCGGACGAACCTTCACAAAGGAAGAAGACCGCCTCGGCGCAAATCCCACAGCAATGATCTCCGAAGCACTGTGGAAACGGAAATTCGGCGCGGCGCCAGACATTATCGGCAAGCGGCTGATCGTCGACGGGGTTGGCCGCACAGTGATCGGCGTCGTGCCTTCCAACTTTCGTCTCCGGATTCAGAATTTCCAAAGAGGTACGCCGCTCAATGACATCTATACCCCCGTCGGCGGGTACAACGAGCCGCACTTTTACCACGATCGCGGCGCTGGCTGGGGCATGGACGCCATCGGGCGTCTTAAGCCCGGCGTGACACTTGAGCAGGCGCGTGCCGACATGGACCGAGTCTCGCGTCAGCTCACCGCAGCCTATCCCGATGTCGACAGTCACGAGAAAGCCAACCTCATCCCCCTGAAAGAAGAGATGGTCGGCGACATGCGTCCCGTGCTACTGGTTCTGCTGGGCGCGGTCGTTTTCGTCCTGCTCATCTCGCTGTGTCAATGTCGCAAACCTGCTGCTCGCGCGATCGACATCCCGCCAACGCGAATTCTGCCATCCGCATCGCCCTCGGTGCTGGACAGACGCGCATCATCCGCCAACTGCTTACCGAAAGTGTCCTGCTTGCCTTAATCGGCGGCGGACTCGGGCTGCTTCTCGCTAGTTTTGGTACCACTGCCGCCATTGCTGCCGTGCCGAGCACGGTGCCCGCGCGCCGAAGATATCGGACTCGATCTCCGCGTCCTGCTCTTTACTCTTTTCGTCTCGTTGATTGCCGGTATCGTTTTCGGGCTCGCTCCGGCGTTGAAGACATCCCGCGCTCAATATCGGCGGAACTCTCAAGGAGAGCGGCCGGACTTTGGCTGGCACGCGCAGCCGCGCCCATGGCGTGTTCGTCGTAATCGAGATGGCGATGGCACTTGTGCTGCTGGTCGGAGCCGGCCTGATGATCCGCACGTTGTTCGTTCTATGGGGAGTCGATCCAGGCTTCAATCCGGATAACGTGCTGACGTTTGAGGTCTCACCGCAACCATCGCTCAAGCAGCAGACTCCCGCTGCTATCCGTGCCTTCGTTCGCCAGATGCAACAGCAGCTCGCCTCTACGCCGCAGGTTGAATCCGCCTCGCTGAGCTGGGCAGCTCATCCCATGGGAAGTGATACCGAAGATTATTTCTGGTTCGTAGGGCGGCCACAAACCGGCGCGCCGGACCGAGATGCCTATGGCGATCGAGTATGTCGTCGAACCCGGAGTACCTCAAAACCCTTCAGATCCCCCTCAAGCGCGGCCGCTTTCTGACGGATGCTGACACGAGAACGCGCCTTCGGTCGTAGTCATCGACGAGACCCTGGCGAAAGAATATTTTTCCGGACAAGACCCCATCGGTCAATATCTGGACCTGAACACTAACCCCGCAGAGCAGGACAAAATCCCCAACTCGCGGATCGTCGGTGTCGCAGGCCACGTCAACCAGTGGGGACTTGATTCAGATGCCGCCAACCCTCTCCACGCCCAAATGTATCTCTCGTTTGCTCAGATTCCCAACAAATATATGAGCCGTGCGGCAGAAGAAACAGGGGTGTACGTCCGCAGCAAGCGCGCGGGCGTCCCCAGCTTTGAGACGCTCCGTCACCGGCTTTTGACGTTGAATGGTGAAGTGGTCGCCTTCGATGCCGAGCAGATGGACGAAACCGTCTCGCGCTCCATCGCCAGTAAGCGTTTCACCATGATGCTGCTCGCGGTCTTCGCCGGACTCGCGCTCCTGCTTGCCAGTATTGGTATCTACGGAGTGCTGTCGTATCTTGTCGGACAGCGCACGCAAGAGATCGGGGTCCGCATGGCGCTTGGCGCTAAGCGTTTCGACGTGCTGCGCATGATCTTGACTGACGGTGCGCGTATGACACTCGTCGGGATCGGCATCGGCATCTTGGCTGCTCTGGGCCTCACGCAGCTAATGTCCAAGATGCTCTTCGGCGTGAAAGCAACTGATCCGCCGACCTTCATCATCGTCGCGTTCTCGCTGTGCGCGGTAGCGCTACTTGCCTGTTACGTTCCGGCAAGAAGAGCGATGAAGGTGGATCCCATGGTCGCGCTGAGATATGAGTGAGGTTCCTCCCCCATCTCATCACCGGGTCGATCAAGAGTCACTCGTCTCGAACACCGACCGCAATCAGTGACGTCGGCGGCCAAGGAAGAGACGGATCAATTCGACGCAGCACCGGTACGAACAGGTCGAATAGAGCAAGTTGGAGACGGCTCAAAGTCCGGCGGCGGAAGATTTGGCCATTGAGCAGCCAAGCGGGGTAGGTAGCACGGTTGAACTCGAGCACACGACCAATCCGGAATCCGGCTTCAGCCATTTTTTGGGTTAGCTCCACTTTGGAATAGCGACGGAAGTGGCCCAGCACTTCGTCGAATGTCCCGAAGGCGGATGCACCTTGAGGTACCAAAACAACGGCGTGCCCACCCGGAACCAGTGCGGAATAGATATTCCTTAGTCCGGTCATATCATCTTCGACGTGCTCCAGCACGTTCAAGCACACTACGGTATCCATGCGCCCACGGAACGGTTCAAAATCTTCGGGTTTGGCGAGATCGCACATGGCCGAGCTGACGTTGCGGCGATAGCGAATTAGCCCGTTCAGCTGCATCAAATACTCCGGGTCGATGTCGGTAACGATGTACTCGCGTGCATGCGGAGAAAGCAAATGTGTCAGATTGCCGATTCCCGCGCCGATTTCGAGGACTTGGTTTCCAATAAATGGCGAGACCACATCCGCCATCCAGCGATTGAATCGGGTGGCATCCTCCATGGCGCGCAGCATCGCGGCGGCACCGTCGACGTAGATATCGCGGGTGAGACCGGTGCGCGCGATGGTCCAGGAGAGAGACAGTGCATCGCGAGGACGAATTTTCTTGCCTTGCCGGTAGCTACGCCGACGATAGCCGATCTGCACTTCGAAGATGCGCGCATTACGCTGCGCGAACTTGATGGGCAGCTCGGCATCGAAGCCGAACCTGTCCTCCCGAAGAGGAATGCTCTGCGCCAGAGACGTGCGAAACGCTTTGTAGCAGCTCGCTACGTCGGTGAGCATGAGATCTGCCGCGATGTTGGTGAACGTAGTCAATAAGCGATTCACAAGCGTGTGCCAGAAATGCGGCACGGGGCGCACGTCTCCACCGGGAAAGCGCGACCCGATCACTACGTCCGCTTCACCCGCCAGCAAAGGGTGAAGGAGGTTTGGGTAATCGGCGGGATCGTACTCGAGATCAGCATCCTGAATGAGAGAAAATTCACCGTGCGCCTGTGCGAGAGCGGTGCGGACAGCCGCTCCCTTACCGCGATTCGTGGCATGTTGGAAGAGCCGAACGCTAGAACCCGAGTGAGAACGGATATACTGTTCCACCACGGCCTGGGAACGATCAGTGGATGCGTCATCGACCACAATCACTTCCGGACGAATACCGGCGCTGGCGAAATACTCGGAAGGTGCGGCGAAAATGCGGTCGAGAACTTCGCCAATCGATGCCTCCTCGTTGTAAAGAGGAACCAAAATCGAGAGCGTGGTTGGCATGGCCGGAATTACGGCACTCGCTCGAGGGGCGAATTATCGGATCCGAAAGACGTTATTTGGGGCGGCGACGCGTCGGGTTCCACCAGCCAAGCTTTACGGCTGGCGTAGTAGCGGCGAAGCTCTTCGTCTTCCGCAGGTCCGAGATCGCGAGCCCAGACGATACGTGAACTATCGATATCGGCAGCATTATGGATCCAGTTACTGAACATGTGACGCGGGCCATACCGGACGAATACGAGCTGCTTGCCTGGGGCGTGTGCGAGTTGGTTGCCGATCGCGATTCGTCCTTCGGGATCGCCGTAATTGATGAAATCCCAAGTCTCATATTGGCGTATAGCAGAGGCTACCTCGTCGCCTCCGAACAAATGCACGCCGTACCAGAACAGAAAATGAGCCGTGCACAACAAAATCGCGATTTGGGATAGATATCGGCCCTGCAACCAGGGACGCGTGAGTGTGTTCAACTGTTCGAGACCCGCAACCGATGCAAGCAGAAACAGGCATGCAGTTGCAGCAATGTAATGCGGGTAGAAATAAGGATAGAAATTCACGCCTAAAGCGAATATCAAAAGTGTCAATAGCACCCAAAGGTGGCGCAAGCTGCGAACTCGCGCAATGAACACGGCTAAACCGGCGTACAACGGCGGTAGCAGGAAGAAGCGACAAAAGCGAACACGGCCAGCAAGGCGTTCGGCAAAGCGGCTCGGCGTCTCCGGGTCATCGCCGTGGACGGCGGCTTGGGCCCGGTAATCGAGATCCTGGTCGGGAGTCAGCTGGCGATGCGGCACTGGGTTGGGCTGAAAGGTGAATGTCGTAGGTACGCCGTATTCATATCTGCTCAGCACGTACGGCAGAGTTGTCCAACTGCCCGTCGCGGCCTTGTTTTGCAAAAGCGTGAGAATAGCGGCCGGAAGCACAGCCAAGACGACGATCGGAACGGCTCGAGAGAGCTTGCGCCATGGCGCGGGACCGCACAACCCGAAGGCAAAAAAGAAAATGACGCTCAACAACAGAAGTATCACTTCAAACGGCCGCGAAAGAAGTTGGATCGCGATGCCGATTCCCAGCAGCACGCAATAGCGAAGACGCCCGCTATCACACAGGCGAGGCAAAGACCCGAAAACGAGACAACCGGCCAAAGCCGCCACGGCCCCGCCCCAATAGCCATTCATCCAATAGCTCAGCGGCCCGAATTCAAAGACGGCCAGCAAGCCTCCAAGCAGTGCCCACTGCGGGGGAACCCAGGCGCGCAGCATCCAATAACAAAGCGCGCAGAAGGCTCCGGTCGATAGCAGCACGCCCGCCCAAGGATTGCGAAATACGATTTGTCCCAACGCGAGCACGAGTCCTTGCCCGAGCGGGTATATCGAGCTATAGGCCGGCTGCTGCAGAACAAAGTTGGTCTCGAAGAATCGGTGCATCGGATGCGCCGGATTAGCCAGACGGAAATGCGCCAGCGTATCGGCGAGCAGGACATAGCTGAAATCGTCTGAGCCGCTGGGCATGGGAACAGGGCTATGAATCAGAAGGCCGAGCCGAAGCACGATGGGCAACGTACCGAGCACGAGCATGCACCAAACGGTCTGATGCGCGAGCCGTTGCGCATACGGCTGAATTGCAGCCCACGACAGGACGATCAAGACCAGCAGTCGCGGCAACAGCGAAAGCGATGAAGTCGCTGGCGCCAAATCCGATCGGATTCCGCAACGGCAAGAAAGAGCGGAATAGGTGGAAGAGATACATTCCGGAACGCTCCCGATTCGCTACTTCACGTCCAGAGATTGCGGCGGCGGCGTCCCGTAGCGGGTTAATTTCGGAGGACGGGCGTCCGGCTCGAGCAGCCAAACAGTTCGGTCCGGATAGTACCGCCGTAGCTTCTCGTTTTCAATCGCGCCGAGATCGCGGGCCCAAACAACCTGCGCTGCATCGATATCTGCGGCGTTGTAAACCCATTCGTCCTGAAAGATGTGGTTGGGCCAATAACGCACAAAAACGAGTTGCTTGCCCGGAAAATGCGCAAGCTCCCGATTCACGAAAATACGGCGCGCTGGATTGCCGTGATTAATGACATCCCACGTCTCGTAAGGTTCGATTTCAGTCGAGACACTGTGATTTTCGAACAGGTGGGCTCCGTACCACAAGCAGAAGGTCGCAACACAGACGAACAGGATTAAGACGGCGCGCGAAATGGCCCGCCGGCCAGCCTCGGATATTCAGATTCGTCAATTTCTGCAGGCCTGTGACGCTCGCCAGCACGAAAAGGCACGTGACCGCAGCGATATAGCGCGGGTAGAGATACGGAAACAGATTCGAACCAAGCGCAAAGAACGCGAGAGTAAGCGCGATCCATAGGAAAGTCCATTTCCGGATGGTTGCTAGAAAGATGCCCATCGCGATATAGAGAGGCGGGAGAAAAAAGAAGCGATAGAAACGGACGCGGTATTCGAGACGCGAGAAAAACCTGGTAAGAGTGTCCGGACCTTCTCCATGAAACGAGCGCTGCGCTTTGTAATCCAGCTCTTGCTCTCGAGTGAGGGGCACATGGGGAACGGGATTCGGCTGAATAGTGAGCGTGGTGGGCACGCCATATTGATACTGGCTGACTAAATACGGCAGCGTGGTCCAACTGCCGGTCACCTGCTATGTTCTGCAACAGGATCAGAGCGACTGCGGGTAATACTGCGAGCAATGTGACAGCCGCTACCCTTGCCAGCCTGCGCCAGGTGCTTCGCTCACGAAAGATCAGTAGAGCGAAAAAAGACAGCAACACTTAAAACGAGCAGAATGGATTCGTACGGCCGAGTGAGAAGTTGCAGGCCAAGTCCGGCACCCAGTAGTGCCGCATCGCGCATACGTGCGTGTTCACGCAAGCGTGGGAGCGCTCCGAATACCAGGCAGCCCGCGATGGCCGAGACTGCCCCGCCCCAGTAACTGTTCATCCACTCGTTCAGCGGCCCGAACTCGATAACAGCGAGCAATGCGCCGACCAGCGCCCAAGGGCGGGTGGTCCATCCGAGCAGCATCCAATAGCAGAGCGCACAGAAGGCAGCAACGGAGAGCACGACACCGGCCCAAGGGAGACCGAACACCATCCATCCGAGTGCGAGAAAGAGACCTTGGCCGAGAGGATAAATGGAGCTGTACGTGGGCTGCTGCAGAACAAAGAACGTTTCAAAGAACTGATGCAGGGGGTGTGCTGGATTCGCCAGGCGGAAATGACGAATTGTATCCGCGACGAAGAGATGGCCGAACTCGTCATAGATGTCCGGCGAAGGAACGGGATGATGGGGCAGCAGAGCAAGCCGCAGCGCAATGGGTAAGCCAGCGACGATCAGGAAGCAGAGCGTGGTTCTTTGGGCAACTAACCTCGTGATGCGCTCGAGCCACGGGCGAAGCTGCATCAACGCGGTCAAGAAGAGCAAGAAGAATTAGCTCGATGAAATCAGTTACACCGAACCCCATCACGTTATCAGGCGCGAGGAACGAGCTAAGAAGCCGAGAAGGATGCAATCTTTAATGACGAAACAGAAGTAGGTTGCAGTTTCACCGGAGCGGAATGCCCGGTCTCTGTCAACGCGAAATCCAGCATATCGAACACGGAGCGCAAGGCATGAGAAATGCTAGCGTAGACGTTGGAAATGCGCCGGGCCGATGAGGCGGAGGGTAGATGAAATCTGTCCGCAACGATTCTGGTGAATCTTCGATACTGCTGTTTCAGGACCAACAAGCTTGGGCGGCTTGGCTCGATAAGAACCATCGCGCATCATCAGAGCGTGTGGCTGCGATTCGCAAAGAAGGGGTCGGGGATACGATCGGCATCCTACGCGGAAGCGCTGGATGTGGCGCTGTGCTACGGATGGATAGACGGCCAGAAAAAGGGCGAGAGCGAGAGTGCGTGGCTACAGAAATTCGTTCCTCGCGTACCCAGAAGCATTTGGTCGCAGATCAATCGACAGAAGGCGCTAGCCCTAATCAAGGCGGGGCGGATGAAGCCTGCGGGCCTGGAAGCGATTGAGCGCGCTAAAAAGAATGGACGTTGGTACGCTGCATACGAGTCTTCCAGCGCGGCAATGGTGCCAAGTGATTTTCAAACGGCACTGGATAAGAATGCACCAGCGAAGGCTTTCTTTGGTGCTCTTGACCGGGGAAATCGATACGCTGTACTTTTCAGGATTCAAACTGTGAAGAAGCCGGAAACTCGCATGAAGCGGATTCAGCAGTTCATCGAAATGCTGGAGAAACACGAGAGAGTTCATCCATTTTCGAAAGAGCAGAAATGACGGAACGTACCGTTAAGCCGGTAGGACCGGCAGCCTTGGATCGTTCCATGTTGGGAAAACACTTCCGGTGGTATATCTGTGGTCTTCTTTTCTATGCGACGACCGTGAACTACATGGACCGGACGGTGCTGGGCATTCTAAAGCCCACCATTGCCGGTGAACTGCACTGGACTGAGACGCAATACGGGCTGATTAATTCTGCGTTCCAGCTTGGCTACGCGATAATGATGCCGCTGGCGGGGCGGCTGATCGACCGGATCGGAATACGCGTGGGCTACAGCGCAGCCGTGCTCTTCTGGAGCCTTGCGTCCATGAGCCATGCTTTTGCGGGCTCAGCCTTGCAGTTTGGCGCAGCACGTTTGGCTCTTGGCCTGGGCGAGGCTGCGAACTTCCCAGCCGCGATCAAGACGGTTGCGGATTGGTTTCCGCGCCGCGAACGTGCATTGGCAACCGGCATATTGAACGGCGGCTCAAACACAGGTGCGATTATCGCGCCGCTTGTTGTGCCGCTCTTAACCAGCCATTTCGGCTGGCATTCCGCGTTCTTATTCACGGGATCGCTCAGCATGTGTTGGGCGATTTTATGGTTTTTGTTTTATCGCGAGCCGGAGCAGCAGCCGCGGCTTTCACGACAGGAGCTCGAATGGATTCGCGGTGATCAAGAGCACGCTTCAGCAAGCAGAGTTTCGTATAGAGCGATTCTCGGCAGGCGAGCGACTTGGGCGGTCGTGCTGGGGAAAGGCCTTACTGATCCCGTTTGGTGGTTTTACCTTTTTTGGTTGCCGGGCTTTTTGCACGCCAAGTATCATGTGAATCTTGTCAGTCTGGGACCGCCGCTGGTTGCGATTTACTTAACGGCAGATATTGGGTCGGTTGCGGGAGGCTGGCTTTCGTCGTCCTTACTTAAACGGGGCTGGAGCATTGGTGGAGCGCGAAAAACCGCTATGCTCGTTTGCGCGGTGTGCGTGATGGCGGTTGCGTTAGTACCGCAAGCTGCAGGCAATCTGTGGTTAACGGTGCTCCTCGTCAGCATCGCAGCTGCTTCGCATCAAGGGTGGTCGGCCGAATATGTACACGCTCGCATCTGACTGTTTTCCGCGATCGGCTGTAGCTTCTGTTATAGGTCTCGCTGGAATGGCGGGTGCCCTTGGCGGAATGTTGAGCCAGACCGCGATTGGCTGGTGGCTCGATTTCTCACACCAGTCATATGGCGTGCTGTTTCTCATCGCGGGGTCAATGTATCTGTTCACGCTCTTTTTGATTCATATACTGCTGCCCCGCATCGAGCCCCAGTAAAAGGGCCGTACAGTCAGCCGGGGAGCAAATCGATGCTGACTTTGGGCGTGGCGCACGAACGCTTCGGCTTGTGCATGCCCGCTTTCTATTCCACGGAAGCGCGTAACTTCCCTCTGAAGCGTATAGAACCTTATCAGGGGTTTGCGATGCGTGCGCGTAGCAGGCGGCGCGTTTGAGTTTTTCAGCAGGGCTGATATCGACGTAGTGGGTCGGAGAAAACATTACGGTGTCTTCTCCGTCCGAGACCTCGTAATAGTAGAAGACGAAAGTTTTGCCCATATGCTGCCAGGCATCGTAGGTGAGCATCGAAGTGGCGCGGTGATCGGGATGATTATCGATTGGCCATTGAGTGAATACGACGTCAGGCCGCTCGTCCTCAAGAATCTTTCTAAATTCTTCCGAGTGGGCAGCATCGACCACGGGCTTACCGTCGAGTTGCCCTGCATACGCGGGCCGAGTCTTGAGAATCTCGCAAGCTCTTTTGGCTTCTGCTGTGCGCAGCGCGGCGAGTTGACCGACGGGGAGTTTAGGCGAACCTCCTTCTCCCCTGTTCAGATAAAGCAAAACAACCTCGTGACCGAGCTCCGTGTATCGCGCAACGGTTCCGCCACAACCATATTCCGGGTCACCCGGATGCCCGCCAGCGACGACCACCTTGAGCTTGCGTGCTTGGGGAGCGGGGTCACCAAGCGCTGCGGCGGCGCCTACCTGAGTCATTGCATCCAATAGCTTGCGACGCGAGAGGAAACTCATTTCGTTCGGCTATTGCCCACCAGCTCGGCCGAGCTCCTGGCTGTGCATCACGCGACTTTGAGCGCGAGGTTCAGATTGTCGATGGCTTCATCGATTTCCGAAGTGTTCTTGTAGCCGATCGTCACGCTGTCGACGCCAGCGACATTCATGGCGAATTTGAGAGCGGCCTGACGGTCTTCACGGCGGGTGAAGCGGCCTTCGCCGACAAGCTTCATACTGATAACACCGGCGCCTCGAGCGCGCACCTGCTTCATGTGAGTGACGACTTCGCTGACATTGCCGGTTTTATCGACATCCTGCGTTTCGGGCGTGTCCATGCGGGTACCGTTGTGATTCATGCGGATCATGGCGACGTCCAGCCACGGAGTGCCCGGGAAGGCGCGGAGAGCAGGAAGGCCGTGGACGGAAGCGCCATGGCAGAGAATCACCTTCTTGGACTTCGCTTCGGAGAATTGATCTTCGAGCGGCGCGAGGTCTTTCGGCCAAGTGGGAGTGCGAACGCAGTGAAGCAGGAGAATGTCCACGTAGTCGGCGCCCAGGTCCCCGCGCAATCGATCGATGGTGGCCTTCGGATCGTCTGTGTCATGCGTGTTGTATTTGGTCATGAGGCGATACGAATCACGCGGAAGGCCTTTCAGAGCTATGGCAAGCATTTGCGGCATGCCGTGGTAGCTATCGGCAGTTTCAAAGAAGCGAATGCCGCGGTCGTATGCATAGCGAACCAGACGCGTGAACTCCTTCTGGCCGAGGTTGCGCTGGACTTCGCCGCTATAAGTCCCGGTCCCAAACGCCAAGCGAGTGACCTGGACACCGGAGTTGCCGAGAGTAACCCAATCGGTTGCGGTTTTCCTAGCTGGTCGCGGCGGGAAGCGCGCCGCCAAAGGTGGTGAGAGCGGTAGCAGCGACGCTGGATTTCAGGAAATCACGTCTCGTGGATCGCATGAATGGCCTCACTCTAGATTATGCCGCCGTCATAGCCCGCAATGCGGCTCTAGGAGAACGTAGCTACTCAAAACGGAATTGCAAGCTAAAATATAAACCAGTTTCGTTGAAAGCAGTCTGATTGTGATCTCCGTTGAGGTGAGAAATGCAGAGACGTGAATTTATGGTGCAGGCGGCTGGTACAGTGCTTGGTTCCGCTTTTGGCGCGCAGGCGTGGAGTGGCCAGTCGGAAAAACACACGAACAATATGAGCTCGCCATTTCGGTTAGCGGTGATTACTGACGAACTGAGTCAGGACTTCGACCACGCTTGCAGCGTTGCCAGTAATGATTTTGGTTTGAAATGGGTTGAGGTGCGCGAGCTCTGGGGCAAAAATTCGATGGCACTGGAGACGAACCAGATAGCGGAAGCACACCGAATCCTGGAACGTCACCATTTGCGCGTGACGGACATTGCGAGTCCGCTTTTTAAGGTGGACTGGAAGGGAGCACCTCTTTCGAAGTACAGTCCCAAAGGCGACCAATTCAATGCTAACTACACTTTCGACCAACAGGGCGAGGTGTTGGAACGAGCGATGGCACTCGCGAAGACGTTGGGCACGGATCGTATCCGATGCTTCGATTTTTGGCGGCTGGAAGATCAGTCACCCTATCGCGACGCTATAAATGCCAAGTTGCGAGAAGCGGCCGAGACCACGGGTAAACAGGGACTGCTCCTCGTTTTGGAAAATGAGCCGAGCTGCAATACGGCTACGGGCCGAAGCGGCAAAGGTGCTGGCTGCAATCCCGTCGCCGCATTTCATGCTGAATTGGGATCCGGGCAATGCGGCTGCCGAGGGAGAAACACCGTATCCAAACGGTTATGCGCTGCTGCCGAAAAACCGTATCGGCCATTGCCACTGTAAAAACACCATCCGGAAGCCAGACGGGAGCTATGAGTGGGCTCCGGTTGGAAAGGGAGTAGTTGATTGGGTGGGCCAATTCGAAGCATTAAAGAAGGATGGATACCATTACGCGGTAAGTCTTGAGACTCATTGGCGGGGTGCGGGGACGGCGGAAGCCTCTTCGCGTATCAGTATGGCCGGAATGAAGGATGCCCTGCGAAAGGCGGGCGCGCTCGCCTGAGCTGCCAAAAGGAATAGGTATGGAGAACGAAATTAGCCGTCGACGTTTTCTCGGGCAAGTGCCGATTGGCATGGCAGCCGGCGCGATGGTTACGAATTCGCTCGCAAGAGGGCGAGTAATCGGTGCGAATGACCGCATTCGAATCGGCATTATTGGCGCCGGTGCGCGCGGCCAGGAAGATCTAAAAACAGCGATTGCAGTTCCGAACGTCGAATGCGTCGCAATGGCGGACGTGTACACGCGCAGACACGATGAGGTGCGCAGCTTCGTCCCGCATATTGAGGCGTATGTCAACTATCGGCGCTTGCTCGACCGCAAAGACATCGACGCTGTTCTGGTTGCGAGCCCGCTCCATCTACACGCGCCACATTTTCTGGATACGATCGCGGCCGGTAAGGACCTATACAGCGAGAAAACGATGACCTGGTCGATTCCGGAGGCGGTGCAGTGCCGAGAGGCGGCGCAGAAATCGGATCGTGTCGTTCAAATTGGATTGCAATACGAGAGCTCGGGTTCGCTGGCGGACACGCGGGAATGGATTCAGGCCGGCAAGCTTGGCAAGGTAACGCAGGTTGAATCGTGGATGAGCCGTAACACGCCGCACGGTAAAGGGCAATGGGTACGGCCCGTACCGGACGATTGCAATCCTCAGCATGTGAACTGGGATTTGTTTCTGGCGAATCGGCCGAAGACGGCATTCAATGGAAACAAGTTCATCAACTGGCGCTTGTTTTGGGAGTTTTCAGGCGGAAATCTGACCGAAAACATGATTCACCAGATTGCCTGGATCATCACGGCGCTGGATTTGCAGCTACCATCCGCAGCTTCCATGTCGGGTGGCATTTTTTCGGAGAAAGACGGGCGAGAAGTGCCGGATGTGATCGCCGTGACGCTTGATTATCCAGAACTGGTAGTGCTCTGGCAATCGACCTTCAACAACAAGCATTTCGGAATGGGCGAAAGGCTGCTGGGAAGCGACGGATCGGTTGAACACACTATGGGTTCAACGGATATGGTGACCGGGCGCTCGCGTGGTGAGGAGACTCATTATTATCCCGAGAAGGTAAATCAGCCGAACGGAGTTCCAGCGCAGGGACGAACTGCCAATCAAAACCACATGGCTAACTTCTTCGATTGCGTTCGCACGCGCAAAAAGCCGAATGCGCCAGTTGAGATCGGATACAAGTCAGCAATTGCGGTACACATGGCTAACATTGCGTATCGTGAGAAGCGGCGGATCACGCTGGAAGAGGCGATGGCCGCGAAGGCGATGGATTAGGTGAGCGGGAAGACAGGCCTCAATACCAATCTGCGACATCCAACCCGCGCACACGACGAAACTCTCCAGTATTGTGCGTAATAAGTGTAGCTCCGTGAGCAAGTGCTGTTCCGGCAATCAGACTGTCCATAGGGCCGATCACGGTACCCATCCGACGCAGGAAACTGCTTACCTCGGCTCGCTTCGCGGCTGTGACGAATCCGTACCTTGACTCTCACGAATCTCTTCCGCTGCAGGAAAGTCGGGCCACGCACCTGCCATTGCAAGTACCGAGTCCGGCCATTCTTTCTTGACACGAAGACGGACAGCTTCCGCGATCCACTGACTCTGTGAGATGCCGGCGGTTTTTGTCGCTGCTTTCACAAGGGCTAGAACTTCGTCATCGAGAGATATTGTGATCTTGGCCACCTAGTAATCCTATGTTCAATTATGGTTATTTAGGGTCACAGCGGCGTAGGTCGGGTTAGGCGAAGATCGCGTGGCTGGCGAGTGCGAGTCCGGTGCCTAGCGAAGCGGCGACAACAACGTCGCTGAGAAAGTGCATGCCCAGCAGGATGCGAGAGGCAGCAATGCTGAGGGCGCAAAACATCAGAGCGGAAAGCAGAGCCGGATAGAACTGGCTAAGTGAAATCGCAACAGCAAATGCGGTGATGGTGTGACCGGAAGGGAAGGAGAATCGGTCGGGGGGCAGGAGTTTGGCCCAGCAGTGGGGTTCGATTTCGCACGGGCGTTTGCGGCCTGAGAATTTCTTGAGCAAGATAAACAGCCCGATTCCCGCAAGTGCGGAAGAACTGGCTGAAGCAAGGGCCGGAAAACGATCCTCTCCACCAAAAAATGAAATGAACAGTCCAACCAGGCCCCACAGCCAGCCGTCACCTGCACGGGTCGCCGCGATGGCCCACAAGCGAACCCATTTAGGGGCGAGCCACTTGTTCACTTTGTGCATCAGTTTGTGGTCGCCGGTGGCAATAAACTGAAGCATAAGGTGCGGAACGGTCATAAGACACGCTCCTTAGACCAGTCTACGAGATTACGCACTCCCGTGGGCCTCATATCTCTCTTGTAAGGGCGAAGTGATTACAGCTGCGTGACAATAGTGAAAAACATTTGTGAACCCTTCTGTTTCGCAAAGGTATTTGAGAGCTTCTGGTGCTTACCCCGTCGTAGCACATAGGATAAGACTTGCAAAATACACCAATACTGGATTTCGTGTACTTCGATGCAGGGGGTGGACACCGCAACGCTGCAACTGCGCTCCAGTCTGTTATCGCGTCAGGGGATTACGGCTGGAACGTGAGGCTGGTAAATGTGCAGGAGGTGCTGGATTCGCTGGACATTTTTCGGAAGATCACGCGACTTCGCTTGCAAGACATTTACAACCTACTGTTATCCAAAGGATGGACCCTCGGATCACGGCAGCTGCTGCCGCTGATGCAGGGTGTGATCCGGATATATCATCGAGCACAGGTGAAATTATTCGCCGAATACTGGCAGCGCCAGCGTCCGGACATGGTGGTTTCTTTCGTGCCGAATTTCAACCGAGTGCTGTTCGAGAGTCTACACAGGGCTCTGCCGGGGGTTCCACTGGTCACGATACTCACCGATTTGGCTGATCATCCACCACACTTTTGGATCGAGAATCAGCCGCAGTATTTCGTTTGCGGCACGCAGACGGCGAAGGAACAAGCGCTGGCGATGGGGCATCCGAGCAGTCGTGTCTTTCAAGTGAATGGAATGATCTTACGGCCGCAGTTCTATGAGCCGCCGGCGATCGACCGCAGGGAAGAACGTGAACGGTTGGGACTCGATCCTTATCTACCGACGGGACTGGTGCTATTTGGCGGCGAAGGGTCGAACGTGATGTTTTCAATTGCCGAGCGGCTTGGTAATTCTTCGACGAATCTTCAGCTCATCATGATCTGCGGGCGCAATAAGAAACTGAGAGAGCGCTTAGGAGCCCTGAAGACGCGTAACAAGATTCTGACCGAGGGCTTCACGAAGGAGATTCCCTACTACATGCATCTGTCCGATTTCTTTATTGGCAAACCTGGGCCTGGGAGTATTTCCGAGTCGCTGAAAATGAATCTGCCTGTGATCGTAGAGCGCAACGCGTGGACTCTTCCGCAAGAACGGTACAACGCGGATTGGATACGCGAACAGGGCGTGGGAGTAGTGCTGGATAATTTTCGGATAATCGAGAGCGCAGTGAACGAGCTGCTTGCGGGCGACCGGCTCGAAGCCATAAAGATAAAAATTGCTGGGATGGAGAATCATGCGGTTTTCGAGATACCCGGGATTTTGAGGAGCATACTCGCGCGTTCAGCGTCATAATGAATTACAAGTTTTATGAACGAAATACCTGAGCTGTTGGAAAGATTCCGGCGAGGCGCGGAGCTTGTGGCAGTGGCAATAACCGGGGCCGCGGGTCCGGAGCTCGACTTTAAAGCGGCGCCTGATAAATGGACCGTGCGCCAGATTGTGGCTCATCTTGCGGACGCGGAAGCGGCGAACGTCGTACGGCTGCGGCAGGTCATAGCGGAAGATAATCCGACGCTGGTTCCCTTCGACCAGAATGCGTGGGCTGAACGAACGAATTATGACAAGAGGAAGCCGTCGCAAGCTCTCGACACGATGCGCCAGCTTCGAGCCGACAACTACCAGTTGCTGAAGGATTTGCCAGTCGAGACATATTCTCGAACGGGACACCATTCGAGGCGTGGAACGATGAGCCTGCTAGAACTGCTGCGCTTGTTTGCTGAACATGCGGAGAGTCACGCCACACAAATTCGCGAGGTACGAGGTGCCTACAAAGCATCGCGCGCGAAGGCGGCAGGATGAAGCTATGTACGGTCGCAGCTTAGCCGTAGTTCTCATATTTGGGATCGGGGCAGCGGCGGCCGCAAATTGGGAGGCGGCAGGCAAGGAATGGTGGAAGCACGTCGAGTATCTTGCGAGTGACGAACTCGAGGGCCGCGAACCAGGTACAGCGGGGTACGAGAAGGCGGCCGATTATGTTGCCGCCCAATTCGAACAAGCGGGACTGAAGCCGGCTGGAAGTGAAAAATATTTTCAACCAGTCGAGTTCGTGGAAACATCACTCCACGCATCGAACTCGCACCTTTCGCTCGTTCGTAAGGGTCAAACGTTCGCAGTACCAGTTCCGCTGGAAGCGGCGCTTGGCTACTCGGCGGATTCTGCCGCGTCACTAGAAGCTCCCGTTGTCTTTGCCGGCTACGGCCTGATCATTCCAGAAGCTCACTGGAATGATCTTGCGGGATTATCAGTCAAAGGAGCGATTGTCGCATTCCTGACGGGCGGCCCGGATAACATTGACGGCAATCTGCGCTCGCACTACTCTTCAACGGAAGAACGGTGGAAGGCATTTCGCACCGCCGGTGCGGTGGGTATGATTGCGATTCCGGATCCGAAGACGATGGAAATTCCTTGGTCGCGGACGGCCGTCGCATGGGGTAAGCCGCACATGAGTCTGGCCGATTCCTCCTTGGTTGGAACGCGCGGGTTGAAATTCAGCGCTTACTGGAATCCGGCTGAGGTGGATGACTTGCTGGCAGACTCAGGGTGTAAGTTCGCTGAGATTGTGGATGCGGCTCACCACCAGCAACAATTGCCGCATCTCCGATTGCAATCGTCGGTTCAAGCGACAGTATCAATCTCGACGAGGAGAATTGCTTCGGAGAACGTGGTTGGGTTGCGCCTGGGCGACGACCCGAAGTTGAAGAATGAGTACGTGGTGATTTCAGCCCACCTGGATCATCTTGGTGTAGGAAATCCAGTAAATGGGGACAGGATTTACAACGGCGCGATGGACGATGCTTCGGGCATCGCGTCTCTCGTCGAGATCGCGAAAGCCTTGCACAATGAGAAAGCGGTGACTCATCGTTCCATAGTATTTCTGGCTGTGACATGTGAAGAAAAGGGTGAACTCGGATCGATTTTCTTCGCGAATCATCCTACGGTAGAGGGGGCCATCATAGCGGATCTGAATATGGACATGTTCCTTCCACTTTTCCCACTCAAGTGGCTGGAAATCCAGGGGCTTAATGAGTCTACCCTTGGTAATGAGATACGTGCTGTGGCAGAACCGGCAGGAGTGAAGGTGCAAGCTGATAAGGAGCCGAACCGGAATCGATTCATACGCAGCGATCAATACAGTTTCGTCAAGAAAGGTGTTCCAGCGCTGGCGTTTAAATTCGGCTATATTCCAGGTGGGCAGCAAGAACAGATTTTCAAAGACTGGTACACGAATCGATATCATGGCGTGAGTGACGACACGAAGCAACCGGTCGATTTGGTAGGCGCTGCTCAGTTCAATGCGATTTTGAAAAATCTCGCGTTGCGCGTGGCCAATAATCCTGAAGCTCCGGCGTGGAAAGCAAACAGCTTCTTCCGGCGGTTCGCGCAAGCTGGCGGATAGCCCCCGACCAATGTATTCGATTCGCATCGCGTGCTCTTCTGAGCAGGTGGATTGGCTTTCGGGCGAGCTATGGGAAGCGGGCACGGTTGGAATTCGTGAGCTCAACGACGGTGACGGCGTCGTACTCGTAGCGGCCTTCGAGAGAAATGATGCACGACCTGAGTTATTAGAGCGGTTCGCTGCATACGCACCAGAGTGGGAACACGAACCTGCAACCGATTGGATTCAACATACGCGCAATGCTTGGCCGGCGCGTGAAGTGGGGAAGAAGCTGTTCTTAGCACCGCCGTGGTCGAGCGATCCAACACCTCACGGACGAGAGCGCATCATTCACAACCCCGGCCTGGCCTGCGGAACAGGAGAGCACCCCTGCACTCAGCTGGCACTGAGAGCGCTCGAAGAGTGCGTAACGGCTGGTTCGCGAGTTATCGACGTTGGTACAGGCTCTGGCATTTTAGCGATCGGCGCGATACGTCTGGGGGCAGGTTTTGTTATCGGCGTTGATCTAGATGAGACTTCGCTGCGGGCGGCGCGCGAGAATTTCTTGTTGAATGACTTGACTCCGTACCTTGTGGCAGGCTCCGCGGAAGCTCTCGTCAGCAAATCGACAGATATCACGGTTGCGAATATCAATGGAACCGTATTGCTTTCGATCCTGGACGAACTTCTCCGGATTACGAAAGTGAATGGCTGGCTAATCTTAACTGGCTTTACCGAAGCAGAAGCTTCAGCTTTCGAAGCGCAGTTTTCGCACGCGATCACTTCTGAGATGGAGGGCTGGTACTGTATAGCCGCTAACGTTTCCTGATGCGCTTGGCGGGAGCCTTATCCTGATCCGTTCCGTGGACGCGCTCCAGTGCGTCCTCGAGCTTTTGTCCACCTTGCAATACAGGCGCAAACAAGTCGCCCATACGCTGGAATCTCTCGATCGTGTTATCAATGCGGAAATCAGTAGGCTTAAGACCGGGCTTCACCTCTTTCCAGTCGAGCGGCGTGGCTACTGGGGCTCCATCGTGTGCCCGAATCACGTAAGGGGCGGCAATCGTTTTGCTCATGCTGATCTGAAGGTAATCGAAGTAGACTCGACCTTTTTTCCTTTTTTCGACGCTTCTTGGAGTCGTAAATAAATTCGGTTCTCTCTCCAAAGCGAGATGAGAAACTATTTCGGCAAAACTGCGCACCTGATCGTAGGTGTAAACCGGATCTAGTGGCACATATACGTGCATGCCGTCACCGCCTGTCGTTTTGGGATAGCCTTTCAACCCGAGTCCAGCCAACACCTCGCGAACCAGGAGGGTTGCTTGAATGATCTGATCGAAAGAGGTGTCGACGGGATCGAGATCGAGTAGCATCCAATCGGGACGATCCAGACTTCCGATACGGCTCATCCAGGGATTCTGATCGATGCAGCCCAGATTCGCGAGGTAGAGAAGAGTTGCACGGTTCTCTGCGATTACGTAATGGTTGATCTTAGAGCTCTCACGAATTGGTTCACAGCGCATCCAATCCGGAAAGTGATTGGCTGCGTTCTTTTGGAAAAAAAACTGTTCTGCGATTCCGTTCGGGTAGCGTTTGAGGGACAGCGGACGGTCCTTCAGGTGGGGCAAGAGCCAGGGCGACACTCGATCGTAGAACTGAATCACATCGCGCTTCTTCCAACCGTCCTTCGGAAACAAGACCTTGTCTAGATTAGTGAATTTCAGGCGATGACCATCGACCGTGATGGTCAGCTCACGTCCGCTTAAATCGAGACTGCCGCTAGGCGCTGTTGGAGCGGCTGCGGCGGGCTCCTGGACCACTTCATCAGATGTTTTATCCTCGCGCAGGGCAACGAAGACGGGGGCACGCAAGATGCCGTCTTGCGTCCATTCGAGAAAGCGCACCTCGCAAATCACATTCGGGCGAACCCAAGTGACGTCCTTTATGTTCGGCTTCTTCTCGAGCGGGCAGGTTTTGGTAATGAGAGGTTCCAAGCGTTTGTAAATGGCCTTCATTAGCTTGTGATCGAAACCCGTTCCAACCTGACCAACGTGGCGCAGCTTTCCATTCTCATAAACGCCTAGGACGAGTGCGCCAAAGTATTCGCGCTCGCCTTTAGTGAAAGCCGGCGATTACGAACTCTTGCTCATTGAGGACCTTCAGCTTTAACCAGCAGTTAGAACGGCGCGATTCGTATGTGCTTCGGCGATCTTTAGCGAGAATGCCTTCGAGACCCATCCGCCGCGCAGCTTCGAACATGTGTTCGCCGTCAGTTTCGAAAACTTCGGAGATCTTTATGTGCTCCTCCGGAATGACCACGCTTTGTAACAGGCGCTTGCGCTCTTCGAGCGGCACAGCGCGGACGTCGTATCCGTCTACATACAGCACATCAAAGAGGAAGAGGGTGGCCGGCGAGTTCTCGGCGAGTTGGGGGACGGAATTGAGATTGGCAGAGATGCGGGGCTGGATCATCTCGAAGCGGGCGCGTCCATGCTCATCGAGCACGCAGATCTCGCCATCGAGCCAAGCAGTCTTCGCATTTACTTGCGCTGGTAAGCCGTGTAGCTCTGGATATTGTTTTTCGCATCGGTTGCCACGACGCGAGTGGATCTCGAGAACGCCATTGTTGATCAGGCACAAGGCGCGTATGCCGTCCCACTTGATCTCGTAAAACCACTGCGAACCGTTGGGGGGCTTAGTGACGGCGGTGGCGAGCATTGGTTCGAGATTCGCTGGAAGGGTAGCTTTGCGCGCGCCTTTTAGATCCGCAACCTTGATGGCCTCAATGTTGCCTGCGATTTGGTCCTGTGTGCGCTTGGTGGCAATGCTCCAGGTGAACTCGTTGATGTCATATCCGGGAACAGCGAATTCATCGGGCTTCTTGATCAGCAGCCATTCGTTTCCCTTCCCGGCACGCTTCATGTGCACGATCACAAAAGCACCCTTTAGCTTCGTGCCATTCAAGCGAATCTTGAAATCTCCACGTTCTAGTTGACCCTGTGCGTCCGGCTCACCAATCACCTCATAGGTGCCTTTGTCCCAGAGCATGACACTGCCGCCACCGTAGTTTCCTTTTGGTATGTTGCCTTCAAAAGTTCCATAGTCGAGCGGATGATCTTCGACTTTCATGGCGAGCGCTTTCCGGGCAGGATCTAGACTTGGACCTTTGGGAACCGCCCAACTTACAAGTACTCCATTCACTTCGAGCCGGAAATCATAGTGCAGACGAGTCGCATCGTGCCGTTGAACGCAAAAGAACCCACCTCGCCCGGTGCTTGGGGTCGTGGGCGACTCCGGTTTCGGCTCCGGAGTTTTGTCGAAGTGCCGCTTGCGTGCGTACTCTTTCAGGCCCATTTGATTCGATGGTAGCGGTAAGCTACCAGTCGTTTCCGTTACCTTGATAATGTAAGAGCACCTCCCCGCTTTGCGCAATTCGCGATGAACTTTGCTGAAGAACTCAAGGGCCAGCTGAACATAGTTGATGTTGTCAGCCAGTATGTCCGATTAAAACGATCTGGAGCGGGCCCGCGGTACGTCGGGTTGTGTCCGTTTCACTCAGAAAAGACGCCATCGTTTGGAGTCCACAGCACGCTTCAGTTTTACAAGTGCTTCGCCTGTGATGCAGGTGGCGATGTCTTCAAGTTTGTAATGGAAATCGAGAGCCTGACGTTTCCTGAAGCGCTTAAGCTGTTGGCTGAACGCTACGGCATTCCGATGCCGGAGCGCCAACGTTCCGATGACCCGGATACTCAACGCCGGGCGGCGCTGCACGAGATGCACGAGATAGCGGCCGAAACGTTTCAAAGGAACCTAAGAGGCGCTGCAGGAGTGGAGGCACGAAGCTATCTCGAATCGCGTGGGGTTTCCCGCGAGGCGATGGATGAGTTCCGGTTGGGGCTATCCGATGCGTCGGGTCAACACTTGGTTCAACAGCTTCAGAAGTTCGGACCGGCCTTACTCGAGGAATCGGGTTTGGTGATTAGACGCCGGGAAGGCGAGCGGTTTCTACGATCATTTTCGCGCGCGCCTGATGTTTCCGATTCACAGCGAATCAGGAAAAGTTGTGGCATTCGGCGGTAGGGCGTTGCGCGCAGATGATGAACCAAGATATTTGAATTCGCCGGAAACCAGAATCTACAAGAAAGCGAACGTCGTTTTTAACCTGCACCGCGCGAAGATCGATGCCCGAAAGCACGATCGCATGATTCTGGTGGAAGGCTACATGGATGTGATCGGTATTTATTCGGCGGGCATTCACGAGGTAGTTGCCAGTTCAGGGACGTCGCTCGCAATTGAGCAGGTCAGGGCAATTAAACGCCAGGTCTCGCATGAGCAGGCAAGCACGGGCCAAATTATTCTTAACTTCGATGCGGACAATGCCGGCGCAAAATCTACCGAGAAGTACATCGGAACATTGCTCGCCGAAGGACTGCGGGTGAAGGTACTGGAGCTCGCCGAAGGACTCGACCCGGATGAGTACATTCAGAAAAACGGCGCGGACGCTTATCGCACGCAGTTGGATGGGGCCACTTCCTATTTTCACTGGCTAGCGGCGCGCGCTAGAGAGAGATTCGATATGGGGAGTGCACAAGGCCGGGTAGACGCCTTTAAATTCATGTTGCCCGCCATCCAACAAGTGAATGATCCAGTTGAGCGGGGGGCAATAGCCAGCGAAGTAGCCGACTTTCTGAATGTCGATCGAGACGTAATCTGCGAAAGTTTCCGGCGAGTGCAGGGGCCAAAGGCGGTTCAGAAGAAGGACATTTTTTTCGCAGTGCCGCCGAACGAAAAGCTTTTGCTTAGTTGTTTGCTATTGAGCGCGGAGGCGCGAGAGGCGATAAAAGAGTATATTGGCCGGACAGATCTTACGCATCTGCTCGAATTGAGAAAAATCTTCGAGACCGTACTTGCTCTCGATATCGAGGGCGTACAGTTTTCGGTAGAGGCACTGGCGAGCCGATTGGAGCCTCGATTGCAACAGATCCTGACGGATCTAAGTTTTTCAGAGTTGGGAATAAAGGAAGAGGATGCCGCATACCAGGCGGTCCACTGCCTCCGAGCGCTTGAAGCAAAGGCAATAAACGCGGCTTGCACGACACTCAGGCAGCGCATCCGGGAACTCGAAAAGCGGGGAGAGTTTGCGGAGGCGTTGCGCTTGGCCGACGAATTAAATAAGACGAAAAGCGCATCTTCAGGGCCGTAAATCGTGTTGTACTATGAGGAGGGTCGAGGAACTGCATGGGGGTGTCTCGGCGAAATTCAGGGCATCGCTTCAGCCGTAGTGGTTTTTCGTTCGACAAGCGATTGCACGGCAGGTTGATGCAAGGCGGTTGATGCAGGACGTTAACGACAAGGGCTTCGCTCTTTACGATGAGGTCGCGGAAGTCGTGCGCGATGATCTGGCGAACGGCAATGATTTGAACGATCTTTTTGCCGGAATCGACAGCGCGGCTGTTGAGCTGCTCGACGAGCCAAAAGAATTTGAGAAGAAAGAAGACGAGGCAGAGGAACTCGCCGAGGTCGATCTTTCAGCGGGCTCTTTAGACAAGAGCAACGATTCAGTGCGGGTCTACCTGCGGGAAATGGGCATGGTGCCATTGCTCACGCGGGAGGGTGAAATTGAGCTCGCAAAGCAGATCGAACGTGGCCAGAATGCCGTTCGGAAAGCTCTATCTCGATCCCGCTTGATCATGCATCTTCTGTTTGAGACGCGGCACAACATCGAGCGCGGCGGCGTCTCGATTCTGGATATATTGCAGGCTCCGGATCCTCAATTATCGCGTGAAGACGAGGATTCAATCAGATTACTGAAGGAACAGTTTCTCGAGGCGATGCAGGACATTGAGAAGCTGTATCGGAAGGCCCAGCATGCTCAACAGAAGCTCATCGCCACGTCGCGCAACCTCAAGGCAAAACAGTATCGGAAGCTTCGGTTCGAGCATGCGCGATTGATGGTTTGCGTATCTAGGCAAATTCGAGGGATTCCGTTCTCGGTCAGTTTTCAGCGGTCCTTGAGCAAGGGCCTGAGAAATGTGGTCGACCAACTCCGGCCAGTGGAGCAGCAGATCGCGCGCCTGCAGCGAAAGTTAGAGCAGCCTTCGGTCGCCGAGTCTAATGGAGCAGCGTCGATCCGCAGGGAGTTGAAAGCTCTTTCGAATGAGATTCAGCAACTTGAGGATCACTCCGGAGCAACAGCCAGTGAACTGCGCCGCACGCTGCAGATCGTGGAGCGGGGTGAGATCGAAACGGAATCCGCAAAGAAAAGGCTAATTGAAGCGAATCTACGTCTTGTCGTGTCCGTTGCGAAGCGCTATACCAACCGGGGCATGCAGTTCCTGGATTTGATTCAGGAAGGCAATATAGGGTTGATGCGTGCCGTCGATAAGTTCGACTATAAGCGAGGCTACAAATTCTCGACATACGCCACATGGTGGGTCCGGCAAGCCGTTACGCGAGCAATTGCCGATCAAGCGCGGACGATTCGGATTCCAGTGCACATGATCGAGACGATCAATAAATTGGTCAGGCTGCAGCGCCTAATGCAGCAAGAGCTTGGCCGGGAACCAAATACAGAGGAACTGGCCCAGCGGATGGAACTTACGGCCAACAAGATCCGGCGCGTGCTGCGCATTGCGCAGGAGCCGATCTCGCTGCAAACCCCGGTGGGCGAAGAAGAGGAATCAAATCTTGGCGATTTCCTAGTGGACAGCCGGATGATTTCGCCATCGGACGCAGTTATCAATCTCAATCTCCGCGAGCAAACGGCGGAAGTTCTGAAGACTTTGAGCCCACGCGAAGAGAAAATCGTGAAAATGCGGTTTGGTTTGCAGGATGGAAGCGAACACACGCTCGAAGAGGTGGGACAGAACTTCGCGGTTACCCGCGAGCGAATTCGCCAGATCGAGGCGAAGGCGCTTCGCAAGCTGCGGCATCCAAGCCGTAGTCATCGGCTACGAAATTTCCTCGAAAACGGCGCTCCATCGCAAGCTTGAGCCAGGCGGTGAGCGGAGCTGGCCGGAGCATCTCTTAATTTAAAGCCACCAGGTCTGCGTTATCTTGGAGCTTTCCTCATGTCACAGACTGAAGTAGCCCACGTTACGCCGCTACACGCGGTCACCCCGCCGAAAAGGGTTCCGAAGCCGAAGAATGCCGCGGAGCGAAAGGCTCGTGTCAATCGTATTTTGGAGGAGCTCGACAAACTGTTCCCCCAGGCGACTTGCGCGCTTCACCATAACAATGCATGGCAATTGCTGGTAGCGACCATTCTTTCCGCGCAATGTACGGATGAGCGCGTGAACAAAGTGACTCCTATGCTTTTCGAGAAATATCCGACGATTCAGGATTTCGCGGGCGCGTCGCAAGACGAATTAGCGCAAGATATCCGCTCCACAGGCTTTTTCAACAATAAGGCGCGTTCGCTGATCGGCGCTGCGAGGAAGATTTTGGCTAAGCACAAGGGGCGGGTACCGAAAACTATGGAAGAGATGCTTTCAGTTCCTGGCGCCGCGCGAAAAACGGCAAACGTGGTTCTCGGGACCGCTTACGGCATCGCATCGGGTATCGTGGTCGATACGCATGTGCAGCGAGTTTCACGGCGGCTCGATCTTACGAAGAATACGGACCCGGTCAAAATCGAGATCGATTTAATGAAAAGCATTCCACAATCGAAGTGGATTCTTTTTTCTCATCAAGTGATTCACTTTGGACGGCAGATCTGCATTGCACGTAAGCCGCGGTGTGCAAACTGTCCACTGGACCCGATCTGTTACGCAAAGGACAAAACGCTGGCGTGAGAGTTGGGGGAGTTTACGGGCCGCTTATACCTTGGCGTTGATGGCGGCCAATCAAGCACCACGGCGTTAATTGCAGACGATACCGGCCGTGTGATCGGACGTGGGCGCGGTGGACCTTGCAATCACGTTACTGCATCGGAAGGCCGTAAGAGATTCTTCAGCGCCTTGAGTGAGTGTCTTGAGGGAGCGTGCGAGCAGGCGGGCCTCGATTCAACAACGGTGATCTTCGCGTGCGCGTGTCTTGGTTTCAGCGGCGGACCGGAAGACAAAGAACGTTATTCACGGGAGCTGATCCGCAGCACGCAATACAAAATCACGCATGATGCCGAGATAGCTCTTTCGGGTGCTACAGCTGGCGAGCCCGGAATCATCATCATTGCTGGGACAGGATCGATGGCCTTTGGACGCAATGCCGAAGGCAAAACCGCGCGCGCCGGGGGATGGGGCCACATTTTCGGTGATGAAGGCGGCGCGTTCGACATCACGCGGCGTGCTCTGCGGGCTGCATTGCAATACGAGGAGGGCTGGGGGCCCTCGACAATTCTGCGCGATCTCCTGCTAAAACAGACTGGGGCGGCGAATGCAAATGAATTGCTCCACCTTTTCTATACGCCCGAATATTCTCGTCAAAGAGTGGCTTCGTTATGCCCGCTGGTCACGCGAGCTGCTGAGGAAGGCGACAACGTTGCACTTGGGATCTTCGATACGTCATCAGCGGAGCTCGCGCGATTTGTCGAAGGTGTTCATCATCACCTGTTCCGAGCAGGGGAAAGAGTGCGTTTGGCCTACATCGGCGGTGCATTTCGAAGCGCGCCGCTGCTTGCGAGCTTCACAAACCGCGTTTGCAACTCCATCGCTTCACAAATCGGGCCGCCACGTTTCAGCCCAGCCGCAGGTGCTCTGTTGGAAGCACTTCGGTTAGATGGCAAGAAAGTCGAGTTGTCCGGTGTGACAGAATCCGAGAAATGAAACTCATCCGATCAGGGGTTAGCTTTCTTGTGTGCTGTGCGCTAGCGGCGGCCGCGACTGAACCAGATTGGCCGGCGGTGGAACAGCACGCTATCGATCTATTGCAGCGTTACGTTCGCATTGCTAGCGTGAATCCGCCCGCAGACACAAGCGGGACGGCCAAGCTGCTCGAGAGCGAATTCGCCGATGTAGGCATGAAAGTAACTCTGTATCAAAGCGGGCCCGGTGGCAAAACGAACTTGATTATGCGATTGCCAGGAAAGGACCGCACGAGGCGGCCGTTACTGCTGCTCAACCACATGGACGTCGTACCCGTCGATCCAGCGCGTTGGAATACGAATCCATTCGGCGCCGAGATCAAGGATGGCCTCATGTGGGGCCGCGGGACCCTAGATATGAAGAGCACGGGCATTATGCAACTAACCGCGCTCATTCTCATGAAGCAACTCGGCATCACGCCATCACGTGATATCGTTTTTCTCGCTACCTGTGACGAAGAGACTGGCGGCGTGAACGGAGCAGGTTGGATGATTCAGCATCATTGGGACGAATTGAACCCCGAATATGTGCTCGATGAGGGCGGAGTTGGATCTCGGGACGTCTACACCATCGGGAAGACTGTGTTTGGAGTTTCAGTAGCAGACAAGCGCGTATTTTGGTTAAAGCTACGCGCAACGGGCACGTCCGGACACGCGTCACAGCCAATTCCGGACAACGCCAATGACATCCTGATAGCTGCAATCGAAAAGGCCAAGCAGCTCCAACCCCCAAACAAGCCCAATGCTGTTGTCCTGGAAATGCGTAGGGCCGTGGGTACATTTGCTTCAAACAAGTTCATGAACGCGATCCAACAAAACACGATTTCATTGACGACATTGCGAAGCGGTCTGGGTGATCCGCCGAAAGTCAACGTAATTCCTTCTGTAGCTGAAGCGACGCTCGATTGCCGTTTGCTGCCCGGCGAGAATGCGGACGAGTTTCTATCAGAGATGAAGGCTCGCGTGAACGATCCCCGCGTAAGCTTTGAACGGATCTCGCAGAAGCCAGATGATCCAGAGTCAAGCTCCGTTGAAACAATAGTTTACGCGGCGATCCATAAAGCGATTGTCGAGCAATACGCCGACGCGACAATAATGCCAATTATCGTTCCCTTCGGCACGGATGGCGAAAAGTTCCGAGTGCGCGGCAGCATCACTTATGGAATTTATCCGATGTTGATTGACGCGGCAACACTTGCAACGATGCACAGTGACAGCGAACATATTCCAGTCGATCAATTCCGGAAAGGCTTGCACATCTATTTCGACATTCTGCGTTCGGATTTGTGATCGCGGCGTGCTTAAACCGGCGTACAAATAGCGACGGAATCAGGAGGCAGTTCGATCGAGCCTGGGCGGAGTTGCCAGCCGGCTTCCGAGCAGAGGACATTCAGCGGTGTTTGAGAAACGGGGATCGATTGACGGTTCGGAGCGAGATTACAAGCGACTTCAACGTGGTCGCGCTGCATCACGAGCCATCTCGCGCGCTCATCAAATCTCACCGCGACTCGATTCATACAGCCATCCGTCAGTGCCGCGGTGGAACGGCGAAGTGCAATGAGCTTTTTATGCCACTCCAAAAGGGAAGAATGCGGCTCATGCGATACCTCATCCCAGCGCAGCTTTGATCGCTCGAAAGTAGCTGGATCTTGAGGATCGGGAACACATTGGGGGTCCCAACCGAAAGCGGCAAACTCGCTACAGCGGCCCTCAGAGACGTTCCTGCTCGTGTAAGGATCATCATGCTGAGTGAAGTATTGGAACGGCGTCGATGCACCGAACTCCTCACCTTGAAAGACCATGGGCACGAATGGAGACGTTAAGACAAGAGCAGCGGCAATCTTCTGGCGTCCGAGGCTCACCAGATGACTCAGCCGCTCACCCTGTGCGCGATTGCCAATCTGATCGTGGTTCTGCGCGTAGCCGAGAAAACGATGCGCCGAGAGACCGTTGACAGGACGGCCGTGCAGGCGATCGCGATGGCGTGAGTAGATACCGTCATAGACGAATGCTTGCTTCAACGCCTTTGCGAGATGCTCGAGTAAGCCGAAATCCTCGTAATAGCCGTTACGCTCGCCGGTCAGAACGCTGTGCAGAGCATGATGGAAATCGTCACTCCATTGCGCGTCCATTCCCAAACCATGTGCGTCTCGGCCGGTCACGACGCGAGGATCATTGAGATCGCTCTCGGCAATCAAAACCAAATCCTTCCCAAGCTCTGAGGAGAGCGCCTGCACCTCGGAAGAGAGGAACTCCAGGAAGTGAATGGCTGAACGATCATAGAGCGCGTGGATCGCATCCAAGCGCAGCCCGTCGAAATGATAATCCCGAAGCCACATGAGGGCGTTCTCGGCGAAAAAGCGCCTAACCTCGCGACTGCCCGCGTGGTCGAGATTTACAGCAGGTCCCCACGGCGTTTTGTAGGCATCGGTGAAGTAAGGAGCAAACCTGTCGAGATAATTTCCAACTGGGCCGAGATGGTTATAGACCACATCCAGCAACACCGCGAGACCTTTCGAGTGACAAGCATTTACGAGCTCTTTCAAATCATCTGGCGTGCCGTATTGGTGGTAGGGCGCGAAGAGATCAACGCCATCGTATCCCCAACCCCAATTTCCAGAAAATTCGTTGACGGGCATCAGTTCTACATGCGTGATACCGAGATCGACCAGATGATCCAGGCGCTCGATCGTACTTTTGAAGGTCCCGCCGGCAGTGAAGGTTCCAACATGAAGTTCATAAACAATCGCGGTTGATAAGGGGCTCGGTTTCCAAGCGCAATCGGTCCATCGAAATGCGGAATGATCGACGACACGCGACGGGTCATTCACCCCGTTTGGCTGATACGGCGAGCGCGGATCAGGAATGGGGTCGGCTCCATCGACCACAAAGAAATAGTCCGTGCCGGGTCCGGCATCTTCGATCTCTGCCGTCCACCAGCCACGCTCGATGGGCTGCATGGGGTGCGAGGTTCCTGCCACAAGCACGGCGATTGTATGGGCACGAGGCGCCCAGACTTTGAACGTGTGCATTAAGCCTACTCTTTGATTAGCAGAGCAACGGGAAAGGGTGCAAGAACCTGGCCTACAGCAAGATCGTAGCCGTTGTACACGGCACCCGAGAGCTGGTTACGCCACGTGCCACGCGGGACTTGAAGCGAAGTATCACGCCACTCGTTCTCTAAGTTTAGGATGAGGCGCGGCACCAGCACAAGAATGTCATCACCTCGCATGTAAGCCATCACATGATCAGCTTTTGCGCCTTGTGCCGTAACAGGCTGATATGCGGCATCGTCTGCAAAAGCAGACGGGTACTTTCGGCGCGTACGCAGCGCATGATAGATGGTCCACAGCTTTGGCAGTCCTTCGTCGATCCTCCGCCAAACCTCGTCAACGTTCAAGTTTGGCAATTCAGAGAGCAGTCTTCGGCGAAGGTCGTAATCCACTGGCCGGCGGTTGTCGGGGTCGACCAGACTGAGGTCCCAAATTTCCGACCCTCGATAGGTATCGGGAATGCCTGGAGAAGTCAGTTTCAGGAGCACCTGCGAAAGTGAGTTGATGCGGCCAGGCTTGATCAGGGGTTCAACGAACGTTTCGAAGTCCTCGAGAAACGTGGTGTCTTTGTAAAGAGCCGCGATAAATTCGCGAGTAGCAGTCTCAAAAGTTTCATTTGGCGCATGCCAGGAGGTTTGCTGCTTGGCTTCACGACAAGCCTTTTCCATATAGGGCTGCAATCTTTCCAGCGGTATGGGCCAGGCACCAAGCATGGTTTGATACAGAAAATATTCGGTATTGCGATCGGGCAGCTGTTCTTTCTTGTGCTTCTCGTTCAGACTTGCCCATCTCTCGAGTGCCGCTTTCCATTGGGTCGGAATCTCGGAAAGCAAACTGATACGCACGCGCACATCTTCACTGCGCTTGGTGTCGTGCGTAGACGAGGCCAGCATGGTACGCGGGCGCGATGTCCGCAGGTCAAGACAGAAGTCATGAAATGCTTGAGGGGAAGTACCGAAACAGTCCGGATCGCCGCCGACTTCGTTTAGCGAGATTAAGCGATTAAAGCAATAAAACGCGGTGTCCTCCACGCCTTTTGCCATCACCGAACCGGTGAATTGCTGAAAACGGAACACGAATTCAGACTCCATCGCTCCGCGCACTCGGAGTAGAAGGACGTCGGCCAGGAAATCGAACAGCTCCGAATCTATTTCGGAGCGATTTATCTTTGAAGCTTCAACCGCCTGCATGATGTAGCTCTCCGTCTTCCGGAGTTAGCTCATTGCGGTCGGGGATCACATAAGTTCGATAGACAGGGAAACAGGCAATGACCTCACGGATGGCGCGAATTATATCGTGCCGTGTATAATCCCTTTGATCGCGGTGGGCCTCGCAGATTTCCGAAAATAGCGATGTCAGCCGATTTACGTCACTACCCAGCAGATCGCGCATGACCCGGTGTTTCTTGTCTCTGCAGATCGCGGCGTAATCGGTTGGCTCCCCCGTAAAGCTGGAGTAAATCTGTGTGAACTCGTCCGCATTCTCAAGATTTACAAACAGGCCGCCGGCTTGATTCAAGTAATCGTAGCCAGTGGTGCCATCAATGGGCCATACCTCTGGCAGGCGCTCACCGGGTTCTAGAATTTTCTCGGCGACAATCCAGACGTCTTCAGCTGCTTCGCGGAGGCGCTCGAAATAGACGCGGGGATCGCGCAAGCCATCGGGATGGTCGACTCTTATGCCGTCGAGCACTCCCTCACGAAGCCATCTCAGAATCAGCGCGTGAGTGTCGGCAAACACGTGGGGGCTTTCCATGCGCAACCCGACGAGCGTGTTTACATCGAAAAAGCGGCGGTAGCCCAACTCCTGTTGTGAGGTGCGCCAATAGGCTAGGCGGTAATTCTGATGTTCCAGGAATTCGTCGAGCGCGTTGGCGTCCTTACTCAAATTCGCGATGACGGAATCGACTGCTTGAGCAATGAAGGGCACTTCTTGAAAGAGCCGCTCCATGAGCACGCGAATTACCTCTTTATCGCGATGCCGCTCGGCCGCGCTGGCGCGACTCTTCGATGTCGCATCAGGCAAGCGCGATAGCGAGTCAGCGAGAAAGGCCAAGTAATCTGAGCCGCACTGGGCGGCGGCGGGGTCGAGAATGGCGGATAACGATTTGGGTGCAAGCGGCAGCTCATGCTCGAAATACTGCAGGAAGAATTCCCCGCCCTGCCTCTTGATTTGAATTTCTCCGCGGCTTAAGACGTGGCCATAGTGGTCACCCAAAATGGGTACCAGCAACTTGTTGCGCAGTTTTTCTTCATGCGATCGCCAATCGATATCGAAATAATTGGCATAGCGGCTCGCTGGGCCATTTTCAAGCACATCCCACCAATAACGGTTACGCCTGCCGCTGATTGCCATGTGGTTGGGAACGACATCCAAGACTTGCCCCAGATGATACGCGCCAAGACGTTTGCAGAAGCGATCATGGGCTTCGCTTCCACCTAGTTCCTCGTTTACTTTGTGATGATCGACGACATCGTAGCCGTGCTGGCTGCCCGGCGCGGCCTGTAAATAAGGCGAAGTGTAGACGTGAGAGATTCCGAGTTCATGGAGGTAATCGGCAATCGCAGCAGCGGCATCGAAGCCGAAGTCTGCATGCAGTTGAAGCCGATAGGTCCCTATCGGAATTCTGTCCATTCTGAGTTAAGAGGATACACGAAGCGCCATTGTTTCGCTGGGAAGTGTTGGGCTTGCGCAGGCCTGTGAGGCACCAATGTCCCTCCGAATCCTTCTTCTAGCACGTGCATCCATTTAAGGTGTACATAATGAGGAGGAAGAACTCTGTAGGCTCCTCATTTGAACGTTACTGAAAAGGAGAGAACATGCCCTTCAAAACCGTCACTCCGTCAATCCAGTCCTTAGACCTGGGCATTGTCAATTGCTTTCTTCTACGCAGCACATCTGGCTACGCTCTCGTCGATACTGGTTTGCAAAAGCATGCTGACAAGATCGTTGAGGCTTTGAAGCAGGCTGGGATCGCTGCTTCCGAGGTCAAGTACATCCTCTTGACTCACGCACATAAGGACCACGCCGGCAGTGCGGCACAACTCAAAAAGGTGACCGGTGCCACAGTGATTGCTCATGCTCTTGACGCTGAAATCATCGAGAGTGGGGTTCATCAAAGGCCAATGACGCCTGCGCCCGGACTTCTGAACCTGATCCTCTTCCAGCTCTTCGTCAAAGATCTGCTGCCGGTCCCGTCGGCGAAGGTTGACCGATGTGTTGTGGATGGCGAGACCCTCCACGAACTGGACGGACTACGAGTCATCCACACTCCCGGCCACTCAGCGGGACAGATCGCGTTTTTCTGGCCGCAGGAAGGAGGCCTTCTATTTGTGGGAGATGCGGCCGCAAACACCCTGGGACTGCGCCTGTCAATCTCCTACGAAGACCTGCAACTTGGCAAGCGGACGCTAGCCAAGTTGGCGAAGCTGCCGTTCACTACAGCCTGCTTTGGACATGGAAAAACGCTCTTTAACGAAGCCGCTGGGAAGTTTGCGGGGCTCTGGGGTACACCCTCACCGACTCACGAAGTCACAGGAGAATCAACCTGCGCCTGATCGCATTGCCGCTCGGCGCTGAACGCGTCCGTGTACCGGTCCCTACCACCTTCGCGCACGTCACGTCCTCCTAGCCCTCTGCCTCCCAAGCGAGCGGCTCCTCGTCGGCCGAGAATTCATCTCTCTCGACTTCGATGACACCGACCAGGCAGGCTCGTACGGCGCAGCCCAGGGAAGGCCGGCTCATCCATCAGCAGCAGGACGACAATGACTTTCCGGCCGATTCCAAAGTCCCATAAAATCGCCTTGTGTGGAGTCTGCGGAGTGCAAGTAAGGGCTTGTGCTTATGGAGCGCGCGCCTGACTCTGGAAAGTTGCGGTCACGACAAACAAAATTGTTGTCATTCCCAACACTCAATAACTTACAGCCATTTTTGAATCCGATGGTTCGTTTCCGCCCTCCCGCATGCTACGCGCAGTCCGCCAAGGAGCAACCCTATGGCTCATAGCCAAGCTGAATGCGCCATAAGAAATCGCCGCTGCCGGAGTCGCTTGGACTCCACGCGTGGAGCGACTTTGCCGGCATGACCGAGCACTACACCGATTCCACGTGCATTGGCGACTGGCCGATGCGTTCGTCGGCCGGCCTCAGGCGAGTGTTTGGGAGCAGCCGAACGGCCACTACTCGGAGTGTAGCCGGAACGCCTGCCTGGAAAACGCAGCTCTGGAATCACACTATCAAAAATCGCCTTTCAATTTCTTGCCGAGTGATCCCCCGTGAACGGATCAGCCGGACAGAAGCCGACATATCGGAGTAATCGCGGGGCGATTGCGCATCCGAGAGACTCGGTTTCTGTTACGCTGGGGCTCGACCTATGAATAAAGTCGTTCTGATTACCGGATCCAGCACAGGATTCGGACGAGCAACCGCGGAGGTTCTGGGTCGCCATGGCTATACCGTTTTTGCAACCATGCGGGATACCTCGAGGAGAAATGCCGGGCACCGGGAAGCTTTAGAATTGTTGGCCGCTAAAGACAAGCTTCCAATCCAAGTAGTCGAAATGGATGTATCTAACGACGTTTCGGTCTCAGCTGCCACTGAGCAGATCCTAGAGCGCGCTGGTCGGATAGACGTGGTGATTAACAATGCAGGTGTTGCAGCGCTCGGAATAACAGAGGCATACACGCTCGAAAAGATGCAGAAGCTCTTTGACGTGAACTTTTTCGGCGTAGCGCGAGTGAATCGCGCGGTTCTTCCCACAATGCGTCGGCAACGCAGTGGTCTCTTGATTCATGTCGGTTCTGCCGCCGGACGCCTAGTCCTCGCATACTTTGGTATCTACAGCGCCAGCAAGTTTGCGCTAGAGGCATTGGCTGACAGCTATCGATTCGAGTTAGCTCCCTTCGGAGTGGATTCGGTGATTGTGGAGCCGGGCATTCACCGCACACCCATTCTGGAGGCATTTCAAGGGCCCGATGACGAAACCCGAGCGGCCGAATATCACCCGGACGCTGATTTCACTTCGCGTGTGAAGGCGGTGTTCGATGCAGCTAGTGCTTCGTCCGAGACCCCCGGTTCTGCGGAAGTAGCGGAGGCCTTTCTTAGGCTGATCGAGATGCCCGCAGGCACGCGCCCGTTCCGGACAGTACCCACGCCTGCGATGGCACCTCTTTTAGAGGCATACAACACGGCAGCAGCAGAAATACGGCAAATTATCGCCCAGGTATTTAACATCTCCGAACTGATGGTCCTGAAAAGCTCGGACAACTCGAAATCCAGTTTGTAGTTTCCGGCCTCCATGCTGACCGGATCGCAGGACCGAAGCCGACTTGAACGAAGCCGAAGCGGCAGACGCTCCGCGTGGGCGTTTCGAGCGGCAGCGTGGGGATTTGGGATAGTGTCGGGTCACAAGGAGGTCCCTGTGACCCATCTCAGAAGAATAATGCTCGAGGAACTCGAGCGTCGGAATTACTCTCAGAGTACGGTACGCGCTTATGTCAAAACGATCGAGGACTTGGCGCGCTACTTCAAACGTCCACCGAATCAACTCGGCCCCAGCCAGCTACGCCAATATCAGGCATATCTGTTCCGTGAACGGAAACTGGCTCCGAACACAATGATCCAACGAACGGCTGCCCTCCGATTCTTTTTCGTAGCGACGCTGCGGAGGCCATGGGGGATTGCCGAAACCCCATATCCTCGAAAGACTTTTCGGCTTCCCAAGGTGCTGAGTCCGGAGCAAGTCTCAAGGCTTATCGATGCGGCTCCGACGCTCTTCTATCGGATCTTTTTGATGACTCTGTACGCGACCGGATTGCGGCGTGCTGAGTTGGCGCATTTGAAGGTGAGCGACATCGACAAGGAACGCATGGTCATTCACGTCAAAGGTGGAAAGGGCCGGAAAGACCGCGATGTCATGCTCAGCCCGAAACTGCTGGAGAAATTGGAGTGCTACTTGTATGGACTTCGCCGACAACCGGAGCTGTGGTTGTTTCCTGGTAACCGCTGGCACACTGGTAAAAGACCCATCACCAGCAAAGTCATCTGGGCAGCTTGCCGGGAAGCCGCGACGCGAGCAGGACTCGGAGATGAGATCCATCCGCACACGTTGCGACATTGTTTTGCCACTCATCTGCTCGAATCGGGAGCCGATCTGCGCACGATACAACTTCTGCTCGGCCATCGCGATCTGGAAGAGACTACGCTGTACCTGCATCTTTCCAACCCTCGGCTGAATGCGACGGCCAGCCCTCTTGACAAGCTGAAGTTAACCGCCTTCCTCGAAGACGACGAGTAGATGAACCGGCCATCGCTGGAGATGGCCGATCTCGTTCGCAGCGCAGGCCGGAACTTCATCGAACGCAACCGTTCTTGGTTGAACCGGCTTCACTTAAAAGTGTTGACTGCCATTGAGCGCTGCCGCACAGCAGCGCTTGGCGGCCATCTCGACGAGTGTGTGCGCTGCGGCCATCGTGCCATCTCGTTCAACTCATGCAGGAATAGACACTGTCCCAAGTGTCAGGCGAATGCACGCGATCGTTGGCTCGCAGCGCGGGAGCGTGAACTTCTGCCCACACGCTACGTCCATGTCGTCTTTACGCTTCCGCATGAACTGGCGCCACTTGCTTTGCAGAATAAGCGAGTGGTTTACGGCTTACTGTTTCGGCTCAGCGCCGAGACGCTGCTCGAGATCGCTCGCGATCCACAGCACTTGGGAGCCAACATAGGCTTCTTCAGTGTGTTGCATAGTTGGAATCAGAAGCTCGAACATCATCCCCATATCCACTGTGTTGTTCCGGCCGGCGGACTGTCGCCGGATCGCACACGTTGGATTCCGTCGCAGCAAAAGTTCTTCCTTCCCGTCGACGCATTGGCAGAAGTCTTCCGAGGTAAGTTCACCGAAGCGTTGAAGCAAGCTTTTGCCCGCGGCGAACTCGGGTTTCACGGTTCGTTGAAACCACTCGGACGGCCCAAGGTCTTCGCGCAATTCATCCGTCAGACGTTTCGTAAGAAGTGGGTTGCTTATTCGAAGCGGCCGTTCGGAGGACCGGAACATGCTCTCCGCTATCTCGGCTGCTACACGCATCGAGTTGCTATCTCGAACCATCGTCTAGTCTCGTTTGCCAATGATCAAGTGACTTTCCGCTGGCGCGATTCGGCACACCACAATGAGAAGCGTCTCATGACTCTACACGTTAACGAGTTCTTGCGGCGTTTCCTGTTGCACGTTCTACCACCCGGGTTTGTGCGCATCCGCCACTTCGGCTTCCTCAGCACACGCAATCGCTCCACGCTACTGCCTTTATGTGTTCGTCTGCTTGGCACAACAGCTGCAGTGCCCGAAACAACAGCTACGAGCGGAGAGGATCGAGCACATCAACGCACTGCCTGGCTGTGTCCTCGCTGCCATGGACCGATGCTGATTCTGGAACGATGGACCGCGCTACAACTTCGCTTCCGCTCTCCTCCGATTCTCAACTCAACGGCGGCCTAAGTCAGCATGAGCCTTCAGTACAGACATCTCGAATGGTCACCGTACTTCGGTGCGCTTGCCCTACGTGTGTCTTCCCTGGCCTCAGCCACTTGCCCCTTAGCTGTTGCTCCCCCACAACGCAGCGCTTCTCGCTCTCATGCAACTGAATCGCAGTATTGAAAACCCATAACGTGGGGCTTTCGTCGCGGCTTCCTTCAAGTCCCAGTATCAAAAGCGATTCGGCAAACCATCTTTGCCCGCTTCACGAAGTTGTACACCGCCGAATCACTTCTGATACTGACCTAAGACTTCTGTCGCCCCTGATCGGGTTCCAACCACCGACGGCTAAGCATCGGTTGTGGCGGACACTACGGATAGGTGAGATGTGGGGCGTTCTATCGTACGCGTAGGCAATCTCCGGACACTCTTCAAAGCTGGCACGTCGGAAATGTACAGCCGTACAGCCCAGATCTGTGTGCTCTACGAAGACCTCAGAATTGAAACCGGTCGGCTTTTCGCCCTTGCAACAAGTCTGGACCTCAATGGTGATCTTACGGAGCACACGTTCGAAGTCCTCTATTACATCCGGCGCTCAACCGCCAGCCTGATGGAGTTCGCTGGAGCGCTCAGTGGACTCGCGGCTGATAAGGAGTTCAAGCGCCTACTCGGCTCCCTCGAAGAGAAACATGCAAACGCTATTACAGAGGCGAATCGCTACTTCCAGAAAAATCGTCAGCTGATTCGTCGTCTTCGCAATGACTTCGGGGGACACTTTAAACTGGAGTACGCGCGGCATGCAACTGCAAATCTCCCGCCCGACGAAGTAGGAAAGATGGAGTGGCTTTCAGATGCTTCAGCGGCTTGGTCCCTCAAAATTGACCTGGCCGCAAACATCATCACGTCAGGCCTGGAATATACACTTCAGCCGCAGCTCGATTGGAGGGAAGAGTTTCGAACCGCCATAGATACCATCTCGAAAGCATTCCCGCACGTACAGACTGCGACATACTCACTCGCGCTAAATTTCCTATGGAGGCGCATGGCGTAGCGGAGAATCGGAACAATCGAGAGCAGGCCGTCATTGGACCCCAAAACCGCCGGGCTCCGGATCTGATGCCGAGTTATCATTCCTGCAGTTTCCGCTAATCGTATATTGGTTATGCAGCCCAATCAATCAGGACAGAATGCCGCCCGCGTGGATTGCGCCTTCGGTATACAGCGGTCGTGAAATCTGCCCTGATCGCGAATACGATATGCCGAGGATAGCGCTTCCAAGAGGTGTGTGGGATTACGATCCGGCAAAACCGCTGGGGACACCCGGCGGATTTGGTGCGGTATACGAAGGCTTTTCAATGTCACACGGTGAGCTTGCCATTAAGCGGCTGCATATCAGGGCCAACCATGCAGCGGACCGCGAGATGCGCATAGCAACCGATCTCGCCGGAAGGAATCTTACCAAATGTCATCCCGGTATTCGATGCGGGTGAAGATGCAGACTCGGGCGCGTATTTTGTCGTGATGCCCAAAGCAGAAACGAATTTGCAGGTGGAAATCACTGGCGGCTTGCGGGCGAGAGATGCCGCCCAAATAATGCTGGAAATTGTGAACGGGTTGATAGAGGTCAATGACATTGTTCATCGTGATCTAAAACCAGCGAACATTCTCTTCCATGCCGGCACATGGAAGGTGGCGGATTTCGGCATCGCGCGATTCCTGGAGGAGTCGACCTCACTTGAAACGCTGAAGGGTTGCCTGTCGCCGCCCTACGCAGCTCCCGAGCAGTGGCAATTCATTCGCGCTACATCGGCGACGGACATCTATGCGTTAGGTTGCATTGGGTACGCACTGTTTACCGGGCGGCCACCATTTCGCGGCAATGATTTTCGAGTACTCAGCATCTGCACGCTGATCCCCCGGCGCTGCCGGCCGACTGTCCACCACGATTGCAAACCCTGCTCAGTATGATGCTCCGGAAATCACCAAGTGCCCGGCCAAGTGTTGAGCGCGTACGAGCTCTCCTGGACGAAGCAATCCAACAGCGAACCCATCTAGCCAGGGCAATGGGTTTAGTGTCCTTGCCCAAGCCGGCGCACACGTTGCGCGTGCTCAGGCCGAAGCCCAACGCGCCCAGCAACAGCAGCTTTCGGAAAGCGAAGCTCGGAACCAGCTCGCAGATACAGGTCGGAAAATCCTCGGTGACATCGTCGAGCGCTTGCTTCGACGAGTATGCAGCGAAGCTCCCAACGCCGAGAGGAGCGGATTTCAAATCCGCCTGGGAGCGGCCTAGCTCGAAGTCTCACTCTCAGGGACGCGCGGATACACCCGAAAGGAAGCCGTTCCGCCTGGGGCATTTAATCAGTCGAAGTGGGACGTCGTGGCTATTGAAGAGATCGTCGTTCACCAGCAGCGGCCCGAATATCAGTGGAGTGCATCGCTCTGGTATCGCCGGCTTCCGGACATGTCGGAATATCGTTGGTACGAGGCCTCATATTTTTCTGTCTTTAAGGCGGAAGCCATCGCCCCGTATTCACTCGCTCGGATGATCAGGGACGCAGATCTCGCCGCATCCAACGTGACGCATGTTTATCAGCTCGCCTTCGGTCCGATCGCCATTGACGACGAAAACGAGGAAGATTTCATCGAACGATGGGCCGCCCTTTTGGGCCTTGCTTCCCAAGGGAAGCTTGGGCACCCAGAAGCCCTACCGCTTCAACCGAGCTTCTGGTGTCAGCACTTCGTGGTGTAAGCGTTCAGCGGGCAACTTGCCAGAAACGGAAGTCGCCCAATTTCGACTCTACAAGAATTCGCTATCTGCCAGGGGAACAGATGTTATTGCCTCACCTTTCCCAGCATCGTTCTCGATTGGCAGGCCACCTCTGGTGGATGATAATATGGGCCGCAAAGTCCAAGCTGCTGATTTGAGAAGCGAACAGTCGCTGTACGGGATAGGGATCGAGAAACAGTACTTAGGCAGAGAGGACAGACAGAGGGAATAATATGAAGGGATTCAAGCAGTTCTTGTTACGCGGCAATGTTCTCGATCTTGCGGTAGCTGTCATTATCGGCGCAGCGTTTGGGGCTGTAGTCACGGCGCTCGTTAAAGATCTAATCACGCCAATCATCGCCGCTATTGTGGGGAAGCCAGACTTCTCCGGGATAACGTTCACGGTGAATGGCAGCAAATTTCTTATCGGAGATTTTATTAATGCGGTTGTGTCGTTTCTTCTGATAGCAGCGGCAGTCTACTTCTTTGTGGTCCTGCCTGTTAATAAAATCGTGGCGCGGATGAGACGAGGAGAAGCGCCTGCGGATCCAACTACAAAGAAGTGTCCGGAGTGTCTGAGCGAAGTGCCTATTGCGGCTCGCAAATGCGCCTTTTGCACTTCAGCGCTGGTGATGGAAGAAATCAAGTCTAAGGGGCAGGCAGCTTTCTAACACGTCGAGCCGCCGGTTTTAACGAATGGCCAATTACACCCGCACGGACGGTGGTGGCTAAAGTGCAGTCAGGAAAAAGGTGAAAGATCAATGAAGAAAATCAGCAAGTCTGGGTCGTTTTCAATTCTGGCCCTGGGCCTCTGCCTCGCGGTAGCAAGCTGTAACAAAACTCCAAATCAATCGACAGCCCAGCAACAGAGTACAGATCAATCGGCAACGCAGCAACCGAGTCCAGATCAACAGGCGGCGCAACCGGGTTCAGATCCGGCGCAAGCCAATGTCACACCGGTTAGCCAGCAGGATGAATCGCAGACACCGGCCCCCGCGCAGCAAGCGACTGGGCAGCAGTCCGAGCCCACTTCCTCGTACCAAGGCAACGATCAGACCGTTGGATATGACACGGCTGACGCCGACTATGGTGAGCAGCCGGTGGAGGCCGAACAACCACCACCCTCGCTGCCGGATTACAGCCAGCCCGAATGCCCCGGCGAAAACTATATATGGACACCCGGTTACTGGGGATACGCTTCAAATGGATACTATTGGGTTCCTGGAGCATGGGTAGTAGCTCCCTACGTCGGCTCGCTCTGGACGCCTCCCTATTGGGCGTTCTTCGGCGGGCGCTATCGCTGGCATCGTGGATACTGGGGGCCGCACATAGGCTTCTATGGCGGAATCAACTACGGCTTCGGTTATACAGGCCGCGGTTATGAGGGAGGATATTGGCGCGGCGGTGTATTCGACTACAACCGCTCCGTTAATAACGTGAACACCACTATTGTTCACAACGTTTATAACTACACTGTCATCAACAACACGACCAGAGTCTGCTACAACGGTGGACCCGGCGGGCTCAACGTTCGGCCTACACCTGCGGAGGTGGCAGTACTGCACCAGCAGCGCATAGCGCCGGTTCCGGCACAGGTTCAGCACATGCAACAGGCTGCGGCGAATCGTGCGCAATTTGCCGCGGTGAATCACGGCCGCCCGCAGACGCTGGTAGCCGCCCGCCCGTTGGCTACGACATATAAGGCTCCGGCACCGCATCCAGCCGCTGTTCCGGGAGCGCGAGTCATTCCGCCGGTGAACGCGCGAACGCAAGCCGCACCAACCCCGCAGACCCGCGCGCAAATGCAGCCTAATGGGCGTCCAGGTGAGCCCGCCGGAACACGATCCAATCCAATGACGCATGCTCCCGCAGCGCAGCCACGAGTCGAACCAAGGCCGGCGCCTGCAACAGGCACAGCCGTTCATGGCCCGCCTAACGTGCGGCCGGGTACTCCCGCACAACCCGCGGCAAGAACTCCCCAACCGCCACCCGCTCACCCCGAGGAAGGGCCGGCAGCTCGAACTCCGCAACCGCCGCCCGCTCGACCCGAGGAACGACCGGCAACTCGAACTCCGCAACCGCCGCCCGCCCGGCCCGCAGCCCACCCCGCGACTCCAAATCACGCGGAACCGGAAGCGAGACCAACTCCTGCACCTGCGCGGCAGGAAGCGAAACCGGCTCCGGCTCGGCACTCCGCTCCTCCGGCGCACGATCAGAAGAAGGAAAGTAAGGAGAGCAACGACACCAAGCGTTAATGGCACGGAGGTAACGCCTCCTTCACGAGCGGGCTTATTGAATTCCGCTCGTGTTGTTTATGCCCTCCGCTCGCAACACCACCGTTGTCGCGCATTAAAGCTTGCTAATTGCTAAAAGAGAATACGGGCAAGGCGCAGCTTCTGATTCTGCCCGCATTACGACAGATCTCTATCGGAAGCGGCCCGGCGGAGAGGAGCTGAACGGAGGCGTGCTGGGCGGGTCCGGGACGCTTCGGACCAAGTCGCAAGGAGGAATTCGCTGACGTTTGCGAGGGATGCGGCCGGTTTTGGCAACGTACCGCTATGGGTATTCAATCGATTTTCGCCGTTTGCTCGTCTGCGGAGCCGGAGCAAGCTGCTTCTGCAGGGCGACAAGGGACGACACGGCGAAGCATCATTATCCTCCAATCACGCTACCGTCGATGTAACCGATTTGCCGATCACCGCGCACGCGCAGCGTCCCTCGCGTCAGCGAGTTCGTTGTGTGCTGAGCATGTTCAGCAGCTTAAGGGTGAAAGTCCCTGCCCAACCTGATGGAGGTGAAGGGCTAGAGATGATGCAAGGGCTACCGCCGCGAGGCGGGGTCTGAAAGAAGCATGGATCAAATGTGCGAGTCGATGGACAAAAACCGGATACAAGGCGTTAGCGTCGGACGAGCGGGCAACTTACCGCGAAGTCCATATTCATCAAAGATGCGAAACGTAGATTCGGCGACTGTGCACAGAAGGCAGCTGAACTTACCTCAGGAGATCTGCTCCGTGTCGCGAAAGCGACTGAGATTGCCGAAAGGCAGTTTGACCACGGGGCAGAAGTCAGCAGAGGGCATATTAGGTCATGTCGTCGGCAAGGCTAGTGAGGCACTCCAATGCCGAAAGGCGGAGTCAACAGATAGGCCAAGCCGGGAACGGTGGCTGAAGGCCCGAACGAGAACCGTGGCAAGTAGGACATGAATCTCAAGAGCGACAAGCGGCAGAATATCCAGATCGAACTGGACTTCTCTTCATTGCGAACGGGTGAAGCCTGCGGAACGGGAAGGGAAGAGACCGAATCGCTCTCGACGGCACATGACACCGAAAGCCCAGCCAGTACGAATCGATTGATGGAGGAAGTATGTGAGCGAGAAAACCTGAAGGAAGCAATGCGTCAGGTAAAGGCCAATAAAGGTAGCGCCGGAATCGATAGAATGACTGTCGGTCAACTGAGCGATTATCTGAAACAGCACTGGCCAGTCATCCGAGAGCAGTTGCTGAACGGAACCTACGAGCCGAAGCCGGTGAGGCGGGTGGAAATCCCCAAGCCGGACGGTGGGGTGCGAAAGCTTGGCATCCCGACGGTGCTGGATCGATTTATCCAGCAAGCGGTGATGCAGGTTCTGCAACGGCGCTGGGATCGGGCCTTCTCTGAAAGCAGCTACGGTTTTCGACCGGGGCGGTCCGCTCATCAAGCAGTGGCCCAGGCGCAGCAGTATATCGCCGGAGGTTACGGCTGGTGCGTCGATCTCGATCTGGAGAAATTTTTCGATCGAGTCAACCACGACAAATTGATGGGACAGATCGCAAAACGAGTTGGAGACAAGCGGCTGCTGAAACTCATTCGTGCGTTCTTGAACGCCGGAGTGATGGAGAACGGATTGGTCAGCCCCAGTGTAGAAGGGACTCCACAGGGTGGTCCGCTTTCGCCACTGCTCAGCAATCTCGTGCTTGATGAACTCGACCGGGAGTTGGAGCGCCGCGGACTTCGTTTCGTTCGCTATGCGGATGACTGTAATATGTACGTTCGCAGTGAACGGGCAGGTCAGCGGGTGATGAAGAGCATTACGCATTTCATCACACACAAGCTCAAACTCAAGGTGAATGAGGCAAAGAGTGCGGTAGCGCGACCGCAGGAGCGGAAGTTCCTCGGGTTCAGCTTCACGGCTGGTCCAGAGGTGAAGCGCGTTATAGCGCCGAAGGCTCTGGACCGGTTTAAGCAGCGAATTCGGGAAATCACACGCCGGGCCAAGGGCGTCAGTATCGAGACCACGATAGAAGAACTGGCCCCGTATATGCGGGGTTGGCGAAACTATTTCGGGTTTTGTCAGACGCCGGAAGTGCTGCGGTCTTTAAACAGTTGGGTGCGACGCCGACTGCGATGTGCGCTTTGGCGGCAGTGGAAAACTCCGCGGCGCCGCAAAGCAGCTCTGCTTGCACTCGGGGTGCGCCCGCGCCTGGCCAGCAGTATGGCCGGTAGCGGTCGTGGCCCCTGGCACCTGGCCCTTACCCACACTCTACATGTGTGGCTTTCCAATGCCTACTTCAAATCGCTTGGCCTTCCGTCCTTGATCGCGGAGTGATGGCCTAACTTCTCGAACCGCCGTGTACGGACCCGTACGCACGGTGGTGTGGCAGGGGTCGGTGGGTGACCACCGCCCCTATGCCGATCTGACACGCAACCCGGAAGTTGCGCGCCGGCAATCCACCTCGCGGGCCGTTGGAGACGCCGAGCAACTCGACAACGGCCTAGTGATCGGGGCTGGGGGAGGCTGAGCCTACGTGTGGCTCGGAATGGTCTTGCTTAATTCCCTTCACTACCGATTCTTCATTTCGTATCATCGGCAAATCGTTTTCTGCAAGCTTCCATAGAGACCAGTTGCTGGGCACCCGCGGCCTTGCCACCTCTGCTTCGAATCGTGAGACATTTGTGGGGATACTTTTCAGAAGCAAAGCAACGTAACCGGAATCCATTTCTTGCCCCGACAACTCAGCGATCCGCGAGTTGGACGGGCAGTCATCCAGATCGCGCTTGCGCGGAAGGGGAAAGTTGAAGGTTCGCGCCATGCTCCGAAGTTGCCGATAAAGTTTGCCCTGTTCGTGAGCAATTGTGGCAGCTACGGTTTGGATCACCCGACTTTGAGTCTGCGCCGCTACGGTTTTACTCACTTCTGCCACACAGTGAGTGCTGTGCATGATGTCAAGCGCAAACCGAGCATCGTCCCCGTGCCACAGCAATGGATTGTAGTCCATCGACATAGCCGCGGGATAGATTTTCGGACCGTCGCTCTGACTGCCAGCGGCGAAGCTGGTTGCAACCAGCAACAGGGACCCGAGCCTCAGGAATTGAGAGAGTTCGCGATGGCTCAAGCATGAGGCGTGTTCGAGAACGTGCCTGAAGTAAGATCTCATGCCGAGTATGAGCCTTCTATTGGCAGTCCTTTGCTTCCAAAATAGCCCTAACGATTCGACGCCTCGACCCCAGTTCACCTTCATCGGTGAGCCGTTGTACCTGAAGAACACCCGTTTCGCTCACCGAATAGGGAACGGGAAACGCCTATACCGCCGAGAATGCCTATTCAGCGCCCGCTCACTCTCTCGGCTAGGCTGTCTAAAATGAAAAGCGAGGAACCCATTGCCACGCCAATTCGACGTTGTCATCGAGCGCGATGAAGAGGGCTATTATGTCGCCTCTGTCCCGCAGATTCCCGGATGTCACACGCAGGCCCGATCCCTGGACGAAGTCACGCAGCGCATTCGCGAAGCGATCGAATTGTGTCTTGAAGTGGAGGGTACGCCTACACAGACCCTGGAATTCATAGGTATCCAGCGGATCACGATCGCAGCATGAGTCGAGCACCGCGGCTGACCGGTTCTGATCTGGTAGCCGCGCTGGGAAAGGCTGGCTTCGCTGTCATACGGATCAAGGGAAGCCACCATTTCCTCGGCCATGAAGACGGGCGGAGAACTGTGGTGCCGGTCCACTCCGGCGAGACAATCGGACCGGGGTTGCTGAACAAGATCCTTCGCGACTGTCAAATCAAAGGGGAGGATCTTCAGAAACTGCTGCATATATGACTGCTTCCCACGCACGCGGCGTTGCGAAAACTCACTCCCGCTAACTCGGCGCTTCCCGCCGCTCTAAAACCGATTCCCCTAACCTGCTGTACTTCCGCCCCCGTAACGGTCACAGACCACATCTCATTTATTTCCCTATACGCTTCACCGGCTTACTCCCGATTTTCAAAAGAGACCGTTCGTTTCCGCCCTTCCGCATGCTACGTTGTAGCCGCCAAGGAGAGCACTGAACCACATGACACCACGTCAAGTCCGCCGCGCGGCCGAGCGCAAAGCGCGAAAGCAAGAACGTAAAGCCGCTAATGGCTTCGTTTTTTCAAATCAGGACGACGCCTCCTCCCCGATCACAGACCTGCCAATCCCATCTCCCGAAGAGACAACTCGGAGGCCTGAGCGAAGCGACGGGTTAGATTCTTCGACCCGAAGCGATGGGTTAAATTCTTCGACCCCGGTTCCCATCTCCGCCCCCCAACTCGCCGCCAATCGAGCGAACTCCCAACTCTCCACCGGCCCGCGCACCCCGGAAGGCAGAGCCAAATCATCAATGAACGCCGTCAAAACTGCACTCACCGGCCGCACGGTTCTCCTTCCCACCGACGATGCCGCAGCCTACGAAAACCACGTCCGCGATTTCTTCAAAGAGCTTGAGCCCACGGGCGCTCGCGAATGCGCCCTCGTCCAAGGGCTTGCCGATAACGCTTGGCGTCTCGACCGCATTCCCGCACTCGAAATGGGCATCTACGCCTTGGGCCGCATCCAATTTGCCAACCAGTTCGACGACCAGCCGCTCGCTCTGCGGTCCGGCCTCATCGAAGTCCACACCTTCCTCATCTACGAAAAGCAGCTTCGAAACCTGCAACTTCAGTTCGGCCGTCTCTGCCGGCAACGCGAAAAAGACACCGCCGAGCTTCGCCAGATGCAACAGCAGCGCATCGCGAACGAAAAGGAAACCCTCGAAATCGCCGCCAAACTCTACACGGCCGCGAAACATGACCGCCAACCTTTCAATCCAGCCGAGCATGGCTTGGATTGTTCAGTTGAGGATGTCGAGTCCTATCTGGAAGGCGTCCGCGCCGCTAATCTCCTCAACGTGACCTTGAAACAAGAGCGCGAACAAGCCAAACGGCACGCCAGCGCTGCCTAATCACCAGATCTCACCGCGTCCGCGTCGCCTGAAGCGATATACTGCCACTTGCAAAATGCCCGTCATAGTTGCGTTCGCGGCAGCACCCGAAAAACTCCTGTCCCTCAGCACCGTCGATCTCGTCGTGATCGCGCTGTATTTCGCGATGGTGCTGGGCATCGGCTTCTATCTGAAGCGATTCACAAAAACAGGCGAGGATTTTTTTCTCGCCGGCCGCGATATGACCTCCTGGGTAGCAGGGCTCAGCTTCGTTGCTGCCAACCTCGGCGCTCTCGAACTCATGGGCTGGTCCGCATCCGCTTACCAGTACGGCATCCTAGCCACACATTGGTATTGGATCGGCGCGATTCCTGCCATGCTCTTCCTCGGCATCGTGATGATGCCCTTTTACTACATATCTAGAACCCACTCCGTACCCGGGTATCTCAAACTGCGCTTCGGCGAATCTTCTCGGGCGCTCTCGGCCATCACTTTCGGTTTCATGACCGTGCTGATGAGCGGCATCAACATGTACTCCATGGCGCTGGTGATGAAGATCATCCTGGGCTGGGACATCCACTTCAGCATCTGGATGTCGTCCCTCACCGTTGCCGCTTACGTCTTTTTAGGTGGGCTCTTGTCCGCCATCTTCAATGAGGTTCTGCAGTTCTTTCTGATCTGGCTTGGCGCGATTCTGATTCCCATCCTGGGCTTGGTGGAAGCAGGCGGCTGGAGCGGCATGGTGCGTCGCATTGCCGAGAGGTTTCCGGGCCAGGATTATACGCATCTCTGGAGCGGGCTTGGATCATTTAGCACCAACCCGATGGGTATTCACTGGACCGGCATCGTGCTGGGTCTCGGATTCGTCATCTCATTCGGCTATTGGACAACCGACTTCCTCGTCGTACAGCGCGTGCTAGCTGCACGAGATCTCCGTAGCGCAAAAATGGCGCCTATTATCGGTTCGGCCTTCAAAATGGCGGTTCCATTGATCGTGATCTTGCCCGGCTTGCTCGCCCTCGCCGTGCTGCCGGAAAAGCTGGTGGGAGAATCGCAAGCTGTAAACGGAGGTCACAGCTACAACGAAGTGCTCCCGCTCATGCTCGCGCGCTACTGCGGCCCCGGCTTGTTGGGTTTAGGAATTACAGCTCTCATCGCGGGATTCATGTCCGGTATGGCAGGTAACGTCAGTGCATTCGCAACGGTCTGGACTTATGACATCTATCGGGCGTTCATGCGCAAGAACGCCACCGACCAGCATTATGTCGCGTGGGCCGATGGTGCACCATTCTTGGCGTCCTGGTCAGTATCGGCACGGCTTACCTGGTAATGCAATTTCTCAGCATTATGGATTACGTCCAGGCATTATTCAGTTTCTTTGTCGCCCCGCTGTTTGGAACAGTGATTCTTGGAATGTTGTGGAAGCGAGCGACACCGGCCGCCGGATTCTGGGGCCTGCTTGCCGGAACACTTTCTTCCATCGGGATGTTCATCTGGGTGCAGCTGGATCCTGCGGCGCTGCGCTACATCGCCCTGTCTGCCAGCGCCAAGCAGATGGCGGAAAACATGTACCGCGCTTTATGGTCGTGGGTGATTTGCGTCATCGTTACCGTCTTGGTAAGCATTGTGACGAAACCGAAACCTGAATCAGAGCTGGCTGGCCTCGTATACGGGGCGACGGCGATACCATCAGAAGGCCATCTTCCGATCTATCAGCGGCCCATGTTCTGGGCCGCCGTAGTCATCGTGGTCTTTTTTATTTTGAATATCATCTTCTGGTAGCGCGATGCAAATGCACAACGCACAGGTTCCCTTTCGATCTGGTTCTTCATAGGCACCCTACTGACTATCTATGGCATACTCATCACCGGCAGGGTCTCTATGAGCTGGCATCGCCTCCCGAACACCCGGTCGTGCTAGCGAATCTCCACGCTCCCATCTGGTGGGGGCCGTGCTGCTCGTCATCGGCCTGTTCTACTTCATTCGATTCTTTCCAAGGAAACACTAATGCCAAAATCATACACGCGGCACAAGCTCGGCCTCATCGTCGGCAATCGGGGCTTCTTCCCCGACCACTTGGCCGCAAGCGGACGCGAAGAGATGATTCGTGTCTTGAAACAGGCCGGCGTAGAGGTTATCGCGCCCACTCCTCAGGGCTCAAACACCGATCCTGCGCTCATCGCGAATGAATCTAAGTTCGGCGCCGTAGAAACTTTCGAAGAGGCGAAACGATGCGCCGAGCTCTTCAAGCGGCATCGAGACACGATCGATGGTGTCGATCGTTTCTCTTCCAAACTTCGGCGACGAGCGGGCCGATTGCCGACACCCTCAGATTGTCCGGGTCTGAATGTACCGGTCTTGATTCAGGCTACGCCGGACGATCCCCACAGAATGAGCATTCGTGACCGGCGTGACAGCTTCTGCGGAAAAATGTCCGTCTGCAACAACCTGATGCAGTACGGCATCCCTATTCGCTGACAACACTCCACACCGAAGCTCCCGGATCCGAAGAATTCGGAAAGGATCTGGCCTGGTTTATTAGCGTGTGTCACGTCGTCCGCGGCATGCGCAGCTTCGTGTCGGTGCGATCGGCGCCCGCCCTGCGGCGTTCAATACCGTCAGGTATAGCGAGAAACTGCTCGAGGCGAACGGTATTTCCGTCATCACGCTCGACCTCTCTGAAGTTCTGGGCCGCATCAGCCGAATGAGCGATAAAGACGCGGCTGCCCAAAGGAAGCTCGACGGACATCAAGGCATATGTCTCGACGAGCGATGTGCCCGCCGAATCGCTAATGAAAATGGCCAAGCTCGGCGCCGTCATCGACGGTTGGATGGCGGAGCAGGAAGTTAGTATCAGCGCCGTACAGTGCTGGACTTCGCTCGAAGAGAATTTCGGCGTCGTCCCATGCTCCGTCATGAGCATGATGAGCGAGAACCTCATGTCGAGTGCCTGCGAGACCGACATCGTCGGCGTCCTCAGCATGCATGCTTTGCGCCTGGCTTCCGGAACACCGAGCGCGCTTCTCGATTGGAACAACAACTACGGCGACGATCCCAATAAGGCCGTTTGCTTCCATTGCAGCAATCTTCCGAAACATTTCTTCGCGGACGTAAAGATGGAATATCAAGAGATCATCGCCGGCACGGTCGGAAAATTTAATACGTTCGGCACGCTCTACGGCCGTGTGAAACTGCGCCGATGAGCTACGCGCGATTTTCAACACGCGACCGCGAAGGAAAGATCCGTGGCTACGTAGGCGATGGCCGGTTTACGGATGATTCCCTCCAGACTTTCGGCGGCGCCGGTGTCGTCGAGATCCCTCGCATGCAGGATTTGCTCCGCTATATCTGTGAGCAAGGCTTTGAGCATCACACCGCGGCGAACCTGGCCCATACATCGAGCATCGTTCACGAGGCTGCAAACAAGTACTTGGGTTGGGACATGTACTGGCACAGAGCATGAGCACGGTCGTCGTGGCGCCGTCAGGAGTCGATTTCGGCACTCTCAGCGTCCGTGTCTCTCTGTTCGACCACGCAAAAGGGAAGCTCGGGACCGGTGTCGCCGATTATCCTCTGCACCGCACAAGACGCGATCCCGATCGCGCGACTCAAAGTCATGTCGATCAGATGAGCGCGTTGGCCCTCGCAATGAAAGAGGCCCTTCAGGCGG
>CAVYUB010000023.1:0-220663 GCA_963771565.1 uncultured Acidobacteriaceae bacterium
GATGCCACCCGTCCGGATTTTCGCAAATGACGCAGCCTTCTTCACCTCGTCAAGCTGCTCGATCGAAACTTCGCAGTAACTCGACTTCGCGGTCGAGATGATCTTTTTGGATTCAATTGTGTCCGCGAGAGGATGATCTGCGTTTGCCAAAACGGCCAAAGGCCAGTCGAGCTCTCCAGAAAGTTCGTCAACCTGCGCTGCCGCGATAACGAACCGCCCCAGCATCCAGGCGTGCTCGCCAGTGCGATACCGGCTGTAACGATTTACCGCGGCCTCGCGCGAAAGTGAGGCCGGTGGGAACATGCCCGCGTAGTCGATTAAGCTCTCCAGCAGCGCACGCAGCGCGGGAGCTACGTGGCTAGCCACGACAAATAATAATCCTGATCTTCCACGCCGCAAGCTTCCTGGCTGACATACAAGCCGCGGAACGTATCCATCATTACCGCGAGCTCGTTGGTTTCCTTCTGGCCGATCGAAGCTTCTGTACGGCCGGGCTGAGGACCGTGGGCAAGTCCGTCGGGATGCAGCGTGATTGAGCCGTACTCAATGCCTTTGCGGCTCATAAATTCCGAGTTCGCGTAGTAGAGCACCTCATCGGACATGACATTTGAATGGTTGTACGGTGCCGGCACTGCGTCAGGATCGAAGTCATACGGGCGAGGGCAGAACGAACACACCACGAACCCGTCACCCTCGAACATCTGATGAGTGGGCGGCGGAAGGTGAAATCGCCCGACCCTCGGTTCGAAATTATGAATATTGATCGCCCACGGATAGTAATAACCGTCCCACCCCACCACATCGAATGGATGATAAGCGAGCATCATTTCAGTGAGACTGTTTGCCTTTTTGACAATCAGCCGAAATTCACCTTTTTCATCATGCGTTTCGAGATTTTGCGGGCATCGAATGTCGCGTTCTGAGTACGGGCTGGATTCAATTAACTGGCCGAACTCGTTTCGATAGCGTTTGGGCGGCCGAACGTAACCAGCGCTTTCGATGATGAGCAAAGCTCGTTTTGCCGAAGTGAACCGATAGCGATGAAGAATGCCGCGGGAGATGACCAGGTAATCGCCGGGGCTGAATTCTATGCTGCCGAATGGCGATTCCAAAACGCCTTTGCCCTCACTCACGTACACGATTTCGTCGCCCTGTGCGTTTCGATAGAACTGAGAGACTTCGTCGGCCGGACGAACCATGGACATCGAGACATCGCTATTGAAGAGCAAAGGAATGCGATCGAGGATCGCGTCCCCCGATTTCGTCAGTTGCTTTGTACGGAAGTGCCGATGGCGGAGCGGCTCGCAGGGCGCAGAATTCCAGTGGATCTCTTTCAGGGTATGCAGAGCTCGAATAGCGGTGGGGCGCTCAACATGGTACAGCAATGAGGACGGACCGACAAATCCCATGTTCCCCATAAGCTCCTCCGCGTACAGTTCGCCCGACGGCTTGCGGTAAACTTTGTGCCTCTTTGAAGGAATCTCTCCTAGTCGGTGATAGACGGGCATGTAAACCTCCTATACATTAAGTTTTCGGATCTGGTCAATTGCGCTCGGATTCTCGAGCGTCATCAGATCGCCAGGATCCTGGTGCAGATAAGCAGCGCGAATCGCACGCCGCACAATCTTGCCGTTTCTGGTTTTGGGCAGAGCAGATACGAAATGAATGCGTTCTGGCTTGAGTGGTTTCCCAAGCTCGGTAGCCACATGATCCCGGAGCTGGTCGGCAAGCCCATTAGTCTCTCGAGCTACGCAGAGGCCCACAATTGCAGTTCCCTTTCTTTCATCCGGAATACCAATTACCGCGGCCTCAAGCACGCCTGGGTAAGCAGTCAGAATCGATTCGACCTCCGCTGGCCCTAACCGCTTTCCACCTACTTTTAGCGTGTCATCGCTGCGGCCCAGAATAAACCAGTGCCCGTCGGCATCCCTCTCCACCCAGTCCCCATGAATCCACAATCCTGGAACACGCTCCCAATAAGTGTTCAAATATCGCTGCGCATTGTTCCAGAATCCGCGTGCTTGACCGATCCAAGGACACCGGATCGCGAGCTCTCCGACGCCACTCTCTATCGAGCGACCCGATTCATCCACCACATCGGCAGCGATACCGAGACAGGGGGCTGCGAATCCACAAGGTTTGATGGGCGCGAGCGGGTGATTAGACAGAATCCCGCCCGAGATTTCCGTTCCACCCGAGTAATTTATGACGGGGACACGCTTCTGGCCGGCTTTGTCGAACAACCACCACCACGATGCAGGGTCCCAGGGCTCACCCGAAGAAGCGAAAGCACGGAGCCTGGAAAGATCGTGCCCGTTGATCTGTGGAAATCCGTACTCAGCCAATTTGCGAATGAGAGATGGTGAGATACCAAGCACGTTAACGCTATGCCGCGCACAGAAGTTCCACAATCGATCGGAGCGGGGATGATCCACAGCGCCGTCGTATAGCACCACCGTTCCGCCCAGGATGAGGGTTCCGTAAATCAGCCAGGGTCCCATCATCCAGCCGAGATCGGTGATCCAGGAAATTCGATCGCCCGCGCCGATATCCATGTTGAAAGCGATATCTTGAGCGGCTTTGATCGGGAAACTGCAGTGCGTGTGAACGATACCCTTCGGCTCGCCGGTGGTCCCCGAAGAAAAGATGATGATCAACGGATCTTCAGCGGCTGTTCTTTCGCGGTCAGCCTTTCCAAAAGCGAATAATTTGCTCCAGGAAAATGTGCCCGCTTTGGATGTGTCGTCAGCGGATACTACAATCAGTGTCTCGAGGTTGGGACACCGGACGAGCGCAGCTTGCGCCGTTCTTAACATGTCCACTCGCTTCGCGGCCCGCCGGAAACTCTCCGATGTGATCAACGCCTTCGCACCGGTGTGGTTCAGTCGCGTTTCGATCGCGCCTGGCCCGTAGCCCGAGAACAGCGGAACGGCGATTGCGCCGATTCGTCCTAAGGCCAGAAGCGCGACAACGGTCTCCGGCACCATCGGCATGTAGATCCCGACGGTATCTCCCTTGTTGATGCCCAGCGCTCTAAGGCCCGCTGCCGCTTGTCCAACTTGATCGCGCAGCTCCCCGAAAGTGAGTTGCCGGACTGCGCCTTCTTCGCCTTCCCAGATCACGGCGGTTCCCGATTCATCGTGGTTCAGGCAGCTCTCAGTGATGTTTAGCTTTCCATTTACACACCAGTTTGGCCATTCCGGGCCACGTGACAGATCGAGAACGGAGGTATAAGGCTCGTCGAACTTGATATTTAGAAATCGCAACACTTGCTCGGTGAACCACGGCACATCGCTTACTGAGCGTCGATGCAATTCTGTGAAATCTCGTGAAGAGGTCAAACGCAGAAACTTGGTGAGCTGAGCGCGTTCTACGATCTCGCGTGTAGGGGCCCAGGCATACTCATTCATCTCGCCACCTTGGTTTTCTCGAGCAGAAATCCGTTCCGCCGGACGCCTGAGCCAGCACCCCACACATCTCGTCCAAGCGCATTTAGCTGGCCGCGCGTTATATCGGCAACAACGGCCTCGTGCGCGGCTACCGCATCCCTCTTTCGAATGGCATCGACGATCGGTTTGAGCAAAGTCTCGATTTCTTTTGGAACTTCCTTTGAGCCTTGAGCCGCTAAGTAGATCAGTCGCGTGGAACGCTCCAGGACGCCGCGCAGCAATCCTTCGAATTCAGTGTTATGCGTCATGTGCGCGATCTGGAGGTGAAAGTTTTGGTTTGATTCGATAAACGCGTCCAGCCCGCTTGGAGTCCGGGCCGCTCGAACCGCCTGCTTGTAACTGTTCTCCAGGTCTGTTACGTCGTCGCGCTCTCCGCGCAAAGCCGCGAGCTCGGCGGCAATACCTTCCAGAACGATACGCGTCTCGAGCAGATCCCGAACGGCGCGAAAACTGAGCTCAGGCACGAAGTATCCGCGGCGCGGAACGACCTCTAGCAGTTGTTCATTGTGGAGCCGATTACATGCTTCACGGAAGGGAGTCCGGCCGATTCCGCATCGAGCTAATATCTCCGCCTCGCGAAGGAAACTGCCCTCCGGAAACTCGCCGCGCAGAATCGCGTGTTTCATCAGCCGGTAGGCATGCTCAACCAGCGTGCCGCTGCTTCGACGCTTGTCTTTCTTGGGGGGCGGCATATTATGGACAAACTCCTCGCAGCACGATAATATACTAACAGTATATTGTGAATCGACGGAGTATATCCAGTTGATCCCTCCTCGACTTCTAGTTCCTCCTCATATTTTGGGCTTACGGCCCTATGAGCCCGGCCTGAGTCCCGGGCAGGTGAAAGAGCAATTCGGGGTCGATCGCGCCGTGAAGCTCGCCTCAAATGAGAATCCATTGGGCACCTCGCCACTCGCCATCGAATATGCCCAGCAAGCGCTGGCGCATATGTTCTGGTATCCCGATGGCGGACTCGCGCTTCGGCGGAAATTAGCCGAACGTTTCAATTTAAAGATAGAGAATGTTATTGCGGGTGCCGGTAGCGAGGGCATCATGGCGAACATAGTCCGGACGTTCCTGTGCGATGACGATGAAGTTCTTACAACCGAAGCTGCCTTTTCAGGGTTTCAGGTGCTGGCTCGCAGCCGCGGAGTCGCATATCGAACGGTGCCGTATCGAAATTGGCATTATGACCTGGAAAAAATGTCCGATGCGATCACTCAGCGAACGAAACTTATCTACCTCGCCAACCCGAATAATCCCACGGGTACATTTTTTACTCGCGAAGAATTTGAGGATTTCCACAGCCGCGTGCCGGAACGCGTGTTGATCATTCTTGATGAAGCCTACTTTGAATTTGCCATGAATCGGCCCTCATGTCCGGACTCCATGCAATACCGCTTCGACAACGTCATCACGCTTAGGACGTTTTCAAAAATCTACGGCTTGGCAGGCGCGCGTGTCGGATACGGATTTGCACATGAGGATCTGATATCGGTCCTGCTTAAAATTAAATTGCCGTTCGAGCCTAGCGGGATCGGAGAAGCGGCCGCTTTAGGTGCCCTGGAAGATCGCGAGTTCATGAACAAATCGATTGAGAACACGGCGCGCGGACTCGCTTTCTTAACCCGGTCGTTCGAAGAATTAGGATTCAGAGTGGTGCCCTCAGCGGCGAATTTCATTATGGTCGTCCTCGAGACAGAGGATTTGGCCCATCGCCTATTCGAAGGTCTATTGCGCCAAGGCATCATTGTGCGCCCCTTAAAAGCTACCGGCCTCCCAAATTGTCTGCGAGTTTCGGTAGGCACCGCAGATCAAAACGAAATGTGCGTCGACGCGCTGAAGCGTGTGGGCGCGGAATTGGAGCTGGACCCCTATGCCACAACTCACCGAACAATCTGAACAAGTGACCGCTACTCAGGAAGATTTCCTTCCGATTCACGGAACGGATCACCTAGAATTTTACGTGGGAAACGCGAAACAGGCTGCGTATTTCTACCGGGCCTCCATGGGGTTCCGTATCGTCGCCTACCGCGGTCCGGAAACGGGCACTCGCGATCGCGCTTCATACGTACTTCAGCAAGATAAAATCCGATTCGTCCTTACAACGCCTCTGCTGTCAACTGGCGAAATCGCCGAACACATCCTGCGCCACGGTGATGGGGTGAAGTCTATCGCGTTGTGGGTCGATGATGCCCAATCCGCATGGCAGGAGACCACCGCTCGGGGCGCTCGCGGAATGCAGGCTCCCTTTACGATTCAGGATGACCAGGGTAAAGCACGGCTGTCCGCCATCGGGCTGTACGGCGACACGATTCACACCTTTGTTGAGCGGAACGATTATCGTGGTCCCTTTCTACCCGGATTTGTCGAGGTGCCAGGACCCGATTCCATTGCGCGCCCCACTGGTCTACTGCATATCGATCACGTCGTCGGCAACGTCGGCTGGGGCGAGATGAATACCTGGGTCTCGTTTTACGAGCATGTGATGGGCTTCCGCATGTTCAAGCATTTCGATGATGAAGACATCTCTACTGAATACTCCGCTCTGATGTCCAAAGTCATGACGAACGGAAACGAACGGATACGGTTTCCGATCAATGAGCCCGCGGAAGGCCGCCGCAAGTCACAGATCGAAGAGTACCTCGATTTCTATGGAAGCCCTGGGGTGCAGCACATTGCAATGGCAACTCACGACATCATTGCATCTGTCACAAAGTTGCGCGATCAAGGCGTCGAGTTTCTCTCCATCCCCACGACCTACTATGAGGAGCTGACCGCACGGGTCGGTCGTATTGATGAGCCTATTGATGAGTTGGCGCGCCTCGGCATCCTTGTGGATCGCGATGACGAAGGTTACATGCTTCAGATCTTTACCAAACCCGTGGAAGACCGCCCGACGCTGTTTTACGAAATCATCCAGCGGAAAGGCAGCCGCAGCTTCGGTAAGGGAAATTTCAAAGCTCTTTTCGAGGCCATTGAACGCGAACAGGGGCGGCGCGGAAATCTATAGAGTTCGAGTTGTTTCTCGATCACGGTACATCTTGCCCACAACCTGGTAAGACTCTCAGGCTTTCGCACACGAGCGTTCAAAAATAACGCACTTTAATGGAGAAATCCGTTATTCGGTCGATGCAGCTAGCGTTTTGCGGGAAACTGCCACCGTTCAGGGTAGTCTCACTAGCGACAGACTAAAGCGACTGAATAAGGACGGAGGAGGAATGACTAAAATTAACGCTTTGCTAGCTTCGGTCGTGCTTGCAACGGGTCTCTCTTTGGCGTTTGGCCAAGAGCCCGACAACACGAAGATGAATAAACAGGAGCAGCCGACGGCAGACCAAGCCAAGAACAACAAAAGCGATCTGAAGCTGGAAAAACAAATTAGGCGCGAGATTATGAAGGACAAGTCACTCTCGACCTATGCGCACAACATAAAGGTTGTTGCGCGCGATGGGAAAGTGACGCTTCGAGGACCGGTTAAGTCGGACGCGGAGAAGACGGCTGTCGAGCAGAGAGCGACTGAAGTCGCGGGTGCCGGCAACGTAACAAATGAGCTGACGGTAAAAGAATCAGGAGGACAGTAAGACATGGCAGGAAAAAACACAGCAGTATACGGCATTTATCCCAATCGGCAAATGGCGGAAAACGCGGTGGACCGGCTTATAGCGCAGGGCTTCCGCAACGAAGACATTTCGGTTCTGTTGCAGGATAATGTCGGTACCAAAGATTTTGCTCACGAGAAACACACGAAGGCCCCGGAAGGGACGGCCACCGGGGCCGTTGCCGGTGCCGCTGTTGGCGGAACTCTCGGATTGTTGGCTGGGATTGGCGCTCTAGCGATTCCAGGGCTTGGGCCGTTTATTGCCGCCGGTCCGATCATGGCTACTTTGGCCGGTGTCGGCTCGGGTGGAGTTGTTGGCGGTCTCGTCGGTGCGCTAGTAGGGATGGGCATACCGGAGTACGAGGCAAAGCGCTACGAAGGTCGCATCAAGGAAGGTGGTGTCCTTTTATCTGTGCATTGCGATAACAGCGACTGGGTCAGTAAGGCAAAGAAGGGGTTGAAGGAAACCGGCGCAGAGGACATTTCTTCGACCGGAGAAGCATCGGCAGATTTCGCGAAGACCGATAAGCCCGTCGCTAGAGGAACCACTTACTAACGGAATAGCAATTTTTAGATTCTGAAATACCCGGTTCGCACCAAAACGGACCGGGTGTTTGTGTGTTTTAAGGAAGCATCTTGCCGCCGGTAACGTCGAAAACGCCACCAGTAATGAAACGCGATTCGTCTGAAGCAAGGAAGACATACATCGGCGCGAGTTCTGCAGGCTGGGCAGGCCGCTCTAGCGGATTGGTCTTGCCGAATTCCTTGACTTTTTCTTCGGGCATCGTGGATGGGATCAGCGGTGTCCAGACTGGTCCCGGCGCGACGGCATTGGCGCGTATTCCTTTCTTGATCGCCAATCCCGAGAGAGCCTTAGTAAACGTGACGATTGCGCCCTTGGTGCTGGCATAGGCCAATAAGTTTGGGCTCGGCTGATACGCTTGCACGGAAGCGGTATTCAGAATTGTGCTTCCTTCCCTCATTCGCGGCAGAGCGGCGCGGCAGAGATAAAACATCGGGTGAATATTCGTCCTGAAAGTCTTATCCCACTCTTCTGGAGTAAGTTCCTCGATTGAGTTGTGAGTCATCTGGAAAGCAGCATTGTTGACGAGAATGTCCAGCCCACCGAGCTCGTTGAATGCTCGGTTGACCAGCTCTTCGCAATGGCGTGCGTCCTCGATGCTGCCCCCTGCTAATACAGCCTTGCGACCCGCGTTTTGAACCAGGCGTGCGGTTTCCTGGGCGTCCTCATCCTCATTCAAATATGAGACCAGCACGTCTGAGCCTTCGCGAGCAAAAGCCAGAGCCACAGCGCGCCCGATCCCGCTATCCGCGCCCGTTATGAGAGCCTTTCGACCTTTTAAACGCCCAAACCCTTTATACGATTCTTCGCCATAATCTGGCTTTTCGCGCATGTCTTTTGACTGGCCCGGAGGTGCTTGTTTGGGCTCTTCAAATGGTGGTTTAGGTCCTTGCTTTCTCGGATCTTTGGTCTGCGATTCGTGCTCTTTTGTTTCGACGCTCATGGATATCCTCTCTCTTTGAGATAGAGCGCGATCGATTACGTTTCGCTGTACTGGTAATGAAGCGGGGCCTAGTTACAGGCTTGCGGGCACGTATACCCGATCCGCCGCTGCGACGTCCGCATCTTTTTCCTTAACACGCACTTTGACCGGTTGCAATCCCGACTTGCGTTCCGGCCGCGCCAAAAAACTTAGAAGGAACTGATGGTTTTGTCGTTCGCGAATCTGATCAAGAAATGGTTGAAATGTAACGGGTGATCCGAATCCGATGAAATAGGACTCCCCACCCGTTTCATCGGACAGCTGCGCGAGGAAGTTCTGTCCCCAGTTCGCTCTCCAGAAACTGTGGCCGTAGTGTCCAATGCCGGGAGTATAGATCGTGTAGACGATCACCCCAGCTTTTTGCGCATCCTCGATGCCCTTATTCACGTACGGATTGTCGGAAGTATATCCACCGCCGAGGCCCTCGATGCCGCTGCTGATCATGATGACTTCGCGGCGCTCGGCTCTCTTCTGCGGCCAACGCTTGATCGCATCCGACAGCGAGTCGTAAGGACTTACGTCCGCCCCTCCGGGACCCATTACTAAGCGGATGGCGTTTGCTGCTGCACCGTGGTCAGCAGTAAAATTTGCTGTTAGCTGGGTCATGCCATTACGCATGTATCCGACGGCAACTTCTGTCGTGGGAGGCTGCGAGTTCACGAACTGTTTTAGAGTATTGATCTCAGTATTTATGCTGGAACTGGCCGAATCATCCAGCAGCAGTAATAGCTGCATGTCTGCGTGTTCGCCTTGTAAGGGCAGCAATCCCGCGATCGGTCTATTATCCTTTCCTTCGCTTACCGTCAGATCCTGCTGCTCGATCGGGGGAACCGTTTTGCCGCGCCTCGGTTCCGCAGTTATTACCATGCTGACGGGCACACCTGGAGCCGCCTGTTGTCTTGCCACGAGAGGTACTGTGGCTACGGCAAGGCAGACAGTTCCAATTACAACGAAAACGCTCGTACTTTTTCGCATAATGTTTGTTTTGACTAAAGCAGCGCAGCAGTCGGTGATTTTTCGACTGCCGTCCTGCTCCTTCTTTTGGACGAACTAGTTCGTTCAACGGATTCATTTACGTGCGCCTCGAACTCCCGCGCCCTCACGGCGGCGGTATGAAAGCGCAGAGTACGCCGGCGCGCCCGGTCCGCCACCTCAAGGCGCTCCTCGTCCGGAATCCCGAGATAATACGCCAAATCTGCCTCAGTGCGAACCGGCAGTATTTCTGAGAAGGGCTCGTAAAACCTCTGCAAACCCGGCCACTCGTCAGTCAGGATGGGGATCCCACATGCCCCTGCCTCGAAGAGCCGAACGCTAGGCGAATAGCCGCTGCGAATCATATCGCGGCGGGTCAGGTTCAGAGTGAATCGTTGTGAATTGTAAAAACGCCGATGCTCCCTCGCGGGTAAGTGCTCGATTCGTTCCACATTCGCCGGCCAAGTGATTGTCTCCGGGTATTGCGGGCCCACTACGGCAAAATGACGCTCCCGGTGTTCCCTCGCAACATTCAGCAAGAGTTTTTCCAACGCAGGCTGCCGGTCCTCAGCATAAGTGCCGAGATATGCGATATCCCATCGGACGGGCTCTGATTGCGGATGGTAAAGCGCGGGATCGACGGAACAGTACAATGCTCTGGCACATGGCGAACCGAGTTGACGCTCGATGAAATCAAGCGTCGGCCCGCCCGTGAACGATAGATAGAGCTGATATCGGGAGCACAGGTCTCGCGATAAGTAGTCACAGCGTCCATGTTTCAAATTCGAGAGAGTAACCGGCGTGTCGATGTCATAGAAGGCGGTCAAATTTTTCGCCGTAGCGGTAACCCATTCACCCACTGCAACCCCGTCAGGAACATACGATCCCACCACCACTACGTCGGCTGTTCGGATCAGATGGCTGAAGCGGTCCTTGAGCTCGTCAAGGCCGGCATAAAGTCCGACATCGCAATATGGCAGTTCTTCGAATTCCCGATGTGAGGCGTACCAAGGAACATCTCGTTCGAGAAAGGTGGCGGCATACCCGCGCTGCGAAAGCTCTTTAAGCAAGCCGCGATAGGTAGTCGCGTGGCCGTTACCCCAGCTCGATGTAATCGAGAGGCCTAAGAATACACAGTTCAGTTTGGGCTCTCTCACGCGGGCGTCTCCATAACCACGCGATTGGATGAAGCAACTTGGCGGAGTATCGATTCAACAAGCGCTCCCCGCTGCGCGTAGGTATGCTCAGCGAGAACTCGTTTTCGGGCTGCTTCGCCGATGGAGCGCGCTCGTTCAGTGCCGAGCTCTTGCAGGATCCGGGCTACATCGGGACCGTTATAGGCAACCAGGATCTCCGTTCCAGGTTGCAGGAAGGAGTCAATGCCTTCCCAGGCGTCCGTTATCAAGCAAGCGGCGGCTCCGGCTGCTTCAAACACGCGCGTGGCGGGGGAGAAGCCGTACCGAGCCATGCTGTCCCGGCTGATGTTCAGCACCGCGCGCGCGGAACAATTGAATGCGTTGTGGTCGGCGGTATAGATGTGCCCTAGATAGGAGACGTTGGGCGGTAGTGGTTTATCCGACCATCCGCTACCCCCGAGAAGAAAACGTTGAGCAGGAGCAAGGCGGGCGGCATTGAGAAAGAACTCGTCGACGCGGGCCTCGCGATCAGGCAACCGATTTCCGAGAAACGAAAGATCACATGCAAAGCGCGGATCAGCCGTATCAGGGAAGTGAACGTCTGAATCGAGGGCGTTGTAAATGGCGAAACACTCGCGTGCCCCGGCTTTGCGATAACCCTCCGTGACACGCGTTCCACCGCCATATGTGAGGACCAGATCGAAACGCGGAAGGGCCGGATGGAATGGATCGCTTCGATTCGAGGCAAGGCGCTCCAGCGTTGCCGGGGCATCCACATCCCAAAAGACCTTGCAGCTCGAGTCGGGCATCGCTGCTATACGCGCCTCGAGCAACTCGTCCAGCACTCCCACGCCGCTGGCTTTTACCACGATGTCAAAGCAAGCAGAGGCAGCAAGATGCCGATTCACCTCGTCGCGGTCTTCTGCCTTGTAGACCACGATGCGTGCCCACTCGGGGTCTTCGATATCGCGATGCTGCTGGCGATTATAGGCGTCAGGCTCAAAGAACGTAATCTTGTGTCCCAGTTGAGCAAGCGCCCGTAAGACGCCGCGGTAGTAAGTGGCGGCCCCGTTCCAATAAGCGGAAACGAGACTGGAACCCCAGAAAGCGATTCTCACTGTTGAACCTCGACAGAAATGAGAGAGTCATTCGACATACTGGCAGGCTTGATTGCGTCGTAGATGCTGAACAATTCGTCAACGCGGTGCGCGCATGTATGGCGTCTGCGAACGGTCTCAAGTCCGCTGGAGACAAGGCTTCGCGCGAGAGACGAATCGTTGAGCACATCGCGAAGATGCTGCTGCATTTCAGATCCGTTCCGCGCCATGAGAAAATCCTGGCCTACGCGAAACAGTCCCTCGGTATCTTGCCAAGGTGCGGAGATAAGCGGAGTGCCGCAGGCCAGTGCCTCAAAGGGGCGAATCGTTGGGATACCCGGCAAGGCTTGCGTGTACGGCCGGCGCGGAACGTGAATCGTGGCGCGGAAATTCGAAAACACCTGCGGAACCTTGAAATTTGGTAACCAACCGCCGTAGACAATCGAAGCAGATTTCAGCTCCCGAAGCGCAGAAGTCGGATATCGAACGCCGTAAGCATGAGCCTTCAAAGATGAAGACGCCACGGGATTGATGAAATACTCGCGCAACTCTTCGGAACGTTCTTCGTCTCCCCAGTTGCCAATCCACACAACATCACCAAGCGTCCCATCGCTCTTGCGCAGGTAGAAGGTGCGGATATCCGCTGCTTCATGCCAGACGTATACCTGTTTTCCCCAGCCACGTCTCTCGTAAGCATCCTTCAAAGAACGGCCGTAAGCGAGAATGCCATGGTATTCGGTGAGATCAAAGCGGCCAAGCTCGTGGCCAGCAGTAATGGCCCGATGATGCGTGTCATGAAACAGGAGCCGAATACCAGGGTTACGCCTCGCAAAATTTCCAATGGCAGAGATTAAGCGTGGGTGATTCCATTCATGGACAAGGACCAGATCAACATCATCCAGCCATTCAGGAATGACTAGACGATTCATGGAATATGTTGTGCTGGACAAATCCGGGAAGGCCTGATGGAATTCGTTAATTGCGGAGTGTCCGGCAGCTTCGAGCAGGTTTATCCGGCTCCAACCGTCGTCGGGCTCAAAGATACGGATTTCGTGTCCTCGAGCCTGCAGCTCAGAAGCGACCCCGCGGAGAAAATGCGCGTTGCCGTGATTCCAGTCCGAAACCAGCGACTGATAGAACATCGCGATGCGCATCTTCAGGCAGCCACTCCGGTTTTTGAATTCATGAGCGATGCATAGAGCTCGCAATATTGTTTTAGAGAGGAACTCGCCTTGTATTTCATTGATTGTGAATAAGCCAACAGGCCGAGGGTTTCGCGCTGTTGGGGGTTGCGGGCCAAGCGATTCAGTTCTCGCACCCATGCATCCGGTTGGCGAGGATCGATGAATATTGCGGCGCCTCGCCAGAGTTCTCGCAAGCTCGGAATATCCGATAGGACGAGACAACAGCGTACGCGGGCGGCTTCGAGAACAGATAAACCGAAAGGCTCGTAGAGCGCGGGATGCACAAAGATGCTGGCTACACTCATTTCCCGCATCAAGCGCCCATGTCGCAAAGAGCCGAGAAAACGGGCGGAGCGGGCTGGCAATTGCGAATTTTCCGAGCCTTGATCGCTTCCCGCGATACGAACTTCCCAATCCAACTCGGGTCCGATGCGATCCAGCAACTCGAGATTCTTCGCGGGATCCCAGATTCGCCCCGCGGCCAGCACGAAGGGCTGCTTTTTTGTACCCTGAGGAGCCTGAGCACGCGTGAAATTGTGGATTACGTGGATCTTTTCTGCGCTAACCTTATACTCGCTTTGGATTTCGGCAGCCATACAAGCCGACGGCGAAACGATAACGTCCGCTGCTGAAAGGCCATCCACCACGCGCTCCTTGTATTCGGCCCAGTCGGTGCCTGGCGCAGATCCGTATACGGCTCCCCACCAGGAGTACACGCACGAATGCGCCACCACAGCCACAGGCTTTTTCCAGGGCAAACTGGCGTGAGCATAACCGTTCAGATGGATCACGTCTGCATCGAAAGAGGATTGCAGGTTGAGGAGCCATTCGCCTGAAGCGTCGACATCGTTCCACGGATTGGGCATCCATTCGAGGGCGTAGTCGCTTTCGACAGAGTCACGCCCGGAATCGCGAGAACTTCTTGGCGTTGGACGGCGGTCGGACGCGGCCCCATCGTCGCCAGCATGACCTCCGCGCCGCGATCACCAAGCTCGGTTATCAGATCAATGCAGTACTGCCACACACCGCCGACCGCGTCGGCAGTCATTAATATTTTCAACTGCTTTGTAGGTCCGCCGCTTGCCGTACTACCGGGCATTCCAGGCTTCCAGTTCGACAAGTGGCTGCGGCCGCTGGTCCTGGATATCGCTGAAGGCATCGAAACCCTTCAGATAAGCCTCATGCGCCCTCTCCCATGCGAAATCATCCGCAGGCCCCCACATTCTCGTGTATTCCGGCGATCCAGGATAGGGGAACAATGGGACAGGCTTGTTAGCCCAAACGCCGTTTCTCTCTATGTTCTGGCGCCAATTCTCGATTGCATCAGCGTCATCTTCCGTCATCGCGAGTAAGTTCGCCTGTACAAAAGGCACTAGATTTTTTGCGTATATAAGGCGTTGAGTAAGTTCATCAGTCGACAACTTACATTTTTTATCCAGATACGCGCGACCGGCCTCGGTAATACTTTCGACCCCCGCCTCAATCGAGACACATCCCGCACGAGCAAGCGCGCGGATCGAGTCTTCGTTCCAAAGATCGATACGTGTTTGTACGCCGATTTTGAGATTGCGTTCCGCCAATGCAGCCAACAGCTTCGTGTCGGGGAGAAAGATTTCGTCGATGAAGTAGACATACTCCACGCCTTGCCGAACAAAGCCGTCGACTTCTTCTAAAATCGTTTCGAGCGGGCGCTTCCGATAGTTGTTCCGAAAATTGTCCTTGGCGCAGAAAGTACAGTGATACGGACAACCGCGGGAAGCCTCCAGCTCCGCGCCTGGCCCTAAGGGCTCAGCATCGAAACGGTGGTGATGATGCTTGTGATTCGCGATGGTAGCCTCAGGCCAGCTAAGGGCCGGAAGCCTTTTCATGTCTGACGCGCGGTTTGGTCCACGGACAACCACCTGATCGGCTTCCCGAAATGCGATGGAAGGTACCTCGGAGAGATTTTCCGCTAACTGAGGAAGAATCTCTTCGCACTCGCCGAGAATGACGATATCCGCGCCAAGCTTCCTGAGGGCGGCGCCCGGCGTAGTTGAGCCATGGGGACCCACAACCACTAACTTGCCCGGAACTGTCCGCAATAACTTACAGAGCTCTTGTGGCACTCGCAATTCCGGCGGCGCGCAACGCCAGAAGAGATAAGTAGGAGCCGTCGTAACAACGATTACTTCGGGAGCAAAGTCGGTGACGCGCTCGACAATTTGGGAGTAAGTGAGGTTATCAAGATGGCCATCCACGAGAATAACTTCGTTTCCAGCTTGTTCGAGGAGAGCCTTTGAGTAACCGAACTCAAGCGGTAGATGCGGCTCCCGGCACCCGAAATAGATACTGCCTTCGAATTCCCAGGGTGGGTTGATAAGGGCGAAACGCATCAGGCTACCTGTACCTCAGATTGCGCAAGAAGGGAGGGTCTTTCCAGATACCAATTCTGAAGCGTATGCAGGCCCTCGCGAATGCTAGTTCTCGGAGACCAGCCAAGCAGGTTCCGAATCTTAGACGTGTCCGCGACAAACCAGCGCTGATCGGCGAGACGTTCGGGTCCACGCTCGATAAGGATTGAGGTTCCGGCCAGAGTCTCGATTTCGCCGATCAGTTCGACCAGACTGGAGCTGTTCTCCGCTCCACCGCCTATGTTGAAGGCCTCGCCTGCGGCAACGGACATATTTTCCTGAACCAGGCGCATGACGTCGACCAGATCCTCGACGAACAAGAGATCGCGAACCTGCTTGCCGTCGCCATAGAGGGTGATCGGCTCGCCCTTGAGTGCCTGCCGCAAAAAGTGGGCCACCCAACCCTGATCTTCCGACCCTAACTGATAGGGGCCGTAAATGCAACTCATTCTAAACACAACGGCTTGGATGCCAAAAGAGCGAGCGTAATCGAGAACGTACTGATCCGCGCTACCCTTTGAGCAGCCATACGGCGAAAGGAACTCGAGGGGCTGATCTTCGCCGGCACCCAAACGAGCAAGCGAGGGATCGGCAGGGTCATGACGCGTGCGCCCCTCGCGAAGCGCGATAGATGCGAGTCGGCCATACACTTTGTTGGTTGACGTAAAAAGCAGGGACGGCTTTCTTATTGCGTTCCGGATGGCCTCCAACACATGCAGGGTTCCCATCAGGTTCGTACCAACGTCCGCTAAAGGATCTTCCAGGCTTGTAGTAACCGCTACTTGCGCGGCGAGGTGGTAGACCATAGCGGCGCCGCTCACCGCCTTTTCAACCGCGCCCTTGTCGCGGATATCTGCCTGTGAAAACTGAACGCGTCCCGGGTAGCGTTGCTGCAATTCGGTTACATTTTGCTGGACACCTGAGCGGGCAAGGTTGTCAAAGATGTAAACCGGCTGGTTTTCAGCGAGATATCGCTGCGCTATGTTCGTTCCGATAAAACCGGCGCCGCCTGTGATGAGGATATAGGGTCGTTCCACTCGATGCCTCTTACACAACCAGCCCGCGCGCGGTAAGTTCTGCACGCATTTCGTTAAACCGATCGTGCGCGGTTTGCTGGTCGAGCCAGACGGCCAGGTCGCGCATGCCCTTTTCTAGCGTCATGGCGGGTCTATAGCCAAGAACATTTCTGGCCAAGCTGATATCGGGGAAACAGTGGCGGATATCCCCTACACGGTAGTTGCCGGTGACTTCCGGCTCAAGTTTCTTGCCGAGCACTTTCGCCAATGCCGTCGCAACCTCTCTGACGGTTATCGTCTGGCCACTGCCGATATTGAAAATCAGGTCGCGCGCGGCATCGACTTCGAGTGCAAGTCGGCAGGCCTGCGCGATATCGTAAACGCATACAAAATCGCGAAGCTGCTGGCCGTCTTCGAAAATGATGGGGCGCTGTCCGTTCATCAGCCGCGAGGCGAATATCGCAAGGACACCCGTATAGGGATTGGAAAGCGATTGGTACGGTCCATAGACGTTGAAGAATCGCAACGCCACTGTCGGGACGCCGTACGCTCTTCCTACCATCAGGCACATTTGTTCCTGGTCGTATTTCGAGAGCGCGTAAACCGAGGCGAGCGAAGGCTGCTTGTCCTCCGGCGTAGGAACTGGCCGAAGAGGGGAGCCGTCGGGCATAGTCGTTTCCCATTCGCGCGACTTCAGTTGCGTGGTGCTGCGGCTCGCGTGATCGTATGCATCGCCCGCTTCTGTCACATAGCGGCCCTCGCCATAGACACTCATACTTGACGCGACGATGAGTTTATTGACACGGTGCTTCACCAGTCTTTCGAGAAGAACCGCTGTTCCCAGGTTATTGACGCTGGTGTACTCGGCAATCTGGTACATGCTTTGGCCAACGCCGACCAGCGCTACAAAGTGGTAAACAGCTTCCACTCCACCCAGGGCCTTATCAAGAATTTCCGGATTTCGCACATCGCCGACGGTCAGCTCGGCGTCTTTGTGCAGGTAAGCAGGCCGCTCCGGCTTGTGGCCGTGCACCTGCGGGATCAGGCTATCGAGAACACGTACATGGTAGCCCGCTCTTAACAGGTTCGAAGCGAGGTGCGAGCCAATGAAGCCAGCACCGCCCGTTATGAGAACGGTTCCTTTCATTGTTCGTTTGGTCCTTTGGTATAGGGATTGTTGGTGTCCATCTTGAGGGGGATGACGTTCATAGGAGCGGCATCAAAGTCACTCTCAAATAGGCCCTTTGTAGCTGCCTTGTTTGTACCATACCCGCCTAGCCGGATTCGGGGTAATAGATATCCCCTACTGGGTACAAACCCAGCCATGCCCAGGAATATCCAGGCTTGTACCCCGTCCGTAAGACGCCAATCAGACCTTAAAAACCACGAATTTTCCTTGTCACGACGCCTCCGCCAAAGCGTTTTGGGTCATTTTGCGAAACGAACCCAATTCAGATGCGCTCGCGGGAGTGCAGGAAGTTGGCGCGTATGCCCCATGTATGCATACTGATACATATGCGAACCACGCTCATCATCAATGAGGAGCTGCGCGAACGAGCGCGCCAAATGACCGGAATCCGCGAAAAGACGGCGTTGGTGCATGCCGGTTTGGAGGCTCTGATCGCGCGCGAAGCAGCGAGGCGTCTGGCCGCACTTGGAGGCAAGGAGCCTCTGTTGCGCCCGGTCCCGAGACGCCGCAACGAGTCTGGGCGATGATTCTTGTTGATACTTCCGTTTGGATTGAGCACTTCCGCAAAGCTAGTCTAGTTCTGAGCGAGCTTCTGAGCGGAGGCGTGGCGCTGATATACCCGGTCGTAGTTGGCGAGCTCGCATGCGGAATCTAAGTCACCGAACAAGTATTCTGAACGATCTAAACGCGCTACCTGCCGCAGTTTCGGCGACGCACGAAGAGGCCTTGTGGCTCATCGAAGACCGTAAACTCTGGAGCTGGGGAATAGGGTGGATCGATGTACACCTTCTCGCTTCCGCGCTGCTTTCGAACTGCAGCCTTTTCACGCTTGATGAAAGACTTAGTCGACTAGCGAACGATGCGGGCGTCAGACTCTACAGTAACGAGTGAGGAATCTTCTCTACCATATGAGTGAGCCTGTGAAACTTGCTGTTGCTGGCCTTGGGCGGATGGGGACCGTTCATGCACTCCATGTGCACGAACTGGCGCGCGATACTCAGCAATGTGAACTCGCCGCGCTAGCAGACATGGATGTCGAGCGTGCTCGCCGTTTTAATGCTGAAATCGGGCGCGAAGTCCCAATTTTCTCCTCGCTCGAAGCACTAGCGAAAGCGGGAGTCTGCGATGCCACTGTGATCGTCACGCCGACCGATGATCACCGGGAACACGCTGCCACAATGATCGCAGCCGGCCATCGCGTCTTACTGGAGAAACCGCTGACCGGGAGTTTGGCGGCGGATCGAGAATTTGCGGCGGAACTCGATCGCGATTATCCGCATGCTCTGATGCTCGCGTTTCAGCGCCGCTTCGATGAACCTCTGAGGTACGCGAAAGACTTGATGGACGGTGGCGCGATTGGGCGGATTTTCAAGATTTACTCGGCGCTCGAAGATTCTAATCCCGCCCCGAATGGCTACAGAAGTACTGGGATTCTGCCCGATATGTCAGTGCACAACGTAGATGAAATTCTTTGGTTGACCGGGCGTACTCCGTGTAAGGCGCTCGCGATTGGCTCTCGGATCTATAGCCATGCGCTCACGACCTGCGGGGAGGACTTCGATGATGCGCTTCTGTATCTCTGGTTCGACAATGATCTCATCGCCCAGCTTCAAGTCAGCCGCAATCACGTATCTGGTTACCGGGTCGAGACGATCATTTTTGGGGAGGAGGGGCAGATCCACGTCGGCCACTTCGATCAGAAGCCTTTTGAGATTGTCGTCGAGGCTTATGGCCGGCGCGGACGCACAAAACCAATCGCCTGCAAGACATTTGCAATGCGCGATTATGGGCGGCCGCTGCCGGAGTTCGTCGATCGCTTCGGAGCCGCGTACAAAGCCGAGATCGCCGCTTTCATTGATTGCTGCAGAACCAGCGCGCCATTTCCGACTACCCATCGCGACGGTGTTCGTGCGCAAGAGGTAATTTCAGCGGGGATGCGAGCGATCATCGGTCCCGAACAGGCCGCAGCGGCGGTATCCAGCTAATTGAATTTCGTGACTCGCCACAAAGCTAAACCAGCCGCCAGTAGGACCAGCAGCATCGCGATAGTCAGGGCGACTAACCATCCCATTTGGATTTCCATGTGAGGCACTCGGGCCATTGCTCCCAGAACCGCAAATATGAACGTCGCCCCGGCCATGAGAAGCCAGTCGACCCAGGTGCGGTGAGTACCGCTGGAAGCAATATCGCGACCCTCCATGCGCGTCATCACATACTCAGGATCGATCCCGTATAGCTTCGTTTCCCGCTGGGCGGCTTCCTTCCAGCTCGAGTATTCACTCTCGGACGCAGATGAAAGCGCGATTGCCAGTGCTCCCGCGGCCATCAGAAGCGATCCTCCAATGACTTCCGCATAGACATTTGCGGTGAGGCCATGCAGCTCGCGGAAGACCAAAAGCGCCCACAGCAATCCCCAGAGCTGGTTCGTATTCGACAAGGGAATCCCACGGCTGATGCCTACATATTTTGCGGCGTAGTTCTGAAACAGGTCACCCACCACCCACATGAACCCACCCAGGAGTGGCCAAAACAAAATGCTGCGATTTGCAGCGAGCTCATGCCAAAAGGGCAATACGCCACCAAGAAACACGACGGCTATTACGGTGACGGTCGTTATTTCCCCAAACGTGAAGAACGTAAGGAACGTGAGCGGATTCATGCCGGTAATGTATGCCTTTCGATACGGAATGTACATCGACCCGAACATGAGTCCAGCACCTAATGCGGCCGCTATGCCACGCAATGCGTTCCCGTGCGCTGCTTGCGACGTGGAAGCTGCCGATATAAATATTGCGCCAACAAAGATTACGATGGCACCCCCAACCACTCCCGCTTTCCGGAACCAGGCCGCGCGATGTAACTCTTTGAAAAGCAGCGTGCCCCACAGGATGCCGATGAGGCTGTTTGAATTCCATAGTGGGAAGGCGAGACTCAAGCCGATATCCCTGACAGCGAATATCGTCAACGTGTTTCCGATCGCCCAAAGACATCCGGCCATCACACCCCAGACCACTAGATGCGGCACATGTCGCGTGTCAGTGAGGATGTCCGAAGTACCGCGAATGACGGCTGGCAGACTCCAGCGGGAGATGAAGGCGCCGAAGACCATCATGAATGAGATCACCAAGGGAGAAACGGCGACAGTTACTAATTTCGTGGGTGCCTCAGCTCCGGCTAGCCACAGAGCGGCCGAGATACCGCAAAATATTCCAAGCCTGTGAAGTTTTCTTTGGCGAAACTGATCAGTCGTGCTTACATCTTCGGTGAAGTTCAACGCGTTCTTCTTCGTATGGTTCATTGGACCCAACGTAGAAGCAGCAATCCTATCAGCAGAACAACAAAGGGAACCCAGAATTGGACATCGCGCAATATGGCTGTCGGCCAACTTCGGCGCATTTCAGAGAGTCCATTTCGCTGATCAGTCATGCTGCGCGATTCGGGCTTCGACGAGCCGCATCGAGGCTGACCCTGAGACCTTCATCATAGGGAGTTTTCCGGATTTCGCCGAGCAGATACCGCAACGCCGAATCGTCCATCAAGACCGGCGCGGTGAGCAGATAATTCATCTCAACCAGTTCTCGCATGAGCGGGTTGAAAAGGCCCAGCAGGCGCAAAGTATTCTTGCCCACGACGCGAAGACGAGGTTTGGTTCCCGCCATTCTGAAGACGCGCTCGGCAAGATCGCGTTGAGTGACCACTCCGGCACCTGCCAAATTCCAAGCACGTCCATAGGCTTCCGGCTTTTCCGCCAACGCGATCACCACCGGACCCACATCCGGCACGAAAACAAATTCGTGCGGAGTGTCGATCGGGCCAATCATATTGCCTGTTCCGCCTCGAGCGGCGGCCTGAAACAGAGAATCCAGGAAACTGCGCTCGACGTTCGGACCGTAGAAGTCGGGCAGACGAAGGATAGTGCCGCGAAGCTTGCCTTCAGCGTCGGCAGCGAGCAAGATGTCTTCCTGTTCTTTACGCATCTTGCCTTTGAAAGTATGCGGCTGACGGGGATGATCTTCAGTGACCGGAGTCGTCTGCGGCCTGCCATACGGATAAACCGTTCCAATCAGAATGACACGTTCGACACTTTCGGCTAAGGCCGCGTCGAGCGTCCTGCGCATCAGGATGGGATGAAGCCGAAACTGGTTGTACGGAACCCCAACCAAATACACAAGAGTACCGGCGCCTCGTACGGCCGCTCTCACGGAATCCGGTTCTTCCGGATTCCAAGTCGCGATTTCCGCAAGCCCGGAGCTACCGAACGTCGCTTTCAGACTGGTTCGATTGCGCCCGACAACCCGGTACTCTTGCCCCTTCTGATTAAGTGCAGTGGCGACACTTTGGCCGATAACACCCGCAGCGCCGATCAGGGCGATCTTGTCCATATCCACTTCCTAGAATAAATTCAGATACCGGATGCCACAGCAAGAAACCGTTCACGTTACTCCTGAAGAGATTATCAACTTCCTGCTCGAGGAGATGGAGGCGGGAATGTGTCCGAGCTATTACAGCAATCTCGTGCCCAGCGTTTATGACGTGTACCTCTATGGCGAGGACCTTGAGAGGCTTCGCCCGCTCGAACAACGCATGCGCGAAGAGGCCGTAAACGCTCTCAGTGAAAAGCTTTCCACTTTGAATAAGGCGGCCGGAAAGAAATCGAAGCTGACGCTTACAGCTTCAAAGAAGCGGACGAAGCGCTACGAAGCGCTCGGCGAGTGGTCGGTTGAATTTTACGAGAATACGGACGACGACGCGCCGGAGAATCCGTTAGTGATTCATTCCACATTTCCGCTAAGTGTACAACCGGATGATCGTGTGGGCACGCTGACAGAGCGTATCAGTAAGAGGCGCAGCGACGGCGAGACGCGTACAACATTGACAGAACGTAGTGGCAACATCGATACGCGGCGTGCGGTGGGCATGGTTTACGCCAATCTTTCTTACGAGGACGACAGTGGCCCGCACACATATCAGATGACAAAGGACCTTATCAAGATAGGTCGCGGTGCAGAGGATCGCTGGGTCGATTTGAAACTGAATTCAAAAAAGGACGTCTCCCGCGAGCATGTTCAGATTCGGCGCGATGCATCCACGGGGCAATTGTTTATAAAGGACCTGAGCAGCCTGGGCACTACCGTGAACGGCAAACGCGTGCCCCCCAGCATCCAGCAGGTGAATGGCGAAGACGTGGATCGAAACCTAGAAACGCCGCTACCGAGCAAGGCGCGAATCGGATTGGCGGGTGTCCTGTTCATCGATTTCAAGGCAGTCAAATAGCGATGACTGGCCTCCATTCAGCGCGCTACGTGTTCATCATTCTTCTATTGGTGTTGGCTCTCTGCGTTATTGTGTTCGGCAGCAAAAAGGTCGATTGATGACCACTGCGGTTCCGCGTTATCTTTCGGCTGGGTCCAGCGATCAAGGTTTTGTTCGCCCCAATAACGAAGACCGGGTCTATTGCGACGATGTGCGCGGCTTCTTTCTCGTGGTGGATGGAATGGGCGGGCACGAAGCAGGCGAGCACGCCGCCCAAATCGCAGTAGAACGTGTGCGGATGCGTCTGGAGCGACAGACCGGCACCGTGGAACAGCGCGTGCGTGAAGGGATCGCGCTCGCCAACAATAGCATCTACGAAGCCGCTCAAAAAAATCCAGAGCGGAAAGGTATGGCATGCGTGCTCACTGCGGCGGTCATCGAAGATGGACAGATTACGGTGGGTCACGTCGGCGATTCGCGGCTTTACAGAATTAAGCGCGGCCATATAGAGAAGATGACCCACGACCATTCGCCCGTGGGCGAGCGTGAGGACAGTGGCGAATTGAGCGAGGCAGAAGCTATGCAGCACCCTCGCCGAAATGAGGTGTATCGCGATGTCGGCTCCCAAGAGCGTACGCCCGATGCGGAGGATTTTATAGAGATTCTTCAAATGCCGTTCGAGCAAGATAGTGCTCTCCTGATTTGCAGCGACGGCTTGAGCGATGCTATTTCGTCTGAGAATATCCTCCGCATTGTCGAGGCGAATGCGGGAGATCGTTGGGGAACTGTCCGGGCCTTGATCTCAGCGGCAAACGAAGTGGGCAAAGACAACGTTTCCGCAATATTGGTGGAAGGCGACGCATTCGCGGCGTCATTTGGGCGGCCTTCGATACAGCAGCCAGCCGACCTCATCGGCTCCGATCTTCGGGCGGGTCGGGATACCGAACGGATGACAGTGACCCAGCAGGTGGCCGAAGCGCCCTGGTATCGAAGGGGGACAGCCCACGTTCTGTACGGTGCACTCTTTGGCCTGATCCTTGGCGCGGCGCTTACTTTGCTCGTTCAAACGTACGTCATCCAAAATAAGTCTGCGCCGGCCGCCCGATCGTTCCTCGTGAGCCCGGGTGGCAGAATCGCAGCCGCCCTCGAAAAGGCCAGGCCGGGCGATAGCGTCGTGGTTGCTCCCGGAACTTACAACGAGGCTGTGCAGTTGAAAGAAGGTGTCACGCTCTCAGCACAGCGAGTGCGTGAAGCGGTGATTAAAGGAACCGTCACGGCGAACGGCATTCAGCACGCGAGATTGGAAGGATTCGAAATTCGCGGCGATGTGGCGGTCCGTGTCCAGGACAGTGATGTCGTCCTCTCACGAGATGAGATTGCTGGTGCGCGCGGGGTAGGCGTCGAGTTTACTGGCACCTCGCGCGGCGCGATCTTTGCTTGCTTCATCCACAACAACGCAGCGGGCGGAATCGTAGTAGCTGATGCAGCCGCGCCGGCTATTGAAAACAACGTCATTGAAGATAACGGAGTGCAACCTGGTTCATTGCGTCCGGGTCTGTTCGTCCGTTCGGCATTTCATGCTTCCATTCTTCGGAACGTTTTTGCCGCGAACGGTGCTGAGCCGGTGTGGATATCCGCTCCGGATGAGGCCATTCTCCAGCGCAACTACTTCTTCGTTTCCGGCAAGCAGGATGCACATCCAAAGTTGCGTATTGTGCCCCCTGGGAGTAGCGGCGAGGAAGGTCGGCCGTGAATGCCGGTGACCGATACGGGCAGTACCAGATCGTTCGATTGATCGGGCGTGGCGCGATGGGCGAAGTTTTCCTCGCCCACGATATGCAAGCAGGGCGCGAAGCGGCGCTAAAGATCGTCTACAAAGGCCCCGAGCCAGAAGATCAGGAGATTCTGGATGCCGAACGACTCGGAGCCGAGCTGCAAAAACGGCTAAGCGGCGCTGACAGGCGAGTCGTCATGGTCAATGAGTATGGCGAGATCTCGGGTGACCTTTTCATCGAAATGGAGTTCATTGAGGGTGAGGATCTCTCGGCTGTGATGGCTCGTGGTCCCGTAAACCCAGGCTTCGCGGCGCATGTCGCACGAGAGCTTTGTGAAATGCTCGAGAATCTCAGTGCGTTCACGACCACCATCGGAGATCGCCGGTTTACGGGCATTATTCATGGTGACCTGAAACCGCGGAACATCCGTATTAATAAACAGAACCAGGTGAAAGTGCTCGACTTCGGGATTGCCAAGGCGTTAACACATACACGCAAGTACACGATGAATGTGTTTGCAAGCAGCGCCTACTGTTCACCAGAGCGTCTCGAAACGCAGAATATGGACTCCCGCTCCGACCTGTGGTCCGTAGGCGTTCTTTTGTATCAGATGATCGCTCACAAGCTGCCGTTCGAAGAGCCGACGAAGGAACGTTTGGAGCGCCGTATCCGGTCTTCGCAACCTCCCGACCCATTACCGCCGTCATGTCCCGAGCCATTGCGTCGAATCATTTTCAAGATGCTGGCGCGCGATCCTCAACGCCGTTATCAATCGGCGCGTGAGGTCAGCGAAGATCTAATCCGCTTTCAAAATGGGCAGCAAGTCCGGGCCGAAGTTTTCCGTCCCCCCCAAGTCTTTGACAGTAACGCGACGGCACGTACAGCTCCGTCAATTCGAGAGAATCCACTGGACGATCGAACGGCGAGATCCGCGCGCAGTGTGCCGTTCATCACGAGGCCAAAGCGGAGCAACAGAGCGCTCGGGTGTCTTGCATCGTTCGGGCTGGCATGTCTGATTATCTACGGCTTCGTTTCAGTGCAACTCAACTTCTGGAACGATGCCGACAAGCTGAAGACCGATCTAGAAGCGGAACGCGTAACGAACCTGGATGACGCCTGGACGCGGTACCAGGCGCTTACGAAACGAACACACCTGGGTGTATTTTTGTGGGGTGCTAAGAGCGCGTTGAGGAAACGGCTGGTTGCAGCCGCGGACGAGACTATTGCTGAGTACCGAAACAGTGACGCGCCCGCTGTATACGAACCGCAATGGGTGCAAGCACGGAACAGTCTTGCGCGCGCTCTCGAGTTAGATCCTGACAATGGCGGAATACAGGGCCGTTTGCGACTATGCGAAGGGCATATAGATCGTATCGATGCGAACGCTCTGCGCGGTGCTGCGCGGCAGAAGCGACTCAATGAGGCGGTGAACAAATTCGATGAAGGGGCTGAGCTCCTGAAACGCTCGCCAGACCCTTACCTCGGGTTAGCGAGTGTTTACATATACGATTTGAGTGATATCGATAGAGCGGAGGATGCGTTGAAAAAAGCGGCGCATTATGGACATCCTGTTGGGAAGCGGGAGACGGCCCAGTTGGCGGATGGGTATCGCCGGCGCGCAGATCGAATTTGGCGTGAATCGCGTGGTTTCGTCCAGTCGCCTTCTCAGGAGCGTGATTATCTGGACAGAGCCAGAGAGGATTATATTCACGCGCAGGATCTATATCAGAAAGCCGGACTGCTTGGCGATAGCACGCGAAGTCAATTACAAGCGATTCAGGGACAGCAGAAGGTGGAGCAGCGCTTGAATGTATTAGAGGAAGGCACTGTTTCACAGTGAAGATCTCTCGAGCCGAAATCGCCAGCCGGGTTCAAGAGCGCCGCGAAGTGGAGCGGAGTACTCGCGCCAGATCCCGCGGAGTCGAACTGCTGTTGCTCATAGCAACTTCCATCGTGGTCGTGAGCGGATTGGTGCTTGTATATCGGGCAAAGACTCACGACGCGGCTGAAGAAGAGCAAACTGCGTTTAATCTGAATCAGCTCGCTTCACCGCAGCAGTTGCTTCCCTATCTGGGCATGATTTCCGCATCATCGGACCAGGATTTCGTCGCAAAGCGGATTTACGACATGAGGCGTCACGGGGAGCAGTTCGAAAACGTGGGTGCAACAGCGCGGCTGCGCGTGACGGAAAGCGAGCTTGCCAGAACGCACGGTCTGAACTCGTTTCCGAAGCGCATGGCGGAGGCCCGGCAGCGCAGAGAACAACGAGAGGGCAGGAAAGTGGAACGCGAACTTTCGATACCACTGATCACAATGGCGGAATTCGCGGTACTCAAACCTCAGCTGAGGGTGCGTGACACTGGCGAGTATCGCAGCCGGCTTCTCCTCTGGGTCATTCTGTTTTTATCGGCCTTTTACGCAGTACACGTGCTATGGCGAGTTCGGGGATTTGCGGGCGACAACCTCATGCTTCCCATCATGCAGGCTCTGTCTGGAATCGGCCTGATTCTGATGATCAGCCTGCGCGATCCCCTTCGCGACACACTCTTATTCGTTGATTTCACACAAGGCGTTGTCGTTGGGTGTGCTGCCTTGTTGATTTTTAGCGCGCCCGATTATGACAGGCAGTTTAGCAGGCTAAGTTACGTACCACTTGCCGCAGCCCTGTTACTCGCTGTCGCGCTCGGAATTTTCGGCAGCGGGCCGGGAGGAAGCGACGCTAAGGTGAATCTGTTCTTTTTCCAGCCCGTCGAAGTGATCCGAATCCTTATCGTGTTCTTCCTGGCCGGATACTTCGCACAGAACTGGGACGCCCTGCGCCATTTGAAACAACAGCATGGCAGGCTCGCAAATCTCTCGGCCAGATTCAACATCCCGCGGCTTGATTACGTGTTACCGGTCGTCGTGGGCGTTGGAATTTCAATCGCACTCTTCTTCTGGCTCAGTGATCTGGGTCCGGCTCTCGTAATTGGCTGCCTCTTTTTGACGATGTACAGCCTTGCGCGGAACCGAATATTGCTTTCCGCGGCAGGATTGACCCTTATCATCATGGCATTCGCAATCGGGTACGCGACCGGTTATCCGCGTACCGTACGCGAGCGAGTCGAGATGTGGAAATCTCCCTGGGACAATCGCGTCCATGGCGGCGACCAGCTTGCGGATTCGTTATGGTCGCTTGCAAGCGGCGGCGCTACTGGCACGGGACTGGGTCTAGGCGATCCACAAAGCATCCCCGCTGTTCACACCGATCTCGTTGTCTCAGCGTTCGGCGAAGAAGCTGGTTTACTCGGAATCGTCGCGCTGTACGCGTTATACGGAGTTCTGATTTATCGCAGTTTGCGGATTGCTTTGAACGCTCGCGGCGCATATTCCTTTTTTCTCGTGATCGGACTTGCACTGATTACCGCGTTGCAGTTGCTGTTGATTACAGGCGGCCTGCTCGGATTGATTCCGCTTTCGGGCGTTGTATCACCATTCCTGAGCTACGGAAGAACGTCCATGATTGCAAACTTCGTCCTGTTTGCAGTTATCCTTTCGATTTCAAGTAAAGGGAAAAAGCAAGATCAGCAAGCGAACTTTGGCTCCGGAACGCGTGGGCTGATCATGGTGCTGGCGGTGCTCGTTGTCATCGTGCTTGCACGCTTCTACTGGGTTCAAATCGCTAAGGCGGACAACATTTTAGTTCGGCCTAGCCTTGTGATGCAGGCGGATGGCGTCCGGCGCTATCAGTACAACCCGCGGCTGCTCGAGGTTGCGCGCGAAATCCCGAAGGGCACTATATTTGACCGCAACCGAATTCCGCTTGCCACCAGCGATTGGGCGCAGATTGAAGGGCATCGAGCAGATTACGCAAAGCTCGGTATTGCGCTCGACCAGACCACGTCGAAGCTCGACCGCCGCCATTATCCCTTGGGGCCAGCGATGTTTTATCTGCTCGGGGACGTTCGCACTCGCTTGAAACAGGGCGCAACCAATACGGCATTCGAGGAAAACGCGTCGCGCATCCGCCTGCAAGGCTACGACGATGTGGCGGAGCTGGAAGAAGTTCCCGATTCCGAAACGGGCCAGATCACTGTACGCATTAAACGGGACTACAGAGCACTAATTCCTTTGCTTCGCCATCGCTACGAGCCAAATAATCCGGGCGTGCAGGAGATTCTAAATCGACCTCGAGACGTTCACATGTCCATCGATGCTGCCCTGCAGATGCGCGCCTCTGAAATCCTGATCAAACATCTGGTGAGCCTCGGCAAACAGAAGGGAGCCGTAGTGGTCATGGATCCGGCGACAGGCGATACGCTTGCGGCAGTCAGCTTTCCATGGCCGTCTCAGGTGCAGTTCGCATCATTGAAGACCGCGCCTGAGACGCCACTTCCGGGGACGGACCTGCTCGATCGCGCACGGTTCGGGCTATATCCTCCGGGATCTTCGTTCAAAATCGTTACCGCAATCGCAGCGCTGCGCGAAGATCCCGCTCTGGCGCGCCAACGTTATGAATGCGTGCGCTTGCCGGATGGCCGAGTAGGAAATTTTATCGGAAGACGCGAGATTCGTGACGATATTAAGGATAAGCAGCCGCATGGCTCGGTCGATATTCAGAAGGGACTTATCGTATCCTGCAACGCCTACTTCGCTCAGTTAGGCGCAAATAATGTGGGATCGAGAATGCTGTATGACACTGCGAGTAGGCTTGGCATTTCAGTCGCGCAGCCGAACACGCCCGAGAGGCTGCAACGCTCGCTCGCACAGGCGTCTTATGGACAAGGCCAAGTGGTAGCGTCTCCGTTTCAGATGGCGCGTGTGGCAGCAACTATTGCGAATGATGGTAATGCGCCCGAAGGACGCTGGATAGTGGATGAGACGAATCTTCGAGCGCACCCAGCTCAGCCCCTAATCGCGCCATCTCTCGCCGGCCAAATCGCTGGATACATGCGCGGAGTCGTAACTTCAGGAACTGGGCGAGTACTGAATCCGTCACCGATAGCGATTGCGGGGAAGACCGGGACGGCGGAGCTCGCGAAAGCGCCCTCACACGCCTGGTTCATCGGATTCGCTCCATACGGAGAGAAGGGCGCGAAACAAATCGCGTTCGCCGTGCTAGTGGAAAACGGGCAATACGGAGCAACAGCCGCAGCTCCGATTGCCGGCGATATCGTCGCGGCTGCACGGCAATTGGGCATCATATGAGATCGCTGGAACAACTTGATTCTTGGATTGCGGCCAAGGTCAAGGCGTGGTCGTCCAGACTCTCAGGCGCGCCAAGAACGAGAGAACTGCTTGAAATCCGACGCGACATTCTCCAAAACATTCGCGATCACATTCAGCCGAAAGGCCAAGGCAAAAACCTTTTCCCGTACAATTTCATCGCGATCCGCATCGCCGCTGAAACCAGCGAACAGCGCAGCCTATATGAAGCTGCTTTTCATGACGGCAATGGACTCGAAGAAGATATTCGAGGACTTCTCAGCGAGGCTGATTGTCCCATCCCCGCCAGCCTCCGTATAACCGTTTCGGTACTAGACAACGCGGCGCTTGCATCCGCTACTCGCCCTTTCCTGATTGAGTACTCGAATACCAAAGCGGTGCTTTCGAAATCAATCCGGAACGCCCGGCCGAACGCGAAGCTTACAGTTCTTCACGGTGAAGCGGATGCTATCGAGTACACGATTCGCTCAGATCGGGTGAATATCGGGCGTTTGAAAGAGGTCATCGGAGACAAACAAGGTCTGCGGCGCCGTAACGATATTGCATTCGCCGAGACCGAGGCGACCGTTTCGCGCGAGCACGCTTATATCTGCTATGACGAGCAGGCCGGCAAGTTTCGGTTGTACGATTCGTTGAGTCAACGCGGCACCAGTGTGTTTCGGGACGGGCGGCGCTTCGAAGTGCCGAGAGGCCTGACGCACGGGTTCCAGCTCCGGTCGGGAGATGAGATCCATTTAGGAAACGCACGGATTGCGTTTGAGAGCGAGAATTAGCTGTACTCGGAGCCCAGAGCGCAGCGACGGGTACGTACGCTTAGGCTTTCGCTAGTGCGGGCGCCATTGGCATGGAGCGGACGCGTATGCCGGTCGCATTGTAAATCGCATTGCCGACTGCCGGAGCGATTCCCATAATCGGCGTCTCGCCAGCTCCTGCGGATGGCAGATCTTTGCGATCCACTAATACGACTTCGATCTTGGGCACGTCCGTGAACCGCGGCACCCGGTATTTTGAAAGGCGTGGATTAAGGATACGCCCGTTTGCGAAATCGATGCTCTCGTAAAGCGCTCCTCCAATCCCCATTACGACCGCGCCTTCGACTTGGTTCTTCAGATGTTCGGGATTCACCACGGCGCCACACTCGAAAACTTCGACAACCCTCTCGATACGGACTTCGCGCGCATTACTTACGGAAACTTCAGCGCAACAAGCAAAGTAACTACCCTTCTCAGTGCCGCAGGCGAGACCGAAGCCGCGCCCGTTTGCACGTTTGTTCTTGGACCAGCCAAAACGATCGGTGGCAGCCTGGAGCACCGCACGAATCCGGGGATTTCTTAAATTCTTCAAGCGAAATTCGAGCGGCCCGGTCTTCAGCGCGGCTGCAAGTTCGTCCATGTGCGACTCGCGGGCGAAATGATTTGCTGTAGCGGCCAAACCTCGGTACGATCCCTGGCGCAATGGCGATTTCACGGGATGAAAGTGAATGCTCTGATTCGGCACTTCGTAGGGAGTTTCGATTCCGGACGGACCGGAGTTGTAATTGTGGAATTCCCAGGCAGTCAGCGAGCCATCTTTAGTCGCGGCGCTGCTGATCTCAATTACGCCGGCAGGACGGAAGTAGGCCCATGTGAACTCTTCCTCACGCGTCCAAACGAGTTTCACTGGTTTACCAGCGCCCTTGGCAAGTCTTGCCGCTTCGATTGCGCACTCGCCGCTGTGCTTGCCTCCATACGCTGCGCCGGTATCCGGGACAATCACGCGAACGCGCTGCTCCGGCATCCCGAAGGTCTGCGCCATCTCAGTTCGCACGCCGAACGGTCGCTGACTCCCCGTCCAAACCGTCAGATCTGAATTTTTCCATTCGGCAACCGCCGCGCGAGGCTCGAGTGGCGTGTGTGCAATGTAGGCGACCGTGTAAGTGCTTTTCAATACCTTATCAGCGGCTCGAATGCCGTTTTCAACGGAGCCGCGCACCGTGGAGCCGCGCTCCCAGGATTCGGACGACGATTCCGATGGGCCCTCCTTTAAATAGGAGAACAACTCAGGCGCCGAGATCTGCGGCTCCTCTCTCCACGTCGCCTGGATGCTTTCGATTGCTTTCTGCGCGATGTGTTCATCGGGCGCGGTGATGCCAACGAAGTCTGTCTCGTGAATCACCGTGACGCCGGGCATCTTCTGAGCCGCTTTGACGTCGACCGAAATGAGCTTGGCCCCAAAACTTGGGGCGCGCAAAACGCGGCCGTAAACCATGCCGGGCCGTTTTAGGTCCGAAGTGTACTTATGTTTGCCGCCGACGATTTCGCGTGCATTCACTTTCGGTAAATTGGTTCCCGCGACTTGCCACTTGCTTGCTGGAGTGGTGAGATCGTTCTGCCCGAGGCTCTTGACCCAATCCACCTGCGCCGCTAACCGGCCGAAGCTGGCGGTTTTGCCCGCATGATCGATCACGCAGCCATTCGCGACAGTGAGCCGAGCGCGATCCACACCCCATTTCTGCGCCGCGACGTTGGCTAACATTTCGCGAGCCGATGCAGCCATTTTCCGGAGTTGTGGAGCCATAGTCGGCGTAGTTCGGCTTCCGAAAGTTCCCATATCCCAGGGAGTCAGGGCAGTATCGGCCATGACGAGGTGTATGGAATCGGGCGAGCATCGCAATTCGTCGGCAACGGCTTGGGTAAGCGAGGTTCGAATGTTCTGGCCAACCTCCGCCTTGCCCGTGAATGCCGTAATGCCGCCGTCCGGCGCGATGTGCAACCAAGCGCCGATATTTTCCGGGAGATCTTCAACAGCGGCGTGATGTCCCGAGCGGCCTGATTCCTGGGCGAAACTGTCGCCCTCCAGACTGAGCAGTACCAGCACGCCGCCGCCGAGCGTTTTCAAAAACTCACGACGATGAGGAGAGAGCCGCGCCGAGATTTGTATAGTTTCGTCCTGCTTTAGCTCAGGCATGGCGCCGCTCCTTACCTTCAGCCGCCATTCGATGTGAGGCCATCTCGATGGCAGAGACAATCTTGTTGTAAGTGCCACACCGGCAGACGTTGCCCTCGAGCGCGTGCTTGATCTCTGGCTCAGACGGCGCAGCATTTTTTCGAAGCAGCGCCACGCTCGCGAGGATCATGCCGGGTGTGCAATAACCGCATTGCATGGCATCGCACTGAATGAACGACTCTTGCACTGGATGAAGGTGATTCCCGTCGGCAATGCCTTCAATGGTCGTGATCTGCTTGCCCGCGACGCTGCCCGTTGGAGTGATGCAAGACCGATGGGCAACACCGTCAATCAGAACTGTGCAGGCCCCACATTGTCCTTCGCCACACCCGTACTTCGCACCCGTGAGATCTAGCTCATTCCGAAGCACGAACAGCAACGGCCGTTCAGGATCGACGGAAACGCGCAAGCGTTCGCGATTCACTATAAGGTCCATAAATTGATTTTAGATCTCACAAGCGGACCGGGAGCTGCGTACTACACTTACAATGAGATTAATGAGACATTTCTTCCTGCTCCTCTGCGTGTTAGGCGCATTTATCGTCTATGCGCAGGATTGGAAGAGCGCTGAAGCGCTGCCAGCGGTTGATCTCAACGGCCTCTCTCCGGCTCAAAAGGCGACTGTACTCAAGATCTTGCGCGAGCACGACTGTTCTTGTGGCTGCGGAATGAAGATGGCCCAGTGCCGTATGGAAGACCCATCCTGCTCTTACAGCCGCGGCTTAGCGGGTGTAATTGTTCAGGCCATTAAAGACGGCAAGAGTGAAGGCGATGCGCTGGCAGCCGCGAGTGCATCGAAGTTCGCGCATGTCGAGCAGCCGAAGTTACTCGAAGATCCGGTTCCGATCCCGACTGGCGGCGCTCCGTTCATAGGTCCGCAAAGCGCACGCATTACGCTGGTCGAGTTCTCAGATTTCCAATGCCCGTATTGCGCAGCGGCGGCGCCTGAACTCGCAGCGGTGCTGAAAGCTTATCCCACGCAGGTGAAGCTGATTTTCAAAGAGTATCCACTCGAGACGCATTCTCAAGCTGCGTTTGCAGCGGCTGCTGCAGTGGCTGCGCAAAAGCAAGGGAAATTTTGGGCCATGTACGATGCGATGTTCGCCGCTCACGACGACTTGTCTAGAGACAACATATTGGCGCTGGCGCAAAAGAATGGGCTCGATCTGAAGCGCTTCCAGGCCGATCTCGATTCCGTTGAAGTTAAAGAAGCCATCACACGAGATGTACAGGACGGCGACCGGGTAGGAGTGGCAGGCACGCCGACCCTCTTCATAGATGGCCAGCGCTACAACGGACCGATTGAGCTGGAATCGTTGAAACCGGTGCTCGAGGCTGAATTGAAGCATCCAGTGCTCGGGGCGCAGGCGGCTTCGACGAAGCCGTAACTGAAATCAGAGTGCGATTGTGTATAGCGGCGCTCCTGCTTTGGGCGGCAGCTGCCGACGGGCAGAGCGTACCGAAAACCGCTGCGTCTCATGTCTCTACAGCCATTGACCTGCAGCGGGCGCTCAATAGGATTTCGGCTGATTCACTGCGCGGTAATCTTTCGTTCCTCTCTTCTGATCTGCTGGCGGGCCGCTGGACGCCCTCGGCGGGACTTGATGTCGCGGCTGAATTCATCGCCTCCCGTTTTCGAGCAGCGGGCCTTGAGCCTGGCAATGGTCAGGACTACTTCCAGGTAGCCGATTTGACTGAGTTAGCGAAGAAAAGCCGTGAACTTCGCGGTCGCGTTATAGAGCATCCGATCATTGCACGCAATGTTGTCGGCGTGATGCGAGGGTCCGATCCCGAACTTCGGAACACGTACGTGATTCTTTCTGCGCATTACGATCACATCGGAACGCTCGAGACCTCTGGAAAGCTGGGTATCGATAAGACCCAAAGAGACGGCGACCGGATCTTTAATGGTGCGAACGACGATGGGAGCGGCACTGTTTCCGTAATCGAGATTGCCTCTGCTTTCGCAAAGATGAAGCATGGCCCGAAACGTTCAATCTTTTTCATCGCGTTTTGCGGTGAAGAGTTGGCGAGCTGGGCTCGCTCTATTACACCGAACATCCTTTATTTCCGCTGAAACAGACGGTCGCCGATATAAACCTGGAACAGGTGGGCCGGAGCGATTCAGATATTGGCAAAGGAAACGCCACGACGAATGGGTACGGTTATACAACCATCACACCGATTCTCGAGAAAGCGGCGAAGCTCTCTGGCCTGTCAATGGTGAAGACCAAAGAAACGGACGAGTTTTTCCCGGCCAGCGACAACTATCGCTTTGCGCAGGTCGGCATTCCCGATCTAACGCTTGCGACTTCGTTTGAGTTTCCCGACTATCATGGCCTGAAAGATGAGTGGCAGAAGATTGACTTTCCGGAGATGGTGAAAGTGGATCGGATGGCGGCGCGGGTGGTATGGACAGTGGCGAATGATACGGAACCGCCGTATTGGAATAGACAAAACGAAAAGACAGCGAAGTACCGCGACCCGGCTACGGCGGCGGACGCTAGCGACCCGTAAGTAAGCTAGCGCCCGCCCTCTTCGTCAACGTTGTCTAGTCGTTGTCCGCGACGAAAGCCAATCCATGCGCATTGAACATTTGGTCAAGTGTGGGGCCCACGAATATTTCGCCGATGGCCGCCTTGGAGGCATTATCTTCGAGGGTCGTCACCGCGTTTCCGGTTTTTGAAGGGTCAGCAAGCCAGAGGAGCGAGATATCGTCTTCTGTTGGCCCGATCCTGGTTGGATTCAGCGGCGACTCGGAGAAAGGCGGGAGCAACGCAGCATCGACGAACTGAATTTCTCCGACTAGTTCCGGCGTGGGCGTGCCTATCGCGTCCAGGTAGCCGCCTGCTGCAACGTTCTTCTCAATCAGCTTCTGGCCGACACTCACTACTTGGAAGTTCATATCAAACACGTTCGGCATAGGCGCCTTGGACGTTCCGAGGTGCGTCTTACCGTGGATCTCATTCGGGATGGATTCACTTTCAACGTGTCGTAGCACTGAATGTTTTGAAAACTATTGGTCCACGAGCCTGTCTGCGAAGTGTCGGGAATGGTTGCGCACGACAAGCCGTAGGCGTAATCACACCGGGCAGAGCGACTAGCTGTGAATTGATGTCAGGAGAATGGTAGTCATCTACGTTGGTCCCATCGCCGGGGCCGGAAACCGCTGAATAGGATCGATGCTTGTCAGTCCAGGCAGTGTAGCCCCCTGCTTTGTGCACGACGCCGAAAATACCGGCAACGCTGATCAGCAGGATATGGCGAATGTGATCTTCATCGCGGTCGTGAGACCAATCCTGCGCATATGCGCTCGATATGAGCAGGCCGCTCAATACGCATGCGCATGCCGCAAAAATTTGTTTTTTGCAACTCAAAAATCCTCCGCTAGTTCTAATAACGAGCGGCTATTACAAACAGGTGAAATTGCGGAAGATTGATACTTTGAAAATTACTATTCTTCCCGAAGCGCGATGTTCGGATCGATTTGTAAAGCCCGGAGGGCAGGTACCAGGGACGCCAGGATCGCGATAACTGCAAGCACCAACGGCATCATCGCGAATGTCATCGGATCCGAAACTGTCACTCCGTACAGCATGGAGCTGAGATACCGTGTCAGCCAGTAGGCACCAGCAATCCCGGTCACGACGGCTGCGATGGTCCACGCCAAGCTCTCACCGAGCACAAGCGCGAGGACATGCTGCAGACCCGCTCCCATGGCGATACGAATGCCTAGCTCGCGCGTGCGTTGCGTTACTAGATAAGACATGACGCCGTAAACACCCACCGCGGCGAGCAGCACGGCAATCACGGCGAATATCGCAATGAGCAGCAAATGGAAGCGTTGCGGAGCCAGTGAGTCCGTCAGACGTTCGCGCATCGTTTTCACATCGAGAACAGGCTCGTTACGGTCTACTCTGTAAATTTGATTTTCAATTAAGCGCACCGCCGGCGTCGGATCACCCGCGGTCCTGACGAGCAAGTGCAGGCCCGACTCGAACGGACTGCCACCCTGGCAAGTGCACCGATATATCAATGGTCCGGCTTCCGCGCCAAGGTCACCGCCGCGGATGCTCGCAACGACACCCAGGATGGTCCAGTGCACTGGATTATTGGGGCCTATGAAGATGCCTTGCCCCAACGGGTTTTCTCCGGGGAAGATCTTTTTAGCGAAGGCTTCGTTCACCACGATATCGTCAGGTGACCTGCCGGTATCGCGTGTGTCAAAAATGCGGCCGTCACGCAGCGGGATACCAAGCGTTCGAAAGAAATCACGACTCACAACGGTTATGCCAGCCTGTGGCTGCTGTGCAATAGGGAGCGGCACTCGACCAGTAACCTGAAATTTCGCGCCACTGTAAGCGCGCTCGCCGCTCAGAGGCAAATCGGTTGATACGGCCGCGAACCGAACCTGTGGAAGCTGTTTCACACGATCAAGCACCTCGTCATAGAAACGCACTTGACTCTCCGCCGTTGCGTATCGGGAACCCGTAAGATTGAACCGCAGCGTGAGCATATTGTCGGTCGAGAATCCGAGATCAACATGCGCGAGCTTGATGAAGCTTCTGCCCAACAAACCGGCTCCAATCAATAAGACAAGCGACACTCCCAGTTCGGCTATCACCAACAGAAGCCGCAATCGCGCTGCTCTCCGGCCGCCCGCCTGAGTGTGGCCCGCTGATTTCAGAGCGTCCTGAATGCTGATGCCCGCGGCAGTCAATGCCGGAGCCATTCCGAAAATGATTCCAGTCCCGACGGTCAAACCGAACGTGAACATGAGGCTAGAAATGTCCAGAGAGAGGAGCGGGTAATTTTGGAGCACTAAAGGCTTCCACGCATTCAAAGTGGCGACAGCCGAAAATGCGATGAGAATACCGGCCACACCGCCAGGTACGGCCAGCGCCACGCTTTCTGTGAGCACTTGCTTCACGATTCTGGCGCGTCCTGAACCGAGAGCCATGCGCACCGCCAGTTCACGCTGCCGTGCCATAGCTCGGGCAAGCAGAAGATTGGCGACATTCGCACAAGCGATCAACAGAACGAGCCCGACGGCTCCGCTCAGGACTAGCAGCGCCGGGCGTAGATCTCCTGTCATGCGCCGCTGCAGAGGAGTTGCCAAGACCTTCATACCGTCGAGGAATCCCGCGGTCTTAAATTCGTCGGGGTACTCTCGGTAGATCATCTTTGTGAGGCGATTCAGATCGGTATCGAGCTGCTGTTCGGTGACGTGGGGCTTTAGCCGCGCCAGGATACTCACGAGTTGCATGGGCCGTGTAACGAGCCTCGGCCTTTGCGCGGCTTCGTCCATCTGTAGCGGCCTCCAGATGCGCGTACCCTTCGGGTAGTCGAAGCCCTGCGGCATGATCCCAATTACTGTATTCCGAAGACCATCCAATGTGATTGTTTTCCCGACCAGGTGCGGATCACTACTCATACGGCTCCGCCAAAAGCCGTAGCTTAAGACGACCACGGCTGGAGCCGTCGTGCCTTCTTCCTCCGCGGCCAAGTAGCGGCCCATTAGCGGCTGCGTACCGAGAACCTCAAAAAATGATGGAGTCACCTGCGCTGCGTTCAACTGCTCGGGTTTCTCCATGCCGGTCCAGTTGACCGTCCATGCCTGATATGCCGCCACGTACTCAAAGGCTTTGTTCTCCTCGCGCAGGCTATAGTAGTCCGCACCGGTGCTGAATTCGTTTTGATTTCTCCCTGCTCGTTCGCTCAGCCAGTAGAGGCGGTCTGATCCGGGATATGGAAGCGGCCGCAAAATGATCGTATTGACCAGACTGAAAACCGTTGTATTTGCTCCGATGCAGACGGCCAGCGTCAGCATTGCCACAACCGATGGGATGCGATCCCGCCGCAGGCTCCGACCTGCGTAGCGTACGTCCTGTATCAAGTCGTCCACTACGTTCACGCGTCGCGCATCCCGGCAGTTATCTTTCGTTAGCTCAACGGCTCCAAAATCAATGCGAGCTTGCCGTTCTGCTTCTTCGGGAGTCAAGCCTGCGTCGAGATGCTTGCGCGCTTCGAGTTCCAGATGCGACCGCAATTCATCATCGAGTTCCTCTTCTACTCTCCGGCGGCAAACGATAGCCTGCGCCCGAAGCATGAGATCATGGACGTTCACGTCAGGCCTCCTGGAGCACGCGGCCAATTGCGGAGGTCAACCGCTCCCATTGATCGGTTTCCAATTCCAACTGTTTCCGACCTGGCCCGGTTAGCCGGTAAAAACGCGCCCGCCGTCCCAGCTCAGAAATTCCCCATTCTGCTTTGATCCAACCCTGGTGCTCGAGTCTGTGGAGCGCTGGATACAGTGAGCCTTGATTGACCTGCAAAACGTCTTTCGAGATCTGCTGAATCCGTTCCGATATGGCCCACCCGTGCATGGGTCCAGTTTGCAGAGTACGTAAGATCAAGAGATCGAGTGTCCCCTGAAGAAGATCGAGTCTTGATTGCCTCTCCATGTTGTCGGATTCCTACAATAAACCTTTGTTGTCGGATGTCAACAATAAGGCAGACTGCCGGTCCGGTTATGATTTGGCTACGGCCCGTAGGCATCTATCGAAACATAGGTTGCAGTCACGTTGGGCGCGGGCCGCTCGTTACTGCTGCTCCAGGTCTTTCACTAACTGAAGCACCACGTCTCCAACCACCTGAAAGCTGTGCACGCTCAGCTTATCCATCGTGTCGCTTGCGGTATGCCAGTACGAGCCATTAGGGCCGTAGTCGAGATCGATGATGTCGATCGCGTTTACGCCCGCATCGACGAATGGCTTATGATCGTCATCGATTCCGCCTGCATCATGGCGGAAGAATTTGCCGTAACCTAGATTCTCGGCGATCTGCCAAACGATGGTTCGCAGAGATTGCGAGGAGTTTTCGTCGTCGGCGATGTCAAGCTCTTTATCGCCAACCATGTCTATATTGACCAGCGCTTTGATACGGGCTAGGGTGCCGTCAGTCCCCCACTTGGCCACCAGATGCCGGCTCCCGTACCGGCTGTCGGTCTCAGACCAATCTGTGCGTACCGCTTCCTCGCCATCGAAAAACACAATATAGATATCATCCGGGTGTTTCATTGTCGAAACAGCGCGCGCGAATTCGATCAGGAAACCAGTCGAGGAGCCGGCGTCATTTGCGCCCACGAAATGGACCATGGCAATCCGTTTCGTGTCATAGTGCCCTGTGACTACCACGGCTTTTCCCGAGGTGCCGGGGAATTTCAGAATGATATTCACCATTGGCACGGGGCCCATAGGCGTCTGGCCAGTAAAGGAATCCAGCGAGAGCGGGCCGCCCAGCGGTTTGAGCTCCGAAACGATCCAGTCGCGGAGATGTGCAATCGCTTCTGATCCCGAAGGACGCTCACCAAACGAGACAGCCCGACGAGTGTCGGCGAGCGCTGCCGCTGCCCGGAATCCAGAAGCCTGTTCTCGAGGGGTATTCGGCCTGGACCCAGGTGTGCAGACGGCGAGCCCAAGTCCCGTAAATAAAATTGTTAAGCGGCTTAAAGCACAAACCAATTCGAGCCGATTAGATTTACGCATGTCTTTAGGGTTCGGCTGAGCGGTCGAATGCTCCCGGACTACAACCAGGCTGAGAAAAACGGCTAGGCAAAAGACTGTTGTATTATAACGTTTACTTTTAAAAGAGCGAATGTTCGCGACACTTCACAGTGAGCGTCCGTTCCCCGGGAAAACAATGGAGTCAGTTGGATCAAAACTCCGCCAAGAGCGTCTACGACAGGGACTTACGTTGGACGACGTCATCGCGAGCACCCGGATTTCACTGAAAAACCTTCAGGCCATTGAGAACGACGAACTGTCGAACATCAGCTCAGCGTTCTTCTATCGAAGTTTCGTGCGTCAATTTGCGCAGCGGCTCGGTTTGGATTACAGCGAATTAGCCGCAGCGGTCCAGAGTTGGGCAAGTACGATGCCGGAGCCCGCTATGCCCGGCCGATTGCAGTCGCCTCTGCCAAACGTACCACCGCTTGAGTCTACTCGGCCAAAGAACTTTCGCTGGCTTTTCTCCTTTTTCGCCCTCATAGCGGTGCTGACCGGATGCTCCAGCCTGTATGGAATGTGGGAAAACTCCAGGTATAGCTTGCAGGCGTCAGTTACCAGCTTCGTGAGCTCGCTCGCTGGAACTTCGAAAGGCCACACGTCTAAAGACGCTGCTTTGGCTGGGAATAAGGCAATTTCTGCGCCAGTGGTCAGGGCACCTCAGAAGATCGGTCCTCCAGCTCGAGCGCCTGTCGCGGCCGCAATATCTCCCGCGGAGCCCAGCGCTGGCTTCCGCGTCGAGGTTGCCGCAATTGAGCCCACTTGGCTCTCCATTACCGCTGATGAGAAGGAAATTTACAGCGGCGTGCTTGAGCCCGCAGAGACAAAGGTGCTCGAGGGCCACGATACGGGTCGCATCCGTGCGGGAAACGCTGGCGGTGTGAACGTGCTTTTCAATGGGAAAACGATTGGTGCTCTAGGGCCACGAGGCGAAGTGCGAACAGTCGTCTTTACAAAGAACAACTATCAGATCGTCGACCCGCCAGCCCACATAGCTCTCACAGCCTTCAGCCCGAGCGGCGAATAGACGCAGCCTCTCGATTGGTCGCGGCTGCCCGCTGCAAGCGCCGTTTCTGACGTTCCAGCACAATCAGTTCGTGCCTTCGACGCAGCTTGATGCTCATGTCGACTTTGCGCCAGAATTTCCGGAAGTAATCTACGGCTGAAGCGAGTCCCATAACGACTACGGCCCACATAGCCGCGAGCGCGAACGCTCGAAGTTCCGGCCAACGTATCGAGAGCATTACCAGCGTCACGCCGACAACTTGCAGCATCATTTTGGATTTCCCAAGCTCGCCGGCCTTGATCGTATAGCCTTCTGCAGCGGCAATGCTGCGCAGCCCGGAGACTGCGAATTCCCGGCCAATGATCAGAATCACCATCCAGCCTGGCAGCAGGCGAATCTCGACGAGTGAAATGAGCGCCGCAGAAATGAGCAGCTTGTCGGCCACGGGATCTAGCAACGTTCCTACGGTTGTTACTTGCTTCCAGCGGCGTGCGAGGTACCCATCCAGAAGATCGGTCACCGCGGCGGCAAGAAACACCGTCACCGCGAAGAAGTCGTTTGCTACGAGCAGCCTATCGCCAACTTGAAGCCGCAAATTCTGCTGAACCAGAGCTGCCACAACCAGCGGCACCAGGAAGATGCGGATTAAGGTCAGCAGATTAGGAAGGTTCATCGACCGTTACCAAATGATAGAACATGCCGCGTGCCCGCTCAGCTACGGGTGAGGATTGTTGAACGGTGGAGGACTGTTGGGAGGCTGAGTGTTCGCCGGAGGTAAAGTGTTGTTGGCTGGCGGAGTGCCGGGCGGCTGAGAATTGTTGTTAGGCGGAGCGCTGTTTGTCACCGTTGTAACTCGCCCGGTCTTCTCGCCGCGAAGCCACACATAGATCACTGTATGTGGACCTGGCGGGTCTGGAAGGTTCACCCGTAATGCCTGCTTTTGCCCCTGTCCAGGAATGGGCGAGGGAAGCCCGGGTACATCACTGCCATTGGTCTGATCCCATCCCACTTTCCCGATCATCTCCAGATTTCGGCCAGTAATAGTGCCGACGTGGGTGCCAGACGACGCTTGTTCGTCGGTCAGCTTGAAATCATCAATTTGCGGCAGCCGGATGATATTTCCTAAACCAAGCGGTTCCGATTTACCGCCGCTCCCGTTGTCAATGGCTGCTTGAACCGAACAACCCGCTGGCCATGCGCTTGTATCAAATGACAGGAATAGTTGATCTTGCGACAGCGGCTGCAAACTCGCTGTGTCCGTCTGCTCGCCTACGTGCAGCGAGACTTGCGGCCCAATGTCGTCAGAACACCCTAGCCGCAGCACGCTGCGTGCCTCGATGTTCTTCACGTCCAGTACCGCGCTCAGTGTGTAGCCAGCCGGAAACTCGCCAGGCTTGATCGAAATCGCCATATCGGCCGGCAACGACAGTTTGAAGCTCGCGATCACGGGAAGCGGGCCCGTAATCCGCAGTGCATCCGCAAGCGTCAGCGGTTCGTTGCGGTCGATCAGGTATGCCTTCACCGGCAGAATCGTCCCCGGCCGAGGATCAGTCTTGAGCTTCACAGTTACGTTGCGCTCGGCCTCGTTCAATGCAGCCGGACTTAAATCAAACACTACGCCCGGCGCCTCAAGTTTTGCAAGCAGATCCAAACGCTCACCCTTGAGAACGTAGTGCTGCGCGGCGACTCCCTTATTCGCAAGGATCGGCAGGTTTTCGATCTTCGATGCCGGCGGAAGAATGCTTATCTTTACCGGATGATCCTTCCCGTCCTGTTGCGAAACGAGCAGCGCATACTCGCCTGGCTTGAGATCAGCGGTATCAATTTGCACATCCATGTGATCCTGAGGTCCTTCTCTCAGTCCCTTTGGAAGAATGAACCGCACCGGCTGAGGGGTGGCGAATTCGTCCTCCGCCTTCTTTAGCTCCACCTTGGTTGTGAATTCGAAATCATTGCCTTGGAGAGTGACAGGAACCTTTCCGCTCTTCGCGATGAGCCTGTCTTGCGACGCTGGCTCCAACTTCGCTTCCTTGAAATCGCTAAGTGGACGGACATGCACCTCTCCTATGGCAGTGAACGGCGTCCAATCCCAGTAACCGGCGAGATGATAATCCCCCGGAGGTAAGTTAATCTTACTCAGATCAATTTCGATTGCTCTTTGGTTCGCAAGCTTGAGCACGGTGACTGGAGTCTTCTGATTCGTGGTGTTCTGCAACGCCCAAGCTCGCGCTCGCTCGAGGTATTTCCATTGCGGATCGGGTACCTCGACCGGAACCGGCATCTTCTGCGTCGTGGAGATGAAAGCAGCCTTTCCGATGCGAATGGAGGGCGCAGGTACGTTTGGAATGCGATTTGCCCAAAGGTACGCCACTCTCGTGTGAGGAGGCGCGGGACTTCTTTGGCCGCATAAGTTTAATCCATGATTATCGTGTAAGGTCTGGGCGAACGAGGATCGAAATTGCGTCCCGGGAAACGCGATAGAGCGCAGGTCGAGCAGCATCGCTGTCCCACCTGCGGCCAGTCCAATGGGGCTGCCAAAAAACAATGTTGCGGCCGCCGTCGCAACGCTGGCTGTTTGCCCGATCTTTGCACTCGTTGAAGGCGTGAGCGGATCATAGGCTGCCAACTGCGGATTCATGGTCGCGAATAGTGTCTCCGCTTGGACTTCGGGAGGCGCGGTCCGATCCAGCTGGACAGAGAAGCCGTACTGCGATGCAAAACCGGTAAGTGCTGCATTCACACTTTCTGATGAGCTGTCTATTGACGAGAGCGCCTGGACAAGCGCTTCTGTTTGCGCGGTCTTCTCTGCGTAATCCGCAAGCTGCGCGATCAGCAAATCGTCCTGCGATAAGAAGCCCCTGACTTTTCTTTTGCTCAGGCCTTCCGGGCCATAAACAAACGCAACCAGTGAAATTGTCTCGCTGATTTTCCACTCTTGCGGCTTCTCCGCAGGCTTCGGGTCCGTGACCATGAGCGCGTCTTTATCGGGCTGTCGTTTGGCGGGAACCATTACCAGTGATACTTCGCCCGGGCGCTTTTCGCGACCGCGCAGAATCGGCGCATACAGGACCGTGTCGCCTTCGCTCAAATGGTTGATCGCATGGAAGGGCAGCGAGTCACCGCCTTTGGCCGATCGTACGCGAAGATCCACCGCGCCGATGGGTCCACCAGCCGGGCAGGTGATGGGAGCCGGCGCTTCGGGCGCACCCTGTCCCGGCGCACTTCCGGACGAGGAGGACGCAGGAGGCGTTGTGTTTTGTCCGTTTAGCAGAAACAGTGCTAAGAGCCCGAGGCTCGCACCGCGCAAAACCATTCTAAGAGTAAGGATATCGTGACAACTTAGATTTCTCATGCGCAATGTAAGCTGTAATCGGGAAGTGATCATGACGAGGCGCGTAAACTTTTGTTTCACGCGTCACAACATTCCCTTCAAATTGTCAAACCAGGAGAGACCAAAACCTTGCCTACTATAGACACCAGAAGCCTAGAAGAACTGTCTATCAATACCATTCGCTTTCTCTCGGCCGATGCCGTCCAGAACGCGAACTCGGGCCACCCTGGCATGCCTATGGGCGCGGCAGCTATGGCCTATACGCTTTGGAACGGTTTTCTAAAGCACAATCCAAAAGATCCGGCTTGGTTCGATCGCGATCGGTTCGTGCTCTCGGCCGGTCATGGGTCCATGCTGTTGTACAGCCTGCTGTATCTCACGGGTTACGATCTGGCGCTCGAGGAAATTAAGCGCTTTCGCCAATTTGGCAGCAAAACGCCCGGACATCCCGAGCGTGGCCATGCACCGGGGGTCGATGTGTCCACTGGGCCTTTGGGGCAGGGTTTTGCGAATGCGGTAGGCATGGCGATTGCAGAAGCCTGGCTCGCAGCTCGCTACAACCGGCCCGGGCACAGGATTGTCGACCACTACACCTATTGCGTCTGCAGCGATGGAGACTTGATGGAGGGCATTACCCATGAGGCAGCATCGCTGGCCGGCCACCTCCGGTTAGGCAAGCTGGTTTACTTGTACGACCAAAACTACATTTCGCTTGCCGGTGGTACCAATTTGACCTTTACAGAGGATGTTGCGAAGCGGTTCGAGGCGTACGGCTGGCACACGCGAACTGTGCCGGAGGGCAACGATACCGAGGATGTCGCAAAGGCTATTGCGGAAGCGCGGGCCGAAGATCGGCGCCCTTCCATGATTCTGGTGCACACGCACATCGGATACGGTAGCCCGAAGAAACAGGACAATTTTTCGGCGCACGGCAATCCTCTCGGTGAAGAGGAGCTGCAGGCGGCCAAAAAGGCGCTTGGCTGGCCCTCGTTGGACAAGTTCTATCTGCCGGAGGAAGCGGTCAATCATTTCCGGAAAGCGATTGAGAAGGGCGCGAAGGCTGAACAAGAGTGGCAGAAGGTTCTGCAGGGATATCGAAAGGCTTTCCCAAAAGAAGCTGCGGAATTTGAGCAGGTGATCAGTGGCAAGCTTCCGGACAACTGGGGCGCGGACCTGCCGAAATGGAACCCAACCGACAAGCCCGTATCCACACGAGTAGCGGGCGGGGAAGCGCTGAACGCCTTGGCCAAACACCTCCCGAACCTCATCGGCGGCTCAGCGGATTTGAATCCATCCACTAACACAGCGCTCAAAGGCATGGGTGACTTCCAACCGACAGAATATTCCGGTCCGTCGACTTTGGGCGCAGTCGGCGGGGATTGGGGCTATTCCGGCCGCAACATCGCGTTCGGCGTGCGTGAACATGCGATGGGGGCGGCTGTTAACGGCATGGCAGCCCACGGTGGCGTGTTGCCCTTTAGCGCCACGTTTCTTGTGTTCTCCGACTACATGAAGCCCGCCATTCGTCTAGGTGCGTTGAGCAAGCTGAAAACATTCTATGTTTTCACTCACGACAGTATCGGTGTGGGTGAGGATGGACCTACGCACGAGCCAATCGAGCAGCTTGCCGGGTTGCGCGCTATTCCAGGTTTGAATGTGATGCGCCCAGCCGACGCAACTGAGACCGCGGAAACCTGGGCAATAGCGATTCAGCGCGACGGGCCAACGCTTTTCGCGCTCACCCGTCAGAATGTTCCCCATCTGGACCGGAGCAAGGCCAAAAATCCAGATGTCTCGAAGGGTGCTTACATCCTTTCAGAGGCCGAGGGAGGCGACCCGGAAGTGATTCTGATTGGAACCGGCTCGGAAGTTGCGCTTTGTATGAGAGCGCAGGAGAAGCTGAAGGGCTACGGGATCAGGGCGCGCGTGATCAGCATGCCGGGCTGGAATCTTCTTGAAGCTCAAGACGAAGCTTATCGCGAGAGCATACTGCCAAAAAATGTTAAGAAACGTGTGGCCGTTGAAGCTGCCGCAACAATGGGCTGGCGCAAGTGGGCGGGCGACGAAGGCACAATCATCGGTATCGATCATTACGGAGCATCTGCTCCCGGGGAGGAAGTCATGAAGAATTTTGGCTTCACGGCGGAGCATGTCACCTCGGCCGCATTGCGGTTATTCGGCAGAAACGAAGAGGCTGACAAGGAGTTCGGCGGTGAAACCGCCTTTGCCGCGACCGCCCCACACGAAGGTCACTCCTAAACCGCGATAGAGGAAGGCCGCAGGAACTATTTCTTCTGCTATCATCCGTCAATGCCGTATCGCCTCAAGGCAAGCGAATCGGTTCCCGAGGGAATCAAACGAATTGTAGTTGAAGAGATCGAGTTCGCTACCGGGCAACTCAGCCGCAGCAATGGCAAGAATCGGGATGAGGCGATTCACGAAGCACGTAAGAGCGTAAAAAAAATGCGTGGCGCTTTGCGCCTTGTGCAGCCGGATCTTGGCGCCACGTACCGCAAGGAGAACAGACGGCTGCGGAATCTCGGGCGACAGTTGTCCCAGTTCCGTGATGCCGTCGCAATCATCGAAACTTTCGACAGCGTGATCGAAAAATATAGGAATAGTTTGCAAAAGAACACGTTGGCCTCGATTCGACGGGGTCTGGACAAGAGCAAACGTGAAACCGAGCAGAATTTAGATATCGATAAAGTTGTGAATGGCGCGATAGCAACTCTCGACGCCGCAAAGAAGCGGGTCAAGACTTGGCCGCTGAAGAGCGATGGCTTTCGAGCGATCGCGCCGGGTCTCAAAACCACCTTTCGCCGCGGCCAAAGAATTATGGCGACTGCCCAGAGCGATCCCAGGCCGGAGAATTATCATGAGTGGCGCAAGCGCGTGAAGGACCTCTGGTATCACATACGGCTACTCGAAAGCTTATGGGCAGGAGTAATGCACGCTCATGAAGCCAGCCTGAAAGATCTCGAGACCTGGTTGGGCGACGATCATAACCTGGTCGTACTTCGGGAGAAGCTCGAGAGCAAACCCGAAGATTATGGCGACGCGAAAGACATCGAGCTATTTCTTGCGCTTGCAGACAAACATCAAAAAGAGTTACGCGAAAACGCAATATCGCTGGGGCAGCGCGTGTACGAGGAAAAACCGCGCCAGTTCACGAAAAATATCGCAAAGCTGTGGGATGCCTGGCAGCACGACCCAGACAGCATGAAAGAGCAGCAAAAGGAAGAGAGACAGATTGTTAGGAAGGGAGCTCAATCAACTGCTTCCAGCGCCTCGCGTAAGACCAAGAGAACGGCCGCCTGAGATAGCAGGTGCACCAGGTGGGTAGCGGACTGCTTCTAAAATCATCGCTGAATAGAAGAAGGAATTGACATATTCCAATCGGCGGTTGTGGTCCCCCAACGCTATTCGTAAACCTCGCGCCGGTGAGCAACATGCATGATTGTCGCGGTTCTGTACTGGTTCAGCGTGAAATGGAAAGTTGGCGCGCCCCGTTAGCGAGTATAGCGGCAATTCCCGCCGGGCCAGTTTGCACCACCGAAAGCAATAGCGGCCGGCAGAAGGGGTAACGACTGAAACTGCAACTGGTTTCAAAAAGGAGATCAAGTTTGCTGGTCCCATTCACCACAGGGCGCGCTCGACTCCAGCCGTTGATTGTATAACGCGGCTCCGAGGCTCGGCTTAAAGCAAAGGCTGATCCTCGACACCGAAAAACCAACTGGTTACGAAAAGAATATTGCATCTACGCGCTGCCAAGCACGTCAACACGCAGCCGTGACGGGGCATCAGGCCGGTTCATCCCTTCTGCGGTAGGTTGCTAGTGGAGTGCGCCGTGTTTCAGTTTTCGGTTAGGGCGTGATCCAGGTGCTGCCCGGAACTTCCGTAGTAGATTCTTGGCGAAAACGTCGAATCTATCCGGTGATCGCGCTCATAGATGTGGGGACCGCGCTGTTCGAGCGTGCGCGCACGCCGATTGCGGTACTTTCCGAGACCTCCGGGAGAATGCGCCCCCTTGTGCTCGGCCAAGCGGAAGCCGATAATTGGACTGGATCTTCGGATCGAAGCTCAGAGGCGAATTGCCAGCTATAACAGAGCGGGATCACCATGTGTGAAGCCGTCGAGATGCTGGTTTTATCGGGGCCGGTCGTGCGGTTGTTGACACATCGTCTGAAAGCAACTGACAACCAGCATCGTGTCACAAAGCGATGGGCTGTTCAGTCCTAGCGAATAGCCGGCAATTTAGAATTGCCGCGGTTAAACACAAAGGACAATCATGAAAATCGTAGTAATTGGCGGTACTGGACTCATTGGATCGAAGCTTGTCAAAAAGCTTCGTGAGCACGGGCAGGAAGTAGTAGCCGCATCGCCCGCTTCCGGCGTCAATTCCCTCACCGGCGAGGGACTCGCGGATGCGCTGAAGGGCGCCTCCGTGGCCGTCGATGTAACGAACTCCCCTTCATGGGAGGATGCGGCAGTGCTGAAGTTCTTCGAGACATCAACCCGTAACCTCCTCGAGTATGAAGCGGCCGCGGGCGTGGGACATCACGTTGCATTGTCGGTCGTAGGAGCAGAACGTCTGCTCGAAAGCGGCTTCTTCCGCGCAAAAATTGCTCAGGAGAACTTGATCAAAGCTTCCTCAATCCCGTACTCAATCGTCCGCGCGACGCAGTTCTTTGAATTCGTGGAGAAGATCGCCGATCTGTCCACGGAGGGCAACAAGGTACGCCTGCCTCCGGTACTCATCCAGCCTATGGCAGCTGATGATGTCGCCAGTGCGCTAGGCGGAATCGCAATGAGCTCACCCGTGAATGGCACCATTGAAATAGGGGGTCCCGAACAGTTTCGTCTGGACGAACTCATCCGACTGGACCTGGCTGCGCGCAAGGATCCACGCGAGGTAATCTCCGACCCGCACGGGCGCTACTACGGGATCGCGGTGAGCGAGAGGGCACTGGTCCCTAATGATGACGGGCGACTCGGGCAGACGCGCTTCGAGGACTGGCTACACGCTACGAAGCCAGTCCCAAAGGCGCTTCCGCAGCGGGCGTGAGTGCAGCGAAGGCGAACGATTATGAAGATCTCACGACCGATGTCGGTTCTGGCATTTCTCGTCGCCAGCACCCTAATCGCGCAGGACGCTAAGGTCACACCGCTCATGTCGAAGGATCTTACCGAATTTCCGGGCAAGGAGGGAATGATGATCACGGTGGAGTATCCGCCGGGCTGTTCGGACCCTGTCCATCGCCACAATGCGCATGCGTTCCTTTACGTGCTGGAAGGCTCCGTTGTTATGCAGGTAAAAGGCGGAAAAGAGGTCACCCTGACGCCAGGGCAGAGTTTTTATGAAGGTCCCAACGATATTCATACCGTTGGCCGGAACGCAAGCCGCACTAAACCAGCGAAGTTCGTCGTGTTCTTGGTTAAGGACAAGCGCGCACCGGTGCTGGTACCAGTGAAGTAAAACCCAAGAACGGCGAGCATTTCTGCTTCGCCAAACTCAATTCAGGAGAAAAAACCAAATGAGTACGATTACTGCCAAAGACGGCACAACGATCTACTACAAGGACTGGGGCGAGGGCCCGGTCGTCACGCTTTCGCACGGCTGGCCGCTGAGTTCTGATGCTTGGGATGGGCAAATGCTTTTCCTGGCGCAGAACGGTTTCCGTGCGGTTGCACACGACCGCCGCGGCCATGGCCGGTCGAGCCAGGCTTGGTCGGGGAACGACATGAATGGATATGCCGACGATTTGGCAGCTGTCATTGAGGTGCTGGATCTCAACGAAGTTACCCTTGTCGGGCACTCGACAGGGGGAGGCGAAGTTGCACGCTACATCGGACGGCACGGCACGAAGAGGGTTGCTGCCGCCGTACTGATTGCTGCCGTTCCGCCGCTCTTGCTGAAAACCGCTGCCAACCCCGAGGGGCTCCCGATCGAAGTGTTTGACGGATTGCGCAGCGCTCTCGCTAAGGATCGTTCGCAATTCTACAAAGACTTCGCCGGAATGTTCTATGGTGCTAATCGGCCGGGTGCGAGCGTCTCGCAGGGAATGCTCGACCAGTTCTGGCTATGGAGCATGCAGGGCGGTCTCAAGAATATCTACGACAGCATCAAGGCTTTTTCCGAGACCGACTTCACGGAGGACCTCAAGAAGTTCGATGTGCCGACGCTGGTCATGCACGGTGAGGACGACCAGATCGTGCCGATCAAGGATTCAGCGAAGAAATCGGCGAGGCTCATCAAGGGGGCGAAGGAAATCTACTATCCGGGCAGACCTCACGGCCTCACGGCTACCCATCAGGATGAAATCAACGCTGACTTGCTGGAATTTGTGAAGTCGATTCAAAAAGGTCGTAGGGCAGCCGTATCGGGTGCCTCACGCTGACATCCGCCTGAATCTTTGCGCCGCGGCAGATCGCATACGTTCGGCGGTCTGCCGCGATTGAGGTCCCGATAAGTCGGCTTGTGTCCGCTGATCCGCGTCGCGAAGGGTTATCTACAACGCAGATTATCTTCGATAAATTGTCTTTTCGAAGGCCAAAGGGGAGTTTGGAGACGCAGGCCTCGTTAGCTCTTGGTAGAGATCAGGGCCCCGCTGCTGCTATGTTGACCTCTGGAGGCAGCTTTGCCCGCAGATCTTCCTCGCGTGCTGATCGTTGGCGGCGGTTTCGGCGGACTCTATGCCGCGCGCGCCTTGGCGGGCGCTCCCGTGAATATCACGCTCATTGACAGACGCAACTACCATCTCTTTCGCCCCATGTTGTATCAGGTGGCCACGGGCTTGCTCTCTGCCGACGAAATTGCCGGGCCGCTACGCTCCATTCTCGGCCGGCAGCACAACATTGAGGTGCTGCTGGACGAGGTAATGGGCGTCGATGCGCAGGCGCGGCTGGTCCACCTGCCCCAGTATGATCTGCCGTACGACTTCCTCATCCTCGCCACAGGCATTCAATACAACTATTTTGGACATGACGAGTGGCGGCAGATTGCTCCCGGACTGGAGTCTCTTGAGGACGCTGACGAGATCCGCGGCAATGTCCTGCTGGCTTTTGAGCGCGCGGAGGAACTTGCCGCCCTCGGTCACGCCCCGCGGGACGCCATCCAGAAGTGGCTGACCTTTGTGCTGGTGGGCGCTGGAACGGTCGGAGTGGAGATGGCCAGCACCCTTGCGGAGATGTCGCGCATCGCGCTGGCGCACGATTTTCGCCACATTGATCCGCGCTCGGCGCAAGTCCTGTTATATGAGGCGGAGCCGCGCGTGCTGCCCACCTATCCGGAAGCGCTTTCAGCCAAGGCACAGCGTCACCTGGAGGGGCTTGGCGTCAAAGTCCATACCAGCACTCCCGTCACCGTGGTCGATGCCGACGGCATCGTAGCCGGGGGCCAACGTGTCTTCGCCAGCACGGTGCTGTGGAGCGCCGGGGTCCTGGCGTCGCCTGCGGGACGCTGGCTGGCGCCGCCACCGACAAGTCTGGGAGAGTCGTCGTTAACTCCGATTTGTCTATACCCGGTCATCCGGACGTTTTTGCGATCGGCGATACAGCCCACGTTGTCGCCCCGTCGCGCAATCTGCTGGGCATCAAGGCAAAGGAACCAATGGCGATGCCCGGCGTCGCGCAGCCTGCAATTCAGGAAGGCCAATACATCGCTGGGCTTATTCGCCGTCGCATCCTTGCACTGAAACCGCCGCGGCCCTTCTGGTATTGGGATAAGGGTGATCTCGCCATCGTCGGCCGTACTTATGCCGTCGCTGATCTACGCTTTGTGCGCTTTGCCGGATTTATCGCCTGGATTGTCTGGGCGCTCGTGCACATTTACTTCCTGATTGGCTTCGCTAACCGCTTTTTCGTCCTGTCGCAGTGGGCCCTTGCCTTCATTACAAAGCGCCGCCAGGTTCGCATCTTCCCGAGCCAGCAGGAGCGTGAACGGCCGGGAGCAACGTTGCCACACTGAAGCGAGCGCCCTGAAAATGGTCGATGCACCTCAGAGGAGATTGTCATGGACGAATTTGAACAGAGACGCCGATCCTTTCTCGAAGAACTCCTTGTGCCAGCGGTAGAAGACCGTGGGCTGCAAGCCGAGTTCATCGCAGAGCTTCGAGATCGGCTCCTTTTCCAACAGATGCCGCCTCAGGATGGCGATCTTCCCTTCCGGCGTGTAGTGCGTCCGTTGCTTCTTCATGCGTTCTCTCCTTTACCCTACTGGGAGAACGCCTTCTCCATTTCCAACTCAACCGGAACAGTTCTTGTCGCGCCATCGATGATGTAAACCGCGCGATGATCCTCTATCCGAATCCGCCATTGGTCCTCATAGCCTCTCAGCTTCTTGCAGCCAGGTGGTCTTGGATTGTCGGCGAGCGTCCGAATCTTCGCGTCCACAGGGGCAAACACTTTATAGTCTAGCGTGTCTAGTTCTTTTTGCGCGGAGTGCTTGATTTCGAGCGTATACTTAGGCACGCGGACCGGCACTTTTGGCGCGGCTGGTGCGATATTGCTCGTAACGAATGGCTTTTTCCTTGCGGCGTGAATCTGAAATCAGGCCGTCCCAGAATTCCTCTAAGACCGCACCATGTTTTTTGAGGTCGATCTGGATCGCCACCTTCCGGCCCTTGTCGTCGGTAACAAACTGAATTCCGGTCATGGTTTCATTTTCCTTCACATGCATTGTCGAAGCGAATCTTACTGCTTCTGTTGTCCGTGAGCAATCATGAAACGGCTCAGCGACCACATTCGAGGTGCTTACCCTCGATCGTAATTACTCTGGCGCAAGTGTCTGACTGATTGGGCGCAGTGTTTCTAAGAGTGCGCTAGCATCGCTGTTTCGGTTCCCGGATCATTTCGCGGAGACACACTACGCGTTGATCGGTACACTTCTCCTGAGTTTCGGATTGCTGGTACTCGCTAAATTCATCGGACATAATGATCCGGTTCCATGAGTCCAGTGTCTTTTGGGAATTGGCGTTATTCAGCCATGGCGTTTTCCTCATAAAGTAATAGCTCGTTATTTTGAGACTGATTTTATGAAACGCGGGATGCTCCCGTTCACAGCTTTTCGGCAATGATGCGAGAGTTACCCTTGTGAACGGTTCCCACCTTAGGACGAGCTAGTCTAGTCGCATGGTGCTCCCGCCCGAGGAAAGCCCATGGGAAGGTTGCCTTTGGTGCTGCCGTTTTGATTTTGTTCTTCTGTATCGGTATTGCACATGTCATTGATACAGACCGCTTTCTGAAGCGCTCCGAAGTCCGAAAAGGCGGTGAAATGCTGACGGAGTTTAATCGTGTTGGCTTCCGGGTTGCAGGACTAGTTTTCGCTGCGTTCGCGGCCTACCTTCTTTATATTTTGGCGAGCGACTTTTTTGGCAAATAGCCTGAAAGTCTTGTCTCACAAAGGACCGATGCTGTTGAAAAACTCGTTTCTGATCGCAGATCTCCATCTAGACGGGATCAGAAATGTCTAACCCCACTTTCGCAATCGCTTATAACGCGTTTAATCGCGCCGTTTCCTCCGGGCGGAGTCACGCATACGCGGTGAATCGAGTTTTTCAACACCATCGACCCTTTGTGGAACGGGGTGATTAGAGTTAATCCTTGGTTGGCTTCTCAGGATGCGCCGAATATGTCAGTTGCACCCCGGCACGCTGTTCCTTTGGCGAGGGCGGAGATGCCGTGCACTCCTGACAACAGACTCGCAGCGGATCTTATCGCCGGGTCGCACTGGGAGCCTCCCTATCGGCCTACCACTTCCCCCGCATAGCACTGGCATCTCAGTATCTTAAAGCGAAGAAGCTTCGCGACATTGTTCTTTATCTTTTCGCTCTATATGTGGACAATGACTTATAACGAACCGCATGAATAAAATTCGATCCTCGTTTTACTTCCTAGCTATGGCTATCTTGACAAGCGCTGCTGGAGCGGAAACACAGCAAGCGACGAACCAAAAATGCTCCAATATTGGTGACACTGTTTCCGTTCGGGGCCACGTTGTTCGAGACGTCAATTGCAGGCACCTATTTCGTCGTTATAAGTCCTCTGTGTGTTCACTTCCCGAAGCCCACTGATCGTTATCGCCCCCTAAACCTGATGACCTTGGGTGAAAAGCTCCCTCCGGACATTTATCTCGAAGTCAAAGGTCAGCTTCGTGACGTGTTTCCGATCTATGGGATCGGCATACAGACCTCACTATTTCGAGACATAGACGCAGAAGTCAAAACGAGTATCGATGAAGCCAAACAGCCATGCGAGCGGTGGCAGGATGCGAACAGTGCTGCATTGAGCAAACGGGCACACGGCGCGGCGGTAGTGCGAAACCCACAGAATTTACGCGGCAATGATTACACACACGATTGCGCGATATGGGCCGTGGACAACGAATTGCCACACGAAGAATTTATAGTCCGCCGACCACACCCATGACTGCACGGTTGCCGACCTTGAATATAGCGACTGCGAATGAACAAAGCACGTTTGAACTTGCTCGGATTGGCTTGTACACTGTTTTAATTTGAACGTTTATTTGTATATGAGTAAGAAAGAATAACGGGTCAAATTGGACCATTTCTGCAACGTGCGTTTAGCCCAAGGGAAGATCAACCTCGGCATAGCTGCCGGGTGTTGACGGCAGCAGCTATCTTTGCGAGATGCAATTTCACAACTGGCCATTGCGGAGTGCTCAGCACCACGAGGGCTATCCTGCGGCCTTCAAGGTTCTGCTGATAGCGCATGTTCTTGTCGGCGGTAACAAGCATGTCAAACCCGGCTTGCTCCGCAACGGCCAATAAGTCGCCGTTGCTCAGCGTATCCCATCCACGGTCTTTGGCCTTCGTCACTGTATGGCCGGAAAGGAAACGGGCAATGCCCTTCGGCGTTACGTGGTCAAAGAGAATGAGCATCCACGGGGGAACCGGCAGGGGCAGGCGTCGGCGCATCGAGACTTCGGGCGGCAAACTCAATAACCGCATTGATTTGTTCCCGCGTGATGTCGAATGGCTCAATGATCTCGTCTATGCTGGCTCCGGCTTCGAGGTTCTCAAACACGGCGGACACCGGCATGCGGGTATCACGAAATACCCATGCGCCACTCAGTCTGCCCGGCACACTTTCCACGGCGGGGCATTGGGACCAATCCAGACTTGCCATGTTCTTGCCCTCCTTCCATCGTAGCGTTCTACCACAGTTCAGCGGCGGCGTCACGCAGTAGCCGTACCGTTTAAAGTTGTCTCAAGTTCTACGCTTTACGAAACATTGCACGACCACGCGCGTCAACAATCGGCTTATAATTTACGTTCCTAAGGTGAGGGGCGCGCGCTCAGAAGCTTTTTCCAGCGCGCCCATGCTTCCGTTCGCGCCTTGCGGTTAGCCTCATTCGCATCCGGAGCTTCACCCGCCCGCATAAAGCCGTGGCCCGCTCCTTCATAGATCACCGGCTCGTATGTCTTTCCAGCTTCCTTCATCTGCTCTTTAGTAGCGGGAATCGCGGCGTCGATGCGAGCGTCGTTACCGCCATAAAACCCATACACAGGAGCCTTAATGCGGGCCATCGCCTCCTTCTCGGGCGGAGGTCCGTAAAACACGAACGCTGCAGAAAGATCGGATCGGTTCGTTGCAAACCGGAAGCTCTGGCCACCACCCCAACAGAATCCCGCAACGAATAGCTTGCCATTGGATGCGGGCAGCTTCAACGCATAATCGGCGACAGCATTGAGATCGGCGGTGATTTGGTCCGGATTGAGATGGCTCACTGCTTCCGTGGCTCCGCCCTCCGGGAAATCTGTCGTTCGACCTCCGTGTGGTCCCATACCGGACAGAAGATCGGGAGCGACCGCGATGTAACCCGCCTCCGCAACCTCATCGGCAACCTCCTGGGCCCAATCCGTGAGGCCAAAGATTTCGTGAATGACGAGCACGACTGGAGCTTTGTCCTTCGATTCGGGATAGACCACGAACGTCTCGACTGAACGGCCGTCGTGCTTGACTGTGACCCATTCGTGGTGGCGCGACGATTTTTCGAGTCGTTGGCGCGCCCAATCCTGCGCTGAAACGGAGAGCGCCGCTAGCGTGAGAAGCAAAATGATTCGCGTCATCTCACTGTTGTATCGTAATCACCCAGGCGGGCCCACAGCCAATCCGTTATTGCTGCCATCCCCCGCCGAGAGCATTGTAAAGCTGGACCAGAGAAAGGCGCTCATTCAGGCGGGCTTGCGCGAGCGTCAGCTCTGCCGAGAAATAATTTGTCTGGCTTGTAAGGACCTCCAGATAGCTGGTGACTCCGCCCTTGTAGCGGAGATCCGACAGGTTTGCGGCGTCTTCGGCGTAATGAGTTAGCAGTTCCTGGTGCTCGCGATACTGGCGATACTTCTGACACGCAATCAGCGCGTTCGATACATCACTGAACGCTTGCTGAATCGTTTGCTTGTAGCTCAGTACCATTTGCTGCTGTTGGGCCTCGGCTAAGCGTACATTTGCACGCAACCTGCCGCCCTCAAAGATGGGCTGGACGGCCGCCCCGGTGAAATTCCAGATGCCGTCCCCTAGAGTAAACAGATTGTGGAGTCCAATGCTCTCGAGCCCACCGCTGCCCGTCAACGAGATTTGGGGGAAAAGCTGCGCTTTGGCAACACCGATCTGCGCATTGGCCGCTATGAGCTGCTGTTCGGTTTGTCGAATGTCTGGACGGCGCTCGAGCAGAGAAGAGGGCAGCCCGGCTGGCACATTCGCGGGTAGCTGCTCTTGTTCGATGAGTTTCTTGCCGCGCGCGATTTCGGTTGGATTCTCGCCCAGCAAAATGCTTATCTGGTTCTCCTCTTGCTCTATCTGGCGCTCAGTATCAGGAATCATCCCAGCCGCCGTCTCGACAAGCTGCTGTGCCTGCCGCACATCTTCCATTGACGTGGCCCCACCCTGTTCGAGTGTTTCGGTTAATTGCAAAGACTGTTCGCGCGAGGCAAGCGTTTGGCGTGCGATATCGAGGTCGAGATCGAGCGCTCGCAGTTGAAAGTACGTAGTAGCAACGTTCGATACGAGCGTGCTTAGAACCGCCCGTCGGTTCCATTCGGCGGCTACGAGGTTTGCCCGCGCGACCTCAGTGGCTCTTCGATACCTACCCCAGAAATCGGGAGCCCATGACGCAGATACTGTCAGTTCGGGCGCCACGTATTGATACCCGGGAAATACACCTGGAATCGACGGCGAGCGCACGCCTGTGATCGCCGGGCCGCCACTAATGGTGGGAAACTCGTCTGCGCGAGTAATTGTCAGTTGCGCTTGTTCTTGCAGAACTCGATTGGCCGCGATTTGCACGTTGTAATTCCGCTGCAGCGCCGTTCGAATCAGTTTTTGCAGCTCCTGATCGTGAAAAACGTCCCACCATTTTTCGTCTCCTACCGATTCTGCCGTCACGGGCTGGCTTTGCGATGGCGCACGATAATCAGCCGGTACATCAATCAGAGGCCGCTTGTAATTCGGCCCGACCATGCAGCTTGAAAATAGCAGCGCGGCTGCAAAAACCGTGAGAGCGAGCGCGGGTTTCATGCAGGCGCTCCTTCTTCGCCCGCGGTCTGTTTTTCCGGGCTTTTGCTTCTGCGCTTAACCCGATGAGATAGCTTCTCGACCACGTCGAACGAAACTGGAATGACGAACACTTCAATCAGCGTGGCCGCCAGCATGCCGCCGATGACCGCTGTCCCTAAGATTCGCCGCGATACCGCGCCGGAACCGGAAGCTCTCCAGAGCGGCACGCATCCGAGAATAAACGCGAAGGCGGTCATGAGAATCGGGCGCAGCCGGATGCGAGCGCCGGTGAGTGCCGCCTCCTCGATACTTTTCCCTCGCTCCTCGTATTCTCTTTTCGCAAACTCGACAATCAGAATTGCGTTCTTCGCAGCCAGTCCGATGAGCATCACCACCCCGATCTGCGCGTAGACATCGTTATCGAAGTGCCGGAACCAGAGGAACAGATAGGCCCCGAACAGTGCAATGGGTGTACCCAGAAGAACACTGAAGGGAAGCGACCAGCTCTCGTATTGAGCCGCCAGGATCAAGAATACGAAAATGAATGACAGGCCAAAAACGACGCTGGCCGGCAGACCCCGCGCAGCTTTCTGCTCCTGGAACGACATGCCCGCGTAGTCGTAGCCCATCTGGCTCGGCATGGTCTGCGCGAATACTTCTTCCAGCGCCTGCATGGCCTGTCCCGAGCTGTAGCCCGGCGCTGCCGCAACGTTAATCTGCGCTGCTTCGTATTCGTTGTAGCGCATTGCGAACTCCGGCCCGTGCACTGGTCCTATTGAAGCTACGGAGCTGAGCGGAAGTGTTTGGCCTTGATTGTTCGAAACATAGAACTGCCGTATGTCGTCGGACCGCGTTCGGTAGTTACCCTCCGCTTCCACATAAACCTGCCATTGGCGGCCGAAGCGATTGAAGTAGTTAACCAGATAACCGCCCAAGAAGGTTTGTAGGGTTTGGTATACGTCCGCGATATTGACGCCTTGCCGTTCGACTTTAGCCCGATCGACATCGACATAGTTTTGCGGCACGCTAGGCAGGAAGGTTGTACTCAGCCCAACCAATTCTTTACGTTTCCGCGCTGCAGCCATGAATTTGTCCACGTTGTCCGCGAGGAACTGCAGCGAGCTGCCCGAACGATCTTCCAAAATGAACGTCACGCCTCCGGAGGTGCCGACTCCCGGTATGGAAGGAGGAGAGAACGAAAATCCGATACCGTCCTGGACCTTGGATAGTTCACTCGAGATGTGATTCCGAATCGCGGTGTAGCTTTCGTTATCGTTGGTGCGCTCGCTCCAAGGCTTTTCCGTGACAAAGAAGAATGCACTATACGTATCCTGCACCCTGCTCAAGAGGCTGAATCCGATGACTGAAGTGCATCCGGCAACTCCGGGCGTGTTCAAGATGATGTTTTCAACTTGTTGTGCCGTTGATGCCGTCCGCTGCAGTGAGGCAGCGTTCGGCAGTTGCAACGCTACGAATACATATCCCTGGTCTTCCTCAGGAAGGAATGATGATGGCAGTCTCCTATTGATAAGGAAGGCGACGGCAGCAATCGCGGCGAGGAAGAACAGAGCGAAGGCGGCTTTATGTATGAGTGTCTTTGAGAACCGAACGTAACCTTCGGTGGTGTGCCCGAACATACGGTTGAACCAGTCGAAAAAGCGTCTCAGCCAGCCGCGCGATTTCTTTTTCGGTCTTAGCAGAAGCGCTGCTAAGGCAGGACTGAGCGAAAGCGCGTTGAATGCAGAAAAGATCACCGAGATCGCGATAGTCACTGCAAACTGCTGGTACAGGCGGCCCGGTGATGCCGGGAATGAAGATGGTGGGAACGAAGACGGCGGTCAAGATAAGAGCCGTCGCAATCACCGGTCCCGAAACTTCTTCCATGGCGCGGAATGCGGCATCGCGTGCTGCCATGCCTTCGTCGATATGGCGCTCGACGGCTTCGACGACGACGATAGCGTCATCTACCACCAGGCCAATTGCGAGTACGAGACCAAAGAGCGAGAGTGTGTTAATCGAGAAACCGAGTACGGGAAACACCACAAATGTGCCGATGAGAGAAACCGGCACAGCCGCAAGCGGTATCAGCGTTGCGCGCCAGCCCTGAAGGAAGATGTACACGACCAAAATGACAAGAGCCAGCGCCTGTAAGAGCGTGCGCAGGATCTCCTGCATCCCTGCCGTTACTGCCTTCGTCGTGTCGAGACTGACCTGATACGAAAGATCCTGGGGGAAGCGTTGGGCCAGTTGCGCCATTTCGGCACGCACGGCTTTCGCGGCATCGACAGCATTCGAGCCCGGCAATTGATACACAGCCAAGATCGCGGAAGGCTTGCCGTTATAGCGGCCCGTCAGATTGTAAGTCTGCGACCCCAGCTCGAGCCGGGCGACATCTTTGAGCCGGAGAGTGGATCCGTCGGGGTTCGAGCGCAAGATAATATTTCCGAACTGCTCGGGCGAGGTCAGACGACCTTGCGCCTGCACAGTATAAGTAAACTGCTGGCCATTGGGCGCGGGCTCGGCGCCGAGTTGCCCCGCTGGATTCACCGTATTCTGCGCGTTGAGAGCGGAAATGATCTGCGGCACTGTTATGCCTGTTGATGCCAGCCGGTCCGGGTTCACCCAGCAGCGCATCGCATACTGCCCCGCGCCAAAAACCTGCACGCGGGCGACGCCCGGAACGCGTGTGACCTGATCGACCAGATTGATATACCCGTAATTCGCCAGGAAGATGCTGTCATAGGTGCCGTGCGGCGAATAGAGCGCGATCAGCAGCAGCGGGGAAGAGAGAGACTTCTGGATAATCAAGCCGGCGGTGTTGACCTGCGCGGGAAGCTGCGGCTGGGCTTGAGCAGTTCGTAACTGTGTCAACACCTGATCGATATTCGGATCGGTGCTCACGTCGAAATCGACGGTGATTTGCGTCTGCCCATTGTTCGCATTGATCGAATACATGTAGTTCATGTTGTCGACCCCGCTGATCTGTTCCTCGAGCGGAGTCGCGACCGATTGTTCCAGAGTTTGGGCATTTGCGCCGGGATAAATCGCCGAGACCAGAATCTCGGGTGGAACGATACTCGGAAACTGCGAGATCGGCAGCCGCACCATGGAGATCACGCCGACAAGGACCATCAGAATGGCGATCACCATCGCGACGATTGGACGATTAATGAAGAATTTCGACATCTCTATTGCTCTTCGCCTCGCGATCCATACGGCGACACCGGCTTTGTCTGGTTCGGCTGCGGGTTGACACGCTCACCGTCTCGAACTTTGGAGGTTCCCTCAGTGACGACGCGCTCCCCAGGGTTTAGCCCACTCTCTATAACCCAGAGATTTTGGTATTTCTCACCAGCCTGAACGTTGACGATCTTAATTGTGTTATCGGGTTGAACGATCGCAACTTGGTAGCGTCCCTGAACTTCTGTCACGGCCTCCTGCGGGACCAGCAGCGCGTCCTCGTGCATTGCCGTTAACGCTCGAATGCGCCCGAATTGACCGGGTCGAAGTATATTTCCCGGGTTCGGGAAAGCGCCGATAATCCGGATGGTTCCGGTTTGATTGTTAACGCTGCGATCGGCAAACAGAATCCGCCCTTCGTGCCCGTATACTTTGTTGTTGGCCAATGTCAATTGGATAGGAACGGAATTGTTGTCTCCGAGCAAATCGATTGTGGTAGAGCCCGAGGTTTTAGTCCTGATTCGGTCTGCCAAACTCAAATACTCCTGCTCGCTGATGGCGAAGTAAACCTTTATGGGATTTACTTGCGACACGGCTGTGAGTACGGTACTGGGCGATACGAGATTACCGACCTGCGTTGTCGCCATACCGGCGATACCGTTGACCAGCGATCGCACCTTGGTATAGCCGAGATTCAACTGAGCCTGTTCGACGTTTGCTTCCGCTGCTTCAATCGAGGCCTGGTTGGATCTGATCAGTGCTTGATTCTGCTTCTCGCCCTGAACATCGTTGTCAAGCTGGCTCCGCGCGATTGCGTGCGCGGCCGCTAGTGGCGTGTCGCGTCTCACATTGATTTCGGCTAAGCCGAGCTGCGCCTGCGCTTGTCCGAGCTGTCCCTTTGCTTGAGCCAGTTGACCTCTCGCTTGATCGAGTGAGGCTTGGAAGGGACGCGGATCAATCTCGAACAGCATGTCGTCTTTGCGAACAAACGAGCCCTCCCGGTAATCTTGCTTAATGAGATAGCCGGTGACCTGTGGCTGAATGTTCGCGTTTACGTAGCCGTCGAGACTCGCCACCCAGTTGCCATAAATCGGGATGTTTGCTTGCGTCACGTTAGAAACACCCACATTGGGCGGAGCGGGTTTCGGTGCAGGCGTCGATTTACTCGCGCATCCAGCCAACAACAGTAAGCCGTTTACAGTCAGGACAGCTATAAAAATGTTTCTCAAGAGATCTCTCTTCACCTAGCAACTCAACACAATCTTCACCTTTAGTTTTGACATACGCGGCTTACGCAGCAGGAAGGACCTGGCCATCACTTCGCAAACGCCTGCGAATTTTCCCCGCCTCTATCATGGGTAATTGGCCAACAAGACTCCTCTTTCTTTATTCATCGTCCTCTACACAACCAGCGCGCTAGCTCAGGCAGATAGGCCAATCACTATATCCGTCGACCTGACGGATGCACCGCGCAAGATTCTGCATGCACATCTTTCCATTCCGGTTCAGCCGGGGCCGCTGACACTCGTCTATCCCAAGTGGATTCCCGGAGAGCATGGACCAACGGGGCCGATTGAGGATTTGGCCGGTCTCGTCTTCACCGCTGAAGGGCAGACGTTGCCTTGGCAGCGCGATGACGTCGATATGTTTGCTTTGCATTTGAAAGTGCCGCCCGGAGCGACGCTGCTTGATTGCAAGCTCGACTTTCTCGCCACAGCGCCGCCAACTGGATTCTCGGCGGGAGCCTCGACAGGCGCCAATCTTGCCATGGTGAGCTGGAATGAGGTTTTGCTATATCCGGTCGGCAAACCAGCCTCGGAGATATTTTTCGAGGCTTCCGTAAAAACTCCCGAACAATGGAAATTTGCAACCGCGCTAACAGAATCGTCGAGCGAAGGAACGACCGCGAGATTCCACGCAGTGCCACTGAACACCTTGGTCGATTCGCCGCTATTGGCCGGCAAGTTCTTCAAAGAAATCCCGCTCGCTGCGGATGTAACGCCCAAGCACTATCTGGACCTTGTAGCCGACGGTCCCGAGGATCTAAACATCGGTGATGATCGAGTGGCGGCGTTCAGCAATCTTGTTCGCGAGACAGGTGCTCTGTACCGGTCACGGCATTACAACAGCTACCACTTTCTGATGACGCTCAGCGATCAAGTGGCGCACTTCGGCCTGGAGCATCATGAATCGAGCGATGATCGGGTAGACGCGAGAACGTTTTTGGACGATGATCTCAACCTACTCGCAGGCAGCCTGCTTCCTCACGAATTTACGCATTCCTGGAACGGGAAATATCGCCGTCCCGCAGGCTTGGTGACATCCGATTTCCAACATTCTATGAAGGGTGAACTGTTGTGGGTGTATGAAGGGCTGACTGAGTATCTCGGCGATGTGCTTGCGGCGCGCAGCAGTATTTGGACTGCTGAGCAATATCGTTCGTTTTTAGCGGCTTCGGCCGCGGAACTGGATCATCGCCCTGGCCGTACTTGGCGCGATTTACAAGACACGGCTGTAGCCGCGCAGATCCTTTACGCGACTAATGACGCATGGGACAATTGGCGCCGTTCCGTCGATTACTACGGCGAGGGCGAGTTGATATGGCTGGACGTGGATACCACAATTCGCAAGCTGTCGCGTGGGAAGAAATCGATGAATGATTTTTGTGCCAGCTTTCTTGGACTCAGCGGCAACACACCGCCGAAGGTTGTCCCTTACACCTTCGAAGACGTCGTAGCCGCCCTAAATGCAATTGAGCCGTACGACTGGGCGAAATTTCTGAACGAACGCCTTACTTCAAAAGCGCCGCACGCCCCGCTGGGTGGGATCACAAACGGAGGATACCGGATTGAATATACCGATCAGCCCAACGAATTTATACGCGCCGCGGAATCGAAGGCGCGTGAAGTTAACGCCTGGTACTCGCTTGGGATGGTAGTGGGTGTTGAGAACGCGATCAGCGACGTACTCGTGGATTCGCCCGCTTATAAGGCCGGCTTAGGCCCAGGGATGAAGCTCGTCGCGATCAATGGGCGGCGCGCTTCTGACGAGTTACTGCGGCAGGCGATTCGCGAATCGAAGGGGAGTACTCAACCGATCGAGCTGATCGTCGATCATGACGGCTTCATTAAGGTGATCAAAGTCGACTACCACGATGGTGAGCGATATCCGCATATGACTCGCGTGTCTGGTACGGCGGCATTTATCGATGACATTCTGAAACCGATGACGGCTCACCCAAGGGCGGGAAGCTCACGTTAGAGCCATCCTTCTAAAGGCTTGCCACGTTTGCAACGATCTGATCGTATTTCGCGAGATAAGGAAAGGTCGGGGGGACGACCAGATTGTCCAGGTTATGGCCCACTTCTTCGGCGTGATCCGCAGGCCACGTCTCAGGATCGAATCTGCCCCAGCTGGCGGATACCGTGGTGACCAAACCATCGTTCGCTTGCCCTGTAACACCCCAGATGTACTGATAAAACAGCAGAAAAGCAGCAGCAGTTTGGGGGAATTCCGGCCTGCCCCTTCCGGCGACGGAGAAATAGGCCACACCCGGCCGATTTACGTACTTGCTCGAAAAAGCTCGGCAGCGTTCGGACGTGAGGTCGCGTAGACCATCGAGTGAGATTCCAACCTTATTGAGAGCGGCTTCGAGAGGGTTCCCCGGTGGATTGAAAGGAAGGTGCGGGAACGGCAGCAGCGCGGCCGGAGCGTCGAGGATATCCACGATCGGTGAGCCTAGATGCGGTGTCGAGATGGTTGTGAGCGAGCGGATCGGCTTCTGGATTCCATTAGGATTCGCCGGCGACAGCATGTAGCGGCTGTCGAGCCCACCCATACTGTGCGCAATGATGTGCGTCTCCTGATTTGCATCGAGAACGCCAGTCGTCAAAGCCGAGGTAACCTGGTCGCGCAATTGGTCTCCGCGAAACTCGATACCGCGAGTTGGATCCAATTGAGGCACATGAACCCGCATCCCTTTTTCTCGAAAGTGCTCAGCGACTCCCCAAAAATATTCGATCCCGAACTTTTCACGGAATCCGAGAATACCGTGGACAAGGACGATGTTCATGGCGGTCAGAATCAGGCTTTCTCGAGCACTTTCTGAATCTACTACAACGATTCGTGATCTGGAGATTCCTTTTCTGCGGAGCATCGCTTAACACGGCCTTCCAGTTACACTGAAGTTACAGCCCCAAGTATGCTAGATGGACTGCTAGCCAAGGTTTTTGGCACAAAACACGACCGGGAGATCAAGGCGATACGTCCCATTGTCGCCGCGATCAACAACCTTGAGCCTGAATTAAAAACGCTCTCGGACGCGGAGCTAGCGGCCAAAACTCCGGAATTCAAGCAACGCCTGGCGAATGGCGCTTCGCTCGATGATCTTCTGATTGATGCGTTTGCGGTTTGCCGCGAGGCCGGTCGGCGAGCCTTGAACATGCGCCACTTCGATGTGCAACTCATCGGGGGCGTCGTGCTGCACCGCGGACGAATCGCTGAAATGAAGACCGGCGAAGGCAAGACGCTGGTCGCAACACTACCCAGCTATCTAAACGCGCTCGGTGGCCAGGGCGTTCATATCGTTACTGTCAACGATTATTTGGCGCGCCGCGACTCGGAATGGATGGGCCGCATTCACCGCATGCTCGGCCTGACTATCGGAACCATTGTTCATGATCTAGATGACAGCGAACGCCGCGCAGCGTACGGGTCTGACATCACCTACGGCACAAATAATGAGTTCGGCTTCGACTACCTGCGCGACAACATGAAATTCCGGCTCGAAGATTACGTGCAGCGCAGCCATAACTTCGCCATCGTCGACGAGGTCGATTCGATCTTGATCGACGAAGCGCGTACGCCCTTGATCATCGCCGGCCCAAGCGAAGAGTCGACTGACAAATACTACCGGGTCAACCGCATCATTCCGTTTCTCGAGCGCGGCGAGGTGATTGAAGGCAAGGAGCCTGGACAGCAATATACGACGGGCGACTTCACTGTGGATGAGAAGCACCGGACCGTTGCTCTCACCGAGCAAGGCGTCCTCAAGGTAGAGAAGCTGCTCAATACAGGCAATCTTTATGATCCTGCAAATATCGAGATGAACCACCACGTGCAGCAAGCACTGCGCGCGCACATCTTGTACCAGCGGGACCGCGACTACGTCGTGCAAGAGGGTCAGGTAATTATCGTCGACGAATTCACGGGGCGGCTCATGCCAGGACGCCGCTGGAGCGATGGCCTTCACCAGGCGGTCGAAGCGAAGGAGAACGTGAAAATCGAGCGTGAAACTCAAACCCTCGCCAGCATCACGTTTCAGAACTTCTTCCGCATGTATAAAAAGTTGGCTGGCATGACTGGTACCGCCGATACGGAAGCCGCCGAATTCGGAAACATCTACAAGCTCGATGTCACGGTCATCCCGACTAACAGACCCTTGATCCGCATCGAGAATGCGGACGTGGTGTACCGGACTGAGGAAGAGAAGTTCCGCAACGCTGCCAAAGAAATCAAGACTCTCAACGAGAAGGGGCAACCCGTGCTCGTGGGCACGATCTCAGTCGAAAAATCCGAGAGACTCTCGGGCATTTTGAAAAGGGCGGGCGTCCGTCACGAGGTTCTGAACGCAAAGAATCACGAGCGCGAAGCTCATATCGTTGCTCAAGCCGGCCGCAAGGGCGCAGTTACCGTTTCCACAAACATGGCCGGTCGCGGCACCGACATCCTGTTGGGCGGTAATCCAGACTTTCTTCTCGATGAGCGCTTGAAAAAGCTTGGAAAATCGGCTGACATGTTGCCCGAAGGCGAGATCGAGGAGATTAAAGCTCAAATTGCCCGCGAAATCCAAGCTGAACATCAGGAAGTAGTCGCACTCGGCGGTTTGCACATCTTGGGAACGGAACGCCACGAATCCAGGCGCATCGATAACCAGTTGCGAGGCCGCGCCGGACGCCAGGGCGATCCAGGCAGTTCCCGTTTTTATCTCTCACTGCAGGACGATCTGCTCCGGATTTTCGGGGGCGAGCGCATGCAGAATCTCATGTTGCGCTTGGGCATGGAAGAGGACGTGCCTATTGAATCGCGCCTCATCACGAAGCGCATCGCTGCCGCACAGAAGGCCGTCGAAGCACAGCATTTTGCCTCCCGTAAGCACGTGCTTGAATACGACGACGTGATGAACAAACAGCGCCAGGCAGTCTACGGCATGCGGCGCCAATTGTTAGAAGGAGTAAATCAAAAAGAGCGGATTCTCGATATCGTTCGCGGCGTTTTGGGTAGCTACATCGACCAATACCTCCCTGAGGGAGCCCGCTACGATCAATTCGATTTGCCTGGCCTTCAGACAGCCGTTCTGAACCAGTTCGGGCTGAAGCTCGACCTCGACCAATTCTCGGGCTGGGAGCGTGCCGAGGTCGAAGAGCAAATCCTCGAGCAGCTGACAGCGCGATATGACGAAAAGGAGCGGATGATTGGCCCCGACAATCTCCGCCAGGCCGAGCGCATCATCATGCTCAACGTGGTCGACAACCAGTGGAAAGATCACCTGTTGTCGATGGATCACCTCAAGGAAGGTATCGGGCTACGCGGATATGGTCAGAAGGATCCCCTCATCGAATACAAGAAGGAATCCTTCACCATGTTCCAGGACATGATGGAGCGTATAGAAGACGAAACTATCCGGTACTTGTATTTCATGCGTATTGAGAGCGGTAACGTGCCTTTGCCCTATCCCGAGGCTGAAGAGGACATGGAAGAGTATGCAGACGAGACCGAGTCGGAAGTAGCCCCCGCACAAATCGAAGAGCAAAGACGGCAAGCCCAGCAGTCGGTCTTAGACCTGACGCGCAATATCCATCGCAAGAAGGACAGGGAATTGGCTGAACTTCAGTTTACCGGCGGGGACGGTACGGGGCAGGCCAAGACCGTTAATAAAGGCGCCAAGGTGGGCCGGAACGAGCTCTGTCCGTGCGGGAGCGGAAAGAAGTACAAAAAATGTCACGGTGCTGCGGCTTAGCACTCCTTTGTCTGTTAGCTACTTCAGTAATCGGATCCGACGAGGCGCTTTGGCGTGAATACGGCTTGGTTCGCTCTGGAACGATTCACCGGGGTGCCCTGACGGTCACGACGTATGAGATGAAGGACCAGACCGGTGCACTTGCAGCTTGGGAATGGCTTCGTTCTACAAAAGCGCGCACATGCAGTTTGGCTTCGTTCTGTACAGAAGATACTGACGAAACCGTCGTTTCCGACGATAAATACGTCCTGATTTTCAGGGGCGCTGTTCCCACGCAAACCGATGTAGATGCAGTGTTTCAGGGCCTCCCTAACCGCCGGGACAGCTCGCTTCCAGCCATCTTGACCTTTCTCCCGAGCCACGGTCGGGTAATAAATTCAGCAAGATACGTGCTGGGACCTGCCTCTTTGCAAGCCTTCGCACCGGAACTGACCTCGGCGAAGCCAGGCTTTGGAGAAGGTGCCGAGGCCCAAATCGCTTCTTATAGAATCGGCAGCACTTCCGCCCCAGTTCGTTTCGCAATTTTTTACTATCCGACGCCTGAAATGGCCCGTCTTCACTTATCGGCTTTCCAATCAATCCCAGGTGTGCGGGCAAAGCGTTCCGGGGTGCTGATTGCGATGGTGTTCGGGGGTGGCACGGCAGCACAGGCCGAAGCTATGCTAAACCGGGTGCAGTACGAAGCCAAAATTACCTGGAACGAGGTCGCGCCGCCAGCGCCTATTAAGCCGCTTCTGCAGCTCCTGGTCAGCATTGTTTATTTGAGCGCCCTGCTGTCCGCGCTCTGCCTTTTGGGAGGGCTCATGTATGGCGCTATACGCATCTATCGCCGCCGGTACGGAACGCTAGAGGCCGACGAGTCGATGATCACGCTCCACCTGAGCGGCAGCTGAAATTATTAAAAAATCTCGCAAATCGTTTGCGGATCGCCACTTACAAGCGGTCATTAAGACCCGCATAAAATGCCCTTGACTTAGCCCCCCACTGGCCCTACACTCCAATCACAAACAGGATTTTGCCGGTTGCGATACCGTCGAACCTGTTCTCCCATTAACGTAACCCCTAGCGCGCTGGGGGCCTGGAAACAGGAAGAAATATGCTCATTCCCCCGAGAATGAGCATTTTCTTTTGTTTAGAGGAGACGCCTTCACGGGTTTGGCTGGGTGGCAGTAGTACCCTGTAGGTTAACCCTATAAACCCCCCGTGCTCTACTCGAAAAAACACCCCCTCAGATTGCTCGGGCTGATTGCTCTCAGTGCGTTCGCCGCCCCATTTCTCTTTGCCCAGGTGCAGCCCGCTGTGGCGACATTGCCGCTAATGCCGTGGCCGACCAGCGTTACAGAACAGCCGGGCGGGGTCCAAATCGATATCGCGTTTACTATCTCCCTCTCCGGCGCCGGTGCAACGGATACCCGCGTCAAGGATGCCGTTGGGCGTATCTTCGGCCGACTGGCACGGCAGACAGGTATCCCCATCCGGCCACACGAAGTAAAGGCGAACGAGGGCCCGATCCTGAATGTGATTGTCGAGCAGCGCGATCATCGTTCCCCGCAGCGGCTAGGCGATGATGAGCGGTATTCGCTTGAGGTATCGGGCGGGCACGCCAAAGTTTCGGCAGATGTCCCGTTAGGAGCCCTGCGCGGCCTCGAGACGTTTCTACAGTTGGTTCAGCAGAATACAACAATTCCAGGGACGATGTCGGCCCAGGTGGGTTTTTCTGTTCCGAACGTCGTGGTACACGACGGGCCTCGCTTCGCGTGGCGTGGCCTTTCGCTCGACGTGTCGCGGCATTTTATACCGATCGATGAAGTGGAGCGCACCATGGACGGAATGGCGGCGGTGAAGCTCAATGTGTTCCATTGGCACTTGTCTGATGATCAAGGCTTTCGTGTCGAAAGTAAGAAATACCCTCGGCTGCAGCGATACGGATCGGATGGTTTGTATTATACGCAGTCAGAAATCCGCGATGTGATCGCGTACGCACGCTTGCGCGGCTTGCGTGTTGTGCCTGAGTTTGACATCCCGGGCCACGCCACAAGCTGGCTGCCTGGCTATCCAAATCTGGGCACTCGACCGGGTCCGTTTGAAATCCCGCATGAGCCCGGCATCCTGACTGAGTTAATGGACCCGACCAAGGAATCTACCTACCGGTTTCTAGATGGTTTCGTCGGCGAGATGGCGAAGCTGTTTCCGGATGAATACTTCCATATTGGCGGTGATGAGGTAAACCCGAAAGAGTGGAACGAAAGTCCGCGCATTCAGGCATTCATGAGGAAGCATGGCCTCGCTAATGCCGCCGCGTTACAGGCCTACTTCAATAAGCGCTTATTGAAAATTGTCACGAAGCATCATAAGCATATGGAGGGCTGGGACGAGATTTTGAGTCCCGATCTTCCGAAGAGCATTGTGATTCAATCCTGGCGCGGACAGAAATCCTTGGCACAGGCCGCGCGGGAAGGATACCAGGGAATTCTTTCGGCCGGCTACTATCTCGACCTGATGCAGCCTGCGTCCCAACACTACGCTGTAGACCCGATGAAGGGTGAAACTGCGGATCTCACGCCCGAGCAAAGGAAGAGGATTTTGGGCGGGGAAGCGGCCATGTGGGAGGAATTGGCGACGCCCGAAAACCTCGACGCAAAGCTTTGGCCGCGTCTTGCTGCTATCGCTGAACGGTTATGGTCTCCGGAGTCAATCACGGACGTCGCCTCTATGTATCGGCGGCTCGACATCACAAACCACTGGCTCGAATGGCTAGGGCTGAAGCAACGCTCGAATCTGGAATTGATGCGGCAGCGGCTGGCCGGCACAAGCCCAGTGAAGCCGCTCGACACGTTCGCTTCCGTGCTCGAGCCGGTGAAAGGATACTCGCGCCATGCGGAAAACTACACCAGTTTCACCCCACTTAATCGCCTGGTTGATTCGATTCCACCAGAGAGCGATGCAGCTCGCGAGTTTCGCAACGCCGTGGATGCCTATTTGGCCGGGTCCAAGGAGCAAGTGGATGCTGAGGGACTCCGGAAGAAGCTTGCCCTGTGGTCGGAAAAGACTACGGCCGTGCGTCCTACCTTACAAACCAATTCTCTCCTGATAGAAGAAATTCCGGTGGCGGATTCGCTGGCGAGATTGTGCCAGGCCGGGCAGGAGGCGCTGTCATCGCTAAGCTCGCACACCACCGCGAACTCGGACTGGAAGCAACGGAGCTTGGTGGCTATTGACGATGCCGCGAAGCCAAAAGCGGACATGCTGATTCAAATCGCCCCGGCGATTCAGAAACTGGTTGAAGCGGTCCAAACCACCCAGTAATAGAGCGATGGTCTCAGTTAGGCAGCAGGCTTAAGGCTGCCTCGATCTCTGAACGGGTGTGCAGATCGCCCTTTCGTGTCGTAATCTCGATACCCTTCTCGTACATCGCGCGCGCCTGCTCGAGTTCACCTAGCTTCTCGAGCGCCTGACCGCCATGATAGTAGGCAGCCCCGTAATTCTCGTCGTGCTGCAAGAGCGTGCGAAATTCAATTACAGCCTGGGCCCAATCTCCGCTGTTAGCGTACTCTGTTGCCAGTCCATAACGCGCGAATGCATTCTTCGGATTCTGGCTGACCATCTGCTGTAGGATCCCTAAGCGATTCGTTGCCATGTTTTACATCGATATTAATCTGACAGAGTCTCTGGCCGGGACTTCAGACCATAAGATCTACGTCTCAATTACTTTCCGTAGAACGTCGCAATCGCCTCTACAATTGCTACCTGGTGTTCGCGAGGAAGCTCTGGATAGATGGGGAGCGAGAGAACTTCCTGGCTGGCGCGTTCCGATTCAGGATAATCGCCGGACCCATACCCGAGGTAAGAAAATGCCGGCTGTAAGTGCAGAGGCGACGGGTAATATATTTCTGTGCCTATTCCGAGATCACCTAAATGTGCTCGCAGTGCATCACGATCGCTACTGCGAATCGTAAATTGATTGTAGACATGGTATGCATAATCAGGCACACACGGGATGCGTATTCTGTTTTCAAGCCCAAATTCCGAGAACAACGTGCCGTACTGTTGAGCATTCCTGCGTCGCCCTTCCGTCCATTCATTCAAATGGCGTAATTTCACCCTGAGGATTGCTGCTTGCAGAGCGTCCAGCCGGCTGTTTATTCCGATCAATTCATAGCTGTATCGTTTTCTGCTGCCATGCGCACGTAGAACCCGGAGTCGGTCGGCGAGCTTCTCGTCGCTCGTGGTGATCAATCCACCATCCCCGGCGCAGCCAAGGTTTTTCGTGGGGAAAAAACTAAAGCATCCCATCGCTCCGATGTTCCCAACGAGTTGATGCCGGTACCTCGCGCCTACCGCTTGTGCCGCATCTTCGATCACCGCGATCCCTCTGGCTTCGGTAACGGCCATTATGGGATCGAGATCCGACGGGCAGCCGAAGAGATGAACCGGGATAACTGCCCGCGTGCGGTTCGTAATCGCGTTCTCCAGTGACACCGCATCTAGGTTGAAAGTGTCAGGATCGATGTCCACAAACACCGGCTCTGCTCGAAGCCGCACAATAGAACCGACGGTCGCGACGAAAGTGAATGGTGTAGTGATTACCTCATCACCGGGCCCGATCTCGAGAGCCATCAGCGCAAGCAGCAGCGCATCCGATCCAGATGCGCACGCGATGGCTGCCTTACTCAAGTTTCTAAGTGCAATTTCCCTTTCGAAAGCCTCCACCTCTGGTCCCAAGATGAAGCGCTGGCTCTCTAGACTTTGAAGTACCGCATATGTAACCTCATCTCTGATATTTGCAAACTGCGCTTTAAGATCAAGAAATGCGATCGGGCCTGTTTGGGCGATCGCCTGCTTCTGTTCAGCACAATTCTTACAGTGTGGCATCGGGCTCTCTGGCGTCCTCCGGCGAATCAGTGAACTAGATCGTCTTGCTGGAAGAACCGCCACTTTGCTGTCTTTCAAGTATCAGTCCGGCTCCTTCGGCGCTCTGGACGAAGGCTCTCGCCTCGTCGGCAGGGAGTTCCAGATGGATGTCGTGGTAGTTTTGGCGCATCCAAAGATCGCCCGCCACACTGTCGGCGTCAAGAACTACTTTGCCATCGGAAGGGTCCGAGCCCGATGACTGGCGTATATCTGCCATAGGCACTATTGCAGCACACGATAAGCAGAGATCGAGACATTCATAGAGATTTTCCGTGTTACAGCGGAATCTAACCATTAAATTGACCCGTAAGCCAAGCGGCCTGACGAGTCCTCAATTCAAATAGGTCCGACGGGCAATCTAGCTCACATGCCGTGCACCTCTAGGCGGACCGCCCGCAGATGCCGTCTTAGAGAGATCGAATATGCGATCACAACAATCGATCTGGCCAATTTAGACAGTGGTTTGAGTGGCTTAGGCCGGTTTTTGACATTTGGTCAGTACCTCTATCGTGAGATTCCTGATGAGTAATCGATTTGGAGGTCCCGAACTAGATGCGTGCTTGTACTTCAGTGCTGGTTCTGCTAGTTGGCCAAGCTTTCGGCCAGACAGTCACTACGCTTAACCTCTCAACTCAAGGGCATAACCCGGACTTCTCTAATTTTCCGTTCACCAGACCTGTTTCAGTGGGCTCGGCGGTTCCAGCAACTTGCCAGATGGGTCAGCTCTTCTTCAACACAGCCGCAGCAGCAGGCCAGAATATGTACGCGTGTACACAAACCAATACCTGGGCCATCGTTGGTGGGTACACACTGCTGCCCGCCGGACTAAATACGCTTGGAGGTGTCTTCGTTGCCAACAACTCTGCCTTGAGTATCGACGGAAACGGTGGGCTGTCGGCGAAGATAGGTACGAGTGCAGGCACTCTAGTCGCGGGCAACGATACGCGTATTGTGAATGCCCTACAACCGACGTCTCAGATTCCTGCGAGTAACGTTACAGGGCTTGCTCCCTCCGCGACCAAGGACACCACAAACGCCTCAAATATCGCGACCGGAACATTAACTGCTTCCCTTCTTCCTTCCACAATCAACAGCAATACGAGCGGCAATGCAGCAACAGCCACCTCTCTAGCCGCAATCCCGGGTGCGTGTGCGGTAAATCAATACGCGCTCGGCGTCCTGGCCAATGGAACCGCGAGATGTGCTCAGGTGGCGTACGGCCAGGTAAGCGGAGCGCCCACGCTGTACAATCAGGCACTTCAGGTCGCTGGTAGGGCGCAAACGCAGAGGACAAACCTTAACTTTGCGGCTGGTTCAAACGTGACAATTACACCTTCAGATAATGGCTCGAATACTACAACCCTGACCATTTCGGACACTGGCCCAAGCGGTCTTCCAGACCCTGGCTCTAATGGTCTTGTAAAGCGCACGGCGGCGAACGCCGATGCCGTTGCACTCGCAGGGACGGATTATTACGCGCCGGGAACGCCCTTAAGCAACGCTGATCTTCCGCATACTATTACGTCGTCGATCACCGGCAATGCAGCGACGGCAAGCGCGCTTGCAGCAGCTCCCGGAGGCTGCCTGGGAGGTCAGTTTGCTACTGGAATCGGAGTTAGTGGGAATGCCATTTGCGGAACTCCAACCGGCACAGGCGGCCTTCCAGATCCTGGATCGAACGGTCTTGTAAAGCGCACCGCAACGAACGCTGATGCTGTTGCCACGGCAGGTACGGATTATTATGCGCCCGGTACGCCGATTAACGATGCTGACCTTCCAAACACTATTACGTCCTCAATCACGGGCAATGCAGCCACAGCTACCGCATTGGCCGCAGCACCCACCGGATGTGCAGGTGGACAATTCATTACGCAAATCGGAGCAAACGGAAACCCGGTTTCTTGCGGTTCAGCTGGAAGCGGCGGACCTACGGTGTCAACCGGAACGGCAGATCCGCCCGGGAGTAACTGTACATCGGGCTCCGTGGGCGCGATGTACATACAGACTTCGCTTAACGCGTCGGCAACGGGTGCGACGCAGGGGCTGTATGGTTGTAGCGCCTTCGGTGGTATCTACCGATGGCAGGCGTACCACAGCGGCGTTGTTAACGTGCTGAGCTTTGGCGCTCGCGCCGACGGTTCAACGGATGACTCAGGCGCTATTCAGAACGCTATCAATTTTGCGAAGACCGCACAATTCTATGGGGGTAGCTATTGGGGCGGCACAGTGTACTTTCCTGCCGGCAAATATAGGCTTAACTCGCATATCGTATTGCCACGGGATACGCTCGGAAACGGCGGGCTAAACTACGGCTCAACGAATGGCGTAGTTAGTCTCATAGGCGAAAGTCAAAACGCAACCATACTAGATTTCTCGGGCGACGTCACTGACATAGAGGGTATTGCGTGGGATCAGACAGTTGCACAAAGGACAACGGCACAGGTAATCAAAAATTTCACAATTGAGATGCCGGCCAAGGCAGGTGCATACGGTATCCACTATCAATACACCTCGAGCAATCAAAGCAACTGTCATAATCCTGGGACAATCTCAGACGGTGGCGTCGGCTGTTATAACGAACGTCAAGAAGATTCGATTTTCGAAAACCTGAACTTCGAGGGCCCAAGCGGCACGGCGAAAGCGAGTCTGTACTTAGAGGGTGATTGCATCCAGTGTACGTTCAAGGATTTTAACCAACGCAGTACGGGCCCGGGCGGTACCTACAATACCGTGTTGATCCTGGCTGATCAGTGCTATTTCAGCGGTGCCGAAAACACCGAGGCGTGCGGATTAAACTTGTCCGTCGTAGAGAATATGTCCGCCGGATCAACGGGCGGTGGTGGTGCTTCAGTGTTCATCGGCAGAATGGGAGACAGCCACTTCAACACATCATTTTGTGATGGTAGCTACGGCGCGTCCGCTAATCCCTACTGCTATGCTTTCTATAATTCGGCGGGAAATTTTTTCGACGGATTATTTACAGAGGGCGGTGGTGGGGTGTTCTTTTACCTTAATAACTGTCACCTCAACAATTTTAAAAACTGGGGGTTAGGTTCTCCGATCACTACTTGGAACAGTATAGTTACGTACCCTCAATATGGCCTTCTCATTGTTAACTCTTCAGAAAACACATTCGATAAAGAAGCTGCCGATACTTTCATATCCGGAGCTTGGCAGCAGAAACTAGGAACCGCTTCAGGAACGTCGGCCTTCGTTATCAACGGCGGTAGCGGGTATACATCGGCGCCGACGTGTACTACTGATGGAACCGCCACCTGTATAGCAACGATAAGCGGCGGCGCGGTCAACTACGTATATGTCAATAACGTGGGAACGGGCTCTAACATCACCCTATCGGGCGGCGGTGGAACGGGCGCTACTGGCGATATCACACAAGCCTTTAAAGTATACGTGGACCCGACAAGTCACAACAACCAGTTTATAGACCTTCAGGTAACTGGGCCTTTGGGTAGCGAAGTAGGCTATACGTCCAGCGATGCAACAAATTATTTCCACTGGTGCGACGCCACAAACGGGACGTCCACGGCAAAATGCAGAACGGGTCCAATGGGGAAGATCGGCAATTCTCCGTATTGAGTTCGGTTGGAGCCAATAGTTCTTCCGCGCCGCAGGTCAAAATGCTCCCCGATAGAGGCGCAACAACTCCCGATCCGTAAGCTCGTCATCCGATTTCCGTCCCATGAAGTAACACGCGGACGCGGCATCTAATGTGCCGGGCTTGTCGATCAAGAAACGGTCGAAGTACTTGCACCAAAAAGCAGTGCAGCGTGCGAATAACGTTATAAAAGCGCGAGCTGGTTCTGATCTTGCGAAACTCAGAAGGAAATAACTGTAAGACCACGCCAGCGCCATTCCTGGTCCGCACGTTGCGCCACTTTCGACCTCCGCAAATTTTCGAAACAGCCGCCTTAGCCCGAGATGTGTAAAACGTGTGAAATCATATTGACGCCCGTGCACCTGTTGCGTGAACGGAACTTCGGCGTAAACGAGACCACGATGGTTGAGCACGCGGTGAATCTCAGCGACACAACACGCGGGATCCACAACATGCTCCAAAACAGCTTGGACGATAACAGCATCGAATCTGCCCGATTCAAACGGCAAATCATGGGCATCGCAGATGAGAGCAGTCCTCGGTCCATGAGAAACATCCGTTTCAACAAACTCAAGGCCCGGTGAGAGCAGAAACTCATCCATCCCGTATCCTGCGATGCTGCCGCCAATTACGAGCACCAGAGGATTCGGGTTTTGTTTCAATAAGGCGTTCTTGAGCTTCCGGAAGTTAGCTTGAGCTTTGACATTCGCGCTGAGTTGAGGCACAAATCGCCGCATGGCCGTTTTCAGTCGCGAGGGCTTGCGAAAAAAAGTCTCCTTTCGCTTGAGGAAATCCTCGACCCGGAACACCGAGGAGGCCTCGCTTATGAGAACTGGAATGCCATCGCAAACCGGATACGCAGTGCCACAATTCGCACACTGAAGTCTCTCACCGTCCAGCCTGAGAGGAGAGTGGCAGGACAAGCATCGGAGGAGACCCTGTACTCTCGGACCAATCCTCAACCCTGGAGAAGCGATCGTGCTAGTGGACATACTCGAGCAAAACCGCTACCTGTGTAAATGCGATTCTGGACTTTCGGCCGCTACAGCAGCCAGCATGCCGTCCTAAGGACAAAATAATCTCTTCAAGGCGAGAAGCTCCCTCATTGTGTATCAAGAAACTTAATTGAAGTCGCGTCAGGGAACGTGCATTATCGACGCTTCGGCACCATCATAATTCATCGGGCGCAGGGCCTGCAATCTTAGCGGCGAAACAGCTAGCGGCCAATCGAAAAGGACTTCGCAAAACAAAGTTTCTCGAATATAAGCGAACTTACGTTTTCGCTTGCAATACGGATGCGCGTTGGCTAGACTGACCTGTAATAGGAAAGTATTAGGGAGTCGTGACCTCGGTCTCCCAAAGAGCGAGGTTCCGGCGACTTCTCGGATTTAGAAGTTGTGGCGCCAGCGACCACTGCGGTGGTTGCGGCTCACACAACATAAAACACAAAAAGGAAGGAACGTTTTGAAACTTACACAGAAGATAATACCAACTTGTCTCATTTTGTTGTCGCCCATCGTGTGCGTTCAAGCGCAAACGGCTGACCCACAAGCTGCTGATCCAGCAGCAGTTACTCCGGACGCAGCTAGCCAGAGGACGGTCATGAATACTGAATACGGGTCCATTTTTGCTGCTCCGAATGGTTTCCCGTATTCGGATTTTGGAGCCTACATTGGCGCTGGTAGATACAGCACCAACCTCAACCCCGATGCCATAAAAGGGCACTATTCGCATTTCAATCACTTCGGACCCGCCGATGCTGCTCTAGGGTTTCCATACGCAGCACTGCGAGCGTATGAAGCCAGTGAAGTCAGGGCTCGGCGACCTCCCATCTTCGTCACGGCCACGTACCAGGGCAAGAAGCGCCCTGTAATGTTCATGACCTACCTTAAACTCAATGGATCGGGTCATCCCACAGCCCCACAGAGCCAGTGGGTATATGCAGTGAACACGGGAGACTCACGATTCATCAACTGGTGGATCAATAATTATGCGCGTCCTGTCGTCTTAAACCCCATGGCTCACTTGGGGAACGCGTGGGTTTACCTTGATGGCTGCACATTCTTGTACAGCGCCTATGGCGTTTTGGATAATAGCGGCCGGTTCGTAGGCGGCGTGCCATGGGATTCGCCGTTCCCGTCAAACGCGAACACCTATATGAATTCCATCGCGACATTCTTCAATACGCTGAAAAAGATCGCACCGGATATCAAGGTTCTGACGGACACTGGCAGCATGTCGGATCCAACCCAGTTTTCAAAAGTTTACGCCAGTGTTCCCGGTATGCTGGATGAGAACGTGTACGAATGGCACTCAGGTCCCACTGCTTACACGTTGAACAAGTGGGTAACGACCATTTTCCCTTGGTACTCCTGGGCTGGTGCGCAGGGCCGTGTGGGTATTATGGGCGCGTTTCTTCCCTCAAACTACGAATCGGGTGCCTTGCTCACGTCCTTCGTTACGTATGAGCTTTTGAAGGGGGTCAATTTCTTCTTTGCTCCCCGCGTCGGAGGCACCTCCATCCCTCTCAATGCTGGATGGATGAGTTGGACTTCTAAACTCGGCAATCCGGTTGGGCTTTATAAGAGCTCGGACGGTAACCGGTTCTTCTCGCGCCAATATAATAACGGTTATGTCTATCTCAACTGGACCGGGCGTACTCAGACGGTCACGCTTCCTTCCGGATCGTGGCTTGACCCGCACGGCAACCGGGTTACGAGACTCTCGATCCCCACCTGGACGGGAACTTTTGTAAACAGATAATTTACTCTCCGTTTCCGCCAAATTACTCCGACGGAAGCGATCAGTCAAACCGGGATGGGGCTGCGCAGAGCCAGGGAGAAAGCTGAGTTTTTTCCTGAGCTGCGCACGCCCTTCCTAGCGACAAATGAGCCAACGACACTACTCCCACTGATACTACTCAGCCCCTCCAATAGTACTCACTTTGGTTAAGCTCTACTAAGTCCGCCTTGCAGTGCCTTTGTAATGTGGTTACACTAAGCCTGATTAAAAACAATTAGCAATCCCGGCCCGCTAACCGGTAAGAGCGGCAAGCGTGCAAAGTCTGAGGAGTCTCCCAGGTTGGGCATAGGCTGTGATCGCGGCTTACATACTGAAAGGAGCAACCTAATTGAAATCAAGGGCGAACGTTGGACCAATTTGTCTCGTTTTTCTATTGCCGATCATGTGCGTCGAAGCGCAGACAGCTAACCCCTACAGGACTGTAATGGACACCGAGCTCGGATCTATATTTGATTATCCAAACGGTTTCCCGTATTCGGATTACGGCGCCTACATCGGCGCCGGTCAATACAGCACGAATCTCAATCCCGACGCCATAAAAGGGCACTATTCGCATTTCAACCATTTCGGGCCGGCGGATACACTCATCGGATTTCCGTACAATGAATTGCGACAATTCGAAGCCCAGGAAGTCGCAGCCGGTAGGCCTCCCATTTTCATCACAGCCACATATGAAGGGAAGAAACGCCCTGTACTTTTTTTGACTTACCTGAAGCTAGACAAAAATAATAAGCCCACTACTGCGCCCAGCACGTGGGCGTATGCGGTTAATGTTGAAGACCTCAGATACATCAAGTTCTGGATTAATCGATACGCACGCCCGGTCGTTTTGCAGCCCATGATCAACCTGAAAAACGCCTGGGTTTATCTCGATGGATGCGCATTTTCGTACCTCTCGTATGGCGTACTGGATGACAGCGGCCGGTTTGTGGCCGGTGTACCGTGGGACTCGCCGTTCCCGAGCAACACCAACGAATATCTAGCTTCGATTGCCGCTTTTTTCAATACGCTGAAAGCTATCGCACCCGATATCAAGACCAACACAGATACCGGCACGATGTCCGATTCAGGCCAGTTTCCAACCGTGTATGCAAATATTCCCGGTGCCACGGCTGAAGATCTCTATTACGGATGGCACGCAAGCCCCAACAATAGTAAGTTCACCGGGTTCTATAACGGCGTGTTTTCTTGGTTTTCGTGGTTGGGTTCGCATAACCGCGTGGCTGTTATGGGTGCCTATGTTCCTCAAGCGGAAGGACCTGCTGCCCTGCTTTCAGGATTCATGGTTTACGAACTGCTAAAAGGTCCGAATTTCTTCTTCGCTCCGCGTACTGTGCAATGTCCTGCCCCGGTATGCCCGATGGAGCCTCCTCCTTCCGAGTGGCAGGGTTGGAACGCAAAGCTCGGTAATCCAGTATCAGCGTTTCAAAGCAGCCCACCGCAACCGGGAGGGGGCGTGGGTAATCGCCTTTTCTGGCGCCATTTATAGCGGCGGCTACGTTTACCTGAACTGGACGGGTATAACTCAAACGGTGACGCTTCCCGCCGGCAGATGGGTCGATTCCAACAATACGCCGGTCACGAAGCTTCAGATACCGACCTGGACGGGAACTTTTGTTAGCGCTGCGGGGCAAGCGCAGACTGCGGCAGCACCCAGTATTTCTCCTCGTTCTCCGTATAGCATGACTGGACCCGTGACAGTGACAATCGAGAACAATACGCCTAGTGCGACAATTCGGTACACAACCAACGGTACGACCCCAAATTCCTCGTCACCCGTCTACACAGGACCGTTTCAGTTGCATAGCAGTGCCGTCGTGCAAACACGAGCGTTTGAGTCTGGCCATAATCCCAGCGCTGTTTCCGTTGCCTCATACACGATAACTGCAGGTGCTCCAATCGTGGAATTTGTCCTTGCCTCAGATAACGGGCCTGCAAGTACTACCACGTGCTTTCCTGTTCTCGCACTCTCGGCAGTGCCCAACGAAACGGTGGCAGTGAATTACACCGTACAGGATCCAAAAGGTAGATTAACCTCTGGCAGAATCACGTTCCCATCTGACGAGGTCTACCGGCAATTCCCGGTGCAACTCCCGGGTATAGGCACATCGCGAATTACGATCACAAGCGCGACAGGAGCAATCGTGGGGCCGACCAAAACCTTCGCCTACACGATGCAATAGCGCTAGCGCCGCCGATACTCGCCAGCTTAAGAAGATCCTTCCCACTTTCGACCTGCTCTACCTCGGTTCTTTCCTCTGGTTTTTCTGGGCCGAATTGAGATGAGCAAATCTTCACTCACGCAGCACGCTTAATATAACGCAAATCATTTACCAAGTTGGACCGATCCGGTTCTGCTGATCCTCGCGAGAGTGGGCCTATCCGGTTTGCAATCGCGTAGAAGTCGGCGCAAACACTTGAACGCGTAAAGGCGCTGTCAAGAGAGCCGTGGTCGCGAAGTGTGTTACCACCCAACCGCTGCTTGATTGCGATCCATATGACCGAAAAGGAAGGAACGTTTTGAAATTACTACTGAAAACTGCACCACTTTGTCTCGCTTTGTTCATGCCCACCGTGCACGTCCAAGCGCAGGCGGCCGACGCGGGTATCGCTAGCGGTGAGACAGCCAACCAAAGAACCGTAATGAACACTGAATACGGTTCCATTTTTGCCAAGCCCAATGGTTTTCCGTATTCGGACTTTGGAGTGTACATTGGCGCTTCCTGGTACAGCACCAATTTGAATCCCGACGCGATCAAGGGAAAGTATTCGCACTTCAATCATTTTGGACCCGCCGACGCACTAATCGGATTTCCGTATACTGCTTTGCGGAAGTACGAGGCTAGCGAGGTCAAGGCTGGAAGAAATCCGATTTTCGTCACTGCCACGTACAAGGGCAAGAAGCGGCCTGTGCTATATGTCGACTACCTGGGCCTAAAAAACAATAAGCCCACTACTTCGCCCAGCACCTGGGTATACGCTGTAAACGTTCAGGATTTACGATTTATCAATTGGTGGATCAACAACTATGCGCGTCCTGTTGTGTTGAATCCAATGATTCCCCTCAAAAACGCTTGGGTCTACGTCGATGGTTGCGCTTTCAACTACACTTCCTTCGGGGTTATCGACGACAACGGCTACTTTGTGGCGGGTGTCGCGTGGGATTCACCGTTTCCGGCGACCCCGAACAGGTACTTGACCTCGGTAGCGACGTTCTTCAATACGCTGCATCAGATTGCACCCGATATCAAGGTGATGGCGGATACAGGAAGTATGTCAGACCCGAACCAATTCTCGACCGTGTACGCCAATGTTGCGGGCGCTTTGGAAGAAGATGTTTACGGTTGGCACTCGACTCCCAGTTCGTGGGTCGTGAATCATTGGTACACGACCACCATTCCTTGGTTTTCGTGGTTGGGTGCTCAAGGAAAGGTGGGCGTGATGGGCGCATTCCTTCCCGCAAATTACGAGAGCGGTGCACTATTGGTTTCCTTTGCGTTCTACGAACTTGTAAAAGGTCCTAACTTCTTCTTTGCTCCCCGGGTCGGCGGCACAGCGATTCCGCTCACTGCTGGATGGTTGGACTGGAATACGAAGCTCGGCGAGCCGGTCTCGGCTTTTCAAAGCACGCAGCAATCGGGCATGTCGGCCGGTCACTGCTTGTTCTCGCGGCACTACACGAATGGTTACGTCTACCTGAACTGGACCGGTGTCACAAAGACTGTCACTCTTCCTGCGGGTAGCACGTGGCTTGACCCGAATGGCAACAAGGTCACGAAGCTCACAATTCCGACCTGGACGGGAACCTTTGTAAACAGATAAATCTCCGTTCCCGCCGAATTGCTCAAACGGGAGAAAAGCTGCGGGTGAGGCTAGGCTGAAAGTATGTATTTCGCTTCGCCTCATCTACGTTTTCTAAAAACAAAAAGTACGAAGATTAGGTCGAAAGAGACCTGGACTCAGCTCTTGAAGTTTTGCCATAGGGCCACGCTCGAGGAGCAGCTCGGGCTTTGTCACAGCGCCGAAACGCTACGAAGCTGCTGGGCCAGCAAGCGGGCTACGCTCTCGACGATTTCCTGCCGATACACGCCCGCGAGAGCCAGCGCTAACTGCGCTTCCATCAAGCCGAACGGAATGCCTGTATCGTACCGTTCGCCGCTCAGTTCGCAGCAGTAATAATCGCGGACGCGGTTTTGCAGCAACTGCTGCGCTGTCGTGAGCTGGATTTCTCCCCGGCTCCTGATGTCGTTTCGAATCAGATGGTCGAGACAATCAAAAATGCCGGCCGAAAACACATGCATGCCGAAATGGCACAGGAACTCCCCGTGCGGCAAACCCTGCGTGACCAAGTGTTTCATCGCGCGGTCCACTGAGGGCTTTTCTTCAATCTCCGCGACAGAGTATACCTGGTCCGAATTCTCCACGGGAACCCCGCGAATTGTTCCGAACAAATGCAGTTGGGAGGCCGGCGTTCGCTTGACGGCGGATATCGCATTAGCGTTGGTCGAATTGTAGGCGTCGATGAGCTGTCTCGCACAACGATTTCCATTCTGGTTAATGTAAATATGGTCGCCGAGCAACAAAAGGAAGGGCTCATCTCCTACAAAGTCCCGGCTCTGATAGACGGCGTGGCCGAAGCCCTCGGGGGTCTGCTGCACGGCAAATGTAAGTGCCCGCTCCATCCTGGCGAGCTCCTCTGATTCCCGCAGCGCCCATTCTTTCCCAGCGAAGGCGGGCAGAACATCTTGAGCGATCGCGCGGAAGTGCTGGCGCGACTGCTGTTCATCGCCCGGAGAAACAACAATACAGATCTCCTCGATTCCAGCCTCGAATGCTTCCTCGGCAATGATCTGCACGATTGGTTTGGTAAGACCATCCCGATCCACCAAGGGCAGCATCTCTTTCTGAACTACGGAGGTCGCCGGATATTGGCGCGTTCCTCTTCCCGCCGCTGTGATTACCGCCTTACTAACTTTCATCTGGGGATCGTACGTGATAACGGAATTGCTGGCCTGGCTTCAAGATGGAGGAATTGCGGCTTGTGTTCCCGGCCGGGCAGCGGTGAGGCCGAATGTTTATTCGGCCAAGGCTAGCAAAGCCGGTAACTCGCGGAGATCCTGGATTTCGATCGAAGGCTGCGACTCTTCCGAGCAACTCTTGTCGCAGTGAATACCGCCGAGTCGCCGTACCCTGATGGTGCGCCAGCCAAGGCGATTTGGGGCAATAAAATCTTTAATGGGATTGTCTGCGACATAGGTGCAGGCTTGAGGCGGACAGTTAGCGACCTGCTGCATCTCCATAAAAGCGCGCGGATGAGGCTTGCTGTATTCAACACCAATTGATTCCGTCAAGATGATGTGATTACAGCGCGAAGCCAAGCCAAGGCGTCCGACTTTCATCTGCTGACCCAGAACTGCGCCGTCACTGATAACACCAATAAATGCCTTGCCGTCGACACTACGAAGGCATCGCTCGCTATCAGGCAGAAGACTAATCGCCGGGTCATGGCTGCGATACACTGACAGCAATGTTCGTATCAATTCTTGGGAGGCGGGAATGCCAAGTGTCTCGAGCGCGACATTAAAAATGTCGCCCCTACGACCCATTTCAAAGTTCCTCCAGGCTTCTTCAAAAAAGGAGTTCACACCGAGTGCTTCACTGAATCCAATCGCCGACCACGCCAAATCCGCTTCGAACGTAGTCGCGCTCCAGGTATAACGTATCATCAATGTCAAACACCACGCACTTCAGTTCCGTGCTTCCGGTGCTACGCATTACCTGTTTCACTTCCACAGTCACCAGAGACTACTTCTCTGACGAGACAAAATGCCTCGGCAGCATGCAGCCCACAGACTGCGCCGCGCACGCCTGCCAGCATCCGAATCACCTCCAGATTCCTCGGGTGGGGTGCCTCGCGCAATTGGGATTTGTAGCACGCCATCGCCTTTAATTTCGTTTCGAGGTGTTCCTTAATGTCGTGAAAGACATTAGGCACAAATGCATTCTGTGTCAGGACATCGCCCCACTCGGTCTCTGATAAAGTTTCGTAGCACAGTACGCGTCCGACCGAGACCCCACCGAGGGGACGCGTCGCGACCAGAGTGGCGGTATACGCAACTTTGTGATCTGAATGGAGGTCTCCGCCAAAAGGCGTATATACTACTTGCGGCCGCGCCTTTTGGATTATCTGCCTTAATTGGTCGGCCACGACGTACACCGGGACATCCTCGAGTCCCGGGGCGAGGAAGTCCAGAAGAACCTGTTCGCGTACTCCCAGCATGTTGTGCACCTGCCTGAATTCCTCTCTCGTTCGTGCAATCAGGTCCGGAGGAAAGATGGCCGGGTTGCCGCGCGTCAAGAGGACCACAGTGACGTGATCTCCGGCCGCACAGTGGGCAGCGATAGTACCGCCGCACCCCAGGATTTCATCATCCGGGTGCGGAGCTATTACGATTACATTCATTATTGAATCCTTGTGGCAGGGTTGCCCTCAACGCATCGGGAACCCCGCTCAGTTGCGACCCATCCGCCGCATAAACCCCCTCACGAGTGAGCGCGACCCCGATCGTTCGCCAGATAATCCTGAGGTCCAACCAGATACTTGCGTTCTCGACATACCACACGTCCAGGGCGATCCGCTGCGTCCAGCTGTGTTCCGACGCGCCATTCACTTGTTGCCAACCTGTTATTCCCGGACGCAATAAAAGCCGCTGCTTATCGAAATCCGTATAGTACGAATAAAAATCCGGCGTTAGAGGCCGGGGGCCAACGATACTCATTTCGCCACGAATCACATTAAACAATTGAGGCAACTCGTCCAGGCGAAAGTCTCTGAGGATTTTGCCCAGGCGCGTGATTCGCGGATCGGCACTGTGGACTACCTTTTCGGCCAGCGAGCTTGCCTCGTGCACGACCATTGTTCGAAATTTGAAGATTGTGAACACACTCGCGTTCAGACCCAATCGCTTCTGTCTGAACAGCGCCGGGCCGGGCGAGTTGACCCGTACGAGGATCGAGATAACCGCCAGTACAGGACTAAGTACGAGTAGAGCTGTACTCGCTAGGAGTAGGTCGAGTGCCCGCTTGGTGAAACGATACCAGCTTCCCGGGGTGTTCGATGGGTTCATGCCTTCCAGCCAAATGAGCGCGCGCGATCCGCTGAAACGTAAAGCTCTGACCAGTAGCGAAGCATCACGAGGTCCTGGCTTGAATCAAGACAGACCGACGGAGTGCGCCCTCGAATCATATCGACAATACCTTCATACAGTGGGATGCCGGCCGCCGCTGTCAAGATTGATGATCCGGCGAGTCTCGCGTTTACTTCGCTGAATAGAAGTTGTCCGTTGTTATCTATGAAACACTGTATGTTCGCTGGCCCAATTAGCTTTAGAGCGCGGACCATTTCTCGAACGATCGCCACCATACCGCTGTTGGAGACAAGCTGGCCCTTGTACGATATTCCTGATTCCGCCGCAATTCGGCGGCGCGGAGCGATGACGACGGCCTCAGAATTCCAATCGGCCAAGACATCGATCGTGTACTCCGACCCCGTAATGTAGGGCTGAACAATGGGATCGTCAACGTAACTCAGAAAGAATTTCAGTTCATCTGGAGTCTTGGCGACGAAGATGCCGGTGCTACCGCGGCCTCGCCGAGGTTTTATCAACTGAGGAAACTCAGCGTCAGAGATAGAAGTGTGGGCGTCAGATCCCTTTCGGGTCTGTATTGTCGGGAAGCCATGTTCAGTGAAGAACTCATACAGGCTCCACTTGTCAGTGCAAAGCTCCAATGTAGTCCGGCCTGAGAGAAGCACCATTGTCCCTATTTCCGCGAAACGCTGCGACGCAGCCTCGACCTGGACTAATTCCTCATCCAACGCTGGGAAGAAAGACACGTCACCTTCTCTCGCTCACAAATTCCGATGAGAGTATCTATGTAGTTAGGTGCGCTCGCCGTAGGCACGCAATAGCCCTTATCAGCCATGAAGAGGCCAATAGAGAGTGGGTTAGAATCGGCTGCGACAGTACGCACACCCAGACGGCGAAAATAGTCCACCTGCGATACTGCCGGGGCGGATCCTGCGGCCGTACGTAGCATCCAGAGATCGGAATTTTCAATGTTCATGTTTTATACGGAGGCCTGCGGGGCGCTTGAAACTGAGCCCCAAGCGTAAGTGAGGCGCTGCCCCAATTTTCCTCGACCGGGCGGCGAGGTATGGGTTGTCCTCAATAGTTGAGCGTGGGTTCAGGAGCCGTGCGAGTGAAGCGGAACTTCCCGTTGTGGGGTGTGGGTCCTGCTGGAACCGGCTCCTCGCCGACCAGCGTTTCGAGCACGTGCTTGCTGGGTTTATAATCGGCGACCATGTCTTTCAGCGTCAGCACTAACTTGCGATCGCGTGCAGCGCACATATGCCTCAAGTCGGCCATGCAGGAAGCCACGTCGATCCCGGATCCATTACCGGTGAAGATATGAATCTTTTCGTGATAGGTCGGAACGGTCTCTTCATCGTTTGTGCTCAACTCTTCGTAGAGCTTTTCGCCCGGCCGCACGCCTGTGAACTCGATTTTGATATCTACGTCGGGGCGCAGTCCCGAAAGAAGTATCATCTGCCTGGCGAGATCGACAATGCGGATGGGATTACCCATGTCCAGCACAAAGATCTCTCCTCCCTTGCCCATCGCGTAGGCCTGCATCACAAGTTGAGCGGCTTCCGGAATGGTCATGAAATAGCGGCGCATCTCCGGATGCGTTACCGTGATCGGGCCGCCGGCCGCAATCTGGCGCCTGAAGATGGGGACGACGCTGCCATTGCTTCCCAGCACATTTCCAAAACGTACGGACACATACTTCGTTCGGCCAGCCTGAAGCGAACTGACGAGTATCTCGGCTACCCGTTTGGTCAGACCCATGATGCTTGTCGGTCGCACGGCTTTATCCGACGAGATCATCACGAATTCGTCGACGCCGAACTCGCCCGCGAGCGCCGCTACGTTATAGGTCCCGAGGACATTATTCTCAACCGCTTCGAACAGATGTGCCTCCATCATAGGAACGTGCTTGTAAGCAGCAGCGTGGAAGACAACTGTAGGCAGGTAGGTCTCGAAGACCTCATGCAGCCGGGCGCGGTCCTGAATGTTGCCAATTACCGGTTCGAAATGAACGTCAGGGAATAGCTCGCGTATCTCGTGCTGCAGGTGAAAGAGAGCCGTCTCAGCAATTTCAAAGCCGACAATAGCCTTTGGACTAAAGCGTGCAATCTGTCGGCAGAGCTCGGAGCCGATGGAGCCGGCTGCGCCTGTAACCAGGACCACCTCGCCTTGAACTTTCCCGCGTATCAACTGCGTATCCAGCTTGGCGGCTGTGCGGCCCAGGAGATCTTCGACCGCCACGTTTCGAATCTGAGTCGCGAGCCCGCGTCCTTGAATGATTTCCGACAGGGCGGGAATGGTTTGAAAGCGTAGTTTTGCTGCCGCGCAGTGTGCGAGGATGTTCCTCATTTCGGTGCCGCTCGCCGACGGAATCGCAATCAGCACCTGTTGCGCATCATATTTTTGGGCGAGTTGGGCCAACGCCGTGCCCCGTCCGAGCACTCTGATGCCCTGTATAATCATCCCCGTTTTGGCCGGATGATCGTCGATAAAGCCGCAAATGTGGTAGCCCAGCTTGCCATTGGAGCGCGATTCGCGAAGCACCATGACGCCAGCCGTTCCGGCACCATAGATGAATGTTCGTTGCCCATTCGACGCGGCACGCAGATGCGACATCTCAAGCGCCATTCGAACTGCGGCTCGCACTCCTACACCCAACAAATAACAAAGCACAAAATCCAAGATGTAAAGCGATCGGGGAAACTTCGGCGGACCGATTACAAGGATTACGAGGATGCTGGCCAGCATAGCCCCGAAGTTTGCCCACAAGCAATCGCAGCGCATCATGCAGCGAAACAAATCGCCACCCGCCGCTCCAGAGGCCGAGCGAGTAGTAGGCGACAGCTTGCATGGGCACCCAGACGGCTAGGGCATAGGCCAGGTATATTCTCCGTTCCGGTGGAATGGTGAACTCGAAGCGCAGCAAAAAAGCGCTTAAGCCCGCCAGCAGAAATAGGCACACTTCGCCTGACCGCACCACCAAAAGGTAGACGATCCTGTGCCTGATCAAGCTCCGAGAAAGGCGATATATCGCCGACATTTAAATCTCCCCCAAACTAATTGCAAATGCTCATTGGCATTTGTCTTCTTGCTTAAATTTTCCGCTACTGCTTGTTAACTCTTCACTAAATTTCAGTTAATTTTTCTTCAAACTCGCTCAACTAAACCTCGCGCTAGTACAGAAAACAGTCCTGATCACATCCTATCCCCGAATGTTATCGAACGTCTTCACTTCGACGAATTCTCCCGGCTGAAGGCTCAGGATTCCCGCCCGGACGGCCTGGTGTCACAGAACGGCAGTCCATCAACGCCACACGCAATCCTAACGCCGCAGCGGGAGGCTTTACTACGGCTCCGAGCGTGCGTCGCAATCTGTGATGAGTCACCTCCATCCCATCGATATGGCACGCTGATGTTGCTCTACCCATTACTTCCCTCTGTTGGGCGCTTTCCTAGACTTATTCATTTCGCCCAAATACCGAGTGAACGAGCATAACTTTGGTTGACTTCCCAGTAAACACTAAGAAAAGACCTAGTCGCACCACCATTCAATTCACGACGAGCACCGCGCTGCGGCTGCTCGCCACTTAGCGAGCTATCGGCTTCAATTTTAACTCAATCCGGCTGATCTGAACCAGATTTCAGGGCTTCAGAGCTGAATTTCCGGCCTGGATACAGTACCCCAGTACTTTCATTGCTGCTGGGAGCTACCAGCAACAGGCTTTGGAGTCGCTGCACTAATTACGGGCGCTCGGTATAACGGGAAGTAGGTAGGAGCAAGATAGCTGTCGCCGCGTAATTCCGCTTGCTTTCGGCGTTCTGCTGTGAGGACGTCATAGACTTCGGGATCCAGAATCCATCGGCCGGTGTAGAACGGCAGGTGCGCGCTGGAGAACAGCGCCTTGAATCGGAATAACGGATCGTCATCCCGGCTTCCGCGGCCGCCGCCGATGTGAAAAAATTTGTTCCCCCTGTTACGCGCCAGCCTTTGCGCTGCATGGAAGAGCCATTTGTTAGGCGAAAGTTCGGAGAAGCGATCATCTGACGCGGCGAGGTGGACGCTAGCAATGCCGTTGTACTCAATCAAAAGAAGAGCGGCACTGAGTGTATCGTCCCACATGCAGAGAAACAGACTGCCATGCGGTCCCAGCGTCTCTTTTAAAGCTACGAAATAGTCGCGGGAAAAAAAATAGAACGGGGCAGCATTATTTCGCTCTAAGGTCGCATAATACATGGCGATAAACTCGTCCAGATGCTCCCAGCCCGGATCGTCCAGGGTGGTGAACTTTCGCTCCCGCTCAACGTGCCGTATGTGCTGGCGCAGTTTCCGCTGGTAGTCCGCCCAAATCTCCTCGGGTGATTTAGACAGATCGATTACTACCGTTTTCCCTTCCTTGTACGTGTGACCAAGTACGCCCTGAGTTGTCCATTCGGGCTGCAACCAGGCCTGATTGCCGAGGATTGGATGAAAGCGCGTGAATATACTAACAACCATTTGTGAGCGCCAAGTCTCTACGAAAGCTTCCCAAGCGTTTGACAAGAATGGCTTGTCTTCCGCGCAATTGTGAATCACGGGACCCGAATACCCGTAAACTGCGGTTACATCGCGGAACTGCGCTCCGAGGCCCTCGGGCCCGTCAATTGGCTGCAACAAATACGGCCAGGCAACAAATTTGTCGCCGCTCCCGTATACCAAAAGCGATGCTTCACTAGTGGCATTGGCTGAAAAGGCGTGGTATCTGGCAGTTTGGAAAAAGTCGTGCGGAACTCGCGCAAGATACTCATCCCATTGGGGCGAGCAGGCTCGCACCAGTTGCGCGGAACAACTCGTTGAAGGATGTCGGCTAATCTGTTTCACAGGCCTTAGCGCTACTGAGACGAATGCACTCCAGGCTGAGGATCGGGAAGCAAGTGGTGGGAGTTATCCGTTACGTATGCAAACGTGCGGTCTCCATCACCGAATTTCTTTTGGATGAATTCGAACGGATCGGCGAAATCCGGCACTCCGAGCCATGTTTTCGCCCACTCACCGACCGCTCTGAATCCGCTGCGCTCATGATCGCGCTCGAGATACAGAGTATCGTCAAGATCGAAGACGATGCACTGAAGCAGCATAATGATAATCGGTTTGGAGTGTTGCGCGCGGAACGAATACCGCTTCGTCGTATCGCAGCATCGTCAGACCGTCCTCCCAACCATCGAACGGTTCGCTGCGGCTGTCGCCCGAGGATCTGTTCAATCAGCCATCGAGTAACGGGAGCGCCTGCACGATGCGCTAGGGGGTAGCCGCCTCCGAAGCGAGCGTTGATCTCGATCATTTTCAGATCGCCCGCCGCTGTCGAGAAACACTGCACGTTCAAAGCGCCGTACGCGCCGGGCATGCTTTCGACAACCGTGCTTGCCAATTCCATCATGCGGTAGTTCTTTACGGTTACTCCTTTGGAAACCTCGCCTCCTCTGACCTCCATGCGGAAGTGCGGCACGGCGCAAACGCAGCGGCCTTGCTGATTGACGAAAACGTTGATCGTATGTTCCGCACCCTCGATACATTCCTGAATGATCACGCCGTTCGACTGAGACACGACTGCGGCCAGTTCGGCGAACGAAGTCACCGTACGCACGCCCAGCGATCCGCTGCCATCAATGGGTTTGACAATTAAGGGGAGCTTCCAATGCTGCGAATCCCTGAGCACGACCTCGGGTGCGGCTTGCCGGGGTACGGGCAAACCCTGCGCGACCAGCCATTCGTGCGTGAGCACTTTGTTGTAGCAGATCGCGACAGTCTCCGGGGATGAGATCGCAATCTCGGTGCCTCGGTTTCGAAAGTGCTCTCGCGCAGCGGCGTAGGCGGGAAGTTCGGTATCGATGGTGGGCACGACCAGATGCACGTCTTCCTGCTCGCAAATCTGCTGGACTTCCGGGATGAAATTCTCATCGGTACACCTTGGGACCAGGTAAAAATCGTCGGCGAGTTGTGCTGCGGCGGAATACGGCGTTGCATCCACAGCGATCACGCGGCCAGAAATCCCCAGCTCCGCCAGGCTTTCCCGAAAGCAGTTCATCAGGCTTACCCTGCGACCAGCGGACGATATGAGGACGTTCACATGCATGTGCGCCCTAATTCCGCATCCGAGTAATGTCGAAATCCACGCCGTTGGGTGACTGAGCGGCAGAAGCTCTTAACTGGTTAAGTGCCATGAAATTAATAGGACACGTTCGTCGCGTGAGCACGATCCATACTGTCTTAAAACTAATCCCGAGGTCAAGCCAGCAAGCGCACATTTCCCGTCCACCTACCCTCGTCCAGGCCGGTTCAAATCGCGGGCCGAACTGTCAAAATTCGGAGGGCGCTACAACCAGAGTACGCTAGCTCGCGCAGGCCGACTATCCGCTTCAGGGTACTACCCCGAGGACCATAACGCGCCACTTACGAAATGGTTTGCAGCGAGTTCCGTCCGGCAGGTGCCGTGTTGCTTGTCAGCGACTGAACCGCCTCCCGAAGTTCGCTACAAACAAAATCAATTTCCCCTTCGGAGAGGTGGTTGAAGAAAGGCAGGGCGATCGTGCGATCGGAGATGTGCTCCGTAACAGGAAAGCTACCGGGCCGGTATCCAAACATTCGCTGGTAAAGCGGCTGCAGGTGAATCGGGGGGAAATAATTGCGGCAGCCAATACCGCGTCTTCTTAACTCGGCGATAACTTGGTCTCGCTCAGAGCGCCCGAATTCGTCTACCAGCCGGACAACATACACAAACCAACTCGTGCGGTACTTCGGTTCATCAAGAGGCGGGGCGATGACCTCCGGAATGGGCCGGAGGGCTGCGTTGTAAAGCTCCGCTACGCGCTGGCGAGCTGCAATGACCTCGCTCAACCTCGAAATCTGCGAGATGCCCAAAGCACAGTTAATATCGCTCAGGCGATAGTTGTAACCCAGCTCGTCGTGCTCCAGCCAGCCTTCCGTGTCCGAGCGGCCCTGGTTGCGCCAGCTACGGCAGCGGCGGGCGACTTCATCGTCGTCGGTTATGATCACGCCTCCTTCACCGGTCGTGAGCTGCTTGTTGGGATAGAACGCAAACACACCCGTTTGTCCGAACGTGCCAACGGGCCTGCCTTCGTACTCCGCTCCGATCGCCTCGCAAGAATCCTCGATAACCGTGAGCCCATGCTTGCGTCCGATATACATAATTTCGGAAAGGGCGCAGGGTCTTCCGAAAACATGCACAGGTAGAATGGCTTTCGTTCGTGGTGTGATTGCCTTCTCCACCTGTGCTGGATCGATGTTGTAGGTCAAGGGGTCTATATCGACGAACACGGGCTTGCCGCGCTCAAACAGAATCGAGTTTGCGGAGGCAACAAAGCTGAACGGGCTCGTAATCACCTCGTCTCCGTCGGAGATTCCCGCCGCTCTGACACAAAGGTGCAGTCCGCTGGTCCCGCTATTCACTGCGATCGCATGCCGGGAGTTTGTGATTCGACATACAGCTTGTTCGAAAGCTGGCAGTTTGGGCCCGAGACTAAGCGCCTTTGAATTCAAAACTTCAAGTACGGCCGCGCGATCTTCATCGGTGATGTCGGGTGATGACAATGGAATATGCAATTCTCTGCTCCTCGAATGTTAGTGTTACTTGTTGCTGGCGAGCTTCTACGCCAGATGTATACTCATACTCTCTGTCGATCGGTCACGACCGTCTCATCGAGCGCACCGCAATGCAAGCGCTTCGGCATACAATTCTTCGTGCAATTTCAGCAGTTTTTGTGCTCGTAAGCGGCATAGACTTGACGCCGCGCATTCTTGCCCATCGTGGACACAAGGCTCGGGCTGATCAGCCAGTTGTATCCATGGCGTTCGCCAAGCCCTGCCGGTCGCCAGGCGGAACCAGCAACCCGCTTCCGGATTGCAGCAAATCGCGAATGCCCCGAATGTCGCTTCCCACGGCCGGAATCCCGAGGCTAAGCGACTCTAGAATGCTGCGGGGCAGACCCTCTCGATCTGAGATCAGCAGGGTGGCTGTAGAAGCTCGAATGAGAGCCGGGATATCGTTTCGAAAGCCCAAGAAATGAACTCGCGAGCTCAGCCCGAGGCTCGCCGCGAGGCCGGCTATCTGTTGCTCCGTTCCACCATTCCCGGCAAAAGCAATATGAATGCGCTCGTTCTTGGTTAACAAAAGTGCGTGCAGAGCGTCGTCATGCCGTTTATTCGGATGAAATTCGGCAATCATCAGAAACAACCGGTCTTCCTGCTGGAGCCCCAGTTCTTTTCTAATCCCTTGCATCGCGTCCATACTCACGGATTCGGGGCTATAAAGATCGGTATCCACGCCAATGCCCGGCATATATCTAAGCCGTTGAGGCGGAACTAACTTCTGTTCTTCCGCCACTCGACGATCGATCTGATTAATCACAATTAGATAATCGGTCCATTTTCCGGCAATCTTTTCCAATGTCAGATAGAACAGATTGTGGGGCTTCGAACCTCTCGGGTGAAAAAGGAACCCGTGAGATGTGTAGATTACCTTTGGATGTCCGCGTCGTCTCAAACGGCGAAGTGCCGAGCGAGACAAAAAGGCTGATAGCGGTGTGTGGACATGCACGATATCGTACGCGCCATTCTTGACGATCGCCCGAATCTGCGAGGGCGCCTGAAGAAAATTCTCGCGCCGCAGAGGGCTGCGAGACCATGCCACATTAAACACGGAGTCGAAAGCCTCAATACAATCCGGGTCAGCGGCAGCGCCTGCCGCAGCTCCATCCACCTGCCACCCCAAATCACGGAAGTGCTCGACGTACGGTATAAGAAAACCCCTCAGCGTGGCGGCGATCGTACTCACGAACAGAAGCTTGGGCATTGACGACTACCTAAACAGTGTTGCATCTACGGTTACGTTGGACTCGAAACCGAGCCCGGGCGTAAGCGAGGTTTGCACCAATTTCCTGGGTGCCTCCCAACGCACAGTTATGCCACAGGTTTCGGGCCCGAGACATATTCCTGTTCAAACCACTCGGCGAATTGGCGAATACCTTCCCGGAACGGCGTATTGGGTTGATAGTCGATCAGCTTCTGTGCTTTGGTGATGTCGGCTCGAGTCTGCGGAACGTCGCCGGGCTGCTCGGGAAGAAATTCCATGCGCGGCTTGAGACCGAGCGTTTCGCCGATGGTCTCGACCATTTCGAGCAGACTGACACTGCAGTCATTGCCGAGATTCAAAACTTCATACTGAGTTTTCTGGTAATCGATCGAATTGCGGATGCCTTGCACAATGTCGTCAATGTAGGTGTAATCGCGGCTCGTGCTTCCATCACCGTAGATCGGAATCGGTTTGCCTTCTGCGATTAGGCGAGCGAATTTATGGATCGCTAAGATCGGGCCGTTGGCGCGGTCCAAAAACCGTGAAGAAGCGAAGTGCCAGGATTCGAATGCCATATAAGTGCGCGTAAACGTGGCTGAGCAGCTCGGTGCTGACCTTCGTGCTGGCGTAAGGGCTGATCGGTAGTAGCACATGATCGCTCTCTTTCCAGGGCACGTTCGGATTAACGCCATAGACGCTGCTGGACGAGGCCAGGATGAATTGCCGGACACCTCTGATCCTCGCAAGCTCCAAAACATTTTGCGTGCCAATGACATTGACCCGCTGATAAGCCAACGGGTCGAGAATAGACGGCCGAACACCCGCCTTGGCAGCCAGATGAACGATCACATCGAAATCGTGACCGCCCGCTTTGCTCAGCGCTTCCTCATCACAGATATCGATTTCGACCAGCCGGTAATCTCTGTAATCCCGGTGGCGCAGGATATTGCGCTGCTTGATTTCGATTGGATAGAAAGGATCGAAGTTCTCGATCACAGTGACAGACCAGCCGTTTTCGAGTAACCAATCGACTAAGTGGCTTCCGATGAAGCCAGCACCTCCGGTCACTAAGGCGCTTTTCATTGAGACACTCTTGTAGAGTTTTCGCTGTAATTTGCGTCGCATGGGTTGCACTCGGAACGAGCGCCGCTTCCCTGCACTCATCCACTCGGAGGTAGTTTGCAAGATGTGTTGATAAAAGGCCAGCCGGCGCTTGGATAGAATTTCTTCGCCATACTCACGCGCCTTTTCGAGATTACGAGCCGAGGCGGTCGCCATCTCTGAGGGATGGCTACCTAGGCGCATCATTTTCTCCGCCAGCGACTCGGCGTCGTTAGGCGGCACGAGATAAGCGGGCTCGAGCAATTCCGGGATACCGCCGACGGTTGAGCCAATACAGGGCAGGCCACGCGCCATAGCTTCGATCATGGCCCGCGGAAGACCCTCCTGCCGGGAGGGCAGGACGAATAAATCCGCTGCGTCGAGGTGCTCGCGGACAGCATCTCCGCCCGGAACGGAACCTAGAAAGTTCACGTGACCGGCGACGTTCAGTTCACTGGCCAGCTTTTGCAGCAGAGGCGTTTGACGGCCGCCGCCGAGCAGTTTCAATTCCGCATTCAAACCCTTACGCCGGCAAGCGGCGAAGGCCCGTATCAGCACATCGGGCGCTTTGTAGAGTTCGCTAAGAGTCCCGACCATGATAATCCCGATCGGACGATCTTGAGGGGGTGCCGGACGCCCTGTGGGCGCGAAGGCGTCAGAGCGCAATTCCACGCTCGAGTAATGCGTCGTGAACGCACCCGGAGCACCCGGATAGCGCTTCTGAAGCGCTTGGGCGGTCACATAAGCCGTGGCGCAAGCGGCAGCGCATTGACGGCGAAGTTCGCGGGGGACCCACCAACGAAAGAATGGGCGTAACGGATGACGCACCGAACCCGGCGAAAACACGTCATATGGATCACCCACCACCTCGACCCCGTAGGGACGGCCCGTGGAGCGCAAGTGATGCTCCACTCCCGTGCTGATTTGCGAGCTGACGCGCAGAATCACAGCGCCTTCGTGCTGGCTGGCTTGGGCTAGGTCGCGCCGTACTTGGCGGAGCTTTCGAACGTATTCCCACGGCCCGACATAGTTGGAAATAGGAAGGATGCTCACCCCCGGCCCATCGACTCGTTTCGCGGTGCTCGAAACAGAATCGACGTTCGCAACGCGCGCAATGGCCGATACCGAACTGAACACCGCCAGATACCGTTCCCAGAACGACCGTGAGCATGACGTATCGGTCCAGACGGACCCGTCAGGCAAGCGGCTGAAGCGATGCTCGAGGGCAACTAGAACGTTCATCTAATTTCCTATGCTGGATGATTGCGAAGCACAGTCGCGCCGGTGCGAGTGTTGGCCCACCCATACTGCCGCAGCTTTCGCGTACACATATACACCACCAGGGCCGGCACTAAGTTGAATTTCATAATCCCGTAAGTGATCAAGTCAAAGTCGGATCCGAGCATATTCACACACAGGAATATGCCAAACGGCACGAAAAACAGGCGCGCATCCCCTGGTGAAAACCGTTGCATTGCGAGCCTGAACCAGCCCACAAAAAGTCCAAACAATCCATAAACGATAGGAACCGAAACGGGACCAAAGTTCAACATTGCCTCGCCGGCGAGGCCGAAGACCTTCGATGTCTGGATGACATCCGGAAGGTACGTTCCCGTGCCACTCAAAATTTCCGTTCCTTCCCGGAAGGTCGTTTCCGGTCGATCTGGCAAAATCGAACGAGGTATCAAAATCGCAAGGCCGCCTAAATAAGTGCGACCCCAAGCATAGCTGTAATTCGGGCTATCCATCCATTGCTTATAAAGAACAAATGCTTGTACGTCGGATCTCCCAAAATCTCCCAGAAGCATTCCGGTGAATGTCCGGCCACGGGTCGCGGCTATTTCCTGTCTGGCTTGTGATCCGGAGAAAGCTCGCATTCCTCCTGATTTGTAGAACCCGTAGATGTACATAAAAGCCAACAAAAATAGCAACCCCGCACAAACTAATTTGCGCGGTACAGGACGAACCAGAAAATGGATGGTTCCAACGATCCAAAAGAGCGCTAAAACGGTGTTGCTTCGGCTCCCGCGTAAACCTCCGAAAATGATCAACAGAACAAAGATGCTGAATAAACCGAACGCGATCTTGGTCCAACTTACTTGGTGTTGCCGCGCGTAAGCGATCCCGAGGAGTGCCGCTACAATCGGGAAGCTTTCCGAGATCATGAACATCCAGCCCATGCCGTTGAAAGCTGTGGGATTGTTGAGCCTGGTTTCGACATACCCCCCAACGCCGCCGAATTTTGCGTACACGGCGGCTTGAGCGACAGCAGTGACGAATAGGACTGCTGGCCCGACTAACCGCAACATCTGAGCGTCAAAGCTCCAGTAACTTCTAGTCGGCTCAGGCCGCCGCCGTTTGAACACCCCCCGGCAGATTCGATACGCGACAAGGCCCATTGCGTTGAGAATCCCCATGGCTCCCAACCAATCGCGCCAGTCGGGGGGAGCCGTAACATCCATGAATTCGCCCACCTGAATATGGAGCAAGGGAGCCAGGAAAAAGAAATGGACCGAAAAAGCGCCTAAGACGCCGATCGGGTCATAGAGATCTAAGTTGCCACGAATCCATTCGATGGCATCAGTTGCAGCGAGTATTCCGCACAGCGTAATAGGAATCAGGAACCAATGTTGAAAGCGAGGCGATGCGAGCGCAAAAGCTGCAGAGGTCAACGAACACAAAAAGGCGGCAAGCAAGGCAGAGTTTGGCAACCAAGTGCTATTACGCGAAGCAACAGCTTCCCGGCTGATTTCTCCCGGCCGGCTCACGGGAGCCTGATTTCTCGTCTGCGCTGGAACGTGCATCTACCTATTCGTCAAAAACACCGTCGGCCCTCATATGCCGTTGACTCGAAACCGAGCCCCGAGCGTAAGCGAGGTGTTGCCCTGACTTTTTATTGCCCCCATACCCCTCAACGCGTCGAAGCTCCCGCCAAAATTCGCTCGTCGTCAGGAGCAATCGTGGATGCTATTTCGGTAATGATGTCGTTCAGCCTGCGTTTGGGCGCCCACCCCAGCAGCTCATTAGCGCGCGTCAGGTCCGGCACTCTTCGCATCATGTCGTCGAATCCCGGGCCATATGCCCGTTCGTACGGGATAAACTGAATTTCCGATCTCGACCCGGTCAGGTGCTTTATCTTTTCCGCGAGCCCGAGAATGGTTATCTCCTCTTCGGTCCCAATATTGACGACCTTTCCCGCTGCCCCTGGCGATTCCAGAAAACGCGTCAGCGCATTAACTACGTCGTGAACAGAACAAAAACAGCGGCTCTGGCGGCCGGAGCCGTATACACTCATAGGCTTCCCGCTGAGCGCCTGTTCCACCAGGTTCGGAAGCACCATGCCGTAACGCCCGGTCTGCCGGGGACCGACGGTATTAAACAGCCGGACGATAAAAACCGGCAAATTCGTCTCGTAGGAATGAGCCAACACTAAAAATTCGTCCAGCGCTTTGGCGCATGCGTATGCCCATCTGCGTTTAGAGGTGGCGCCCATCACTATGTCAGAGTCTTCACGAAACGGAATGGCTTCGGACTTACCATAGACTTCGCTCGTCGACGTAAGTAGAACCGGGCGGCGGTACTTGGAGCATGTACTCATCACCGCTTCGGTAGTCTCGACTATATTCTGAACCGTTCGAACGGGCTGATCGATAATCAGCTTCACGCCGACAGCACTTGCCAGGTGATAGACAAAATCATGCCGGGGAACCTCCTTCTCGAGCAGCCTCAGGTCGTCCGCAGAGGCCACAATAACCCGCAGCCGCTTGTTGTGGCTTAGATGATCGAGGTTGCCCCAGCTTCCAGTAGACAGGTTGTCAATGACGGTCACCGCCATGTCCCGGCCCAAAAGCTCTTCTGTCAAATGGGACCCGATGAAACCAGCACCACCGGTTATCAAAATTTTTCTATAATTCATGCTGCCAAATCCTCAATCCTCTCGCCTTCGTAAATACGACTCAATTTTTCAATGCACACCGGTAAAGCGAAGCTACTTCTTTGCAGCAGAAGAGCTTCGTCGCCCCGTTTCAAATTTCCATTTCGAAGTTTGCCGGCCACCGCCGCCGCCCACACCGCTGGCCCGTCTTCCAGAGGAATACGTTCGACCAGTCCTGGGATAATATCGATTTCTTCGGGCACAACCGTCGAGGCTATTACAGGAACGCCCGCTGCCTGAGCCTCGAGAGCAACAATCCCAAGCCCTTCATAAAGAGAGGGAAAAACAAAAACATCCATTGCGCTCAGAAAAGGTGCAACAACATTGTGAACCCCCGCGAAAGTGCAGCGGTCTGTTAGTCCCCTCGTTTCGATGTCTTTCCGAACAGTTGCCACAAGCGGGCCATCGCCCACCAGCAACAGATGCGCGTCGGTTCCAGCCGCGACGATGCGCTGAAGACATTCAACTATAAAGGCATGATTCTTGACAGGCAAGAATCGCCCCATATGGCCGATGATCTTGCGATGCACGGGTACGCCTAACCGCCGCTTCACTTCTTCAGGATCCTGCGGCTGCAGGAAAGGCGTGAAGTCGAAGCCGTAGTAAAGCACCGCGGCCGATTTATGAGCCTGTTTGCCAAACAGGCTGTCGGCTGCTATTTGTGAAATGCCGATGCGGTGCGTCGAGTACCGCGCAATCCAATCCCTCATGAGCCGTTCATAGGCAAATCGCGCCGGATTGAAGCCCTTCGGCTTCAGAGCGGTATGGCTATGCGCTATTCGAATCGGGACGCCGGCTTCTGCTGCTAGGCGCATCAGATAACCGCTGTACAGGTAAACGTGGCTGTGTACGACGTCGAAGGGTCCATGCTCCTGCAAAACGGCTTTGAATTGCCGGGCGTATTTGATCGGATTCCGCACTCCGGTGCAAGGATGGATTTCCGCTCCGAGAGAACGAATCTCCTCGTCGTAAGCGCATTGTTCACTGGTGTGAACCAAAAAGTGAAATTTGAACTTTGCTCGATCGATGCCCCGCAAAACGTGCATCAACCAGGTTTCCACACCGCCCCGGGTCATTCCTCCAACAACGTGCAATATCTTTCGCTGCATCAGACGCAAATATTCGCCAATTACGATTCAGACACTAGGGCATTTTCCACAACGGAAGCATCTCGGCTGTCCTCACGCGCCCCCAACATCCGCCGCTTGAGCGCCCGCCGAACAATCCAATAGCTACCAGCTGCTTGGACCGTAACGGAAGCTAGACCTGCAATTGCCGCGCCGTAAAGCCCAATCCTCGGCACGAGCCCAAATGCCGTGGCGGCCGAAACAACGCTTATGATCAAGAATAGCGGGATTTGAGGCCGAAATTGCGAAGCTGCCGTCATGGCGACGCCCACACAAGTTGCCACGCACGCCATTGCGGCTACGGCGACCAACCACAAAAGCAGATCCGAGTGCTCCGCATATTCGGGCCGGTAGAGTATCCGCAAGATCAGCTTACCAGCGATCGCGCACCCGATAAATCCGACAACTCCAATCCCTGAGGCGATGAGAACCATCCTGCCGAGCAAGGTTTTAAATCCTCGAATGTCGCGCTCGAAATAGAATTTGCCAAGCCTCGCGAAGGTGACATATCCGATGGCTGACGCAAATAGCACGGCGGCGTAAGGAAGATAACTCAGAGCTGAGTAAATGCCCAATTCGTGAGCGCCCAGATAATGCTCGATGACATACCTCGGTATATTCAGGTTGAACGAAGCGAGCACCGAAACGGCCCCGAGCGGAACAGCTACCCAAATCATTTCGACTTGTGACTTGAGACTCCACTGCGGCCAAAAACGCTTGAGTGGCGAGTTCGAAACGGGCAAGTCATCCCGTATTTCCGAGTTGATGCGGCCGATCCGAAAAGTTTCAGGCGCAGTATCGTAAAGCATCAGAATCATCAGCCTTCCGAACAGCACGCCGCACACGGCGTAGAGCACACTGTGCGTGAAATAAAGAGCCACGGCAGCGACTGCCAAGCACAGAGGACTCCTGAACATTTGTGAGCGTCCGATGCGGTCCATGCGTTCGCATTTCTGCAACAGACTGAAATATGACTCACTAAGGCTATCGATTAACATCGCAGACCCGAGGAGAACAATCAGCGCCGTAGTCTGGGCGTTCGAACGCATGCATAGGCAGATGAACGGCAGCAGCATCCAGGCGAATGCCGCCAGCAGATACCTGGCGCCAAGCATGCGGCGAAACGGATATCGTCCTTCGTGATCATTAACGAAAACTGCTCGTAATTGAAGGTTTGCGACCAGCGAGACCGGGTAGGCAACCGCCGCCGCAAACGCGTATTGACCTACCATGGCCGCGCTACCGAGTTTCGCGAACAGGATAATCATGGTCCACTGCGAGCCAGCGTAAGCCAACGAACCCGCCAGCGTCCAAGCGAACGACACCTTCAAGGACGGAATGGTCCGCATCCTAGGCATCATCCGCCAACGGGTTCGGAGTGTGTCGGGAATCGAGCTGCACAATCATTGGAAAGGCTGCCAGGCAGGGGCCGCCAATCGAGCGGCGGGCCATACCTCCGCCAGATCTACTGCAACGCGTACCGGCCGTAACGGCTGTAATAGCGGCTCTGCTTCGGATTCCAGTCGTTTAACACGATTCCGAGAACCCGAGCTTTGTCGAACGCCAGCCGCTGAGTCGCTGAAGCGGCAGCCTCAACGGTCGTGCGTCTGGAACGGGCAATAAAAATCGCCCCATCCGCGATGCGGCTCAACAGACGTGCATCTGGGATCTCGAGTAGCGGAGGCGTATCGATCAAAATAACGTCGAATTGTTGCCTCAAGCGTTCGATCAGCTTGCGCAAAACTGGTGAATGCAACAGATCAGGAGTTTCGGAATCGCACGGACCGCTTGGCAATACGAACAACCCCGGTTCATTGGTCTCATGCACGGCGGCCTTAAGACTCCGTTCCGTTAGCGACTCATCCCTGAGGAGACTGCCGAGTCCGAAGTCGTTTGGCAATCTAAACACTTGATCCAAGCGGTTCCGCCTCAAATCGCCTTCAATCAGCAAAACCTTGCGGCCGCTCCTCGCTAATGCCGCTCCGACATTCGCAACCAGAGTGGTCTTCCCGTCCTCCGGCTCGGCACTGACAATCACAATCACATGAGGCGTCTTTCCATCCGGCCCGGAAAACAAAATAGAGGTTGCAATGGAACGAAACGATTCCGCGACCAGAAAGGCGTGTTCTTTCGCGGTCGCCGACTTGCCCGCCTTCAGGCGCTTGCCGGGCAGTGCTTTGAGTTTCCTCCTGCTCCCAATTGCTTCAACGGATGAATGCACTAGCGCTCGGTTTTGCGGCATGTGCAGGACTGTGCCCAGTTCAGGCAAATTCAGGAACAAACTTCCGTCGCCCGGCTCTTTGAGAGTCGAATCCGAACGTTCGCGCGCGAACGCAAAAAGAACTGCGCCAAACGAGAAAAGCATCAGGCCGAATGCGCAACTCAGTAGGGGTTTTGGCCAAACGGGCTCGTTGGGCTTCCAGAATGCGCCATCCACCACGCGGATGTTGCTAGGATGCATAGCCGATGCAATGGTGGCCTGCTTCACTTGCTGCAGCATCGAATCGTACAACTGCCGGTTACTGTCCACTTCATGCCGTAGAACGTCATACTGGATCGAGCGTTGGGCCAAGTCGGACATGTTTCGCTTCTCCGCGTCAAACTGCCCTGATAACAGAGACTGTTGGCGGGCTGCTTGCTGATAGTCGGTTTGGATCCGCTCGAGAACGTCTTGCTGTTCTCGCTTGAGAGCGCTTTCTACCGAAGCAATTTGTGAATCTAATCGCTTTACTTTGGCAAAATCCGGCGTGTAAATAGCCGCTAAATCGGCGCGTTGCCTTCTGAGATCGGTAAGCTGATCCTGATATTGTTTCAGCGAACTATCGTTCAATACATTCGGAATCGCATTAGCCGGGTTGGTTTTGGATGCTTCGTATTGGGATTGCTTTTCTATGCGTTGCGCCGTGGCTTTCGAAAACTCATCCTGGATTTGGCGCAGATTTTCTTCGGCTACGCTCTTGTTGTCCGATGTGAAAAGCAGATTGTGACTACTTGCATACTGTTGAAGCGCGTCTTCAGAGGCGCGCAGCCGCTCTTGCGCACCGTGCAACTCTTTCCCCAGCCACTGTCCAATCGACTGGCTCATGTCCATCCGCGCGGCCACGTTTCGAGCAATCGCGTCGGCAGTGATTCGGTTGAGAAACGCGGACGCGAGTTCAGGTTCCGCAGATCTAGCGCTCATTTCGATCACGCGGGTTTGCTCCACCCCCCGGACCTTTAACTTATGCCGCAAAGCGTCCAGCTTTGCTAACGTTTCCTCCCGGTTCTTGCCACGCTTCACTTCGGAGGACAAAACCTCTGAAACAACCCGGTTCAGCAGCGTGTCGCTTTGCAGAAGTTGAATCTGGGTCTGTACGTCGCTCAGGGCAGTGCTGGCGGCGAGCGTATCGTCATTCACCGGCATCACCTGCTTCATGTTCAGAAAGTTATCGTTCAGATCTTGGACTTCTAGTCGGGTCGTGACTTCATAGCGCGGGCGTATCAACACTGTAGCCAGCACGCCCATCAATACACCAAACAGAGCCGCGGCGATGATCGTGCGTTTCCAGCGGCGGATCACGAACCAAGTCATGGGTTTATCCATGCTGGTCTGCAACTCACCTCGATATCCAAGCGGTTGCTGAAGGGGGGATGCCGGTACTGGCTCGAGAGAAGCTCTACCAGGGAATGAAGGGGGTAATAAGGTTTCCATCGTTCTCGTTTCGTGCTTGCTTATACTCTGCTGAGTCGGCTACCGCCTGTATATCGCGACGCCCGTTCCAACTTGAATCGCCGCTTCAAGCGCCCTCAAACTCACGCTTTTCGGCGTGCTGGTGGGAACGAACAGGATGTCATTGGCATACAGTGGTATATCGGGCGATTGACCCGCCAGAATCTTCTTCAAATCGGTCGGAATCTCGATGCGTTTATTGCCTCTCCTCGCGCCGTATGATCTTGGCGCGGCCGGGCGAGGAAGTTTTTTCTAAGCCTTCCGCCATCGATACGGCCTGCAGAACGGACATGCTTTCCCGTTGATTGAGCACAAACGCTCCCGATTTGATTACCGCCCCGACTACGTACACCATCTCGGCTTTGGGAACCGATATCACATCATTCGGCTTGACCACGATATTGGCACTCGGGTCTTTCGCGTCCAACATACGTTTGGTATCGATTGTTGCCGTATAAAACTGACCCGTGCTGTCCTCGGCACATCCCGGCAATGGAATTCGACCTTGCGCCTTTTCCCGCGTGATATTTATCGTGTTGCCGGCGTCCTCCGAAAGACCTTGCGCTTGCGACAGAACCTGCACAAGCGTGTTCTGCCCGGTCAATTTATAGACACCCGGTTGAAGCACTGAGCCCACTACAGAAACTGGCTGACTCTTGAACTCTGCCACTGTGACGGTCACTTGCGGGTCGCGCACATATTTCTGGAGTTCTTTTGTGATAGTGGCTTCGAGTTGTTCAACCGTTAAGCCGGCGGCCTTGACGTGCCCAACGATCGGAACGTCCACATATCCGCGCATATCGATTAGCTTGGTATCGGTTTTGTCACTGAACTCGTCAATACCCACAGCTCGAATGATGATCGTGTCGCCCGGTCCCAAAACATAATTGGGCATTGTCTCCATATTGGGTGTTGTATCCACCGCCGCGGAGCCATTTACAGGCTTCGAAGCTTTGAGCAGGTTTCGCCGCTTGTGGCGCAAGAGTTTGGGCAGGTTGCCGTGCATTAGTTTGGGTCGCTTGTGCCGTGTTGTTGGTTTGGCCCTGTAGGAACACTGCGAGCATCGATGTTCCAACAATGAGCTTGATGTACGATAGAGCCGTCATAATCTTCACTCGTATTTCTATTGAATTCAACAAAATATCCAAAAAGCTCGAAGAGCCTACTTAGGGATGCCGAGCATCCCCGCCACGTGTTCAGTTGTGGCTCTCAGCTCTCGATAAACCTTCTCCAGGCGACTGGCGATCGCATCGACGCTATCTGCCGCCAGGCCCACCTTCGCTTCGCGAGAAGCTAGCTGTTCTTTCATGGCCGTCCGGGCGAATTCAGAAAGGCTGCGCGCGTCTTGTGCTTCGCAGGCCTTGGTTATCGCATCGTACTCGTCTTGCGTAAACCGTACGCTTACGACGCGTACTTTGTGTCGCCGAAGGCGCATAATGCCAGTTTCCTCAAATCCCGTGAGCCATAAGCCGCCGCCCCCGTCACAACGGGACCGCTTCGCTTCCGTCAATAATCGCCGAGATGGACCGATTCAAGATGGATATACGAACCACAAGGCGGTTTTTCCCTCGCAGTTGAACAAGGAACCCCTCGATGCCTTTCAAGGGACCCGTTCCAATCCTGACCTTTTGACCCGGTGTGGCGAAACAAGGTTGCACATCAATCCCGCGGACAATCATCGCCCGTACTGCCTCAAGCTCATGGGGATCAACGGGTAAAGGCTGCTTCCCTGCGGCTACTATGCCCACCACCCCCGGCGTAGATAATACCGGCATCCGATTTCCTAAATCCATCGAGCAGAAAACATATCCCGGAAATAAAGGCGTCTCAATTTCCATTGTTCGGTCGGACCATCTTCGTCGACTCTTAAAAAGCGGCAAAAAAGGGACGAATCCGCGAACCCGCAGCGACTGCTCCACCTGTCGTTCATACCGGTAACGCACCTGCAGCGCGTATTGAGGGGGTTCAGCAGCTATTCCTGGAGTGAGAGCTCCTGATTTCCCGGCCACCGGCGAAAACCTATCCATGTCCAGCATATGCACAAAGCTACCGCTAAGTGACTCCCATGAAAGGCCACTTTGGTTCTGCAACGCTCTGTATACAAAGTGTGGCGCTTGACCGCCGCTTCAGTCAAGTCGGCACAGTTTGCGCCATACAGCACTCAATCCAAACGCCGTAATGGTAGTACTGTCATCATAGTGAAATGCAATTACTTCTAAATCCCATCGACCTAGCACAAATCTCATCGGTGAGAACCACACTAAATAGTTGTAAATATTCGCAAAGTGCAGCAGAAGTAAGTTTCCGGATTTATCCTAAAGCGCTGCAGGAAAGAAATCTCCAGATTTTTGAAACCTCTGTCTAACTCCGAAAGGTGGCCTAAATTAGTGAAATTTAACGGGCGTTTTATGACTGTGCTGCCGACCGTCTGCACTCATTGTCGCTAAGATAAATATCCACTCGTTCCGGGCGGTCGTCACTAGCGGGTGCACTTACATGATCTCATACCTGAGTCGAAGGCTCGGTGCGCAGAGCCATCCTCAAAACAAGCTCCATTTGCTCAAACAATGGATTGCGCGGCGAAAGCTTCTGTAATCCAGTGGCCATCCGCCACGAGAGCCGATTCACAAACGGGCGCAGTAATGGGTTCATGACGAAACGGCGGTGTACCGGATAAGCTTGGAATCCCATCTTCACTTTGAATTTATGCAGAGTTTCCACCTTGCTTGTGAGCGGGAAATTACTCAGTCCGTGGTCTACCAGCCGGTATTTCTTCTCGACAAGATAATGCTGTAAAGCGCGAAAAAGTAGGCCGTTGTTGGGGCGCAGAGCTAGAAGCTCACTGACTGAATAGCCTGGCCCTATAGAAGCCCAATCATCGATCTCCGTAATGGCCAGAAATGCGGCTAGTTGTTGATCCTTGAACGCCCCAAGATAGCGACGGAATGATTGAGCTAGACAGAACGTAGCCTCGAACGCTTGTGGGGTGCTCTGCGATAGACCGAAGCGCGTACGTGTGTCGCAATACGCTTTGCTTCCGAGTTTGAGCAGTTCGGCTGGAGCGACAAATCTGATTTCAAATTCGTTCAGGCTCCGGCGAATATGTGAGCGCGCGCTTTGGGACAGCTTTTGCTGCGAGTATTCGGGATCGCTGCAGATGTAGAGATAGCTCGGCACTCCCCATGCAGGGCCGGGAGCAGAATCTGAGGACAGCAAGCGCGGGAAGTCGGAAGAGCTTGTCGTGAAGCTTAACAGGGCCGCGCGTGACTCGCTGAAAACAGCTTGAATCTCCTGTTTGGAGGGTACGTGGAGGGCAAAGAAAGGCCGGCGCTGCATCACAAAGGACCGGGTACTCGCCCAGAGTGTGTCTTCGGAACCAGCAAGAACTTTTGTTCCAGCGGCTCTTAGGTGCTCACAGTATTCGTTGAGGTTCATTTTGCTTTCGTTTGCGCGACTCGGATGGCGTAGAGCTGGTAAATAAAATGTGAAAGTTTTGTCGAGCTCGATCAGCCCTCAACCCCAATCCGAGAACCGCAGCGCGCAGTCTACGCGTTGCGCGAAAAAATCAACTTGCTTCTCTGATGCGAGATATTCGTGGCTGGTTTCCCGCGTCGTGCGTCTCGTCACGGCACCGCTCGGCTCGAGCGCGCTTGGTTGCGAGCTCTGATGCCGTACGTTTATAGTGTTATTGTGCTGAGGGTCATGGGTGTAGGACCGACATGATCGCTGTGCCGGCGCGGATGCGTGCAATCCAATGGCGGTGCGCGCTTCAGTTTCCCTTTGAGCGAGTAAGTCGATCGCCCGATTGAAACGGTTGCCTCGCAATTCCCACTCCTCAGAGGCGCGAGCCAACTAATGTCACTGATGCCACACATCGGATCTGATCCTGCGGGGCAGGCAACAAAAAAATCTAACCCGCCATTCTTTCTCATCACGATCGATACGGAAGGCGATGATCTCTGGTCGGCACCTCGCGAAATTACGACCCGCAACTCAAAGTTCCTAGGACGATTCCAGGACCTGTGCGAGGAATTTCACTTCAAGCCAACCTATCTGGTGAACTATGAGATGGCGATGTGTCCCGATTTCCGTGCGTTGGGGCGCGACGTTGTGTCCCGGAGGACCGGCGAAATCGGAATGCATCTTCACGCCTGGAACGCACCTCCCCTCGAGCCGCTTTCCGATCGTGATTACGCATATCTGCCATTTCTGATCGAATATCCTGAGGCTGCGATGCGGGCGAAAGTTGCTTATCAAACGAAACTGCTCGCCGACGTTTTTGGTGTGCAGCCTCGCAGTCATCGCGCCGGCAGATGGGCGCTTGATCGAAGATACACTGAGCTGCTGATCGAATATGGGTATCGTGTCGATTGCTCCGTCACGCCCGGCGTGTCCTGGCGCACAGAGCCGACGGCGCAGCTCGGTTGCAATGGCTCGGACTATCGGTTTTTTCCCACTCACCCCTACTGGCTCGATCCTGCTGACATTTCGCGGCCGGGAACTTCGAAGCTGCTGGAAGTTCCTATGACGGTGTTCCGAGGTACAGACTGGAGTTGGGTACGCCCGCGCGCGCTCCGATCCGTTCTGAGCCGTGTCCGCCCAGACTCAGTATGGCTCCGTCCGACCGGGCGGAATATTAATGAATTGCTCAGTATCGTGCGCCGCGTACTTGCCGAAGGCCGAAGCTACGCTGAATTCATGCTGCACTCCTCGGAGTTAATGCCCGACGGAAGCCCTATTTTCCGGACCGGAAGACAAATTGAAAAGCTGTATTCCGATCTGCGATGCCTGTTCTCAACGGCTGCACCTCATTTGACCGGCGCTACCCTACAGGAATATTCCGAGTGGTATCGAAGCCAGGCGTAACACGTTATTCCGGGCGCGTACTTGTTCTAGGCTCGGACACGCGCAGTTTTCTTTCCGTAATACGTTCCCTTGGGAGAGTCGGCCTCGACGTGCATGTGGCCTGGTGCCCCGTGAATTCTCCGTCCCTTCAATCGCGCTATGTGAAGGTGGTGCATTCGATACCGTATTACCGTTCCGGTGACTCGCGGTGGATCGATGCTTTCAACGAGCTGCTCTGCCGTTTTGAGTTCGACCTAGTGATTCCTTCCGACGACGCATCTCTATTGCCGCTGCAAATCCACAAAAACGAGCTCGCACGACCGGAATGCGTTTATCTGCTGAGCGATGCAGCGCATCGCATGACCTCGGACAAACAGTGCACGTACGATCTGGCCTGCGAACTGAATATTCCCTTACCGCGCCAAGTAGTTGCGTCGACGCGTGCAGAGTTGGAGGCGGCGGTTGGAGATTTCGGGCTGCCCGTTTTTGTGAAGCCACCCCGGTCAGCCGAATCGAATGATCCCCAAGCCAGGCGTTTTGTGAAGAAGATACGGCGCTCGGAAGATGTTGACTCGATTGCGAGCGGCATGCTGGCAGCGGGACCGGTGCTGGTGCAGGAACATTTTCGCGGGATTGGTGTGGGTGTCGAGACGCTGTGCCGCGATGGCCAAGTTTTGGTCGCGTTTCAGCACGAGCGGGTGCATGAGCCGCTGCTCGGTGGTGGAAGCACTTACCGCAAAAGTGTCCCGCTGAACCCCGAACTGCTTGATGCGACACGTCGGCTGCTGCAAGCAGTCGAGTACACCGGGGTTTGCATGGTGGAGTTCCGTTACAATCTTGAATCTCACAAATGGGTGCTGATTGAAACCAACGGGCGATTCTGGGGCTCCTTGCCGCTGGCTCTCGCTGCAGGCGTCGATTTCCCGCGCTACCTTTACGAGATGCTGAAGCTCGGACGGAGTGAGTTCAACTCCAGTTATCGCACGAATCTCTACTGCCGCAATTGGTTTATGGATCTGGGCTGGCTGCGATCCAACCTTCGTTCTGACAGAACAGACCCAACCCTGATGACCCTGCCGGTGCATCGCGTTCTTTCGGAGCTTTGGAACATCGTTCGGTTACGCGAGCGAAGTGACACTTTCACGGCCGATGATCCTAAACCGGCAATGGAAGAAATTGCGGGATTGTTTGCACGCGCTTTCTTCCCGGCACTGTGGTTCTTGAGTCCGATCCGGCAGTACACTCAAGCTCGCGTCTTCAAGGCGCTGAGAAATGCTTCGAGTGTCCTATTTATATGTAAGGGGAACATTTGCCGCAGCCCATTTGCTGAACTCTATGCGAGAACGCGGCTGCCAAATATCAGAATATCCTCCGTCGGATTACTCCCAGCATCCGGCCGTTCCTCGCCAAATGCTGCGATTGAAGCAGCGGCGGCCCGAAACATTGACTTGTCACTGCACCGATCCAGAGTGCTGAGTGAGCAGGATCTGAGATCACACGACATCATTTTCGTCTTCGATGTCGATCAATTCCGCGCGATTAAGCGCCTGGCAAAAACTCGGAAGATGAATGAGAAGGTTTTTTTTCTTGGCTCCCTGGATACCCATCGAGGTCTCGCGATCGCGGATCCTTATGGAAAGGATCTGAAGATGTTTAAATTGACTTACGACAACATCGCGCGGCTTATCGACGACGCGGCTGCCGTCGTCGATTCCGGAAGTGCTCGCACCGAGGCATCGGCTGGATCGCGCGACGTGGTTTAGCGCACAAGCGATTCCGCCGTTATAATGGGGAGTCGCTAACGCAAGTTGATGAAAAAAATACAGAAACTGTCAACGCTGGCCGGGGTGCTGGTTCTTTCGGCATTCTCTGCCAAGAACGTCGCCTTTGAATGGCCTGACTCCAGTGAGTACTGGAGAGTCCTGGTCAATGTGAATCAGCATGTCGATTTCTATCTGAAGAATCACCCGGACTATTTCGCGCACATCAAGCTCGTAACGGATCTCGCCGTTCTCGACGTACCCGCCGGGGGCCAGGAGCAAGCAGCCAAGCAGTACAAAAGTTTACGCAAAATAATGACCTCGAGAGGGATGGAGGTGGGTACCTACGTGTCGGGAACCACCGTCATTCCCGAGGCGGAGCAAAATCATTATCCTCCTGCCAATGTCTCGATCGAACAGATGCCACCCAATTCCAAATACGTGGGTTCATGGCCCGGGCACGCCACGCGCCAGATTATTAACATTGCCGACGATAATACTCGGCACGCCCTGCAAGCAGGGATTCGGCAATTATGGCAAAATGCACCGGCTCCCGTAAGGTTCATAGACAACATGTCGGCCGCTCCCCACATGGCGGGCGCCCAGCCCTGGGAAGCAGTTTGCAAACACATCGAAGAACTTGGAAAGATAGCGGAATCGCAAGGTTCGCGGATTATTGTCAACATACCTATGCATGTTGGTGAGCTCTCGGTGAACGAAACTCAACAGCTTATCCACGCTGTGGGCCAGAATGGCATTAGCTTGGAAATGCCCTGGCACGCGAACATCCGCAAAAGCAAAGAGGCGACCGAGCGGGCCCAAAAGCGCTATCGAGAGCTCCTCGACAGTGGTATGGCCATCATTATGATTCCAGTCAAGACGCCCGAGGACCAGTTGGCGGCTTGGGTTCGCACCTGGAAGAAACCGACGGACCATCTCTATTTAGCCGGTTCCTTTTTCAAGCCACCAGACCCGAGCGTCGACAGATTGCAATAGGTCGAGACACGCGAACCGGTTCACTACTTCAAGCTCTTCATAATTGGGAGAATCCGATCCTCGTCGGTGATTGCACTTTCGAGAGCTTCCGGTGATATGGTCGATGCACCAAGTTCGCCGACGACTACGCCCGCCGCAAGGTTCCCGAGTCGAGAGGCGTTCTCCAGCGACAGCCCGGCCGCGAGCCCCAGGGCCAAAACAGCTACGACGGTATCACCCGCCCCAGTGACGTCATAAACCTGCCGTGCTCGGGCTCTAATTGTCACCGGAGGAGCTCCCCGCTCAAAAAGGCTCATACCTTCGGAGCCGCGCGTGATCAGTAGATTCGCGCTCAACCGTCTCATGATCGTTTCAGCGATGTCTTCAATTAAAATGCCCGAATCGTCTCGAGCAAGAAAGCGGCTGTCGTAAGTTCCCGCCAGCGTTCTCGCTTCATTGAGATTTGGCGTGATTAATGTAGCGCCTGCGTACTTGGTGTAATCCGTGCCTTTAGGATCGACGATGATGGGAATGCCTCTTTCGGATGCTGCTGAAATAACTCTCTGGCAGATCTTGGGGATCGCTACGCCCTTAGCGTAGTCGGAGATAATGCACGCGTGCGCCTCTTGCGCGCATTCGCACGCGCGCCTTGCCAGTGCGTCTTCTTCTTCGGGCGACAAGTCGAGGCGGCATTCCTCATCGAAACGAACTATGTGCTGCCCGCCTGCCATGACGCGACTCTTCGTCGTAGTGCGGCGGCCGGTCACGGCGATCAGGTGTTTTGAGTCGGCACCGCGTAATGAAAGCTCCTCTCGAAGCCGCGTTCCCGCTGTATCGGCCCCGATGATGCCAGCCAGCAGCGCAGTGCCGCCCAGGCTGGTAATGTTGACCGCCACGTTCGCCGCTCCACCCGGATGAAAGCGTCGGCTCTGAATCTCGACAATCGGAACTGGAGCTTCCGGTGACAGCCGCCGGACCTGCCCTTGGATATGCTCATCGAGCATCACGTCGCCTACGACCACTAAACGCCGCCCTTCAAAAATGGAACAGATGCTCAATGCGGGCTCCTTCATTCAGATAACAGCTTAAAGCAGTCCCTAGGCGGGAGCCTCGTTACCATTGTTTGTACCGAGGGTTCTAGACTGACATCTGAAGTGAATCAAAAGATTTTCGAAAGAGAAGCTCTCGCGGCCTGGGCGGCAGATGAGCGGTCAATGGGACACAGGATCGGCCTTACCTGCGGCGCGTTCGACCTTCTACACGTCGGGCACGTGGAGTACCTGACGCGGGCGCGCGAGCATTGTGACCGTCTCATTGTGGCTGTGAATTCAGACGCCTCCATACAGAGCTATAAGAGTCCGCTACGGCCCGTGAACAAACAGGAGCACCGGCTTTACGTTGTCGCTGGTCTCGAAGCGGTTGACGCCGTCACGCTCATGCCGGAAACACGTCCCGTAGCCCTTTTAGAACTGATAAAGCCGGATGTGTACATCAAGGGCGGCGACTATACTCCGGAGGAGCTGCAATCCAAGCCTATCGTCGAATCCTATGGAGGAAGCGTCGTTTGCATTCCAATAGCTTTTGACACCAGCACGTCGGCAATCCTGGAACGCGCCGCTGCCATCCAGCTACATGCAGCCGTGCCCGAATTGACGCGGGTCACTGACCCCCGCCTTGCTTTCCTCGATCGCGATGGCACGTTAATCGGCGAAGTTCCATTTCTGCATGATCCAGCGCTGGTCGAACTGATGCCGGGCGTCCTCGAAGGACTCAAGGCGCTACAAGATGCGGGATTCACACTTGTAATGGTTACCAACCAACAGGGCATCGGACTCGGCTATTACACTGAGAGCGATTTCATCGAAGTGAATCGGGCACTATTCCGGCAGCTTGCCCCAGCCGGCATCCGCATTTCAAGAGTCTATTACTGCCCACACTCCTACGCTGATCAATGCCAATGCCGCAAGCCCGGTTCGCTCCTTCTGCAAGAGGCGCTGGCTTACTACGAAGCCACACCTGAGCACTGCTATTTCATTGGCGACTCAGCCGCTGATTGTATTGCCGCCCAGAGCGTCGGATGCCCATCTGTACTGATATCGCGTGAGTCCTCGCAAGCGCCGTGCAGCCACTCCACCGAGTCGTTCGGCGAGGCGGTCCGCTGGATCATCAATCAATGCTGACTAGACGGCGGAACCAGACCCTTCAATCGCAGATAGACCGCGATTATGCCATATTGTTCGGTGTCGTGGATTATGTTGCCGGCTAGCGCTCCCATTTTCGTTCGCTGGCCGTGCGGCGTTTTGATCATATTGCTTGCGTCTGCATCCGTAAGCGTTTCGTAAGCTTTATCGCATTGCCCGAAGGCCTCCTGAAGAGCAGCCACCAAGTCGGCCTTCGACGTTTTTGAAGCTGCATCTATTGATTTCGGCGTACCCATCACCGCGGAGCATGTGCGCATTTGAGATTCCGCGACATGCCCGAGAACCTGGGCAAAACTCCGAATCTCGGACGTAGGCTTGAAACTGTAGTTCTCTTCGGGCATCTCTTCTGCCGATTTGATGATGTTGTTCTTCACCGCTTGATACGACTGCCTGATTTCACTGCTGAGGGGATTGTCGGCCCGCGTCTCAATTCCGACGACCGGCGAGGCCTTTTGCGCTTGAACTCCGCCAGCAAACGCCAACATGCCGAGTTGAATTATCAGCAAACACGGATTCATTCTGCTCACTCCTTCCTTTCCAAGATACATTTTTCAGTGCGCTATCGTTGAGAGTTTATGCAGCGCATGTGCAGATGCCTTCTGGCTCTTTCGTTTTGTTTCGCGCTTAACGCGCAATCCATTGCGCCCGATCTATTCAGTGGTCTCAAGTGGCGCCTGATCGGGCCATTCCGCGGAGGACGTGCAGTCGCGGCCTCGGGCGTGGCGGGCGATGGGCGCACGTTTTACTTCGGCGCGGTCGATGGAGGGATCTGGAAAACCACCGACGCAGGCACTGTGTGGACACCCATCTTTGACAGCCAACCTGTAGCTTCAATTGGCGCGCTCGAAGTTGCACCGTCGAATCCAAATGTAATCTATGCGGGCACCGGTGAATCGGATATCCGCTCCGATCTCGCGACAGGCGATGGCGTGTACAAATCGACTAATGGCGGACAGACCTGGAAAAACGTTGGCCTGACTGATACGCGTCAGATCAGCCGAATCATTGTCCATCCTAGCAACCCCAATATCGTCCTCGTCGCCGCGCTCGGGCATGCCTACGCGCCCAATGATGAACGCGGCGTATTCCTGTCTACAAATGGCGGCGAGACCTGGGAGAAAGTGCTGAACCGAGGCCCCCAAACCGGCGCTGCCGACCTGGCGATGGCGATGGACGAGCCGCGAATTGTATTTGCTGCGATGTGGGAGGCGCATCGTCCGCCTTGGAGCACGTATGCTCCCCTCGTCGGCCCGGGAAGCGGTCTTTACCGTTCGACCGACGGCGGTAAGACATGGCAGCAGCTCACCGGCCATGGGCTGCCGGAGGGTCAGTGGGGTCGCGTTGGCGTAGCCGTAGCGCGCGGAACCCATGGCAAACGAGTGTATGCGACGATTGACGCGAAAGAAGCCGGTCTGTATCGCAGCGATGACTCGGGCGATACCTGGACTCGCGTGAACAGTGATCCGAGAATTACCAGCCGGGCCTGGTACTTCAGCAGCATCACTGCTGATCCAAACGATCCGGATGTCGTTTACATTCCGAACGTCGCCTTCTATAAGTTGAGCGACGGCGGAAAAACATTGAGCATTGTGCGTGGCGCTCCGGGCGGCGATGATTACCACCAGGTTTGGATTGACCCCGTGAACTCGTTGCGCATGGTGCTGGCGACCGATCAGGGCACAACAGTTAGCCTCAATGGCGGCCAGACCTGGAGCACTTGGTACAACCAACCCACCGCGCAGATGTACCACGTCATCACCGACAACGCCTTCCCGTATCATCTTTACGGCGCGCAACAGGACAGCGGGACAGCAGCGCTTCCTGTCAGAACCGACCACGGCGAGATCGATTCACACGACTGGTTCTCAGTTGGCGGCAGCGAGAGCGGTTACATAGCACCCGATCCGAAGGATCCCAATATCGTTTACTTCGCAGGAACATACGGCGAGGTGGGCCGGTTCGATCGACGAATGATGCAGAGCCAGAACATCGCGCCATGGCCTACATCCGGCTTTAGTCTCGATGTTACAAAGCGGAAATACCGCGATCCGTGGACGCCCGTGCTGGTGTTTTCGCCACTACAGCACAACGCGCTCTATCTCGGGACCCAGTACGTCATGAAAACGCTCGACGGCGGCTTGCACTGGCAAAAGATCAGCCCCGATCTAACCGGTGATACCACAACCGGCACTCACGCCAAGCCTGAGGGTCCAGTGACGATTGAGAACGCTAAGCAGCGCGGATATGGGGTCATTTACACCATTGCGCCTTCGCCTCTTAGTAGCGCAGAGATCTGGGCGGGCAGCGATACCGGACTCGTCCATCTCACCCGTGATGGCGGTAAAACGTGGACGAACGTCACACCCAAAGAGCTATCGGACTGGAGCAAGATCACACAGATTGAAATTTCGCATTTCACTCCTGGTGAGGCTTACGTTGCCGTCGATCGTCATCGCCTCGACGACATGCGGCCTTATCTCTTCCGTACGCGCGATTATGGAAAGACCTGGACTCCTATCGTTGAGGGCATCACCGCTCGTGCATTCTTGAATGCAGTTCGTGAAGATCCCAAGCGAAAGGGCTTGCTATTTGCCGCTACAGAGTTCGGCGTGTACTTGTCCTTCGACGATGGCGATCGCTGGCAGCCCTTGCAGCTTAATTTGCCCGTGACCTCCGTGCGCGATTTGGTCATTCATGACAACGATCTCGTGATCGCCACGCACGGTCGATCCTTTTGGGTTCTCGACGACATTGCACCCCTTCGCCAGATCACTCACGACGTTTCAAATGTCGATTGTTGGTTGTTTAAGCCGGATCGCGCCACTCGCATCACGAATGACAGCTTTGCCGGTACGCCGCTTCCGCAAGAAGAGCCGCAAGCGCAGAATCCTGCGCCTGGAGCGTACGTGGATTATTATTTGCGACAGCCTGCCGAGGGCGAAATCGTGCTCGAGATTTTGGATCGCCACCGCAAAGTCGTGCAACGCTTTTCAAGTCGTGACAAGCCGCCCAATCCGCCTCCAAACTTGCCCATCGCCCCCCGCTGGCTTCCCAAACCCCCGCGATTGAGCGAACAAGCGGGCATGCACCGTTTTGCTTGGGATCTCCGCTACGGAGCTCCCAGCAACACCGCTCCGGGCGATGACATCGGCGGAGAAGGCGGTCCGCGTTGGTTGAGGCCTCTAGCGATGCCTGGTACATACAAAGTGAAATTGACCGTGAATGGGCGCGACTTCGTCCAGCCGCTCGAAGTGCTAATGGATCCTCGTTCACGAGCGACCATCGCCGATTTGACACAGCAGTTCCTGTGGGCTCAGCGTGCGTTTGGAGACATGCTGCGTGCCAGAAAGGCGGCATCCGAAGTCGACAGCCTCAAAAAGCAGATCAGTGACACGAAGGCGCAACTAAACCAACAACAGAAATCTTCGCTCGACGCCATTGCGGAAGGCCTACACTCTTCCGTCACTGAGCTTACCGCGGCCCTAAATGCTCTCGAGAGTGCGGACCGGACTCCGCCATCGCAAGTGATTGCCCTATATCTCGAGTCGTCAAAAGCGCTGAAAACGAACTTGGCGGATTGGAACAAACTGCGAGATCAGATTCACGAACGCTGAAACTGAGCCGGAAGCCTTAGCGACCCATAGGTGGCAACAAGAGTCCGAGCTTAGTTGCTGGTTATCAGCGCACCATAATCGAAGAGATGCGGTTGTTCCAGCTACTGCGTCTGCCGCGGAAGGGAACGCTGCGGAGATCCCCAACGCTGCTGCGGAGCTCCTGGCTGCCACCTCTAAAATTACGGTTGTCGAACACCACCACGCGGCTTCTGCCAAATATCTGGATAGAGGAGATGTTGTCTCCGAAATTTCCCGGAAGGCTCCTCAATCGATCGCCTCGCCTTACACAAAAACGGTTGCCCCTGAAACCGGAGCCCGTAAAGAAACAGGCTCCCGCCGCGGGAAACGGCCGCCGATTCCAGGACCCGTCCCAGTTGGGGTTGTTGCCGTAGTCCCAGGGATCGCGACCCTGCGCGCTTACCAGAACAGCGGAAAGCGAGCCGCAGAGGAAGACAAGGATGATCAAGATGCGCTGCATTTTCGGTCCTCCAAGCCGTGATGGCCAGGCACCTATCTTATCAGCGCGCGTTTCTAGTGGCTGCCGCCTACGCTCTTCGTCTGGGACCACGGCTGTGCCTGATACGTCCAGCTACGGCTGGTATAGTCGCTGTACGTGATCAGGATCATAATGCTGAGCCACACCAGACCCGCAACTACAAAGAGTCTCGTCAAAGTAGTGGTGTAGCGCACTCCCATAAAAATCCAAACCACGAGCGAGGCCTTGGTCACAGCGATTAGCAAGGCGACTACAATGTTCCACTCGCCAAGGTCAACCTTGGACACAGCAGACGTGGTTCCGGTGAGGACGATCAGCGCCGCCCATACCAAAACCAGCACCCTAACTTTTGGAATGTGTGCCGTCATGTACGGTTTTGTCCTATCAAATACAACAGCGGAAACAGAAATATCCAGACGATATCGACAAAGTGCCAGTAAAGCCCGATCATTTCAACCGGTGCGAAATACCGTGCATTAAATACGCACCGGATCGCCTGAACCAGAAGGAACGTTAGCAGCCCTACGCCGATGACCATGTGCAAAGCGTGCATGCCCGTCATCGCGAAATAGAGGAAGAACAGAATTTGCGCGTTATGCACAAACTGCGGCTGGTCATATTGAAAGTTGAAGCCAGGCACTTTATGCTCCACCCACTTCGCATGCCATTCAATCCACTTAATCCATAGAAAGATCGTTCCAAAGATCATGGTTACGATTAGAAAAATAATCAGATCTCTTCGTTTGCTGAGCTGCGCGGCGCGAACCGAAAGCGCCATAGTCAAGCTGCTGCAAATCAGCACAGCTGTGTTGGTTCCGCCAAGCACGAGGTCCATATAGCGGCTGGTGCTGGCGAATGCAGCAGGGTACATTCCCCGGTATACGGCGTAGGCTGCGAACATACCACCGAAAAACAGGACTTCTGTAATGAGGAAGGTCCACATGCCAAGCGTCGACGCATCCATCTGCTGTTCCGGCGTTGCAAAGTGATGGCGGAGATGTGCCTCCACCGCCGAGGGTTCATGACTGACGGGGATAACGGTTTCAGCCAACGACTTCCTCCACAGGACCGTAGTTGTATGCTTCTTCGGTCACAATAGGTGTCTCGTCAAAGTTGAATGTAGTCGGAGGTGACTGGATCTGCCACTCCAGCCCCGATGCGCCCCAGGGATTCTTGCCGGCAATCGCCCCGTGCTTCAGCGACCACAGAAAGTAAATCAGCGGAATCACATAGCCAACCGCGAGAATAGATGAGCCCGCGGTAGACATAACGTTCAACATCTGGAATTCAGGCGGATACGCGTGATACCGCCGCGGCATTCCCAGGTATCCAAGAATGAACTGCGGGAAAAACGTCAGGTTAAATCCCACAAAGATGATGGCCGCCGAAATTTGAGACCACACCTGTGAATACATGCGGCCCGTCATTTTCGGCCACCAAAAATGCAGACCACCCATATAGGCCATCACCATGCCGCCAACCATCACGTAATGGAAATGCGCCACGATAAAGTATGTACCGTGCACCGGCACATCCACCGCGAGCGTTGCCAAAAACAGACCTGTCAATCCGCCGATCGTGAATAGACCAATGAATCCGAATGCATACAACATTGGCGTGTCGAACGACACCGAACCCTTGTACATCGTGGCGGTCCAATTAAACACCTTGATCGCGGAGGGCACCGCTACCATGAAGCTCAAAATCGAGAACGCAACACTCGTGTACACGCTCTGGCCCGTGACGAACATGTGATGTCCCCAGACCACGAAGCTAAGTACGGCAATAGCCATGCTGGCAAAAGCGACGAAGTTATAGCCGAAAATGCGCTTTCGTGAAAAGCATGCAACGATCTCGCTGATCACGCCCATTCCCGGCAGAATCATAATGTACACGGCAGGATGCGAGTAGAACCAGAATAGGTGTTGGAACAGAATCGGATCGCCCCCAATATTCGGATCGAATATTCCGACGTGAAACACCCGTTCCAAACCAATCAGGGTCAGTGAAATAGCGAGCACCGGAGTGCCGAGCACTTGAATCAGGCCAGTCGCATAGTTCGACCAGACGAACAGCGGCAAGCGGCCCCAGGTCATCCCCGGTGCGCGCATCTTGTGGACCGTGACGATGAAATTCAAGCCGGTCAGAATGGACGAGAAACCCGCGACAAATACACCAGCCACGGCAGGAAGAACGTAGGAATTGGAATACGTGCTGCTGTAAGGCGCGTAAAAGGTCCAACCCGTATCCACGCCGCCGCGAAAGACGCAGTACATTGTGACAATGGCGCCTATGACGTACAGATACCAACTGAGTAGGTTCACTCTTGGAAACGCCAGGTCCTTGGCTCCGATCATGATCGGAATTAGAAAGTTGGCAAGAGTGGCTGGTATCGATGGGACCAGGAAGAAAAAGACCATGATGATCCCGTGCATAGAGAACAAACGATTGTAAGTAGTCGCCGAAAACAATCCTTCGGGGGTCAATAGGTTAATCCGGAAAAGCACCGCGAAAAATCCGCCGACCGCGAACATCACGGTGATCGAGATGAGGTAAAGGACCGCTATTCGCTTGTGGTCGGTGGTGAATAACCAGCTCTTCCACCCGTGTGCGACGTTCAGGTAATTTACGGGCTCCGCTGTCCTGGGTGTTTCTTGCGCGAGTGTTGCCATAACCTGCTTTCTTTAGTTTTACTACTGCGGCTGCGAATTCGCGGGAGTTCTCGAATTAGTTGACGTGCTAGTGGACGTAGCTCCCGGCGCTGTCGGCGCGATAACGATGGGCGGTTGCTGGCTGCCTTGCTGCGAAGCCGGCGCGCTGGGTGAAAGAGATTTGATGAAAGCGATTAGCTGAATAATTCCTTCCTCGCTAATCTGGCCCTTGAAGACCGGCATAACTCCAGGTTCGAAGCCCGCGGCAATTTTAGCGTTAGGGTCTAGAACGGATTCCCGAATATAGGCGTCGTCGGCAATTACGGTCCTTCCATCGGCGAGCAATACGGGCTTGTTATAGAGACCTCGCAGATTGGGACAGCGGCCCTGCTGATCCAATAAATGACACGTCGAGCAGCCATGTTGTTCGAAGACCTGCTGCCCCTGTTCGGCCAGGGTTCCTTGCCTTCCGGCACCGCTTTGCCAGTTGTCGTAGTCCCGCCTATCGAGCACATCTACCCAGCCGATCATCGATGCATGTTGGTTTCCACAATATTCGGCGCAGAAGAAGTGATAGCGACCCGGCTTTGTGGCCGTGAACCAAAGCGTGTCATAGTGACCGGGCACTACATCGTGCTTTACTCGAAAAGCCGGAATATAGAAGTCGTGAATCACATCTTCAGATGCCATCGTCAGCTTTACCGGTTGGCCCACTGGCACATGCAGTTCATCGATCTCACGGCCGCCATCCGGATATTGAATCTTCCACATCCATTGCTTGCCGGTCACGAAGACTTCCATCGCATCTTTGGGCGGCTGCGCATTAACGAAGTAGAGATCAGCCCCCCACCAAAACATGATCAGCATGATGAGGAAGGGGAGAATAGACCAGGTCAATTCGAGCTTTGTCGAGCCCTCGATTTGCGTGGCGCGAGGACTCCTCGTCCGGTGATATTTAAACGCGAATAAGATGATCGCTGCAAAGATCAGCACCGTCATCACTCCCGAGACCGCAATTAAAAAAAAGTACAGCTGGTCAACTTGGTGCGCTTGCGCCGAAGCAGCCGGCGGAAACAAAGGCATCTGCGCGAGCAGCTGCAGATTACCTGGCATGAGGCGCCTCGTGCCACTCGGCAGGCGGCATTTGTTTCTTCTCTCGCCGCAATAACAGAAAAATCAGTCCGGCCAAGCCTAGCATCGTTATGCCGGCGCCGATTTTAAGGACGTTAAAGATCGCCAGCGTGTATTTGCCCTGAGACGCATCGTAGTGGAAGCAATAGAGCAAAATAGCATCCACAGGAGAACCGATCTTCTCTTGCGACGCTTCCACCAGCGCCATCCGCAGATCCGCGGGAGCAAATCGGACTCCATAGAAATATCTCGAAAGTGTGCCTGCCGGGGTCGCAACCATGATGCCGCCGGCATGCACAAACTGATGTGTCGGCTCATCCCATCGATAGCGGAACCCGACAGCAGAAGCGAGGCGCGATATGGAATCCTGAGTGCCCGTCAGGAAATGCCAACCGGAATCGAAGGATGCCCGCCCAAACTCCTTCGCGTACGCCTTTTTCGCCTCCGCAGCGAGCTGCGGGGTTTCCGCTGGATCAATGCTTGTAACCACCACGTTGTAATCCCGTCCCGGTTCGAATGCGACCCGGCGCAGAGACTGCACCATTTCGGTCAAAGTCAAACTGCAAAGGTTCGGGCACCGGTAATAGACCAAGGCAAGAACTACAGGCTTCTCACCAAAGTAAGTCCGAAGCGGGACCGATTGCCCGGCTTCATTGCGCAACAAAACCTCGAGAGGCACTGGCGAATTCAATTTCTGATCTAGCCCAACACCTTTCGTGATCACGGGAGGGCCCGTCTGGGCACCGAGAAACGAAGCACTCGCCAGCACCATCCACGCGATCAAAATGAATCTACTACTGCGCACGTTTGTGAATCTCTCCCTGAATCTGAGGAACCCGATAGGCTGGCGGCATCGCATTCACGCTACCCGAGAAATCACGCCCCTCACCTCCAGGCGTGGCGATCCCGGGCGGCGCGTTGGGGGCGATAGGTAACCGTGGCACGACTGCATTCATGGCCTGGTCGATCGGGATATGCATATGGCCGTCTGCGTCTTTGCCAGACATGCTGAGAACCTGATCCTCATGCGCGCGAACGTCCGGCAGAGTCTCCCACGGATGTACCTGGAGCTGCGGCTGAGGCGGTACGATGCGCGCGGGTGCGAGAGGGCTGGGTAGTTGTCCCGGCGGGTGCGTATCCTGCAAGAACTTCTGAACGCCAATAGTGATCGCAAATACGACAACTAGTGTTCCGGCGATGATGCCTAACGAAAGCAGGACCAGTTTGACACTGGCGTCAACGGTCTCGAACGATGTGCCTCCGTGTCCTGCCTGCGGCTCTGTCTCGACGGGCTCCCCGATGCCCCGCGTCATTTTGTGCGGTGAGCGCTCTGTGCTCATGCAACCGCCTCCGGCATCGGTTCAGGCACACGAGGATCCTGTAAGGGAAGCAGAGGCCGCCGCCGCAACTGACCCAGGTATATGTAAGCCCAGATGCCTCCGATACCCAGGAATGCCCCGATATCGGTCCAATACAGCGCGAATCCCTTGGTCCGGTACGTCGGCTCGACGATCCAGAACATGTCGATTATTCGGGCGAAAAGTATAAAAATAGCGACTCGTAATAGCCGAATAGGGTGCCGTTTGCGATCTTGCGACAGGAGCAAGCAAAACGGAATCGCGAACATGGACAGCGCCGTTGCCAGAGCCAGATATTTCCAGAATCCCCGGATGCGATCCAGATACCATCCAAGCTCCTGCGGCAGATTGCCTGGCCAAACGATGATCAACTGCGATGCCGATAAATAGGCCCAAAAGATGACAAACGCAAACATCATGTTGCCAAGGTCGTGCAGCACCGGGCTGTTCACGCGTCCGCCAAACCTGTCCTCTCGCGAAGCGAACACCAGCACTATGATTGACATCGCGATCGCCTGCAATATGTCCCCAATTAAAATCATCGCGCCGTAAACGGTCGAAAAGAATTGGATGTCCGCTGAAAGGATCCAATCAATGTAGGCGAAGGTCCCCGTCAATGTGAATACCAGTACGCCCGGCGCACTGAATGCGCGCATCCGCTCCTTGAGCGTCGGATCGCCCGTTTCATCCTGTCGGTCGGCGAGTCGGTTCACTCGAAAACCCCAGAACAGCCAGATGACAAAGTAGAGCACTACTCGCCCGATGAAAAACGGCGTGTTCAGATACGGAGCTTTGTGCTGAAGCACGGGCGTCTGCATCACCAAGGCGTGATTCGCCCAGGGGTAGAGATACCTCAACCCTAGCAGGATAGGGATAATCAGCAGCGCAGCCAGCGGTAGCGTGCGCATCTGCGCCTCTAATAGCCGCCGGGTTATCACGCCCCATTTGCCGCCCACCGTGTGATGCATCAGGAGAACACCTAAACCGCCGATGCTGAATCCAGACCAATATAGGAACGCAAAACTGTAGGACTGGAAGAATTGCTCCCGGTTTATAAAAAAACCCAGCAAACACAGTAAAAGGCCCACCACGCCGATGATGCCCGAGGTCCGCTCCAGACGGAAGGCGCGCGGGCCCAGCCGTTCGATTGGCACCGGAAGCGAAGCTCTTTCCCGATGACTGCTCACTTCATTCCCCCCACGGACCCGCCGCCGTTGGTGCCACTGCTGCGCTGCAACTCACTAGCGATCTGAGGCGGCGCATTCTGGCTCAATTGCAAAGCGCGGATATAGGCCGTAATCCTCCAACGGTCATCCACTGGAACTCGCGACGCATAGCTGAACATCGCGCCAAAGCCATTCGTCATCACGTCGAAAAAGTGTCCGACAGGTGCCGTGACGAGCCGCGGATCGTGATAGCTCGGAGGCGGGCGCAATCCCCGCAACACGATCATGCCTCGGCCATCACCCAATCGGCCGTGGCACGGCGAACAATATATATTGAATCGCTCTTGTCCTCGCGCCAGATCTGCCCGTGTGATCTGAATCGGGAAGTAGTCGATATCTTTCCCGTTCACTTTGCCCGTGTAGCGAGCATCGTCCAAATGAAGTTGACCACGGGCAACTGTATCTTCAATCGTCGGTCTCGCGGACCGGCCGTCCTCGAAGAAATTCGTCGGGGCAAAAGCCTTGTAACGCGGCTGATTGTGCATGTCCTGGCGGCACGCCGCTAAACACAGTATGCTCACGGGTAGCGTTGCCCAGAAGGTTTTACGCCGGAACAACCGTCACCTCGTTTCCACCTACCTCGCGCAGAAATTGCAAGGCGTCTTCTGTGCGAAACTTCGGGTCGGACGATTCCAGGCAAAGGAAGAACTTGTCCCTCGATGCCCGGGCGAATTCGGGAACATTAAAGACCGGATGGTAGGGCTGCGGCAATCCATTCATGCCCAACATCGCGAACAGCGCGGTGAGGGCCGATAACAAAATCATGCATTCAAAAGTGATGGGAATGTACGCGGGCCAGCTATGAAGGGGACGGCCGCCCACATTGTGCGGGTACGCGATTACGGTGATCCAGTAAAGCAAACTGTAGCCGCCGATGACTCCGCAAATTCCGCCGATCAGTATTGCCAACGCGACGTAGTTCTTCTTGAAGCCGATCGCCTGCGCGAGTCCTTCTACCGGCATCGGGGTGTACGCATCCATCTGCCGGTATCCTTCGGCGTAGGCGCGCTCAGCGGCTTCCATGATTTGCTCCGCCGTGTCAAATTCGGCCATCACGCCATGAACCGCAGGCAGCTCGCTAAGCTGAGACTCATTTCTGCTCATAAGCCGCCTCCATGTAGTTGTGATTGTCTACCACCTCGCGCTGCTCGAAAATCGGAATGGCTGGAAGCAACCGCACGAAGAGGAAGATACACATGCTGAAGAAGCCCAGCGTTCCGACAAAGGTTGCGATGTCCCATCCGGTGGGTATGTAGGTGCCCCACTGTGATGGCAGAAAGTCGCGAGTCAGGCTCACTACGATGATCACAAAGCGCTCCAGCCACATGCCCGTGTTCACTATCAGTGAAATGACAAATACCAGCGGCACGTTCAACCGCACCTTCTTGGACCAGAGCGCTTGGGGTATCGCGATGTTGCAGAGGATGAGCAGCACGAACAGCCATCCATACGGGCCTGTGATGCGGTTCCAGTACATGAAGCTCTCAAATTTGTCGCCACTGTACCAGGAGAAGAAGGCTTCCTGGCTGTAGCCGTAGGCTACAATCAAGCCGGTGCCAAGCATCAATTTAGCGCAGGCATCAATGTGGCGCATTGTAATGATGTCCTGCAGCTTGTACCACTTGCGCAGTGGAATTATGAGCGTGAGCACCATCGCGAATCCGGAATAGATCGCGCCCGCCACGAAGTAGGGCGGAAAGATGGTGGTGTGCCAGCCGGGTATGATGCTGATTGCGAAGTCGAAGCTCACAATCGTGTGCACCGAAAGAACCAGCGGCGTTGACAGTCCCGCTAGTATTAGATACGCCTTGTTAAAGCGGTGCCAATGCTTGATCGAGCCTCGCCAGCCCAGCGCCAGAAAACCATATATTTTCTGCATCCAAAGCTTCGGAGCTGAATCCCGCATGGTCGCAAGATCCGGGATCAGGCCGATATACCAGAACACTAGCGATACGGTGAAATAAGTTGAAACCGCGAACACGTCCCACTCCAGGGGGCTGCGCGGCTGCGGCCACAACCACATTGAGCTGGGATAAGGAAACAACCAGTAAAACAGCCACGGCCGCCCCAAATGCAGGATCGGGAACATCCCTGCGCAAGCGACGGCAAAAAGCGTCATGGCTTCGGTGAAGCGGTTAATCGAAGTGCGCCAATCCTGCTTCAGCAAAAAGAGAATCGCCGAAATCAGCGTGCCGGCATGGCCGATGCCGATCCACCAGACAAAATTGATAATCGCAAAGCCCCAGCCGACGGGGATGTTGATGCCCCATATGCCCACACCCTTGAGGAACAGGACGCCGATTGCCAAGAAAAGCATGTTGACGGCGGCAAACGAGATCAGCGCGCCGATGAACCACCCCTTGGGCACATTTTTCCAAGACAGAAAAACAGTGCCTGCGATCCGGTCCGTGACTGTGTCGTACGTGTGTCCCGGTGCCAGGACGGAATCTGGCCCGGGGTCGATTACCTGGACATCCGACGCGATTAGTTTCTCTTCAGGATTCTCTGTTGGCACGCTGACCTCTTAGAGCCTCATTCGGATTGCGAACATAACCGAGATACTTCGTGCGGGGACGTGTATTCAGCTCGTCCAGCAGCCCGTAATTCCGCCGCAGTGCTTGAAGCTTTGCAACCTTGCTGTTTCGATCGTTCAAATCCCCGAACGTAATCGCTTCAGTTGGGCACACCTGCTGGCACGCTGTCCGGATCTCGCCATCGTAGGCGCGCCGACCCTCCTTCTCAGTTTGGATTTTGACCTCTTGGATCCGCTGTATGCAGTATGAACACTTCTCCATCACCCCGCGGCTGCGAACCGTAACGTCGGGGTTGCGGACACCATAAAGACTCGGCGTTTCCCAATCCGAATACAGGTAAAAGTTGAACCGCCGTACTTTATAAGGACAGTTGTTCGAGCAATACCGGGTGCCCACGCAGCGGTTATACACCATCTGGTTGATGCCTTCGTCGCTATGAACGGTCGCTGCTACCGGGCAGACTAGTTCGCATGGCGCATCCTCGCACTGCATGCAGGGGATCGGCTGGTTGTACATGTCGGGATTGTCGAGATTGCCCGAATAGTAGCGGTCCACCCGGATCCAATGCATGTGCCGCCCGCGCGCCACCTGATCCTTCCCCACCACCGCAATGTTGTTCTCGGCCTGGCACGCAATGATGCACGAGTGGCAGCCGATGCAGACATTCAGGTCAATCGCCATGCCCCATTTGTAGCCGTTATAGGGAAATTCCTGAGGGAGATACAACGTTTCGTTGGGAGGAAGCGGTTTGTATTCGGGCTCCATCGTAGGAAAGTCGGGATGCTGCCGAAATTCTGCTAGATCCGTTGCCCGGACTGGCTCGCGCCCGGCCATCGTCTGTGTTTCTTGAATATTGGCGATTCGATACGTCTTGCCCGTATTCACAACGGCTCCTGCGACAACATACGGCGCGGCAGCATTTTGAATCAAATACGCGTTGTAGCCGATCTTGTTTCCTACACGCCCGGATCCTTCGCGTCCATACCCGAACGTAATCGTGACGGAATCTTCGGCGTGCCCCGGCAAGATCCACGTCGGACCTTCGATGCTTTTCCCGTCCACCGTCACCCGCAGCACGTGTCCTTTGTCGATGTGCATATCGGTGGCGGCTTTAGGGCTGATCAGCACTACGTTGTCCCAAGTCATCTTGCTCTGCGGTTTCGGTAATTCTTGCAGCCAGCCGTTATTCGAGTAGGTGCCGTCTCCAATCGTGGGATCGGGCCGGAACACTACCTCAACTCCGGTAATGGGCGCGGATGTTAGTGGCGGGAGGCTGACCGAACCCGCGGCTTTCACTTCCCCAACCGCCGTTCCCGCTACGAGACCGTCATGCAGTGACTTCGGCCACAGCGTGGTGAAATCGCCGCCCTTATTCTGCGCTTCCCAATAGCCCTTTACGATTTCGTGTGAGCTCAAATCGGGCTTTCCCTCGAGAATCGTGACGATCTCGTGCGCTGATTTTCCGTTGTACAGCGGCAAAATCAACGGCTGCTGAATCGTCACCGTGCCGTCGAATGCGCGCGAGTCCGACCATGTCTCGAGATAATGCGCCTCCGGTATGTGCCAATGGCTCCAGAGCGAGGTCTCGTCGAAAAACTGGCCCAGCCGAATCACCAGCCGCGCTTTCCGGATGGCCTCCGGAAACTGCAGCGACGCCGGTGCTGTATAAACGGGGTTTGAGCCGAGAATGAGCAGGGTCTCGACGTGTCCGCCATTCAAATCCTTTGTGAGTTCTTCAAGCGAATGCGTTTGATCGGGCTCAACTCCTTCCAGAATCCGCACCGTCTTGCCCGTATTGCCGAGCGCGGCGTTGATCGCGTATGCCGCCAGATGCACGCTTTCGGGCTGAAATTCGCCCGGTATCACGACGCATCGCCCCTTGGAGTTGTTTAGATCTTGCGCCACCGCGTTCAGCCATTCAGGCGGTGTGCCGGGCGCATCTGGCGCCGCCACTCCACACGCTTTAGCGAGTTGATACGCGATTGCCGGAATCATGCTGCTCTTCACAGCGAATCGGTGATCGGCCAAGGAGCCGCTAACCGAAGGCGCGGACTCAATCGCATACAACCGGCATGGGGTCGAACCGTTGTCCACCGCTCGCCGTCCTGCAAACTGGCGCGCGTAAGCAAGCATCGCTGGCCCCGTGTTCATGAAGTCGCTCTCGAGACTCACGATTACATCGGCCTGTGAAAGGTCGTAAACTACCGTTGCGTTCCGTCCTGCAATCTTATTTGCTGCGCTCCCGATGGCGGGATTCACATTCGGTTCGTGAATGTACCACTTTGCCGAGGGCCATTGCCGCCGGACATTGTTCACCTGCTCTATCAAAGTCGGCGAGGTGGTTGCGCCGCTCAAGATCGCGAATCCCTCGCCTTTCCGATCATTCAGGCTCTGCCATTCCGTAGTGAACGCTATTTCAAACTCGCCCCAGGTGCTCTGGCGGCCCTCGTGCAACACCGTTTCCGACCGGTCGGGATCATACAGGTTCAGGACCGACGCCTGCTCGAAAATACTCGTAGCGCCCAGGCTAGCGGGATGATCGGGGTTACCTTCAATCTTTGTCGGCCGGTTCAGATGGCTCTCCACAAGTAAGCCGCGCGCATAACCGCCGGTTGGCATGGCAGTCGCATAAAACAGAGGAACCCCGGGAATCACGTTCTCCGGCTGGCGAACGTAAGGAGCGATATATTCCGGAGGCTGCCTGGTACAAGCGGCAGCACCCGCCATCGCCAGCGAAGCCGCCATCACTTTCAGCAGGCTGCGTCGATCCACTCCTTGCGGTATCTGCCCCGAAAGGCCTGGAAATTCCTGCTCAACATATTCCTGCAATACGTCGCTTTCCGCAGCTTCTTCGAGCGTGCGCCAGAACGCAGGACCGCGTCCGGCCGCCAGTTTCTCGCGAAGAGCCTGCAGGTTCGGCCCCGGTTTCGAGGGTGGCTCTAGCAGCGATTCCAATGAAACGAACGTAGACTCTTTCATCTGTGACAAGTGAAGCAATCGGTCATTGTTCGCACATCCTTGACGTGATATTCCGCAACGAGTTTGCGCCCAAGCTCTGCCTGGTTGGGCGGGTACTCGTAATCGATATTGAAGACCTCGGATTTCGGGCGGATAAATTGGTCGGGATGCCGATGGCAGTTGACGCACCAATCCATGTAGAGATTGTTTACCCGATATGTGAGAGGCATCTCGTCTACGTGGCCGTGACACGTTGAGCATCCGATCCCTTTGTTCACGTGGATGCTGTGGTTGAAATACACGAAATCGGGAAGATCGTGAACTCGCCTCCATTCAATCGATTTTCCGGTCGCCCAGCTATCTCGAATCGGTTGCGTCAGCGTCGCGTTCGCCCAAATCTGCGAGTGGCACGTCATGCAAATTTCTGTGGGTGGAAGACCTGCAAAATGCGATGTTTCGACGCTGGTATGGCAATACCGGCAGTCGATACCGTCGTCTTTCACGTGGTGTTTATGGCTAAACGGAATTGGCTGCTCGGGCGCCACTCGAACGAAAGTCATCCAGGCGCCTCGATCCATGATGTAGCCGATCGCCAGGCTCCCGCCGAGCAAAAGAATTATTGCCGCGATCGAGACTTTAGAGATCGTGTTCGAGGCCGGGCCAAAAAGTTGTGGCATGTTTCAATCTACGCGCCGCAGCGCAGTCTCACAATTGATGCAAACCAATACGTGATTATAACCACCCTCAATTCCAGGTATGCTCTCTCGGCAATAACGATTCTAGTGAGGAAGTGAACTCTAACGGTATCGGTACTTCTCCCTGCTCAATACTTCACGCGGGAAAAGTCAGCCTGGGACTACAGTCCTAACCGGCAGAATACCCTGGATTCGTCAGCGCGATCACTTGTCGAACGTGATCGTGCTTTCGCCGGAATATTTATGGTAGTCGCGGAAATCCACCGCGTTCTTGGTGCAAATCGTTGATCCCCGCTGGCAGCTCAGATTCTCGGCATGCACGGGGAGCAGGAACGATGCCGTGCCGAGGCGAACCTCGTCGTAATCGACTGCCCATTGCACGGAATCTAGCGGGAAATCTTTCGGAATGTTGTCAGCCTGCATTTCAATCCGCCGGACCTGGGCAGTCGAGCGGTCGATCCAAACACTCCCGCTATAGGCCGGCCGCAGAGATTGGCCGCCCACCTTAACAAACCAGTCCGAATTAGGCAAGAGTACCTTGAAGTCATAGATAGCGGCGGGGGACTGTCCCACAGTAGTTGATTGGAAGAACTTGAACTGCGTCTGGCTCGGCGGCGAGAACAGACTGTGTAGCGTCGATGCGAACTCTCCCGTGGATGTAGAGCCGCCCAACTCCAGCATGCTCTTATTCGTCCTTTTCCCGCCTACTGTGATTTCGCGGTAATCTTCCTTTTCGTCCTCATAAACGACCTTCGCGGTAACCACATCTATCGCCTGCCAACCCGATGATCTCGACTCTTCCATGTACCGCGTTGTAGATTGCTGGCAAACGAAGTTGGGCAGGCCGTTCGTAAATGTCTCCGTCCACTCCTTCGTCCGATTGATAAGATCCTGCGATGCCGCTGGTTTCGAGGGACCGGAATCATCGCCGATGGAAAAGTCGGTTGACTCTTTGTGGTCAGTTGGCGGCGGAGCACTCGCTACGGTTTTGTTCGTAGGTTTGGCGGTGCTCACGTCAGTATCGTCCGAATCGTTCTGTGCGGATTGGGTCCTTTTCGGAATCCCATGCCGAAGAATGGGCCGATCCGGCGCGTCTACCGGACTCTTCAAAATGGTCGGCGGCGGGCGATCGTCTTCGATGTCTGCCCTGGTGGCCTCAGCGGGCGCTTGCCGCTCGGCCGCTTCCGGCGGAGCATCTTTCACTAGCTCAACCCGAACAGCCGTCAGGAACGCCTCGTCGTCCTCAGCGGCTTCTACATGCACCGTCGTTCGAGGAATGATTTTAGATGCCGTTATGTCGGCACCGGAGCGGCTGAACTTCGTCTCAGGATTCACTTTCATCGTGAGTGTGCGTCCATCCTCCGTGGCGACAACTAGCGTCTTTCCGTCATTCGACACGGTTCGACCATCTACCGAAAGGGTGGGCATGGTCGAATCGGAGTTCTTCTGCTGTTTCTTTTTGTGGCCCCAAGGAACCGGGATACCGCCACCGCCAATAGGCCCCCCATACTGCGCAAGGGTAGGCCCAGAGACGAAAAGGCACAATAGCCCGGCGAACAAAAGTAAACGGAACACCGCTAATTTAGATGCTAACAACTGGCGCGCGGGTTACGCCGACGACTTCGGAAAGCGGCTTCACCATCGAAGCAGTACCAGCTCGGAACAAAAACCGGGACCCATCGCCGCCAGCACGCCCCAGGTACCCGGTTCGGGCCGGTGATTCTTCATAGTTTCTTCCAAAACGAACAGAACCGACGCCGAGGAAAGATTGCCTGTCCGTCGCAGGCATTCCCAGGAAACGGTTAGAGCTCCATCAGGAAGTCCCAATGCCGTTTCTGTTGCCTCGAGAACTTTCGGACCGCCTGTATGGATCACCCATGTTCCCACGTCACTGCGGTCCAGTCCATGCTCGGCGAGGAACTCGTCGGCATCGTTGCCAAGATTGCGCAGCACCACGTCCGGAACGTCGCGCGATAGAACAATCCGAAAACCCTTTTCCGAGATGTCCCAGCCCATTACGTATTCGGTATCTGGGTAAAATACTGATCTCGTGGCGATAATCTCCGGTCCCTCGCCTGCCTCGTTTTCCGCCCCGGAGACAATCACTGCCGCTGCCCCGTCACCAAACAATCCGGAGCTGATAAGGTTTGCGACCGAGAGGTCATCCTGCTGAATCGTGAGGGAACACAACTCAACCGAGAGCAGAAGGGCAGCTTGCTTCGGGAATGCTCGAACGTAATCAGCCGCGCGGGCAATTCCCGCTGCGCCGGCGACACAGCCCAGCCCAAAGATAGGGATACGCTTCGTTCGTGGACTCAATCCCATTCGATTCATGAGACGTGCATCGACAGACGGGCTGCACACGCCCGTAATGGAGACAAAAAAGAAAGCGCCGATATCGTCCGGTCTCGTTCCGGCCTGCTGCATGGCTTTGCAGATTGCCTGATTTCCAAGATCCAGAGAGGCTTCGATCCAGACGTTATTTGCCTCGCCCCAACTGCTGAGTGGATAGGATTCCAGCGGTAATGTGAGGAAGCGCCCGTCTACTTGAGTAGCCGCGTATAAACGCTCCAATATGTCAAATCTTTCGATTTTGGGGCCCCAATATTTTCGAAATGCTTCCAGCAAAACCTTTTGCGGATAGTAGTGCTGAGGGAGCGCGCTCGCCGCGCTGGTAATTCTCATATAAAGGCGTACAGACTGCTAAGATGCCGGAATGTCACGGGTGCGACTCTTACATTGGAACGCCAATGAAGCTAGAAGTTATGTTGAGCTCTTGGCTGCTGGAGGTCACGACGTCGAGCACGACCCTGAATTTCGCCCAGCTATGATGCGAGCCTGGCGGGAATCGCCTCCCGACGCCTTTGTTATAGATTTATCACGGCTGCCTTCTCACGGCAGGGAAATCGCAATCGCCCTGCGCCAGTCACCAGCCACCCGGCGCATTCCGATTGTCTTTTGCGAAGGGGCGGAAGAGAAAGTCAAGCGGATTCAAGCCGAACTGCCTGACGCAGTCTACTGCAGCACCGCAACGCTCCGTTCCGCACTGAAACGAGCCATTGCAAAGCCCCCGATCGATCGGGTAAAACCGACCCGAATGATGGACCGATATGCCTCGAGAACTATCGCTCAGAAGCTCGGAATCAAAGAAAACTCGAGTGTCGCGCTAATCGATGCGCCAAGAGACTACATTAAGGTGTTGGGCGAACTGCCTGCTGGCGTCAGACTCCTCGAGGAGCCCCGTCCATCTACCGCCGTTACGCTTTGCTTCGTTACAGACCTTCACTCTTTCCAGCGCGCGCTTTCGAGCGTTCGCGGACTCGCCAGTGCCACCAAATTGTGGATTGTGTGGCCAAAGGGGGTCTCGAAAGCCTCCGGTATCGGTGAGGGTACCGTTCGGGAACACGCTTTAGCGATGGGTTTGGTTGATTACAAGATCTGCTCTGTTAACGAGGTCTGGAGCGCCATGTTGTTTGCAGCACGAGAGAAAACCCTAAAGGCGCAGTCAACACCCTAAAGCTGTTTTCTCCATACGTCGATAAGCAATTAGCATGCATGTGCCGATTCGACGATGGGCCGTCAGAGCGCTATGCCTCTTTATCCTGCCGTTGCTTTGTATCGCGCAGCGTTACACCTTTAAAGAGTATGTAGAGGGCCTCGGTAACCTGAACGTCAATTGCATGCTTCAGGACCGGACGGGGTTTTTGTGGATCGGCACTGAAAATGGGCTTTTCCGCTACGACGGCTCGCGCTTTCAAGATTTCGGACACCGAGACGGACTCGCGAACACCTTCATAAATGCACTCCATGAGGATAGTTCCGGGCGGCTTTGGGTAGGCACAACCGACGGGCTTTTCTACCTTCAAGGGGCAGGTCATTTTGCGAATGTCCAGTATGAAGGCCACAATCTGGTACCACCGAGGGGTTCAAGCCTTTCATCCTGGCGGGACGGCACAGTCTTTGCGGCTACAGACTTAGGACCCCTGGTAATCACCTCACCTGATGGCGGTCAATCCTGGCGGTGCCGTCCGCTTTTATCACGACAAACTTCCAAGCTGTTGGTTCCGAATGGGACAAGAGCCGTTCTCGCCAACGCAGACGGATCGATCTTGTTCGGCTGCGGCGATGGCCTCTGTCAGATGTCCCACAACCAGCTCACGAAGTGGGGGACTGAAAAAGGTCTGCCCCGAGACATTTGGACATCCTTTCTTCGGGATAGTAAGGGGCAACTTTGGGTTCGTGGACCATCCCACATATCCGCCTTGCCGCTGGGGCAAACACGATTCGAATGCCGGGACTTCCCGCGTCGGCCGCGCACAAGCGAGTACCTGAGTCTTTCGGAAGACCTCGACGGTCACGTTTTAGCGACCATCGAATCTGGTGTTGCGCGTTATGAGAATGGGAACTGGCGCATTCTCGCTCAAGCAAACGGGTTGAGCGAATATCCCGTGCAATCGATCCTCGTTGACCGAGAAGGACTCACTTGGCTTGGCCTTGCAGGTCATGGCCTGCAAAAGTGGTTCGCGTACGGGGGCTGGGAGCACTGGACGAGCGCGGACGGACTCCAAAGCAACGTAGTTTGGGCCATCCTGCGCGACCACCGAGGCCGGCTCTGGATAGGCGATGACAGCGGAGTTAGTTTTATGGAGCCAGGAAGTGTGAAACTCCGCCATTGGAATGCACGCGGCATACAAACTGGGCACAATCGATCTATCGCTGAATCAAAGGACGGATTTATTTGGATAGGGACTAGTGATGGCCGGCTCATCCAGGTTGACAGTTCAACACTGCGCGGCAACCAATTTACTTTTAGTCATATCCACCGAATTTTTGTGGATTCACAAGACCGCGTTTGGCTGGCCACAACTGAGGGCGTGTTCGTAAGTGAGAGAAGCCAGCGAGCTCGAGAGTTTCGCCAGATTCACAACGATATTCTCACCGCCCGAAAAGTTTTTGATATTTCAGAAGCTCATGACGGGCGCATCTGGTTAGCCTCAGATAATGGCTTGTACACCTTTGATGGGTCGGCTTGGAATCGCGTTGATCTAAGTCTGCGAAATCTCGGGCACGCTTTTGAGGATTTGACAATCGACAAGGCTGGGAACGTCTGGCTAGACGGTATGTTTCCCGGCATTGCGCGTTTGCAACTTATTCGAGACAAGGTGGCCCGGGTGGCCCGTTTTGACAAGCCTGTACTCGAATCGGATGAAGTCGATTTTCTGAACGCGGATGCTCGCGGCTGGATTTGGGTGGGGAAAGATCACGGCGTCGACGTGTTTGACGGGCACGCCTGGCGTAGCTACACGCAAGGAAACGGTCTGATCTGGAACGATTGCGATGGGAAAGCGTTTTTCGCGGATCGAGACGGCTCGGTTTGGATCGGAACCAGCGGCGGCCTATCTCATCTCTTGACACCCACCATGTCATCGACCAGCCCGCCTCCTCATCCAGTGTTGGTTTGGGCCAGATTCGGCTCTAAGAATATCGGCTCTAAAAATATCAGCAGTAGCGATGCTGAATTGAAATGGAGCAACGACCCACTCACAATCGGCTTAGCGTCCCTCAGTTTCCGGGATGAGAAGGCCATGAAATTTCGATACCGTCTCGTCGGCTTAGAACCGGAGTGGGTCGAGACAGCCAGTCGTGAGGTTCGGTATCCGCGCCTTTCACCGGGATCTTACCGTTTCGAAGCAGTTGCCGTCGACGCTGCAACCGGCAAGACTTCTCCCATTGAGGCGTTATCGTTCCGTATCGTGCCCCCATGGTGGTGGACAAAGACGTTCATGGCTGCTGCAGTGACTGCTCTTCTGCTTTTTGGAGTCGTGGTTTGGCGCTGGCGTGTGGGGCTACTGCTTACGCAACGCCGTGAATTGGAGCGCCTCGTCAAGGAGCGGACCGAAGAACTTGATCAAAAGCTGGCTCAAGAAGAATCGTTGAAAGCCGAAGCCGAGCAGGCCAATCACGCGAAGAGTGAATTCCTGGCGATGATGAGTCACGAAATTCGAACACCTATGAACGGCGTGATCGGGATGACGAGCTTGCTGCTCGATACGCCACTTTCGACAGAGCAGCAAGATTACCTGAGCACTATAAAAGAATCCGGCAATTGCCTCCTCGCAATTATAAATGAGATCCTCGATTTCTCCAAAATAGAGGCAGGCAAATTAGATCTGGAATCAATCGAGCTCAACTTACGAGCCCTCGTGCATGACTCTGCCGGGTTAGTTGCGGAGGCAGCTCGCCACAAAGGCTTGGAATCGAAATTTGTATTCGATGAGGATCTCCCAACCTGGGTGATTGGTGATCCCGTTCGGCTTAGACAGATTCTTTTGAACCTTTTGTCCAACGCTGTGAAGTTTACCGAGAAAGGCAGCATTTCTCTGCATGTTTCGCGGCAAGGCCAGAGCTCCTCCGGGGTAGTGCTGCGATTCACAGTTACCGATACGGGTGTCGGTATTCCCATTCCATCTCAGGCTAGATTGTTTGATAGTTTTACGCAGGCCGACAACTCAACCACGCGCAAATACGGGGGAACCGGACTTGGCCTGACAATTTCGAAGCGGCTTGCTGAGTTGATGGGCGGAACGATAGGTGTCACTAGTGAATCGGGACAAGGTAGCAGTTTCTGGGTCACGGTTCATTTGCTGGTGAGTGATAAGACATCACTGTCAATGTCCCCTCTGAAAGACGCTATAGCGAGTGTCCCGCATGACCCCCAAAGCCGGGCAAGCATTCTCGTTGTTGAAGATAACGCAATTAATCAGAAGGTTGCAGTTCATCTACTCTCCCGGCTCGGTTACCTTTCGGACGTTGCGGGGCACGGAGCAGAGGCGTTGGAGATGGTTCAAAAGTATCCGTACGATCTCGTGCTGATGGATTGTCAAATGCCAGTCATGGACGGGTTTGAAGCGGCTCGGGCCATTCGGGCGGCTGGAGCAGCATTCGTAGGTGTTCCAATCGTCGCGTTAACCGCCAGCGTACTTCCAGGTCAGCGCGCAAAGTGCGTGGCGGCGGGTATGAACGATTACCTCGCGAAACCGGTCCGCAAAGAAGCGCTCGATGCAATTCTGCAACGCTGGTTGCCGTCTCGAGCACAGCCGCTGCAAAAGCAAGCTGTGCCCGTTAATTCGCTCTCCCGATGAGAGTCGCCCACCAGAGGCGCTGAGAACTAGCATCATTGAGCGGCACGTATTCCACGTGGCAAGCGCCGTAATTACCCAGGAAGAGACACTCCATTGGCTTGCGCTGCGAATGGCCCCTGGATTGGGAACGGTGGGAACGTTGCGGTTGCTCGAGAGGCTTAAGTCGCCACAGGCAATCTTTCGGGCTTCGGCATCGGAGCTCGAAGCCGCGGGAACCAGCTCAGCACAGGCGCGCAACATAGCTACGGGCTATTCGTTTGACGATGCCGTCGAACAGCAGCAAAAGCTGATGAGCGCTGGAGCCCAGCTTATTTCGATCCATGATGCCCGATATCCGCCACGGCTGCGCGAAATTTTTGACCCACCGCTGCTGTTGTTTGCAATCGGCAGAGCCGAGTTGGCGTCAGCACACTCAATAGCTGTTGTAGGAACAAGGCGCCCTACGCCCTACGGAATCGCTGCTACCGAACGGCTCACTGCAGATCTCGCGCGGGCCGGCCTCGCAATTGTTAGCGGGATGGCGCGGGGAATCGATACAGCCGCGCACAAAGCTGCTCTTTCCGAGGACGGCGATACGGTTGCAGTACTTGGCTGCGGGGTGGATGTTCTCTATCCGGCCGACAACCGCAAACTCTATGAGGAGATCTCGCGTCGGGGGCTCCTTCTGTCGGAGTTTCCGATGGGCGCTCCGGCATACCCTCAAAATTTCCCGATCCGAAACCGAATCATAAGCGGAATCTCGTCAGGCGTTCTGATCATAGAGGGCGCCCAGCACAGTGGGTCGGCGATTACGGCCCGCCTCGCGATGGACCAGGGGCGGGAAGTATTCGCGGTGCCGGGTAATATCACCTCGAAGATGAGTTGGGGGCCCAACCTGCTCGTGAAACAAGGGGCAAAGCTGGTCCAGGAGTGGACCGATGTGACGAACGAACTGACCGCCGCGGTCCGGCGTGAGCTTGTCAATAGGGCTCAACAAAAAATATTATCGGAGGGCGGCAGCCAGGATAATCCAGCCCTTGCCGGCGGTCCCGAAGAGCCCCTTAAACGCCTGGCTCGGAAGCTGCTGACTCATCTGCAAATCGATGCGCCACAACAACTTGAGACTCTGGTTGAAACTTTTGAGGGCGTCTCTTCATCTGAATTGATCGGCGCACTCTTTGAGCTCGAAATGTCCGGGTTGGTCCGCCAACTTCCCGGCAAGAGCTTCGTAAAGGTGTGGTAAAAGGGTAGCGTTCTCCTGGCGGGCCTCCCGGAGCAGCCCGGAACCGAATCACAGGTAAGCAGGTATGGCTAAATCACTCGTCATTGTCGAATCTCCGGCAAAGGCGAAAACAATTGGAAAATACTTAGGCAAACAGTACGTCGTCAAGGCCTCTTTGGGTCACATCAAAGATTTGCCTAAGAAGGACTTGGCGGTCGATGTTGAGCGCGATTTTACGCCCAAATACGAAGTAATCGAGGGCAAGAAAAAGCTGATTTCCGAGCTGAAACAGGCCGCGAAAGTTGTTGATTTTGTCTACCTTGCGGCTGACCCGGATCGCGAAGGCGAAGCCATCTGCTGGCATCTTAAAGAAGAGCTCGAGCCCAAGAAAAAATCGCAAAAACCGGCCGTTTTCCGCGTAATGTTTAATGAAATCACTGCCAATGCGGTGAAAAAAGCCTTCGATAAGCCTGTCGCGGTGAATGTCCATTTGGTCGAAGCCCAGCAAGCTCGCCGAATCCTTGACCGTCTGGTTGGCTATAAGATCTCTCCTTTGCTTTGGGACAAAGTACGCCGGGGACTCTCGGCAGGTCGCGTTCAAACTGTGGCCTTACGCCTCATCGTGGAGCGCGAGCGGGAGATCCGCGCGTTTCAGAAGCAGGAGTATTGGACGCTTGATGTCGCGCTGAACGCAAAAAAGCCACCCATTCTTACTGCGCGCCTGAATAAGCGTGCTGACGAAACGCCCCAGCTAGGCAACGAGAACGCTGTCACGGACATCATTGAGGACCTCCGTGACACTTCTTATGCAGTTCGGTCCGTAACGACCCGCGAGAAGCGTCGCAATCCCGTACCGCCGTTTATCACTTCCACATTGCAGCAGGAATCGTCCCGCAAGCTGCGCTTCAGCGTTAAACGCACCATGATGCTGGCCCAGGGACTCTATGAAGGGAAAGAAGTCGGGGAGGAAGGGTCCGTAGGGCTGATTACATACATGCGTACGGACTCAACTCGGGTTTCGGAAGATGCTCTGGCCGAAGTTAGGGCTTTTGTCGCCGAGCGCTATGGTCCAAATTATTTGCCGGAGTCCCCAAACGTATACAAGACGAAAAAAGATGCGCAAGACGCGCACGAAGCCATTCGTCCTACTTCGGTTTTGCGCACGCCTGAGTCGGTAGAGAAGTATCTCGCCGAAGATGAGCTGAAGCTTTATCGTCTTATCTGGATGCGATTTGTTGCCTCGCAAATGACCCCTGCCGTTTTCGATCAGACCACGATTGACATCGGCGCGACCGGCAAGAGCAATATCGCATATCTTTTCCGCGCGACCGGTACCGTTCAAAAGTTCGACGGTTTTCTCAGGGTCTATCAAGAGGGTAAGGACGAAAAGGACGAAGAGGACGAAGAGCTCCAGCATAAGCTGCCCTTGGTGAGTCAAGGTGAGGTCTTGCGGTTCAAAGAGATCCGTCCGGAGCAACACTTTACGGAGCCGCCTCCACGCTACAACGAAGCAACACTTGTTAAGAAGCTCGAGGCGGACGGCGTCGGCAGACCCTCGACGTATGCATCTATCCTCTCGACTATTCAGGATCGTGAGTATGTAACTAAAGAGGGCGGCAAATTTCTACCGACTGAGCTCGGTATGGTCGTGACCGATTTGCTGTTAGAGAGCTTCAATGACCTGTTCGACGTGAAGTACACGGCTCGCATGGAAGAGGAGCTCGACGAAATCGAGGACGGCAAGCTCGAGTGGCGGGTCGCCATGGCTGACTTCTACGGCCGGTTCCAGAAAGACCTGGAACACGCCGAAGAACACATGACTGACATCAAGCGCATGGAAAAGCCGACCGATCTCATCTGCGAAAAATGCGGCAAGCCCATGGTTATCAAATGGGGTAAGCACGGCAGTTTCATTGCTTGCACGGGCTATCCCGAATGCACGAATACGCGCGAGTTGACAGTAGATCTGCCCGACGTGGATAAGGCCAATCTGGGCGAGCAGGACGAAGCCGAATATTGCGAGAATTGTGGCCGGCCCATGGTGCTAAAGAAGGGCCGTTTCGGGCAATTCTATGCCTGCTCCGGTTACCCCGATTGCAAAACCACCAAACAAATCGGCGGTGAACAGCGAAAAGATGTTCCACTCGAGGAGACGTGCCCGCAGTGTGGCAATAAGCTGGTTAAGAAATTTGGCCGCTACGGTGAATTCGTGGCTTGCAGCAATTATCCGAAATGCAAATACGTAAAGCAGAAGACGATCGGCGTGCCTTGTCCGAATTGTTCGGAGGGTGAAATCGTCGAGCGCCGCTCTAAGCGGGGAAAAACATTCTATGGATGCAATCGTTACCCTGAGTGCGACTTCGTTGCTTGGGGCAAGCCGATCCCCGAAAAGTGCCCCGAATGTGGCAGCAGCTATCTTATTGAGAAATATCTCAAAGCGGGTCCCGTCGCCCAATGCCCCAATCCGGAATGCAAATACAAGCATCCCTTGGAAGTTGTGCAGGAATCGAGCGTCGCATAATTAGCTAACTAGCTCGCTGCTCCGTCGCGTTCGCAGCGATCACATTCGATGCCCGGTACCGTACCAGTCGAACAGCAGCGCCTCGCTGAAGGAGAAGCTCGAACAAAGCACTGGAAGCGCTGGGGTCCCTATCTCGCCGAACGAGCATGGGGAACAGTACGCGAGGATTACAGTCCGAATGGTACCGCCTGGGAGTATTTTCCTCATGACCATGCCAGGTCGCGCGTCTATCGCTGGACCGAAGATGGCATTCTCGGTATCTGCGATAACCATCAATACCTTTGTTTTGCGCTGGCGTTTTGGAACGGAAAAGATTCGATTCTGAAGGAACGCCTTTTCGGATTGTCGGGTAATGAAGGCAATCACGGCGAGGATCTGAAGGAAGTCTACTATTACCTCGACGCAACTCCCACCAATTCTTATCTCAAGGGGCTGTACAAATACCCACAAGCTCGATTCCCCTACGACCAACTTCGGCAAGAAAATCAGCGCCGCACACGGCTCGATCCTGAGTACGAGCTCACGGATACGGGAATCTTTCGTCAAGGGCGCTATTTCGACATCTTCGCCGAGTACGCAAAGCAGGACATAGATGACATTCTCATCAGAGTCACTATCGTAAATCGCGGCCCCGAAGCTGCCGATCTTACTTTCTTGCCCACACTGTGGTTTCGGAATACCTGGAGTTGGTACGCGAATCCGCCGCAGAAACCGCTGTTGAGGATGAATTCAGCAAGCGACCTCCAGGCGGACCATCCTTCGCTCGGCACCTTTCTCCTCTCTCTCGACGGCACGCCGGAAATGTTATTACTGAAAACGAGACCAACACCGAGCGTCTTTGGGGGTGGCGTGGAGAGAACACGTTTTACAAGGACGCGTTCATGAATACGTCATCGCGGCGCGCGATGAAGCGGCAAATCCTCAGCATCAAGGGACTAAGGCCTGTGCCGTATATAAGCTTGCTCTGAATGCTGCGGAGCAGAAGATTCTGCATTTCCGACTTCACCGGGCGGGCACTTCCGACCTGCCGCAAGATCAATGGGACGGCGTTTTTGAATCTCGTATTCGCGAGGCATCGAGTTCTACTGCGATCTTTCACGCGGCTTGAACGAGGAAGCCCGCAGGGTCCAGCGGCAAGCCTTTGCCGGGATGTTCTGGAGTAAGCAGTATTACCACTTCGTGGTCGAGACCTGGCTAAACGGTGACGAGACCATGCCGAAACCTCCCGAGCAGCGCAAGCAGGGCCGTGATCACAGATGGCGGCACCTATTCAACGAAGACATCATCTCGATGCCGGACAAGTGGGAGTATCCGTGGTACGCCGCTTGGGATCTGGCTTTTCATTGCGTGGCGATCGCGCAGGGCTGATCCGGATTTCTCAAAGGCTCAGCTATCGCTTTTCTTGCGCGAATGGTACATGCATCCGAACGGGCAGCTCCCTGCTTACGAGTGGGCGTTTGATGATGTCAATCCGCCCGTGCACGCTTGGGCTGCATGGCGCGTATTCAAGATCGATCAGAGGATCAAAGGCAAGCCTGATTTCGCATTTTCTGGAGCGTGTTTTTCACAAACTGCTGATGAACTTTACCTGGTGGGTGAACCGCAAGGACTCCGAAGGCGCGAACATCTTTGAAGGCGGATTTCTGGGCCTGGACAACATCGGCATTTTTGACCGAAGCGCGCAGCTGCCGACGGGCTGGCTTCTTGAGCAGTCGGACGGTTCGAGCTGGATGGCGATGTATTGCCTGAACATGCTGAAGATCGCGCTGCAACTCTCAGCTGTCGATACCACCTATGAAGATATTGCTAGCAAGTTTTTCGAGCATTTTCTCTATATCGCGGATGCGATCAACCACCATGACGGCTCTGGTCTATGGGATGAGGAAGACGGTTTCTACTACGATCGTTTGCGGATCGGGCGATGGGAGCCATATCTTGCTGCGGGTGCGGTCTGCGGTTGGAGTGATGCCGCTATTCGCGTACCGATACTCTAGAATCGTACACGATCGACCGGCATCCAGGCTTCAAAAAGCGCATGCAATGGTTCATCGATAATCGCAAGGATCTGACCGAAGGACTCGCTCCAATGACGGAGTGCGGCATGGAGCAGCGGCGGTTGCTTTCGGTCGTAAACCGTTCGCGGCTGGAGCGCATTCTTCAGCGCGTGTTTGATGAGAATGAATTTCTATCGCCGTATGGAATTCGTTCACTTTCGCGGTATCACAAAGAGCATCCGTACAAGTTACCGCTGGATGGCGCGACTTTCAGCGTAGGTTATGAACCGGCCGAATCGAGAACTGGCACGTTCGGCGGAAATTCCAACTGGCGTGGCCCTGTTTGGTTCCCGATGAATTTCTTAATGATCGAAGCTCTTCAGCGGCTGCATCATTATTACGGCGATTCGCTGACGGTGGAATTTCCCACTCGGTCCGGGCATCGAATTACTCTGCGCCAAGCCGCGCGACAACTTTCGCAGCGTCTATCGGCGCTCTTTATGCCGGATGCGAATGGATCACGGCCAGTTTACGGAGGAAACAAGATGTTTCAGGAGGACCAGAATTTCCGCAACTACATTCTGTTCTACGAATATTTTCACGGCGACACAGGCAAAGGACTGGGCGCGAGCCACCAGACTGGCTGGACCGGTCTAGTTGCAAAACTGCTGCAGCAAAGCGGAGCTCCGGAGAGATAGCCGCGTCGCGTCTTTCATCAACGGAAGACCCTAGACTGGCACGAAACCGCGGCGCATTCCAATTGCTACAGCCTCCGTTCGGCTGGAGGCGTGCAATTTCGCCAAGATTTGAGCAACATGAAACTTAGCCGTGTGATCGGAAATATTTAGCTGTCCGGCAATTTCTTTGTTACCAAGTCCATCCGCCAACATACGCAGAACCTGCAATTCGCGAGGGGTAAGCGTCTCAACCCCTAGCCCGTCATCCGTATGTAGCCCGTCATCCGCATGTGCGGATCTCGATCCGCGAACCCAGGCACTTGCCTGTTGCTCCGTTAACACAACCAGCTCGTTAGCTGCTGCCACAATCGCCGCTCCGAGTTGTGACGCTGATGAGTTGATTGGTAAGCACGCCCGGATTGACTGTCCAAGTGGCATTTCCTCAACAGGCTCATCTGTGAGTGCAACTATTGGTGGGCCATACACGGGTATTTGGTCAAGCAGCAACCCAGCCGTTACGAGAACGTCCACAATGCCTGAATGATCGTGCTCACGCCTGCCAGAAAACGCGCGCGCTTCCAGTATTTCGAGCCGCTCGTCTTCAGCCAGTGAGGCGGCGAGACTTCGTGCACGGAGAAGAGTATCGGCTATGACGACAACGCGAATCAAGCTGCCTGATTCAATCGCTCTGGTAAAAGCTGAACAACCACTTGTCTCAGCTTCTCTTGTCCCGCTCGATAGAAGTTAAGAGCAAGCAGCGCCCCAGGAGCTTCATCGATCGCATTTTGCATATCATCAAGGAAACGAAAGCGTTTTTCGTTGCTGCCTATCAGAATGTCGCCGGGTAGAAGCGATGCGCGTTCGGCCGCGCCGCCCGGGACCAGTTCGAGAATCATCATCCCGACGCCTCGCTCCTTCAAAGAGACGGGACGCACAACTACTCCGAGACTCCGTTGTGATGTCATCCGCGTCAGGAAAGACTGCACAGCACGACTCGGAATCGCTAACGCCAGTCCTCCCGCCACGATCATCGTATTGATTCCAACGATTCGGCCTTGTAAGTCGGCTAACAGCCCTCCCGAATTACCGGGTGCGAGTCGCACATCGGCATGAATCCACGGTGATCTGCTGATGGGGCCGACCGGGCCAATCGCGTGCACGATTCCAGTCGACACAGCTCCAACAAAGCCCATCGGATTGCCGACAGCGATAACAGGCGTTCCGGCCCGAAGCTCATTTGAGTCTCCCAACTGAGCCGAGGGCGCTTGCAAGCCCGTCGCGGAAAGTAAAGCCAGATCGCGACCCCGATCGATTTTCAACACTGAGGCGGAGACTGTCTTTCCCTCCCACGATTCAACTGCTAGCGCGCCTTCCTGAATTACATGTGCGTTCGTGATTACTTGTTGATCCGTCAGCACCACCGCCGAGCCGTTGCCTTGCCGGTATCGATCTCCGCTGCGGATCTGTGCGGTTGATCTTCGAAGCGCTTCCGCTACGCGCCCCGGTACAGGTATCGGCATTTTAGTTTCCTTTCTTCCTGCGCTCCGAGACAGTGACTTTGGTTTCGATCAGTTGACCGCCGCGCAGTAGAGACGCCTTCACGCCTCGGCCCACCGTATTTCCCCGCAATGCACTCTGAAGCTCGTCGATGTCGCTGATGGCCTTGGCATCGAGTGAGATCAGGATGTCGCCCACTAGCCATCCAGCCTTGTCCGCAGGCGAGTCAGTTTCCACACTCAGCACAATCAGCCCCACTTCTGCCGCTATCCCCAACTTGTCCCGTAGCGAAGCCGGAATTTCGACCGGATGCAAACCGACCCCCAAATATCCGTGACGAATTCTTCCTTCTTGGAGAAGTTCTTCAGCAATCCGATTGAGCGTAACCAGCGGTACCGCAACCCCTGAGTGGCGCAGCAGTGCCGGAGTGGCTAGACCGATAAGGTGACCCTCCGCGTTAACCACCGCCGCACCTGATTGCGAAGGATAGAGATTTACATCCAGCCGGAAAAACTGGTCTAGAGTGCCACCGCGCCAAGTGCGCCGAGTCCCGCCAACTGCACCCAGAATTCCGAGGCTCGCCGACGGACCCGCATCGATGGTTAACCCTACGACCGCGGCAAGCGCACCCGCCTTCAGCGAAGCCGGATCTACAGCCGTCAGGGGTTTCAATTTTCCACTCTCAAGTTTTAGAAAACCAAGATCGACGCTTGGATCTCGCCCTAAAATTGTTGCCTCAGCTTGCGTGCCGTCCGCCGCTTGGATCGGGATCCGGTCTTCCCGCCGCAAGGTATGGTTAGAGACCGCTATCAAGTCTTCACGGAGAATCAATCCACTCGCGACGCGATACGGAGCGGCTTTCACTGCTACAACGCCTGTTGCGGTTTTTTCGACGAGCTCGGTTAACGCGTGCGAAAAAGCGGTCAGGTCTGCACTCACTGTACTAGTCATAGCTTCAGTGTGATTCGATTCAGGGATTCACACATCAGCCATTTGGGCAGGTCAAGCGAGAATTATTTTCAGCGCTATTGTCGGACCGGCGTTTTAACGGCTCAGCTTTCTAAAATATTCCGCCACAGCATCTCGATATTTTTCGGGAGCTGATTCCGATGCTGCCGTTCGCGCATTCTCTTCCTCGTTGCCGACGCGGCGGCTCAGCTCTACTTCCAGACGTTCGAGACTCGGCAGGACCTCTTGCCTGATTCTCGCCTCGAGCAGACCTGATTGTACGCCGTACAGGCGATTGAGAGACCCCAATGCGCCGTCGATCTCGTTACGCAACTGCCGGTCTCGCGTGCCGATTTGCTGCCGCAGGCCCGAAAGCTGTCGCACCGTATCTGGAAACCCAGTGTAATCGCCGCCTATTACCGGACCGCCGCCTCCAACAGGACCACCGGTGCCATTCTGCGCGTTCCGCCCCGGCTGCGCTCCACGCCGTTCCAACTGGTCCCGCAGAGACCGAACCTCTGCTAGTGCTCTTGCGGCCGCATCACCTTGTCCGTTCTGGCCGCCTTTCTCGCCGGCATTTACAGCCTGTTGTGCATCGCGCAATTGACGGCTGAGCTGCTCTGTTCCCGCCGTCACGCTGTCCTCCTGACCCAAGGCTCGCGAACCGAATCCATCACGCATCCATTCAGCGCTCTTTTTCATGCGTAGCGCCAATTCTTTCTGCTGCGCCTCTGAAAGAGCATCCCGTAATTTCGAAGACGCCGCGGGCTGGCTACCGGCCATCCCGTGAGCTTGCTGCTGTATTTCGCGTTCGAGTGCGTCCAGCTGCTCTGCCAGTTTTTCCTTCTCGCCTGCAACGGCTTTTTCTTGTTGAGTAGCCGGTCGCGTGGGTTCAGTCTCGAACTGCTGCCAGTACCGCCGCCGATATCCAAGCCCGAAGCGAGGATCATTCATATCTGGCATAGCGTTGTTCCCACCCGGCACACCTGGTTGAAGGTTCGCCCGATCATTCATTCCGCTCGTGCCGTACATCTGCTTCAAACGATTTGCGATTTCTTTTTGACCGTTTGCGACGTCCTGTGCGCGCCGTGCTAAATCATTGACCGATTTGCCAGACTGTTCACGCTGCATGTCGTTCAACAATTTCTGCGCCTGTTGAAGCTGGGCTGCTGCTTGCTGCTCTGCTGCTGCATCCCGCTCGCTCGCCGCCTTGCGCATATCATCTTCCGCTCGCTGCAATGCGTTTGTGGCTTCGCGCAATGCTCCACCAGTTTGCTGACCCTGTGCCGTGCTCCCCTGCGTGGACTGGTTCCGCGCTAATTGCTCCATTTGCTGCCGCAACTGTTCTGCTTCGCGCCTCAACTGCTCTTGTTGCCAGCGCTGTTCAAAAGCCTGTTGTTGTTGCCGCTGCGCCCCGAGTTCCTGCTGCCTCCTGGCGAGCATTTCCAGACGCTGCAAAGCCTCATCCAGAGCTTTCTGTTGAGCGCTGGCCGAAGACGCGGATTCTCCTGTTTCGTATTGGTTCTTAGTTGTATCGAGCTCCAGATCGAAGAGCCGCTCGAGATCCCGGCCCGCCCCGTTATTTCCCATTCCTCGCCCATTCTGTCCGAAGGCGACTTGAATATCGCGAAACATCGCTTCGGCCCGCAGCAGAGATTGCAATGCCTTCTGCTCGGGTGGAAGAGCATCGGTCCATTTATTCGGCTTCAGCTCTCCAGCGGCCTTATTCATTTCATCCGACGCCTGGTCCATGGCTCGCGAGAAGCCCTCAAACTCCGAGCTTGTGTCGACCAACTCCCGGCTGCGCATGCGATCAGCCAATGCTTTCGCCTGCTGTCCTAATTTCCCTTCGAGCTCCGCCAGAAAACGTGCGTCTTCCGCCGCTTTGCTCCGTTCCTTTGGCCCGTCCTTCAGCTCATTCCAGGTCGCCGCGATTACTTCTTTCTGGCGTTCGGAGATCTTGTTCTCCTCGCCGCCCATCGTTCCTTGGCTACTCATTTGCTGTAACTGCCGGAATTTATAATCAAACGGCTCAGCCTGAGCGAAAACAATATCGCTTCGAGATGTCTTACTCGCATCGCGCGCCGTCGCATAAAGGCTGACTAGATCGCCCGGCACGAGCTTGAAGTTTTCGAGGTAAAGTGTCGTTTCTCCTTTTGCCTCCTTCGCGCCTTTCTTTCGTAGGAGAGGCACTACTTCTTCAGGGGCGCCGTTAACCGAATAATGCAGATCCAGCGCTTGAACACCAAAATCATCAGCCGCTTCTACGGTCACCGGCACTTCTTCAATCGGACTCACGTGCGGGTCGCGCCCGGGCCGCGCAATTTTTACCGACGGAGGCTCATCTTTCTTAGCTTCAATAAAATAGTCATCGCTGATGCGAACCGCTTCATTGCCATCGAGTGCGGCCACATGATAGGCGCCGTCCTTCTGTACCCGCAACTCTGCACTCAGCCAGTTCCCCTCAGCCTGAGTAAGCTCAATCTTTGACCCGTTATCGAGTACAAGTGCGCCATGCTCCAGATGCCGGTCAGTAAGAACCTTGATCTCAGCTTGGCTTCCTTCGACAGCCCTCACATCGCCGCCCGGGTCTCCTACTACGTCCTTCAGCCCAAGCCTGGATGGGAAATGCACAGTCACCCGAACGCGCTTCACGCCGGGCAGATCCTCCACGTCTAGCTTGTAGTGCTTCGATTGCCGCGCACCCGCTGCCACGTAGTATTCAACTGGTTCCGAAAGACCTGCAAACAGGAAGCGATAGCCATTTCCGTTGCGTTCGGGCTGCATCGACGCCTGCTCCCACTTCGTTGCGCCGCCATACTTCGCGTGAAGTGTTACATCATGGTTCGAAAAACCGAGTAAGCGCGCTGTGATTGCCTGATCTGATTTCCGCCTGATCGTCTTATTTCCCGGTTCAACGGCTATGTCATAAAGAGGCCGGGTTCCAGCATGAGCGCTGCCGATCCAGAGCAGGGAAGCGCCATAGCCCCAATAACCCGGGCCGGCTGCGATCATCCATAAGAGTGCGCCCAAGGCCGCCGCTGCGGAAATGACGAACCCGCGAAACGAAGCTGCGCTTGTGAGCCGGCTCTCATCGTGATCCCGCGCAACACGCAATGCATCTTCGGCCAGAACCTCTGTGAACGGATTCGCTGGGTCAGGTCGTTCCACCACCGTCAAGAGCCGCTCTTCGAAGCCGGGGATCTTGCGCTCCGCGAATCGCGTCACCCAGCGCCGATTCACTTTCAGCAACGGCGTCAACAGCGCAAACGAAACTGCGGTGCCGAGAGCCAAAAACAGCAAAATCCGTAATGGGAGAACAACCTGCTGAGCGAACTCGAAGCGATTGGCGATCCAAACAAATAGTACGGTCAGCAAAAGCGCGGAGGCGGCGACGATTCCTGCTCCCCGTGAAAGCGCGAACAGCCGCAATCTGAATTGCAAGCGGCGCAAATATGTATTGAGTTGTTCGAGGGCTGTCATGCCTTGCTCTCTTCCTTCAGATACCGGCTCGCGAATACCGACTCGACAACCGCTGTCACCAGAACCAGAACCATGACATAGCGCCACAGACTCCACGGATGAGTCTGGTGCTCCACCGTTGCCGATACGGCCTCAGCTGCCGTACTTCCAGTATTGCGCCATAAAGCCAGCGGTTCGCCTGGTACACGTCTCAAATCGGATTCTCGCCGGTCTGGATGGGCAGCCATCAACATCCGCCGCCCGTCTGCGCGTTGCACTTCATAGAAACCTTCGCGGTCCAAATCGAAGCTGAGCGCGTGGGTCGCCTCCGCCAAGGACAATTCGTGTTTTCCGTCCGGTCCGATGACGTCCGCTGCTGTGCTCTGATCGCGCGTGCGGCGCAGCTGTACCGGAGTTCCCGTGACCACGTTTGAGGACACTTCTTCAGCTCCGGCCAGATATCGCCCTGTTTGGACCACGAACGGCAGGAAGGAGGGATGCAAACAGAAATCGCTCATTGAATTGTCAAGCGTCGAGTCGAATGTCAAAATGTGCCCTTCCCCGAGATCTTGTTCCACAATCAACGGTGATCCATCCGCAAGCTTTGCGATTACTCGCGCTCGCGGCGTGACCGAGAGCCGTCCGGTGTTCGAAAAATGCACGTTTTCAAGCCGCCCAACACCCAGTAGCGCCGGATCCTGATTGTCTAGAAACCCTACGCCCTGTGTCTGATCTGTGCCCGTAATCCGATCACCTGTCACCGCCACGTGTCCGGCGTGTTCGCTATTTGGTCCTAAAGAAATCAGCAAAGAGCCGCCTCTCTGGACATATTCGTTTAGCCTTCGCTCGAGCGCCTGATCGAGATCGCCAATATCGCCCAGCACGATAAACGCGTACTTGGAAAAATCTTCTCCTGATGCTTGCTCTACCGGTGCGGCAGCTACTATCAATCCTGTGTCATTTGCAGATTCCATCGCGGCTCTGTAATAAAAGGCTTCGCGCGCTCGGCCGCGTTCGTACAAAAACAAAACTTTGCGAGGGTCGGAGCGCTCTATCGAGAACGGAAAATCGTCATCGTCCGGCAACCCGTCGTGAGGCTCCATGCGGACCGCGCCCCGATGTGGCCCGTACGGAAGATCGAACGACAGAAATTGGACTTCTGCGCGACCATTCGCCGGAACATTGACGCCTTTTGAAGCAATCACCTTTCCATCTAGCACAATAGAAACCCTACGCGAGGCCGCAGGTGTTTCCCACCCTGAGATCGTCGCGACGACCCGTGTGTGCGCTGGATCGTAAACATGTTCTGGAGCGCTTACCGTTTCTACAGCCCAATTCGGCGCGCCGCCTTCTCCAATGCAGCGAAAATTTAAACTCGTATGCGGCCCCACCCGTAAATCCGCAAACCCTGGGGGCATTGAGGTCTGCTGCATATCGCTGATGAAATGCACATCAAGGCGCATGCCCGTATTCTGGTCCATCACGCGCAAAGCCCGTGCAAATTCCCCGAATGAGCTTGCGCGATCGTCGGCCTGAATGGAATCAACCGCTGCTCGCAATGTGCCCCGATCGGCTTCTGGCTGCGTCAGAGCTTCAACGTGCGAATCCACTGCTATTACCTGGGCAAAATCACGCCCGTGTAGTTGTTCAATAAGCCGGTCGCCTTCAGCTTTCGCGCGCTGCAGGTTGTCCCTGTAACGCATACTGAATGAGCGGTCGATGGCGATGATAGTCAGCTTCCGCCTGGTGGTTGCCGCACTCGTGCGGTTCACAAACGGATTTGCAAACGCGAGTGCCAGCAGAATTATCAGTGCGCACCGTAAAGCGAGTAGCAGCAGATATCGCAAACGCCTGTGCTTAACCGAACTCTGCACTCGCCGTTCAAAGAACATCAAAGAGCTGAAAGGTTGTGGAGTCCGGCGGTATTGCCGTAGCAGGTGAAGCCACACGGGGAGACCGGCTGCAACGATACCCGCCAGGAACCAGGGCGCAAGAAAGCCCACTCAGATCCTCCGCTGCCGAACGGTGAAATATTCACGCAATGCTTCATCAAGCGGTCGATCCGTAGTAAGCAGAAAGTATTCCAACCCCGCCGCCTGAGCCTTAGACCGCAGATTTTCGATATGGGCGCCGATCTTCTCGCGGTACTCCGTGCGTGCATATTCAGGCGAAGCTTCAATTGCTTCGTCGTTTTCCATGTCCACCAGTAGGACCGGTTGCCCAAGCTGCGGTTCCAGTTCGCTCCGATCAAGAACGTGAAACAGTATCACCTCATTGCCTCGGAATCGCAGCGGCTCAACCGTTTGCACGATATTCCCCGCCGTTTCGAAGAAATCCGATATGAGAATCGTTATTCCACGGCGTCTTAGAAATTGCTGAAGCTCAAAAAACGGCCGCCTGAAGTCGGTGCGTTTCCCGAGTTGCGCGCTGTCGATACCATGTAGCAGCCGCATCAGCTGCCCCTGCCTACCGGATGGCCGAATGAAATTTGCGACATCGTCGTGGAAAGCGATCAAGCCCGTGCTGTCTCTTTGCAAGTGGGCGAGATAAACAACCGCCGATGCAAGAAACTTTGCGTAATCGAATTTACGCACGCCGCCGGACGTGAAACCCATACTCGCACTCGCATCCAGCAGCACCATGACTTCTGTATTGGTTTCGCCGCGATAACGCTTGAGGTATGCTTTTTCCGTTCGCGCAAAAACGTTCCAGTCCACGTGCCGCAAATCGTCGCCGGGCGTATAGGCACGATATTCGGCAAATTCTTGGCTAAAGCCGAAATCTGGCGATCGGTGTAGCCCCGCTAGGAAGCCTTCGACAACTGTCCTCGCGATAAGATCCAAGCTCGAGATCTCTGCCAGCACGGCAGGATCCAGAAAGCGGTTTGTGATTTCTGCCGGCACTTCGCTCTAGCCACGCGGAGCAGGCTTCCATTCCAGCAATCGGCGCAGGATCTCGTCCGTGTTCAAGCGATCTGATTCGGCGTGGAAGTTCAGCAGCACTCGGTGACGCATAATGGGAACGGTCAATGCTCGGATGTCGTCATAGGAGACATGAAGGCGTCCGTGCATTAGCGCGCGAGCCTTTCCGGCAAGCACGAGAAACTGCGCCGCCCGTACGCTGGCTCCAAAATTCACGTACTTCTTAATAAAGTCTGGGCCGTCTCCATTCCGTCCTGGACGCGTGGCTCGCACTAGCTCGACTGCGTAAAGCGCAACTGATTCCGCGACAGGCGTCATGCGCACAAGCTGCTGAAACTGTAAAATCTCTTCACGGTTTGTTACTGGTTCGGCCTCGGGCAGGTGCGTCGTCGTGGTCAAATCGACTACTTTCAATTCATCGTCGGCGGCCAGATAGTCGAGGACCGTATTGAATAGAAACCGGTCTAGTTGCGCTTCTGGCAATGGATACGTGCCTTCCAGCTCGATTGGATTCTGCGTAGCCAATACAAAAAACGGAGGCGCGATCGAATATTGATGGCCCCGCACCGTACATGACAACTCCTGCATTGCCTCGAGGAGAGCGGATTGCGTCTTGGGTGGCGTTCGGTTGATCTCATCTGCCAAAAGCAAATTGGAAAAAATCGGCCCCGGAACGAATGTCCACGTGCGATGTCCCGTTGCCGGATCTTCCTCAATGATGTCCGTGCCGGTGATGTCTGATGGCATCAGGTCGGGCGTGAACTGAATGCGATTGAACTTTAATCCCAGCGTCCGCGCCATCGTACGTACGAGCAGCGTCTTGGCCGTGCCGGGCAATCCGGTAAGCAGGCAATGTCCGCCCACAAAAAGTGAAATAAGCACATGCTCGATTACCTCCTGCTGCCCAACGATTACCTTTCCCACTTCCCGCCGGATCGACGCCTGTACTTCTTGAAAACGACGGATGTGGTCTTTGAGCTCGGCTGGCTCGATTGTTAGCGGTGCGGTTGAGATGGACATGATTTATTGATTCAATTGAAGCAACAGTTGCTGCGCCGGTTTAAAATCGGGCGCAGCTTCGAGCGCCAGAAGAATTTCATCTTTCGCTTCTTGCGTGCGGTGAGCGGCGCGAAGGGCCTTCGCCAAATCGTAGTGTGACTCGGCGGGATCTGATGGCTGGAGCGCCAGCACTGCCTGGTATTCACGGATTGCTCCGCTTGCGTCGCCCCCATCGAGCAGCAAGCTACCCTGCCTTCGGTGAACTTCGTCGTTTTCCGGATAGATGTAATTCAATTTCCGCAGCGTGTTCTCCGCTTGCCTTGGGTGTGCTGTTTCCTGCTCGAGTCGAGCCAGCTTTAACAATGTCCCTACATTGCGTCCGCCTTCGTCGCGATACTTTTCCAGCATCTGGACCGCAGCCGCTTTATCACCTTTACCGATATAGGCCTCCACTATAAGCTCATAGTCGCTTTCACTGCCGACGTAATCCGGATAATAATCACGAATGCTCAAGCCTTCGCGAATTGCCTCGTCTCTCTTACCGTTCTGCAAATCGGTACGAGCTGCTTTTATACCCTGCTTCCACTGGTCAAAGTGACGCACCGTATTTCCGGTTTGCTGATCGAGCCAGGCCATGAAACTCCGATCGAAGTCGGCTGCTGTTTCGTGAAGATTCTCTTGAATAGCGTCAGCCGTCGTTTTTCGATCCGCGTACGAGTGAATCATGCCTAAAATTGCACCATTCGCCCACTTTTGCGTGATGTAGTCACACATCTTGCCGGCTTCGAAATAGGACACGATCACCTGCGCTGGATATTCTGGACGGACGAATCCGCGATCCAGTTCCAGAACAGGTAACAATTTCTTCTCCCGAAGCGCAGTCACGATCTCCGGAGTCATGCGATCGCCCCAGTCCGGTGATGCCGCTCCTTCTTCATGCACCGCGAGTCCTTCCGTAAACCAGCGCGGAACCAGATGATGTGTTGCCGTCAGCACGTAAACGTGACTTAACTCGTGCCACATTGTGCTCGCCCAATTGAATTCTCCGGGGGGGCGCGCCGAAGGGCTATCCATTGCGACAACCATGCCGAACGTCACGCCCAATAGCCCGCCTTGTCCGGGCAGCCCAAGCGTGCGCACGACAAGATCGTCATGGTTGGGATAAACTTCCAGCCGCACCGGCCCGGGTAATTTCATCTTGTACTTTTGCTCGTAAACCGCGATTGCACGGTCCAGCTCGGGAGCGATATAGGGCCGCAGTAGCGATGCTTCCTTCTTGTGAAGCATCACGCTTGCGGTTCCGGTTCTGAACGTTTCATAGTCCTGCAGCGTGTCAAGCAGCCGCAGTGAGTTGACCGTTTCAGCGTCGCGATACCGCGCCTGATAGCACTGTTCCAACTGCTGCTTTGCTTCGTCTTCAAATCCCAGGCGCATCAGGTTGACGCCAAGCTGCGATCGCGCAGCCCACAGCCTGGGATTCAGTCCAACGGCCATCCGGTAATATTTGATTCCTTCTTCGTACCGCCTGTTAATTACGAAAAAGTGAGCGCCCGTTGCATACGCCTGGCCATAAACCGGATTCACTTTCAGGAGGCGGTCCATCCACTCCGAATGCGGTTTGTCGTTCAACCAATCAATGGAAGCGAGGACCGCCATCGCATCGAGCGCCTCGGGCGAGAGTGCAATCGCTTTTCGGGCCTCATCAGCGGCTAATGTTGTCTGGTTGTCCTCGAGTGCAAGATACGACAGCAGTTCCTGAGCTTCGGTCAGTTTCGGATCGTGTCGGAGTGCTTCGTGCGCGAAATCCACTGCCTTTTTGTCGTATCCCTCGGCAGCAACTCTGGCCAACCCCAGGTACGCCGGTGCATAACTCGCGTTAACTTTCAGGGCTTCTTGAAACAGGTTTGCTGCCTCACCCGGATTAAAGCGCTCCAAGAACAAACGCCCCCAAGCGACGCGAACGGCTAGCGAGTTCGGCTCCTCTTTATACGCAACACGGAACTGCGCATTTGCGTCATCGTACTGCTCGAGCCCCCAATAGCCTTCAGCGCGAGCGAAAGCCTCGTGGCTCGTCAATAGGCCGGTAAAGCAGGCTCGCGCCTCACTAAGATGTCCGTGCCTGCGTAATGCGCGGCACTGATCGGCTTGGGTCGCGAAGCAAGGCAGTGCTAAAAGAGACGCGATAGCCGCGTTGACAACGAAAACCCGTTGGCTCACCGGTCGATCTCCGCCTGGGTGCGGGCAAGCTCCAGCAGTAATGCCGTTAGTTGCTGCTTGTATTCATCAGGTGCAAGAGCTGCCCTCTGATACTTGAGTCTGTCGATCTTTGCTTCTAACTCTTCCTTTTTCGCCAGCAGTCGTTTCTTCTCAGGAGTTGCGTTCTGTGCAGCGTCATTCTGGGATCGCATCAGCGGGAATGCGGCCGCCAGCAAGCCTTGGCCGTTCTCCGGTTTCGGATCACGTGCTCCGCTCGCCGCGCCCGGATCGCTGAGCATGGCGTGCTCCGTCGCGAGTATTTTCTCGGTCTCGAAGTAAGCCGCCGTTTTGCGCTCAGCATAGCGGTAGGCCTCGAGCGCTGAGACGTCTCCGTTCTTGTCTGAGTCCGCCGCGGGATCGCGCAATGAGTCAACCCAGTAGCGCGCAAAAACAGTGGCATTTTTCTCGTTGCCTGATTTTGTCGCTGTAATCACGATGCGATTCTTTTTCGCGAGCGCAGCCAGTGAGCCTCCGCTGGCGCTCGTCATGTTTACTACAAGCTGCCGCCGTGCCGGGATCCGGTTCAGCAGCGATGCTAACTCGCTTGCCGTAATATCTGGCCCAGGTAGATTGAATTTATAATCTGTGCCGTCGAACGTTCCATGCCCAATCAGCAATAGCGCGAACGCATCGTCTCGCTGTAACTCAGTTGCCGCTCGCGTCAGTACCTCGCGCACATGCTGTCGCGCCGCAGACCTCCCAGAAAGCGTCTCGACGTGTGCACTCGGCCCGTTCGCGCGTAATTCGCGGTCTATCGCCGTAGCCCATTGCGTGAATTCCGTCTCGTATTCAGGGCTTCCGCCGAGTCCCGCAACCGTTATGTAATACGTTGTGCCAGGGCAAGCAGACGCCGCCAGCAACAGTAATACTAGTGCCCTCACACAGCACCCCATTTTCTGCGCAACAACCACTCGGCCGAGCGCAAAGCGATCACCGCAAGAAATACGGCCGGCATATCCCACAGGTCCTTCATCTCACGCGCGGTAATCCCAGCTTCCGAATACGAAATCTCCTGTGCAAGTTGCCTGGCGTTGGCCGCCTTGTAATAACGCCCGCCTGTCTCAGCGGCCAGTTTTTCCAGCAGTTCACGATTCTGCTCCTGGTGAAAGTTTTCCGCAACACCATCTTCGCGCCGGAAAGTCACGACGTCCCTTCCCAGTTCGCGCCCCCCGCGGTCCGCAGTGATCTCTGCCACATAAGAACCTGTTCTCGTAGCGTTCCACTCCGCCGAGTAAACTCCTTGCGCCAGCGGTTCCGGCCGGAGCGTTGCCGTTTCAGCCGAACCATCCGGACGAATGATATTAGCCCGCACCTCCGCATCGCTGGTAGGGAGATAAGTGCTGTCACGCACCTCGGCGCGAAGCTCAACTCGCCCATCATCCTCGAGCTGGGCGTTGGGGGTCGAAGCCACAACGCGAGATGGCGTCGCGCTGACTGACCATCTCAAAAGTTGCCGCCAAAATGTTTCTTGGCTCGTGTCACCGGCGGGCTGCTGCATTCGCCATCGCCAGCTTCCGCCTGTAGCAAACACAGCCGTGCGGCCGCGACCGTAATTTTCACTAATCAGCAACGGTAGCCGATTACCCCCAACATTCATGCGTAGCTGGACAACCGCGCCGGGCTTAGGTGTTCCCGGATCTTGATAATTTGCTAAGTACGGCAAGACCTCCCAGTGATTCGCACTTTTCTCCGGATCGTCCTCAATCCGGCAGATCAGGTTCTGCTTGCCTGCATCCGTGAGCTCGGCTGCCACCAGTTGCCGCTGGAACGTATTCTTTCGTTGTGGCAAATTGACGGGCAGCAGCTCCTCGAATGGTTGGACACGATATCCTCCGTCCGCAAGTGCGAAGCGCCCGCCCAGGAACACCAGACCGCCACCCCGCCGGTCGACAAATTCTTTGATAACTTCCTGCTGCGTCGGTGTGAAAAAACCCGATTCAATGCTGCCCAGAATGAGCCCCTGAAAGTCGAACAGTTCTTCAGGCTTGCTTGGAAAACCGTTCGCCAGCTCACTTGGGTTCTGAATCCCCTGGCGGTAAATCTTGTTCTCTGTGGTTCGCAACATCGAAACAATCTGCACCGCTGGGTCATCCTCCAGCGATCGGCGCAAAAACTTGTATTCCCACCGCGGCTCTCCCTCCACATAAAGGATGCGCCGCTTTGAATCGTCCACGGAAAGCACTCGCGTGAGCTGATTGTTTTGCCTGTTTTCTTCGCCACGTAATGGATTAAGCTTTGCCTCAATATTCTTCACACCCGCGGAACCGGCATTAAACTCAACGCTCTCAATCTGCTGCGGAACGTCCTGAAGCACAACATCACGGCTGGCGACTACGTTACCTGCGGCCGTAAGGACAAGCTGTGCCCGTCTTCCGTTGAACCCGTCCTGCCGGATCGTCACTTGTGCTTGCAAACGAGAGCTAACGAGCGCCTGTGCCGGGAGTTCAAACCCATCTAGCTCGACATCATTTCTTAGCCGCTCTCTCCCGAGTCCAATGGTGTTCACCGGTAACCGCCTTCGCCGGAGTTCGGAAAGCGTGCCGGCATCTATGCCTCCCGAATTATCGGCGCCATCACTCAACAGAACGGCCGCTCCGATTGGCAGCGTGGCTGCCTCATCCGCGATTTGCCGCAGTCCCTTGCCGATTTGAGTTGCGCTCTGGTTCGCCCTGAGCTCATCGGCATTTTGAATTCGCTCGACCCCTGCCCCTAGCCGGTACAGCCGGACCTGAAAGCGGCTTCGCAGATCCTTCAGCAGCCTCGAATCAAGCAGCTTGATGGCTTCCTGCTGCCGCGACTGACTACCGTCCACGACGCCCATGCTGCGGCTGGCGTCCGTGATTACCGCGACGATATTTTGTTGAGGTCTGAGCGCTGTCACGCTGAGGGCGGGCTCCCACAGGAGGACAAGTAACAACGCCACCATCGCACACTGCAATGCCCAAAGAACAACCGCTCTGCCACCATGCATTGAAGGCGTCAAGCGCGCTCGTCTGCGCCAAAACGTCCACGCGAGCAACACCGCCGCTCCTATTAATCCAGCGGCGAGTACCCATCGCGGCCATGACCCAAGCAGCACGAACGTTCCTTTAGAAAAAACGGCCGGAGGGTATTTGAACAGGAACTCGAACATGTGAATGCGATACGGCTCAGAAACGCGCAGAGGTAAGAAAATTTACCTGCTCTAACAATTGTCGCGGTTCGCGAATCAGCAGGTCGGGCGGATCAACTTCGAACGCCTCCGGCTGAAAGCCCCAGGTAACCCCGCAACTGCGGACACCCGCATTCCGCGCTGTTCGCACGTCTACGCCGCTATCGCCCACAACCAGCGTTTCAGATGGCGTCACGCCAGCCTCGCGGATCAATTGAGCCACCCCACTTGGATCAGGCTTTTTGCTTGCGAAGCTATCGCCGCCATAAACGCGCATAAAATACGTCTGCAGGCCCAGGGCTCCAATAATGTCCAAGCTGATGCGCGCTGGCTTATTGGTCAGAACCGCTAGCGTATGCCCAGATCCGGATAGCTCTTCGAGCATCTCGCGAGTTCCCGCGTAAAGCTCCGTGTTTTCCAAAGCATGCATGCGGTAGAACTTGAGGAAGAACTGAAGCGCGTCCTGAACGGTTTCATCAGAGGCATTCGCGCCCATTGCGCGTCGCACCAACACCCCCGCGCCATTTCCCACGTACGAATAAATAACTGCTGCATCAAGCGGTGGCAACCCAAAATGTTCACGCGTCGCATTCATCGAGATTGCTAGATCTTTACTCGAGTCGATTAGGGTGCCGTCCAGATCGAAGACGATGAGCAATGGAAGTTCCTTCAATGCTGCTCTGTCAAATCCAAAACTTGCTAACGCGCGTGAGTCTTACACTTCCTGTGAATGATGGTCTTTAGGTGGGGCCCAGAGTTGCTTCAGATTATCCATTTGCTCAGTAAAGGCATCCCTCAACTCGCGCGGCGCAACATCCACGACCCACGATGAAATCTGAATCGTATACGGCAGAACACGCGAGTTGTTCAAGAATAATGGCGTGGGAGAAGGCGAGAAGGCAACCAGCACGTCTACAAGTGCTGCAATGATTAATGCTCCTCTAAACAGACCGGCTATGCCGCCAAGGAAGTGATTGAAACCCGAAAGGCCAATCCAGTTGAATAGCCGTGAAAGAAGACCTGAAATGATGGACCCAAGGATAAGCACGCCGACAAAGATTATTAGAAATCCCAAAATGTCGGCTGCAGTCACGGTCTTCACCCACGGAATCAGCTTCGCGGCCATCAAACGATAGAACCAGAACCCGGCAAGCAGGCCGACTACGGTTGCAATGAAGCCGATCACCACGCGGGCAAGCCCCGCCCGCAAGCCGCTCAACACCGACCAGAGCATGATCAGAATCAAGACAATATCGAACCAGTTGAATGACATCACGCAACCAGCGGCCGGCCGGTCAGCCGCAAGTACGCCTCCTGGTACTTCTCACTCGTCTTCTGAATGACATCTTCCGGCAGTGCGGGCGCAGGAGAACGTTTGTCCCAGCTCAGCGTCTCCAGGTAATCGCGAACGTATTGTTTGTCGAACGAGAACTGAGGGCCGCCAGGCCGGTAGCTATCGGCCGGCCAGTAGCGCGATGAATCGGGCGTCAATGCTTCATCCGCCAATACCAACTCTCCGTCTATGAAACCGAATTCAAATTTCGTATCGGCAAGAATAATGCCGCGCTTGAGGGCATAATCTGCCGCCCGGCCATAAATCTCGAGTGTCAGGTCCCGAAGCTGGCCCGCTAAGTCAACCCCCAATACGTTCGCGACATAGCTGAATGGAACATTCACATCATGGCCCGTTTGAGCCTTTGTCGCCGGAGTAAAAATGGGCTCAGGAAGCCGGTCACCCTCGCGCAATCCTGCCAGGAGCGCGATGCCACAAACGGTTCCATGCGCCTTATATTCTTTCCATCCGGAACCCGCCAGATAACCTCGTGCCACGCACTCAATCTCGATCATCTCGGCCTTTTTCACCAGCATCGATCGACCTTCGAGCACCGTTCGGTGTTTCGATAATTTCTTCGGGTACTCCGTAATACGTGCGGTCAACAGGTGCGAAGGTATCGTGTCGCGCAGAAATTCGAACCAAAAGAGGGACATTTGCGTTAAAACGCGACCTTTGCATGGTATGCCACTGCCCAGAATGCAGTCGAATGCTGAAATCCTGTCAGAAGCTACAAACAGCAATCGATCACCGACGTCGTAAATATCGCGCACTTTCCCTCGAGCGCGAAGAGGTAGCGAAAGATTCGTTGTGAGCAGCACCTCATCCCGGCACATAATCACCTCTGAGTATCCCAGAGCGTGGCACGGCCAAATCCAGTCGGCAAAAAACCCAACACCCATGAAGAATTTGCCCAGTAATAATTCCAGGCATTCAGCTAAGTCCTATGAATTCATGTTTGGCAGCCTGTTTGCACTACTTCTCTCGGAAGGAGAAACCTTTAAGATGAACTCCGATCAATTTGAAGGCAAGTGGAAGCAGCTGAAAGGAACTGTCAAGCAGCGTTGGGGTAAGCTCACCGACAACGACATCACCGCGCTGAGCGGGAAGAAAGACGAGCTCGTCGGAAAGATCCAGGAGCGCTACGGCATTACCCGTGAGCAAGCTGAGAGAGAGGCAATGAGTGGGCGAGTGCGTCGGCCCAAGAGATGAGGCAAGAGACGCAGGCTCGCACTGCCTCAAAATACTGATTGTCATTCTCAGGATAAAGTCGAAGGCGGCCCTTGCGTTCGCGGGGCTGCCTTTTTTGTGTCTACACTGAGACATAGGATGATCCGTTCCCACTTTCCATCTTTCCTATCGTCCCGCAACTTCCAAACATATGAATCGTTCCATTGTCACGGGAGGGGCTGGCTTTATCGGCTCCGCGCTCGTAAGAGCTTTACTTGCTCAGGGCCGTCGCGTCCACGTCATAGACAATCTCTCCACCGGCAAGCTCGACAACCTCGAAGAAATTGCCGATCAGATTACAGTCCACGAGTTCGACCTGCGCGACTATGACCGGTCGCGCCCGTTATCACTGGTGCTGATCGGGTATTCCATCTCGGCGCTCTCCCGTCCGTTCCCAAATCTATTTTGGAGCCGGTCCCGAGTCATGAGAGCAATCTTGATGGCACGTTTAATGTTCTTCGTGCGGCTGTTGAGGGCAAGGCGGGCCGTGTGATTTACGCCGCCTCATCTTCGGCCTACGGCGACACGGAAGTATTACCTAAAGTCGAGACCATGGCTCCGAAGCCGAAATCTCCGTACGCAGTGCAGAAGCTCGTGGGCGAATACTACGCCACTGCTTTTTCCGAGTGTTTCGGCCTGAAAACCGTTTCGCTGCGGTTTTTTAATGTCTTTGGACCGCGTCAGGATCCGACCAGTGTTTATTCCGGGGTCCTTTCTATCTTCCTGACGTGCCTGATAGACCAGCGCCGGCCGACGATTTATGGCGACGGAGAGCAATCCCGGGACTTCACTTACGTCGAAGACGTCGTCCAGCTACTAATGAAGGCTTCGGTAGCGAAGGGTGTCTCGGGAAGGTATTCAATGCCGGCAACGGGAACCGGTATACATTGAACCAGACCTGGAACTTGCTTCAGAAGATCGAAGGCGTTAATCTACCGGCCATATATGCTCCGGCTCGCCCGGGCGATGTGCGCGATTCGCAAGCCGACACAACTGCCGCGGTAAAGGAGCTAGGACACCAACCCCGGTTTACTTTCGAGCAGGGTCTACAGTTAACCCTCGATTGGTACCGTGCGGATTTGGCGCGCAAAGCCACCTTCAGCGGCTCGGGCGCTAAGCTGGTCTCATAACCTTTCTTCGCAAAGCTTTTGCCGATGGCTGGACATGCTGTTGTGAATAGTTCATTCCGGCTCGGAAGAGACGGTATCTACCGATGCGATGCATTTCAGGAGTGCGTTTGGCAAACGCATGGTTTCGGTACCCGTGAAGCCAATCCACCCGCCGATATCACGCTGCGGCAAATTCACTCAGATCGCGTCTTGAATGCACACGCACTGCGCGATCGCGAGGCCGAAGGTGACGCCCTGATCACGGACGACATCGGAAAAACTATCGGAGTCCGAACCGCCGATTGCGTTCCCATTTTGCTTCTGGACTGCGGAAAGCGTGCTGTTGCCGCGGTGCATGCGGGCTGGCGCGGGACAGCCGCAGGACTTATCGAGCGTACGATCGAAAGTATGCGCCCCAGCTTTGGCAGCAGCCCGGCTGATATTTACGCAGCTATTGGTCCGTGTATTCGAGCTTGTTGCTACGAAGTCGGAGCCGAGGTCGAAGCACAATTCAGGTCGCTATTTCCCGAATGGGAGCCAGGAAACGGCAGGCGAAGCCTCGATCTGCCGGAAGCCAATCGTCGTCAGATGCACGCTGCCGGGCTGCGCGCCGATCGCATATTCGATTGTGGGCTGTGCACCACTTGCCACAGCGCTCAGTTCTTTTCCTTTCGGCGTGAACCTCAGAACCCCGGCCGCATGCTGGCCTCCATCTCTCGCCTCGGCTGACGATTTCTTTGCCAAGATTTGCCGCATCTCAGCGTCTCACTGCTGGAATCTGCAGATAGGAGAAGAGAATGGAACGTTCAGCGAAGGCGCAGTGGAAAGGCGATCTGAGATCGGGCGGGGGCACTATCTCCGCCGCAAGCGGGGTCCTCTCCAACACGCCCTATTCATTCAAGGATCGCTTCGAGCAGGGGACGGGAACAAACCCTGAAGAGCTTCTGGCGGCAGCTCACGCCGGCTGTTTTTCAATGGCGCTCTCCGCCGAGCTGCAAAAGGAGCGGCTGAAAGCCGACAGCATCGATACAACCTGCACCATCACGCTCGAAAAGGAAGGCGACGGGTTCGCCATTAAAAAGAGCCACCTGGAACTGAATGCGAAGATTTCCAATGCAACTCAGGACGCTTTCGAACGGGCTGCACAAAATGCCAAGGAAGGCTGTCCGGTCTCGAAGCTGTTCGATACGGAAATTACACTGAACGCGAAGCTCGACAATAAGTAGTGCCCTCGCGACGGTTTTAGAACCCATTTGATTGATGTTTTAGGCGGTTGACTCCCGTGAGCATTACTTCCGGTTTGTCGTCATCCGCCCAGACCCTGTCGATGAGTGACTTGGCGATTTGGCGTAAAACGAGAACTCTCCCGGCGACGTGCGCATTTAGCGGGAAATGCCGTGTTCCGCGCTGGGTTAGACTCGGCAAACCAGATATCGAGAAGCCTCGGGAGCCGTGACTCTTAGAGAGTGTTGGCTGAGGCAGTCCCGCCAGCGCCGCCGCAAAGACCGCCATCATCGTCTACGGCAAGCGCGTAGGCACAACCCTAAACGTATGCACCGATATGGGACGCCAAGTTTGGGAACTTCTCGCGAAGAGCTCCAGTCATCATCACCGAGTGGATTTCCGGAGCGTATTTCTGTGACGCCGATACGCCGGAATTCACCGTGCAATTCCTTCAGTACCTGCAGGAACATGGAATTGGTCTTGAGGTGGGTGTTTGCGAATGGACTTCAGGAGGCTTCGGCAGCGCCCGCTGGGACTTTCCTTCGCCCAAAGTCTCCAGCTTTACTGGCCTCTCGTGCCACCAGAAGGGCTACGGCCTTGGAAAAGTGGTTGAGTCCTGGTACTCCACGGGCATACCTCCAACGACTCCTAAGTAGACAGAAGCTGTTATTGCTTTGAGGCACTGGATCGGCCGGATCGCTTAGAGACCGCGCTCTTCGGCAATCGCGGAACAACCTGAACGCCCGCCCAAAGCGTGGCGATCGTTTGCTCGACCACGAGAGTCTGGTCAGGCAAGTCAGGCACAACCCCTTGGATGACCATGAGCGTGGCGAGGCCGAAGATCGTGTACCACCAGGTGTGGGCTACCACTATGTCATCCCTACTTGGCAATCCTTCATCCTTGGCAACATCGAAAAAGAGCTGTACGAAACGTTGGAACAAAGGCGTGCCAATGTCGTTGATATATTGTCCAGCGCGGATGCCGTTGCGGTTCTCCGGCCCGAAGAAGACGTTGCGGAACTGCTGTGGATGGGCAGTGCAGAACTGAATCAAGCCACGTGAAGTCGCAAAAAGACGCTCTTTCGGTGCAGGATGTTTAGCGGCAATCGCGTCGAAGTTCTGAATCAGCAGCCCGATCGTCTCGCTGCTCAACTCGGCAAGAATATGCCATTTGTCAGGAAAATGCTGGTAGATCACGGCGTGCGTATAGCCGATCTCTTTAGCGATCGCACGAAGCGTCACGGCTTCGTAACCGCGATCGGCAAACATTTTGCTTGCAGCCGCAAGGATTTCGCCCCGCAGCCTTTCCTTGCGCTCTACCCGGCGACTTGGTGATGTGGATGTCACTTCAATAGCTTAGTCCCTTTTGACGATTTTTGCGACCGCTTGTTGATTTATAACCATTGGTTGCAAAAGCGCCACCCTCTCATGGCACAGCGGTTGTGTTCACAATATACAACCACTGATTAATTTGCAACCAATGGTTTTCCTAGGCCTCTAATGGTCAGGTCGCTCATTTGGATGGGCGGCCAAATACGAACAAGGAGAAAACGAGCATGTATTTAGTCATGGGCATTACTGGAAAAGTTGGGGGCGCCACCGCGCGGCATCTGCTGAAGCAAGGCAAACAGGTGCGAGCACTTGTGCGCAATCGCGAGAAAGCGGCGAAGTGGGCAGACCAAGGCGTGGAGTTGGTGGATGGAGACTGGAACGATGCGACAGCCATAGCGGCGGCGCTCAAAGGTGTTGAGGGCGCGTTTGTTATGTTGCCGGCTGTATGGGCACCCTCGCCTGATTACAGAGAAGCAAAGGGCGTGATTGCGAACTATGTCGAGGCGCTGACCAAGGTAGTGCCCCCGCGGGTGGTAGCGCTCTCGTCGATGGGCGCGAATAGAACAAGCGGGGTGGGGATGATCACGGCCTTATCACTCTTGGAGCAAGGTTTTCGCAGCCTGCCATCTCCGGTCGCATTTGTGCGCGCAGGCGGCTTTTTCGAAAACTTTCTTTTCGGCTTACAGGCCGCCCAAGGCGGAACACTACCGGTCTTCTACAATCCTACAAACCGGAAATCGACAATGGTCGCGTCAGACGACATCGGCGCAGAGGTGGCAACGCTTCTGACCGGGCCGGCGTGGTCAGGGCATCGCGTCATCGAGCTGGGTTCGATGGTAAGCGCGGATGAAGTGGCGGGACAATTGGGTGAAGTCCTGAAACTCGACGTAAAAGCCTTTGCAGTCCCGCGTGCAGGGTGGGCGGAAGCGTTCGAGCAGTTCGGCATCCCGAAGGGCCACACTGGACCTGCCGAAGAAATGTTTGAGAGCGTTAACGCGGGATGGATGGACCTCGGAATCACGGGTACGGAGCACGTAGCGGGTACGACGTCCGCACGCGATGTGTTTGCGGCTGCACAGAACGCCGTCAAGGCGTAAGTCCGGGGCAAGCTGAATCAGCCCGGTTCCTTGGGAACTGCGGCGCTAACGTCAAGAAAGATCGAGGTCAAACATGAAAGTTCTTGTTTTGGGTGCAACGGGCGGAACCGGACGGCTGATCGTCCGGTTCCGCCCTGGCGAAAGGCCATTCCGTCGTGGCCCTGGTTCGCTCGAAGGCGAGCGCCGATCTGCCGGGAGTAGACATGATCGAGGGCGATGCTCGTGACGAGGGCACCCTCACCTGTTCTCTTGTGGTGAAGGGTGCAGAAAGCCCTCGTTTAATGCACGACCCGGAGGCCGTCCCGCCCATGCAGCGCGTTGATTTCAGTCGCGTACAAGAGCCGACTTATTGCAGAACGATTTAAACCATTTAAACCGCAAGAAGAGGATCGCTTTTAATATGAAAGGTGAACACACAATAGATAAACCCGCGCGGGCAGGTCGAGCAACTCAAATAGCCGCGATGGTAATAACCGGCCTTGTCGCCTTCATCTGGGTGTACTTCGGAAGGTTATATCTAATTCACGATCCCGACGAATGGAGGATCGCCAATCAGCAGCTCGGATACCCGCTCTATATCATCCCTCTGATTGGCGTGACCCACATCCTTGGTGGCGTGGGCCTTCTGATTCCCAATGTGCCTCGATTGACTGAGTGGGTTTATGCTGGTCTCGCGATCAATCTTTTACTCGCGTTCTATTCACAACTGAATGGCGGTGGCAGTACTTGGGATAAATTTGATCCGATTCTCGTCATGGCGTTCGTCTTTGCTTCGTATGTATTAAGACGCTGCATGCGCGCAAACAGGTGGTCGATATGAAGAACACGCTCGGCGGGCAGTTTTACTTCTTCCAGGCACGTCGCGGAGGCCCAACGAACTACTGAGCAGGGACGACGTGTACGTTTAGGGCTTCGGATGAGTGGCGGGCCGGACCCTCAGAAGAAATCGAGGGTGGATTCCGGTTCGGGCAATTTGCCAAGTTTGAGGCGGCCAGAGAGGACGAATCAGCCACCCGAGCTGGTAAGGCGCGTTGGAAAGTCTGGGTCCTTCCAGATGCGTGGCCATGCATAATTCCGGGGCTCGACCTCGTATATAGTGCATGGTTGCCGTGGTGACGGCCTTTTCGCGTGTGGCGGAACCCGAGTCTCAGTGCATCGCGCGTGCACTGTGGCGAAGAGACTCGGAATTCATTGGCCGAATGGTGTCGCGGTATCGCTATCGGCTCCTCCGATATCTGGTCTACTGGACATCCAGGCGTGAACAGGCCGAGGACCTCGTTCAGGAAACCTGGTTGCGTGTACTGGAACACGCGGGGCAATATAACGGCCGCCTCCGTTTCGAGCCGTGGTTGTTCTCCATCGCACGAAACCTGGCGATCGATCACCTGCGAAAGCAACAAACGGCGACGGCAAGGCATCGGATCTGCCGAGAGGACGAAGCGGGCCTGAACCTTCCGGCGCCGGATTTCGAATCGCCGTTCTTCGCGGCCGCAAGAAGCGAAGATGCCAAACGAATCGCGGCCGCTTTGGGTGCGCTAGAGCCAATCTACAGGGAAGCGCTTCTCCTGCGTTTCCAGGAAGAACTGTCGTTCGCGGAAATTGCCCAAGTCGCAGGCGCTCCCGTCTCGACCGTTTCGTCGAGGATTCATCGCGGCCTGTCGATGCTGCAAGCCTCTCTCGGAGGAGGCGCCGATGCCGCTTGAGAACCATGAAAAAGCCCGCTTTCTGCTTCATCGGTCCCTCGTTGAAGGAATTTCGCCGGAGGACCGGCACTGGCTCGATGCTCACGTCGGACAATGCGCCGAATGTGGCCGGTATGCCGATCTCTCGGCGCGTGCCGTCCGAGCGCTGGATTGGTTCGCGCTTGAACTCGACCCGGCAGCAGCGCTTCGGGTTGAGAACGTAGTCCGCAGCCGTGCCGAGGGGATGAGATCGGCCGAGGCGCATGCAAAAAGCCTTTGGATCGGCACAGCGGTCGCAATATTCCTCACGTTCACGGGATCTGCCGTTACGTGGCGCCCTTTGGCATGGCTGGCCAGTCAATGGAATCTCCCCAGCCGCGTATGGCAGATCGTATTCGCGGTCTTCTGGTTGCTGCCATCCCTTCTACTCGCGTTTCTGCCGCTTTTTCGAAGAAGGCTTTTGGGAAAGGATTCCGATAGCAACGGACAAACTGTATGAGCTGGCCCAGCGGATTCGGTCTCATTCCAGGTCCCGCCAAAATCCTGGCCGCTTTAGCCTTCGTGGTTTTCTATTTCGGGGTCTTCAAGGAGTATCGGGCGAGCGGCCTCGGGACCTTGATCGGTCTGGCGGGCGGTACGCTTGCCGGCGCTTTCTTTCTTCTCGCCGGCTATGTTTACGCAGACGCATTGCGGCGCGGTATGCCGCCGATTCCCTGGACGGCGCTCGCGGTGCTCATTCCGAACTGCGTTGGCTTCGTGCTCTACTTCCTGTTGCGAAAGCCGATCCTCCATCCGTGTCCCAGTTGCGGGCGCGGAGTTGCACCAGATGCCGCGTTCTGTTCCCGCTGTGGCCAACCGCAAATGAACATGGGACCGCAACCCTCACGGGAAGAATCTTGAAAAATGAACCGTCGGACCTCGGTGCGTGTACATGAGGCGCAGAAAGGCGAATCTCACATGAAACAGACCGCTACGTTGACCACAGCGTCTCTGCTCACCATTGTATTGATGACGTTTCACCTGACCGGCGACATCCTGTTCAAGATGGCCCCGGCAGGTCTCGTAAATCTGCTTGCGGTGTTCGTTTTCGTAGTCCAGCTATATGGAACCCTCGTGCTCGCCGGAAGGCGGGCGCGATACATCATCATCTTCTTCGGGTCCGTCCTCGGGTTGGTCGTCCCTGTCATCCACATGAAAGGGACGCGGGGTGTTATCGGTGGCGATATCGGCAACTCAGGCCAAGCTTTCCTTTTCGTGTGGACAATCCTCGCGTTGGGTATCACCGCGACGTTCTCCATCATCCTATCGGCGCGCGCACTGTTGAGCTCGCCCTGGCACCGGAGCCGCCGCGCGTCAACTGCTGCATAACGCCCGACGCTGACATGTGCCGGGATCGGCCCTGTCTGACGGAGGGTTTACGGGAGGGAGCAACTGGTTCAAAAGGCAACTGGCTACGAAGAGCAAAGAGCTGAAGCCCGCACAGGTTCGCGGGCTGAGCGAACCGGGCTTCCGCCGGCATTGGAGCGTATCAGTGACCCACAGATTCCTGCGACGAGGCCATTGGAAGGGGCAAGTCGAGTCGGATGCGACGAGGTGAATCCAACTTTCCCCTTTAGTGTCCTCACGAATTCGCTGACGACTCTCGAAGAGTCATTGGCCCTTGTGATCAACTTTGAAGAGATAGACAGCTGCGGTTGGAGCAACGGCCTCATAGTTAGTTCATTGCGCGCTATCCTCCAGGCCCCGGCTCGGGTGAGGAAAGCAACTTCTCCTAGCCCAGCATAGAGTTCTTGGGCGCGCTCCTCGCCGAATAGGTGAGCGTTCAGCTTATTTTGCCCACAGGTGCGAATTCGTCCCGATAAGTCGCCAAGTGTAGATCAATCAGGGCCTTGATCGGCTGCACTTTTCCGTCTAAGGCGGCCTGGCCCTCCACGTGAAAGCCGCCGTGTACACATGGCCTCAGATAGCGAAAAACGCGCCAGGAACGATCATGGCGGCGCGATTTATCGGGATTTTGAACATGTCAGGCCGCAATTTTCGTCAGTCTACGATAACGCCGCTATGCCGCGCACTGAGCCGAGATTCGTAAATTGCGCGTGCCGCTGAGGAAGTTCGCGGTGATTCTGCCTATAGACGCGCGGCTTTCGTCTCATTGGCCGTACCGCGGATCCCCTCTGTGCGCCGATAGGCATGACAGCGCGGTCGGCTCGAAGAATGACGTCACCATCGAGCGTCCCGCGGAGTGCATCGAAGTCACGCCGCACGAGGCAAGCAGGAAGACGGCAACTTCCTGCTGGCTGAGAGCGGCCTCGGTAATCGTGGCGCTCCGTGCATTTCTGGGGTGCGCGCGGGCTTGCGAGCTGCGTCGGTGCCAGTCGGTGAGCGCCCACGATGGAAGCGATCTCATCGAAGTGCCAACGTGGGCGAACTCGACGGAGGCAATGGCGTCTCCGGAAAGCCGCTGGGTACCGGCAGCAAAGTCATCACAGCGATTTCCGCTGCCACCTACCAACCACAGAGTAGAATGCGTGCTCTTTACGGCTTGGGCCGTAGGCGGCGGTAGCCAGGATGCACGCCTGGTATGAGGCCTTGCTCGTCCGCGATCTTCCGTAATAATTCGGCGAGTTTCTCGCGCTCATCTCCGGTCAATGAGGCACAGAGCGCATCCTGATGCTGGCGCGCGATCTGGCCGATCTTTGTGAAGGTCTCTCTTCCTTTGGCTGTGAGGTGAAGAGCATATTGACGGCGGTCTTCTGCATTTGGCTTTCGCTCCAGCAATTCGCGGCGTTCCAATTCATCGAGGATGGCCACTAGACGGCTGGGGTGGATGCCGAGTTTGGCGGACAGGTCCTGCTGGTTGATTCCCTGAGTTAGCGCAAGGAGGCGGAGGATTCCCGCATCGGGCGGGGTCAACCCGATGGTGGCGATATGTTCCTTAAACTTCGAGGCCGCATGGGCCCCCACCTGAGCAAGCAGGAAAGCGGGCCCGGCGAGTTTTCTGGAGATATCCATAAAGTAAGCAGCCTTATTATTGCATTCCACAATCATTTATGTTATAAATAATTTTGTGATGGAACGGAGTGAACGATCTCGTAGGTTTGCCGGACCGCCGCTGCTGCCGCTGGCGTTGGTCCACGTAGTTTTGTTTGCCGCAGGCCTGGCCGTCGGCGCGATATTGCGTCACGGCCCCAGCTATGCCAATCCCTACGGTCCCATCAAGGATGTCCAGCGATTCTTTACCGCGAATCCAGAGGCGCTTCGTTGGTCGGCGTTCTTTCTCTTCGGATCGGCGGTGCCGCTGGGCATCTATACCGCCACGATCGTGGCCCGGCTGCGATACCTGGGAGTGCGCGCGGCGGGCACTTATATCACCCTGTTCGGAGGATTCGCGGCAGCGGTGGCTGTGGCCGTTTCCGCTCTGTGCTCCTGGGTGCTATCGGTGCCCGAAGTGAATTCCTCACTGGCCACACTGCGGTTGATGCACTTTCTCAGTTTCCTTGCCGGCGGCGTCGCTTTCGCTGTCGGGTTCGGACTGTTGGCGGCGGGAGTCTCGGTGACTAGTTTCTTCACCCGTCTGCTTCCGCGATGGCTGATCTGGTTCGGTCTTCTTGTCGCTTTAGCGGGCGAACTCTCGTCTATCAGCCTGGTTGCCTATCCCATGGCGTTTGCACTTTCGGTGACGCGATTCGGCGGCTTTCTTTGGTTGATCGCAGTAGGAGCGATATTGCCAAAAACGACCGACTAACGCGACATAGACATCCCGCTTTACAGTTGGAGTAGAATTCTAAGGTAATAGCATTAGATTCCTCCGAGGCAAGCGAAATTCCAGGGCAGAAAGGATTTGCTATGAAGCCCGCTGTCAAGCGCCTATTGCTGCTGGCTTGGCTGGGAGTGTCGCTCCTTCACGGCCAGAATATCCGGTACCCGAACCCGTTTAAACACGTCATCGTGATCTTCCAGGAGAATCGCACGCCAGACAATCTTTTTTTTGGCTTGTGCAGCCCGCCGTACGGTACAAGCAATTCATGCAGTACAACTCCGAACGCATCCCAGTACAATATTCAAACTCGCGACTGGCTGGACAAAGATGTATCGAGCGGAAAGATTGAGCCGGCACCGGTGCCGCTGGGAAACACATACGATTTGAGCCACGCGCATAGCGCGTTCATTGCCATGTACGATGGGGGAAAAATGGATGGCGCTGGCAATATCCGCTGCTCCGGTAGCTGCCTGCCGAATCCGCAGTTTAGGTACGTCGATAATTCATCGGGGATTCTGAACCCTTATCTAGACCTTGCTACTCAGTATGGTTGGGCAAACTATATGTTTCAGACCAATCAGGGACCGAGCTTCCCAGCCCACCAATTCATTTTTGGCGGAACGTCGGCGCCTCTCCGAGCCCGACGATACCAAAGGTATATTCGTCGCGGAGAACCCGGGCTCACCCAAGGGCTCAGATTACAGCGCGGGCAGCGACACCGGTTGCCTTGCCCCTCTAAACGAATTCCAATTTCTGATTTCCCCCCAAACCGCACCGAATGAGTTCAAGTTGGTGAATAACCCGCTCGGAACGCTGTGCTTCAGCCGCCCCACTATGGCGAAGCTTCTCGTGGACGCCGGATTGAGTTGGAAATATTACACGATGCGAACTTCAAATCCGGGAGGAGCGAATCCGGGTGGCTCGATCTGGACGGCGCCGGATTCGATTCGAGAGATATGTCAGCCGGACAAGAATTATCAGAATTGCACCGGCCCTGAGTGGCTGAACAACGTCGACCTCACACCGGCGGACGTTCTGAGCGATATTGGCAGCTGCAAGCTCTCGAACGTGAGCTGGGTGATTCCCGTCGGACAAAATTCCGACCATGCTGGAAACCCGCATACAACCGGCGGACCTTCCTGGGTAGCGTCCATTGTCAATGCTGTGGGGCTCGATACCAAATGCGAAAAAGGAAAGGGTTATTGGTCCGATACCGCCATCGTAATTACCTGGGACGACTGGGGAGGGTGGTACGACCATGAGAAGCCGCCCATCCTCGGCGGCAGTCAAGGCGATTACCAATATGGTTTCCGAGTGCCACTGATCGTCGCCTCGACCTATACGCCGAAGCACTACATTAACAACGTTCACCCACACGACTTCGGCAGCATCCTGAAATTCATCGAAGGTGTTTTCAACATCAAAGAGGGTTCGCTCGGATTTGCAGACGCACGGGCCTACGGGGATCTTCAGGATTTTTTCAATTTCGGGCAAACGCCACGTCCGTTTAAGAAGATTGCGGCTCAATTCGACGCTGATTATTTCTTGAATGACACGAGCGCGCCCGAGCCACCAGACGACGATTAGCGCTGGCTGACCGCCGGGCTTTTCCATTGGGGCTGGCCAATGCTTGCACTACTAGGAACGCGTAACGTCCGCCGTTCGAGCAGCTTAGTTCAAACGTGCTTATCGGACAATCACGATCGCCGTTCGAATAGAGTCAGATTTCCAACGAGCGGCAAACTCCTGAAAACCCGCCAGCGCTGATCGAGACTTGTGATTAAGCAAGATCTTGCTTCCGGCGATGGCCGGTTAGGTTTTCTTGTCTTGAGTTCGGCGTGCAAGCTCGCCTAGATAGGCGCGCAGTTCGTCACGCACTCGGCGGAAAAGCATTAGGCGTTGTTCTTCGGAACGTTCTAGCGTCGCCGGGTCTTCAAAATTCTGATGCAGCCGCTTGGTTGCCCCTGGAAACACGGGGCAGCCTTCTTTGGCGTTGTCGCAAACGGTAATGACGTAATCAAAGTGCTGGCCTTCAAACTCGCCCACGTGCTTTGAGCGGTGCCCGCTGATATCGATGCCCAGCTCGCGCATCACGGCAATAGCTTCCGGCCGCACCGTGCCGGGCCTGGTGCCGGCGCTCTCCACTTCGAAGTGGCCCGGAGCATCATGGCGCAGGAGCCCTTCGGCCATCTGGCTCCGGGCGGAATTGCCAGTGCAGAGAATTAGTACTCGTTTCTTATCCATTGGTTCTCCGCTTCTGCCTATCTATGCCACTGCGCGCCTCCAGGTCTGCGCCGCCATTTGCACCAGCTTGCCGAGGAGAATGCAGCCGGCATGCAGAGTGCAATGACCGGACGATGCGTCTTTCTACGAGCAGCAACCAGCCGGGCAGCAACCATCCGGTTTGATCGCACGGATAAACGCACCCATGAATTTATCTGCAACGGCCGGGGCAACTGCATCCACATCCACCCCTTGATGCGACAGGAAGGCGCGAGCGTCCTCAATGTCGTAAATGCGTGTGGGTTCGATCTCGATAGCAGCAAAGCCAGCTTTTGTGAGCTTGTCCGTATATTCCGAATCTTTCAGCGCGCCGGCCACGCAGCCAACCCACAACTCCATATTGCGGCGGATCTCGGCCGGGACCACCCCCGCGCCGCGCACGACCACGTCCGAGACTGCGAACCGGCCCCCAGGCTTTAGGACGCGGAAGGCCTCGCGCAGCACCTGGTCTTTGTCGCCCGACAGGTTAATCACGCAGTTCGAAATGATTACATCCACGCTGTTATCGGGCAGCGGAATGTGTTCAATCTCGCCTTTAAGAAATTCGACGTTCTCGACGCCAGCATTACGCTGGTTTTCACGCGCCAGAGCGAGCATGTCGTCTGTCATATCGAGCCCGTAGGCTTTGCCGGCCGGCCCGACACGGCGCGCGGAGAGCAATACATCAATGCCGCCGCCAGAGCCGAGGTCCAGCACCGTTTCGCCGGCATTGAGGTGAGCGAGGGCGGTCGGATTGCCGCAGCCGAGCGAAGCCTTCAGTGCTTTTTCGGGAATCTGGCTCACCTCGCCTTCGTTATAGAGGTTCGACGTGATTGGATCGCACGATGCTGCCGCGGAGCCACTGCAGCAGGTTGTAGTCGAACAGCAATCGGCAGGCAAACCTTGCCCTGTCGTGACGCGGCGGGCGGCCTCGCCATATTTTTCTTTAACGATTTCTTTCAGGTCCATTGATCCTCCTCGTGTTGAAAAATTGTTGCTTAGCTGCAAACCTTCAGCAGCGTTTCGGGCTTTATCGCTTTGTTGCGGGTGCAGCATTCGGCATAAAGAAAGCCCAGAAGCTCTTGGAGAACCTCGATGTTCGCGGAATACCAGAGAAAGGTGCTTTCCCGGCGCACATTCACCAGATCTTCGTTTTTCAGCTTGTCGAGGTGGTGGGAGAGCGTTGAGGCCGGGATGTCGAGTTCAGCTCCTATGTCCCCGGCGATCATGCCAGCAGGATGAGCCGCCAGGAGCACACGCATGATGCGAAGGCGCGGCTCTGTGCCCATTGCCGAGAACATATCGGCATAGCGCACCACATCCGGTTCGTTTTTGACTTTTGCCATTAGTTCCAAGCCTCCCTCTGCCATTCATCAAGAGAACTGAGTAGGCGACGTGCTTTCATAGTTCCACAATTGCAGAAATATAAATTAAAGTCAAGTACACACCCCGAGAAAAACGAGCGCGGCCCCGAGATTAGTCACGACGGTCGTTTTTCGGGAACTTTCAGCAAGCCAAGCCTCGTAGAACCTAAGAGGCTTTGAATGCTTAACCTGCCCGGCACATTTCGCTATACGTTGCGGCAATTCAGGCTGTCGCCAGTTTTTACGACTGCCGCCATGCTCACGCTGGCTTTGGGCATCGGCGGAACTACGGCTATCTTTACGTTGATCTATGCGGTAATGCTGCGGTCGCTGCCTGTTTCGGATCCGACGCTTTTGTATCGGATCGGCGATGGCGATGATTGTTGTGTCGAAGGCGGTCCGCAAAACCGATGGGGCATGTTTTCCTTCCCGTTTTACGAGCGGCTGAAGGCGCAAACGCCGGAATTCGAGGAATTGGCTGCGTTTCAGGCCGGTGGCGCACGCTTGAGCGTGAGGCGCGAACGCGTTGAGATGGCCGCCAGACCTTTGCGCTCCGAATATGTCACCGGAAACTATTTCTCCACTCTTGGGGTGAGGGCATTTGCAGGGCGAGTGTTTACAGCGGATGACGATAAAGCGTCCGCTCCGCCGGTTGCGGTGATCAGCCATCAGGCTTGGCAAGGGACGTACGGGTCCAATCCTTCGGTCTTAGGTTCGACTTTCGTTGTAGAGGGTCATCCGTTTACCGTGATCGGAGTTGCGCCACCCAGATTTTTCGGCGAGACCTTGCGCAGCGACCCGCCCGAAATGTGGATCCCTGTGCAGCAGGAACCGATGATTGCCGGTGATAGCGCCCTGCTCCATCAGTCTGTCGGCGCGTGGTTGCGAGTCATCGGCCGCTTGCGTCAGGGAGCTTCGATTGGAGGTGTGGCTCCGCGCCTGACGGGAGTCCTGCGGCAATGGATGCAGCATGATTCCGGCTATCCCTCGAACTGGATGCCGGAGGTGATCCGGATGCTTCCCAAACAGGTGATCAACGTGGTTCCGGCGGGCGCCGGGGTTGCTGAGATGAAGGAAGAGTACGGGCGGAGTCTCGAGATTCTGCTCGCGGTTTGCGGTTTGGTATTGCTGATTGCTTGCGCCAACGTTGCGAACCTGCTGTTGGCTCGCGCCGTAGCGCGCCGGACCCAAACTGCCGTGCGCCTCGCCGTCGGCGCTTCGAGCGGGCAAATCATAGTGCAGGCACTCATTGAGAGCATCCTGCTAGCGATTGCCGGCGGCATTGCCGGGCTTGTAGTTGCAACGATGGCCGCGCGGCTGTTGCTGGCGCTCGCCTTCCGAAGCTCACATTTTCTACCGATCAGCACTCGGCCGTCGCTCATCGTGCTGGCCTTCGCTTTTGGGCTGGCCCTGTTGACGGGGATCATCTTCGGCGCAGCTCCAGCGTGGTTTGCTACCCGAACCGACCCGGTGGAAGCGTTGCGCGGAGCGGGCCGCAGCACTAGCGATCATTCTTCCTTCGCCCGTAAGGCGCTGCTGATTGTGCAGGCTACCTTATCCATCGTGTTGGTCGCGGGTGCAAGCATGCTGGCGCGAAGTCTCAACAAGCTGCAACATCAGGATTTCGGGTATCAGATTGCGAACCGAGTTCTGGTTTCTATAAACCGGCCTCCGGCCACCTATACACAGCCTAAGTTGGCAGCACTCTACCGCCGTATTGAGGAACGCCTCAATAGTTTGCCGGGAGTGCAAGGATCGGGCCTCGCCTTATATAACCCGCTGACCGACAATTGGGGTGAGCTGATTTTGGTGGCGGGCCATCCTGCTCCCAAGATGAGCGAGGAAGCGGGCGCCTCCTGGGATCGGGTGAGCGCCAACTACCTTCAAAACTTTGGCATGACCCTCCTCCGCGGGCGGGCATTCACCACTGCCGACAACGAAAGCACGGCGCCGGTAGCGATTGTGAACGAGGCTTTCGTGAAGCGCTTTTTTAAGAGCGGCGAAGATCCGCTAAATCAGCACTTCGGCCTCGATCTACCGGAAAATGTCAGTACGTTCCGCATCGTAGGCATCGTGCGGGATGCGAAGTTCGCGGGCTGGGGGCTGAGACGGCCGGCGCGGCCGATGTTTTACGTGCCACTCGCGCAGAATGTCGATTACAAGAGCGCACTGATGCGGCGAGTTGAGTTGCAATCGCACTTCATCGGTGGAATCATGCTCGTGACCAATGCTTCGACCGGAACTCTCGAGCGTCTGCTAACTCGGGTGTTGGCAGGAGTAGATCCCAACCTGACGATCAACAGCGTGAGGACTATGCAGGAGCAGGTGGATCTTACTTTCGATCAGGAACGTGCGGTAGCCAGCCTTGCCGGGCTGTTTGGGTTCGTGGCGCTGCTCTTGGCTGCTGTTGGCCTCTACGGTGTCACCGCCTACACGGTTGCGCAGCGAACTAACGAAATCGGCATTCGGATGGCGCTCGGCGCTGACCACGCGAAGGTGGTTCAACTCGTGCTTAGCGGAGCTTTTCAGCGCGTGCTGGTGGGGCTTGCACTGGGCCTGCCGCTGGCTGTTGCCGCCGGACGCCTGATCTCCGCCCAGTTATATGGTGTTTCCTTTTGGGATCCGTTAGCGCTGATGATGGCGGCGAGTTCGCTCACGATCTGCGCCTTTCTTGCGGCTTTAATTCCAGCCAGTCGCGCCGCATCTATTTCTCCCACGAATGCGCTCAGAAACGAGTAGGCCGCGTCAGAATCGCTCCTCGAGCTCGGGTGCATAGCACATAATGTCCTGGCGTAACCGCTGCAGCGCCAGGTCCTTGGCTTTCGCCTCCAGCATGACGTCAAACTTCAGGTCCTTTGTCTCCATTGCAAAACGTATGAAGTCAAACGGGTGGACGAAGTCGGCGTGCGCGGTCCATGTAGGCGGTTGCAGAACCGTTTCCTTCTTGCCTGTTTTCCGATTAGCGCGAACGACTTCTCGCATCTGAGTGCGCGGCGACGAATAGTGAACTTTCGGGCGCGTCCCTTCAGGCCACGTGTTGAGAAATCGTTCGAGCGTAGGTCGCCAGGGCAAGCGTTCCGGGTTGAGGCATTGGTGATGTTGCATATCGAACACTAGCGGGACACCGGTTCTATCGTGAATGCTCAACACGTCGGCTGCGCTGAAACGGACGTCATCGTTTTCAAGGACCAATCGCCGCCGCGCCGGCTCCGGCAGATCTCGATAACAGGCTACCCAACGATTGAGGGCCGCGTTCTTGTCATCGTAGGCTCCGCCCACGTGAATTATGAGCACGGCCTCGGGACCAAGATTCATCAGGTCGAGTATCTCTGCCTGCGATGTCAAATCTCTCACGCTTTGGATACGCAGTGTCTTGTCGGGCGCATTCATCACAATGAACTGAGAAGGGTGAAATGAAAGCCGTAGACCGATCTGGTTTGCACGGCGCCCGAGTTCGGCTAGCTCTGACCGGCTTTCTGCGATTTGCCTATGGAACTGCGGCAAATTCGGATGCGTTACGTAAGGAGCCACATCGGAGGACATCCGATACATTCGAATTTTCGCCTTCTCCAGATAGGTGAAGATTCCATGAAGATACTCGATGGATACTCGAAGGTGAGGACCCGACTGCCACCGCCGTGAATCATTGCTTTTGAGGCCGACTTGGCCCAGCACTTTCACGGCGAAGCCAAGCCGCGCCCTCGTCGACGGAGATTGGCCGTGCGCCGTCGTTTCTACACGCCCTCCGATCCGTGCAGTTTTATCAGTTTGTTGTAGATTCCAAGAAGCAAGAAGGTCGGAGCCCATTGCCCGACGAACAATGCCGCGTGACTTTTTCCGCTTACATTGAAAGCCAGTGATCCCGCTATAGAGCCGAAAGCTGCCCACAGGAACAAATCCGATGGAAGCTTTGCGGTTTGCTGTTCGATACTCCTTGCGACTGGTCCCTCGCGATGTTCTTCCCGTGCTCCGCGCTCGGGTTCCGCCTTTACTAAATCCTCATATTGCATGTGATGTTTTTCCTCTTTCGTGTGTGCGTGATCAATTTATGCGCGCGCCAGCGAGTAACGCTCGTTCCGACGCCGCTGGATGGCTTTCCAGGACAGGGCTTCGTAAAGCCCGGCCAGGCCGACCAGAATGTAGATGGCAGAGCTGATGGGCGAGGTGTCGCCAAAGTGTCTGCCCACGATCGCGGCGACTAAATCAAAGTGGAAAATGCCGACCAAGCCCCAGTTCAGAGCTCCTACTACCACCAGCACCCCGGCTAGTAGATCAATTTTTTTCATGTTGATTCCGATCCTTTCTCAATCAGTGCGGCCTAAATTTCGCGGCCACAACTTGATCCTAGAGAAAATTAGATTTACCGTAAAGAAAAACACAAATCCTGTTTTCGCCCGCGTCAAAATGCGCTGAAAAAGTTGACTAAAAGGAAAACGAAATAAAAATGGAATCCGAGACGATTACACAAGGCCTAAAGCGGTATTCGATCGGCGAGAAACTCCGGCGCTTGCGGCTGCGTAAGAGCATGGGATTGAGTGAATTGAGCAAGCACACAGGTCTTTCTCCGTCGCTGCTATCGAAGCTTGAACGCGATCTTATGCATCCGACTCTGCCTACTCTTCTGCGCATCGCGCTCGTCTTCAGCGTCGGGCTGGAGTATTTCTTCAATCCTGAGCCCAAACCCGTGCTCGAGATCGTGCGAAAGCGAGAGCGCCTGCGTTTCCCGGAAGCCCCCGACAGACGCCATCCCGCTTACCATTTCGAGAGCCTGGACTTTCTCGCGGAGAACCGGAAGCTGAACGCTTACTACGCCGAGTTCGAAGCAGCCGAGCGATGGCATGCGCGCAAGCACCAGCACGCGGGAGTCGAGTTTCTTTACGTCATATCCGGCAGACTGGCACTGCTAATTGGCGAGGATGAGCCCGAGTTAGCGGAAGGAGACGCAATCTATTTTGAATCCGCGGTTCCGCACGCATACCGCAAGGTGGGACCGCGTCGGACCACTGCGCTGGTCGTCGTGGTGACAACTTGATCAGCAGGGCCGTGCTCAGGGTGTAGCGTGAATTATGGACAAGAGAGCAGAGAAACGACATAAACGTCAGATTTCCCGCGCCAAAAAGAAGGTGAGACTGTCAGAGCCTGACGTAAGGACACCGGAGCAAATTGAAGCAGCGAGAAAAGCGAGCGGTTTTCATAGCAGCCGTGGCAATAAGTCCGAGGTCGCCGTATCCGGACGGCCATTCAGGAGTAGCCTCGCAACTCGCACAGGCAGTGCGGCAAAAACGGACGGTTAGGCGTACTGCTGACGAATTGCGCTATTGTGGGCGCGCGGAACGCCGGCGACTTTCGAACGTCTTGTTTCGCTTCGGCTCGCGATCTCGCTTTTTCCCGATGTGCGCGTGAAGTGGCTTCGCCTGAATCGCGCTCGTAGAATGCAGTTGGATTCCGCCGATCCATTCGCTTCCCTCACGATTTCAGGAGATACTTCCCGGGGCACAAGTCGCACTTTGCATTCCCGTTCAATACGGCGGATCGCGTCCCGCTCAGACTTCAAACTGAATGTCGAGGCAGAGCCTTGTTGGCCGGCGCGGCCCGTCCGTCCTACGCGGTGGATGAAGTCTACTGGTGCTTGTGGCAAGTCGTAGTTCACCACATGAGCTACGCTGTCGACGTGAATGCCGCGTGCCGCCACATCGGTTGCTACCAGGACGCGGTAACGCCCGTCCCGAAATCCAGCGAGCGCCTGGTTGCGCTGGCTTTGGGTCCGATCGGCGTGCATGGCAACCGCGCGCAGGCCAAACCCAGACAGCCTCTTGGCCAATCGGTCGGTCCCATGCTTCGTGCGCGCGAAGACCAGAAACGATCCCGGCTCCTGATCGAGCATGTGACGAAGCAGACCGACTTTCACGTGATTCTCTACTTCATAGACGTGTAGATCAATCTGATCAGACATCGTCATAGTCGACCCCCCGGCCGCTATGCGAATCGGGTTTTTCGAGTGCCGCGCGATGAGGCGCTCCACGTCCTTCTCCATGGTTGCCGAAAAGAACAAGCTCTGCCGCGTGGCGGGCAGCAGGGACAAAATCCTTTCGATCGCGGGATGAAAGCCCATATCCAACATTCGGTCCGCCTCGTCTAAAACGAGGACCTCCACTGAGCTCACGCTTATGAGGCGGCGATCCAATAAGTCCTCAAGCCGCCCGGGCGTTGCAATCACAACCTGCGCGCCTCTTCGCACAGCATTCAGTTGTGTCTGTTCACTTAGGCCCCCGACAACAACTGCCCCGCGCAGGCCCGTATTCAGGGCCAGTTTCGCGAAGGTGTCAGCTATCTGAATCGCAAGTTCCCGGGTTGGACTCACGATCAGCGCTTGTATGCTGCCCGTGAGGCCACGATTGCCGTTCGGCTTCGAACGCTGCAGCAGCTTCTCCATAATCGGCACGAGGAACGCGAGCGTTTTCCCTGTTCCGGTTTGAGCAGTGGCGACCAAATCGGCGCCGGTAAGTGCTAGCGGAATGGCTTGCGCTTGTACCGGAGTGGGTTGGACGAAGGAATTCCTCGCGAGGTTTTGATGGATGGCTGGCGAGAGAGTGAGTTCAGAGAATTGGTTCATATTTCTAGAAAGGAGTCATGCGCCGAGTACCGGACGACGTCCTCTAGGAAACGAACCAGAGATTCGGTGCCTTAACGAAGCCTAGCGGATTCGAGGAAAGTGAAGGGAAATCCCTTAACTAAGGAACGGATACAGGTCAGAAGCACCTTCACTATAGCACGTAGACGAGCGAATCCCGTTCGAAAGTGGTGCTTTGAAAGGTGCGTTGAGCCCTAACTGCCAAATCTTCGGCGAACTATTTTCTCAAAATCCGCGACAGGACTGTCCCGGGAAATACGTTCGTTCAAGAAGGTCTTATTTGGAGCCATGTGGATCTGGAGATTGTATGAGTCTTGGCCGGACAGCGCGATTACGGAAGCCTCAAATTCGCCGTATGTGGATTTGGCTTTCTCGAATGCCCCCTTTAGCAACTCTTGCACCTCTGCCGGTACGTACTGAAAGACGATCTCATTGCCATTTGGTGTCCCTAACACGTCTCCTCCTAACGCGCTCTTATAGAATTGCAAGCGCTCGGTTTACGGTTTCCTTTCCGGGAAGTCCCATATTACTGCCGTAGCGTAATATGAGTTCTGTCAGTGCGTGGACAGCGGTCCATGGATTAGTGTCGTCGCTACAGCCACGCGACTTTTGCCATGCTATTAGCGCACGTGCGCGCAGAACCGCATCCTCGTAATTCGCCTGAACTTTTGCGAATGGAATTCGCTTCTCGTATTCCGGTAGATGTTTAACACATTCGTGGTGAAGCGCCGATCTATCAATGCAGGAACGCTGATCCTGGAAGTGAAGTAGCAGCCAAAGTTCGAAACACGGATTCGAGATCGCGAGTTCGATACCGTTATCACGCGCCTGCTGCTTGGCGTCCCCGATGTGGGGATGCTCGTCGATGTCGAAAACACACCAGACGTGATCGTATTTCAGGTTACTGTCTCGTTTTGCATTTCTTTCTGCTTCGCGCTTAAGTTCGACAGCTCTCTCGACAAGCGTTTTGGGAACGCCTCCGCCCCGGATGTCCAACACAATGGGAACCCGTTCTTCGTGCCGCAGCTCATTGAAGTAGCCCGGTTCCGTCTCGATGCCCTCGCAAACGATCAAAAACCTGGGACGCGGCTGTCGAAAAGGCCGTCTGCGACTGAGACTATTGCGTCTCCGCATTGGTGTGCTCGAAACGTGACAGGAAAGCCTCGGAATTGATAAACGGTATCGCGCCGTATCGACCCATGAGGTAGCCGGTTTCCAGCTTGTCTGTCCGCCTGAGTTTGAAGTCGCTTAACGGGAAAAGAGTGCTGCTGCCATCAGTTTTCTTTTCAGTAAACCAAATTTGATCCCGACGCAGCGTGCCACTACTCAGTAGATTCGTATCGTGTGTATTGAAAATAAGCTGAGCGCCCAGTGGATTCGTGGCCCTGCCGGTGAACAGCCGTATTAGATGGATGCACAGCAGCGTATGAAGGCTGCTGTCTAATTCGTCTACGATGAGTGGTCTGCCTGTCTTCAGTGCATCGACAGCTGGCCCAAGCAGTCCAAGGTATGTTAAGGTGCCATGCGATTCCTGTTGCAGCGTAAAAAATACGTCTTTATTGTTGAAGTGGTGCAGCAGCCGTATTTCGTCTATGTGGCTCGGCAGACCATCTTCAAGTTGTTTCTCGGTCATGAGTGGCTTCAATGCTGCCAAAACTTTCAACGTACTGTCATCTACAGGTTGCCGCTCGATCTTTAGGCCAGTGATCCCAAAGTCGGCCGTCGAAATCAACTTCGATACTGTATCTAGATAGTCCGTTGATTTACACAGTCGAGCTGTATGAGGAACGAACGGACGACGGTCTCCCATAATAAAGAGCAACTGAGTAATCCAGCGGTACGCGGGTAAAAGTTTTGCGTGGTTGTTCTGGGCAGCAGCAGAAAGAAAAAAGAGAATTTTTCCGTGTTAGATTCTCAATCGTCTTGTTCTCGCCGACGAGTTTCGTACTGAAGGAGATTGGGACACCTTCTCGTCGGTGGAACCATGTCTGCTTGTGTCCTTTGGGATAGGCGTGGAGCCATTCTTCGAGTACGGCAACTTTGTTTACCCGAAAACCGTAGTGGTAACGAGTAGCTTCTGTGAGGAACTCGATTTCAAAAAGCGATGGCGCATCATTGTCTGCAAAAAGGAACGGCTCGTAGGGTATAGGCCCATCCGGTTTCCATTGCGAATGCGATAACAATACGGCCTCCGCTATGAAGCTGATGGCACGGAGGACATTGGTTTTACCTGATGCATTCGCGCCATAAATCGCGCACGCGGGCAGCAGTCGCGTCCTGAATTGCTCAACGTCTGCCTCGCGCGGTATGTCTGGCTTGTCCGTGAACGGGGCTGCGACGAGCGACAGCTCTTGCTCATCCCGAAACGAGTGGAAGTTTGAGAACCGCAGCCCAATGAGCATCTAAACATAGCGTACCATATTTTTGCGGCGATTCATGCCAAAATATTGCATGGACTGGCATAAAACTAGGCATTTAGGCGCTTTTTGTCTGGTATCACACAGCAACGAGCAGTTCGCCTATCGTCCACACATGATCTGTAATGCCTGATTCCGTCGCAGGAGTGACTCTCAACGTTTTGTGAACGCTGCAAAGTTGTAATGTGCAAAGTACAGCCCCAGTGCCGCTCTGAGGTTTTCAAGCCTTCTCATCTGCATACGCATCGAGAGATTCTGTCTCTCAAGCTGCGAGGTGCAGATGCGATCAGGATCAGGGTTGCCGAAAACTGGTGCTGCGACGGCATCCACTACGTCACCAGCAGAATATCGTTGCTCGCCTTCGCGAGACGTGGCGTACACCTTGACGAGTTGGGCGAAGTCAACATCGCGGGGCAAACACGCATCCACGGCTTCGATATACGGTCGGTACGCGTTGCTTGTGAGCTGGTAGTCGCGTGATCGGTTGTCGCGTTACGAAGGTTGCAAAGAAATTGGGAACCTTGAGATTTTTGTACGTCGACCTAGATGCCACGGGAGCACGAGCTTGGAATGCCGCTCTGGCGCAACGAAGGTGTACGCGTCTCGATGCTGTAATTATCTACTTCGTGTGCCCGCTTGTGCGTTTCTTTCTTTTGAACGAAGCCCCAAATTTCGTCAACCTGAACGTCTTTGACTCTGACGCAGAATCTTGCCGGTTAACAATCTTTCGCACCGTTCGCCTGCCTGAACCAACAGTTTCAGGATCGTGGTGTGATGAACGCTCGTGATGCGCTCAGCACCGCTGACGCTGTTGCCTTCAATAAGAAGCCGGATGACCATTCCGGCCTTCTCGACAGAAAGGTACATCCCGTCCAGCGGCCTGTCATGGGTTCGAGGAACGTCTTAGAGCATTGATTACAGCGAAACCGCTGAGTACCTTTGCGGCCTTTCCCAAATCGTTTGCATTCGACTCTGCATGGATGGCGCGTCACTGTGATTCACAGCCGATTGCCGGATACTGGGATTGAAGGACCTGTGCCGCCTCGGGTGTGCGCCAGTTACTATTACATACGCGCTAATCTAATTCCTTCCACAGTCCTTCAGTGCGGAGTGGTTCTTCTTACCCAGTCGTCAGCTTGCGCCGACAGCACCTCCCGTAACAGCAGAACAGTTTGCCAGGCAAGATTGCTGCTCTCCTACGACTTCATCCGTAACGACGGTGAAGTTGGTCAGCGTGACTTTCCCAAAGGAAGTAGTAATTGCGACGTCAGCTGCGTCGCGGCCTGTGGCCATCAGCACTCGCCCGATGCGGGGGTGGTTGTGCCTCGCATCGAAGGTCCACCAGCGATCTTCGAGATAGACTTCGAACCACGCACTGAAATCCATCGGAGTGTACGGAGGAGGAACACCGATATCGCCTAAATACCCGGTGGCGTACCGGGCCGGTATATTCAGGCAGCGGCAGAACGTGATTGCGAGATGTTGGAAGTCCCGGCAGACCCCCATTCGCTCGGTGTAAACATCGAGCGCTGTCTTGGTGGAACGAGCGAAATTGTAGCCGAAGGTTACCTTTTGATTGACCCAGTCGCAGATTGCCTGCACTCGTTGCCACCCTGTTGGTAAACCGCCGAATAGCTCGGCTGCAGTATTCGAAAGCAGATCCACTTCGCAATAACGGCTGCTCAGAAGATAGCGCAGGGTTTCCGTTGGCAGTGCATCGACCGGAACTTCACAAGCCTCGGCATTTTGCGCGTCAGCTTCTCCTGAATCTCTGATCAGCGTTGAGTTCCAAAGGCGAACTGTGCCTTCGGGAGCCAGGAATCGGGAACAGCGGTTTCCAAAGCTGTCCAAATATCCATCCACGTCCACGTCGGGCTCGATCCGCAGTTGATCGGGCTCCATGAGGTCCTTTTCACGGGATGGATGCACATTCAACAGAGCGATGATCGGCACCTGCGATGGATTTTCGAATGCGATGTCATAACCTAAACGGATCAGCATAAGCCTCTCGAAAGAGCGTGATGCAGACTGACGGTGCCGCTCTATAAGTGCTGCTGACAGGGCAGGAGAACTCCGTACTTCTCACGAGTACGTAGGGTAATTGTAGCCGACTGTAAACGACTTTTTCCAAACAGATCGTTTGGAACTGCCAAAATGAAGCTTCAGATCTTTTGCCGGGGAGGGACATGACGTACTGTTTGGGGATTGTGACTGACGAAGGCTTGGTGATGGCTTCTGATTCGCGCTCTAATGCGGGCTTTGACCAGGTAAATACTTGCCGCAAGATGCACGGCTTCGTGCAGCCCGGCGAACGCGTGTTCGTAATTCTGGCGAGCGGCAGTCTTTCGATCAGCCAGTCGGTAACCACGTTGTTGCGCAGCCAATTTGACGCAGGGGAAGGTCTGGCGAAGGCGGAGTCACTCTACAGTGCCGCTCGGATTGTTGGCGACTGCGTCCGTCGCGTATCCGATATAGACCGCGCGGCGCTGGAGCGTGATCAGTTCTCATTTAATGTTCATCTACTGCTTGGCGGCCAAGTGAAAGGTGAACCTCCGAGTCTTTATCTGATATATCCGCAGGGCAATCCGCTTCGAGCAACTGAAGATTCGCCTTACCTTCAACTCGGGGAATGCAAGTATGGCCGCCCCATTTTGGATAGGGGAATCGAATGCGGCACCTCTCTGGAGACCGCTGCCAAATATGCATTGCTCTCCTTCGATGCGACCATGCGCTCCAACGTAACGGTAGGACCTCCCATAGAGATTGTGCTGTATCGGAAGGACAGCTTGCAGTTGACTCAGCACCGCCGCTTTTCCGCCTCCGATCAAGATCTGCAGTTGATTCATTCCTCCTGGGAGCAGTCGTTGCGACGGGCCGTAGAACAGCTTCCGGAAATCCAGTTTCGAAGCCCTCCAAGCGAGGTATGCGCGTGATTTTCGATTTCGCCGTGGAGTGGAGTTATACTTTTTCTATTCGCTAGCCCGGTCCTGTTCCGCGTCGAAGAGTTTCCGGTTTGATGAAACACTTGCGGGAATATGGCCGCGCCTGTACAATCCACAAATCGCCGGGATCCCACAACTCTCCCGGACTACGAAATCGGCGCTTCACTACGATGAGATGTTCCGGCCAAATGGCCGGCCGCGAACTCATTACCGGCACCTTTTCGCTCAGCTCCTTACTTTGCCTGCGGAGGAACTGAGGCGCAGCAAATTGGAAGCCGATCGTTCGTTCTTCAACCAAGGCATCACGTTTACGGTGTACGGCCGAGAAGAAGGAACGGAACGGATTTTCCCGCATGACCTGCTGCCGCGCATTGTCACCAGCGCAGAATGGGAAACCATTGAACGCGGACTGATACAGCGCATCACCGCTCTGAACTTATTCCTGAAAGACGTGTATCACGAGGGCCGAATCATAAAGGATTGCGTGATTCCGGGTGAAATCATTTACACGTGCAGGCATTTTCGCAGGCAGATGCGAGGCGTCAAGGTTCCGCGCGATGTGTATGTAAGCGTCTGCGGAACGGATCTGATCCGTCTGCCAAGCGGAGAGTTTGTCGTTCTCGAGGACAATCTACGCGTCCCGAGCGGCGTCTCTTACATGCTGACCAGCCGCAAGGTGATTAAGCAGACTTTCCCAACTTTGTTCCGCAAATGTGGCGTGCGGCCCATCGAGCACTACAGCCAGGTACTGCTTTCCACGCTGCGATCGCTGGCGCCCGGGGAACGGTCCTCTCCCACTATCGTGCTGCTCACTCCCGGAGTTTACAATTCCGCGTATTTCGAACATGCCTATCTCGCGCGTCAGATGGGCATCGAACTGGTTGAGGGGCGTGATCTGCTGGTGCACGACAACATCGTGTATATGCGGACCACATCGGGTCTCCAGCGGATCGATGTCATTTACCGCCGTGTCGATGATGACTTTCTTGATCCTCTCGCGTTTCGTGAGGATTCAGCGCTCGGAGCGGCGGGGCTTTTCAATGCATATCGAGCAGGAAATGTGGTTCTGGCAAACGCGCTCGGCACAGGCGTAGCAGACGATAAGGCGATTTACGCCTACGCACCGGAGATTATCCGCTACTATCTTGGCGAAGATCCGATTCTCAACAACGTTGAGACGTTTCTGATGACCCGGAAAGCGGACCGGCAGCACGTGTGCGCCAACATTCATCAATATGTAGTGAAAGCAGTTGGGGAGTCAGGAGGGTACGGAATGCTCATCGGTCCACACAGCACTGTCGAGCAGCAAGACGAGTTTCGAGCGCGCATTCTGGAGGAGCCGAGAAACTACATTGCGCAGCCGACACTGGCCCTCTCGACCGCTCCTTGTTTTATAGATGGCCGGGTGGAACCGAGACATATCGATCTGCGGCCTTTCGTTTTGTTTGGAGAAAGGGCGACGATTGTGCCGGGAGGACTTACGCGAGTGGCCCTCCGTAAAGGATCGCTTGTCGTGAACTCATCTCAAGGAGGGGGATCGAAAGACACGTGGGTTCTGCAGAACTGAACCGATGGAACGGGACCAGCGCGGCCAAACGAAATGGAGCGATGCTCTCGCGTGTAGCGGACAGCCTGTACTGGATGAGCCGCTATTTCGAACGCGCGGACCACTGCGCGCGCGTATTGGAAGCCAACTACAACCTCATGTTGGATCCGTCCCGCCCGTCCACTGAACAGCGATGGCATAAGATCATTGCTTCTTTGGGGCCGAGCGCGGATGGTAACGGCTCAGATCCTCAAGCAACGGTAGTCAGCCTCACCAGCGAACCAGACAATCGTTCATCGATCGTCTCCTGCCTCTCGGCGGCCCGTGACAATGCGAGCCAAATCCGGGAGCAGATCAGCTCGGAGATGTGGGAGCGGTTGAACGAGCTTTATCACGAAGTGGCCCACGCGAACGCCCTTCCTGAAAACGTTTCCGAGCCCTTGCGGCTCGTGGCAGCAGTTCGCGAAGGATCGTACAAATTCCACGGCGTTACGGACGCAACCATGAACCACGGAGAAGGATGGCACTTCATCCAGCTAGGGAAGTACATGGAACGGGCATGCGCCCTATCGGTGCTCCTGGATGCTCACTTTTCCTGCTGCGAAGAAGCCGACGATCTCGATTGGGTAGGGCTCCTGGCGAGTTGTGCCGCGTTCGAGGCATACTGTAAGGTCTACACAGCCGACCTCAAGCCTGAGCGTGTAGCCGAGTTTCTGCTATTGAACTCCGAATTTCCCTACTCCGTGCGATTTTCGGCCGAGCGCATGCATGGCGCGCTGCGGGCGATCGGGGAAAGTTCGTCCGGCCCAAAGGCGGCTCACGTTGAAAGGATCATCGGCGGTCTTCGTGCCTCTCTTGCGTATGTTCAAGTCGAGGACATCATGGCGCAAGATCTGCATCGGTATCTGAACGGTGTTATCGAACAGTGCCGCAGTCTGCACGCCGCAGTTCACCGGGTTTACATCGACTATCCCGTCGAAGCTGCTCTCGAGGTCTGATGTTTTACGCGATCCGGCATTTTACGCGCTACCGTTACAGCCGCCCAGTTTGGGAGAGCCTCATGGAGGTGAGAATGCATCCTCGCAGCGAAATCGCCCAACGCTGTTTCACCTTCCAGCTCTCGGTGAGTCCGCGCGCTCGAATCTTCTCCTACACGGATCACCTCGGCAATCTCGTCCATCACTTCGATATTCCGGCACAACACAACCAGCTCACGATCATTGCCGATGCCCTAGTGGACGTCGATCCTCCCCTGGAGCTTCCACCTTCTCTTGGTCCGGGGACCTGGGATGAGCTCGACGACCTGATTCTGAGAGACGACTATTGGGGCATGTTAATGCCCAGCCATTTTGCCCGCACTTCGCCGGAATTGGAAGATTTTGCTAGAGAACTTGGCGTGGATAAACGCAACGGCCGCGATCCGCTGGAACTGCTCAGAGATTTGAACGCGGAGGTCTATCGAGCTTTTTCTTACGTTAAGAAAAGCACCGCGGTAGATTCGCCTATCGAAGATGCTCTTCGATTGCGCCGGGGTGTGTGTCAGGATTTCGCCCACATCATGATTGCGCTGGTGCGGAACCTTCGCATTCCCTGCCGGTACGTGAGCGGGTATCTGCACCACGACTCTGAACACACGGATAGATCGGCTGAAGGCGCGACACACGCATGGGTCGAGGCGCTGCTTCCCCGTCTGGGATGGATAGGGTTCGACCCAACGAACAATCTGATTGCGGAAGGGCGACATATCAGGACGGCGATTGGCCGCGACTATGCCGATGTTCCGCCGACTGTAGGAAGGATGAAGGGCTCCGCCAAAACCGAGTTGCAAGTGCGGGTACGGGTCACGCCCTCGGATGCTGTACTGCCGCCGGATCAGGAGTTCGCTGCAGACGAAGAGTGGTCTCGCTTCCTCGAAAAGGATCAGGAAGCGGAACTGCTGCATGCCCAGCAACAACAGCAGCAGCAGTAATCAGAAGAAAACAAGGATTTCATCCTTGCTACAGTAAGGACAGAAGTGTCTCCACTTAACGCGTATGGCCAAGATCACATCTAAGTATCAGGTCACTGTACCCAGGCTGATAGCCGAAAGGTACAACATCCGTCCAGGTGATGAAATCGACTGGGTGGCGGCCGGTGAAGTGATTCGTGTCATTCCCCCGGGCCAACAGGCGTCTCCGGAAGATCGAGAATCACGACTCCGTCTGTTCGACCAAGCAACCGAACGTCACCGCCGGCGTGCATCGGCGCATAAAATACATAAGCCCCGCGGCAGAGGTTGGCGAAGAGAGGACCTCTACGGGCGTGGTCGCTCTCGTTGACACGAACGTTCTGGTCTACCGATTCGATGATCGTTTTGCCGAAAAGCAGAAGATTGCAACGGAGGTTCTCCGGCGCGGCATCCTCGAAGACTCGGTGCGTTTGCCGCATCAAGCGATCGTTGAGTTTCTTGCAGCCGTAACACGCCCCATGCGTGGCCACGTCATCCTCAAGCAGCCTGACGCTCTACGAGAAGCTGAGGAATTTCTGAAGCAGTTCACTGTTCTGTATCCAAACGAAGCGATTTTGCGTAACGCTATTCGTGGATGCGCCGCGTATCAGTTGAACTGGTTCGACGCGCACCTCTGGTCATATGCGGAACACTATGGTCTGCCGGTAATTCTTTCAGAAGATCTTCAGCATGATCGGCTTTACGGCAGCGTCCGCGTAGTCAACCCGTTCACGGGATCGCGATCAGAGTCTGTAAGAATCACTTAAGCCAGCTACGGTTTGGCCCTCGGATGCGAAGCGGTGCTGCCCTCAGTCATGCCAAGCGTCCATTTGATCGCTTCGAAATACATCTTTTGAATATCCGGATCGTCCCAAGCCTCTTTAGTGTGGCCCAGCGTTGAGTAGAACACTCGGCCTTTGCCGTACATCTTCGACCACGCAACAGCAAAATCGTGATCCTGGCGATGGACGCGGGGATTGTTGTAGTCTAACTTGGCCGGATCGAGACTTAACAGCACGTTCACTTTGTCGCGCGACCAAGCCTTTGGTTGATAGATCTCGTCACGCTTCACAAATTCATGTGGGAAGTGGCGCACGGCGGGGAAATCGGGGTCTTCGACGATGATCGGAGCATCGAAGGTCGATCCACGGATGTTCGTCGAACCATCCTCCAATCATCTCGCCGTACTCGGGCCATTTGTAATTCGTATCCAAGGCAGCATGGACGCCTACAAATCCTTTGCCGTCGTCCTTGATAAACGACATCATGTCCTGCTTTTGGCTGTCGTCCATATTTAGTTCGCCGGTGGTGCTCGCGAACACAAGCGCGTCGAAGTAATTGAGAGTTTTGACGTTCCGTTCTTTGATTTCCCTTTTCGTAATCAGCTCGGTGTCCGTGCGCAGAGTGGTTTCCCAAAGCTTGGTATCGTGTCCCATCTTCCAGATGTTGGCCATTGCATCGGGAATGGAGTCGTGCTCGAAACCTTTGGTCTCGCTGATCACTAGGATGTGCTTCATACCAGTTGTAGGCCTCGTTTGGGCTGTGCTCTGGCTGAAATGACAGAACGTTCCTAAAGACAGAGCGATCCCCATCGGCAGTATCGCGCGGCAAATTAACTTTATGTAACGTCTCACGACGGAGAGCTTATCAAACGCAAGGAGCGAGCAAAGCTCCGTACCCAAATTATCCAACTTCGGCATCAAAAATTTAGGAGGAGAGCCGGAAGATGGCGACAATTTTGTCGAGAGCATTATGTTTCGCTGCAATCTGTGCAGTAGTTCCAGCGTTTGCGCAGCAGCAAGATCCGCAATCGCAACAGTACCCGCCACAGCAACAGCAACAATACCCGCCACAGCAGCAGTATCCGCCGCCTCAGGGCCAGTATCCTCCAGCGCAGTATCCGCAAGGACAGTATCCGCCGCAGCAGTACCCGCAAGCTCAATATCCGCAAGGGCAGCCTTATCCACCTCCGATGCTGGCGCCGCAGCAGTTAGATCAATTGGTCTCACGCATTGCGCTGTATCCCGACGGATTGCTTGCGCAGGTGCTTACAGCTTCAACCTATACAAACGAAATTCCGGATGCCGCCGGCTGGGCAAACCAACACAGCTATCTCCGGGGCGACGATCTGGCCAGGGCCATCCAGGAAGATAATCTGCCTTGGGATCAAAGTGTCATCGCACTGCTGCCGTTTCCATCTGTGCTTGACCAGATGGCACGCGATATGGCGTGGACTCAGCAACTCGGAAACGCGGTTCTCGCTCAGCGTGGAGACGTGATGGATGCCGTTCAGCGCATGCGGCAACGAGCATATGACTATGGTTATTTGCGCAGTAATCCCTATGAGAGAGTGGTCCTTGCCGGTCCTGGCGAGATCGAGGTTTTGCCCGTGGCTCCAGGTTTTTACTACGTGCCGTATTACGATCCGTTTATTGTCTACGCGCGGCCGAGACCCGGCTTCTTCGTTGGAGGAGCAATCAGGTTTGGACCAGGTATCACAATCGGGGCGGCTTTTGCGCCGTGGGGATGGGGCGGTGTTGGATTCGGGTGGCGCGCGCACACAATCCTCGTTGACCAGCGGCCGTGGGTGCCGCACATGGGGGAATCGCGCCGCATACGTTCATCCGTATGCCGTTGCACGCCCGCGATACGTTGGTCCACGAGTTGAACACCACGAAGACCAGGCCAGCGCCAAAGCGCGGTGAACGCGACCGCGGCGCGACGAACGGTCTAGATGACGACGTTATCTGAATAGCGCGCTTCGGCTGGTTCAATCGAGTGTTGTTGCTCTCCGGCAAACAACACTCGAAATCGGGAGCCTTTGCCTAAGGACGTTTGCACGCTGATTTTCGCGCCATGGCGCCGCGCGATGCTTTCAGCCAGCGCCAACCCAAGACCATGGCCGCCATCAGCATGAGTTCGCGCATTATCCGAGCGATAGAATCGCTCAAAGATATGAGGCAGGTCTTGGGGGCCGATCCCCACCCCGAAGTCGTTAATCACGACCTCTCGCGTGTCCGGGCCGCTCGCCACTACGACGCTTACTTCGCCGCCCGGCTCCGAGTACTTGATCGCGTTATCTAGCAGAACGAGAAAAAGACGCCGGAGCGCCGGCCTATTTCCCTTTACAGAAACAGGCGTGTTCGGGAGAAGCTGCCGAATGGAGACTGCTCGGAATTCCGCCATCGCCTGGAGTTCTGAACAGACGTCGTGCACAACTTCCGAAAGATCCAGCGGCTCTACGGGCATTTCCGCGGAGCTGGCATCGCTTCTCGCAAGAAATAGTAGATCTTCGACCAGTTGAGTCATTCTTTCGGTTTCGGCCACGATTTCCTCGAACGACTCGCGATACTGGTCAGGTGAACGTAGACGGCGCAATGCCAGTTCCGCGCTTGTGTGGATAATTGCGAGCGGCGTTCGCAACTCGTGGGATGCGTCCGCAGCGAAATGGGAAATCTTATTAATTGCTGCTTCAAGACGGGCGAGCATCGTATTCCATGCCTCTGCTAACCGCTGTAATTCGTCCCCGGTTTGCGGGACAGGTAGACGAGACGAAAGATTGTCTATGCTGATCGCCCGTGCAGCACTTGTCATCGTGTCGACCGGCTTTAATGCCCTTCGGCTTAGCCAAATACTCCCGGCGCACGCGACAAGAATTACCGCTGGGATCAGGCTGATCAGCAATGTTTGCAGCAGGCTGAGAACATGTTGCACCGTATCGAGCGGGATTCCGATCTCGAGTGAATACTTGCCATCTTGCGCTGTAATCTGTTGATGAAAGACTCGATATGTATGCCCGTGCCAGTGAACGTTCGCTATAACGCGGCCGCGTGCCGCCGGTTCCGGGAGCCGGCGAGTTCGCAGGATAAGAAAACGCGAAGTTCCTGTCGAGACTGCGGACTCGCAAATACGATAGAGACGGCAGGGCTGTACAAAACTCTTCCAGCTCCTCCTCGAGCGGAGGAACGGGTACTTCAGCTAACTCGTTGCGTAAGAAAAGCTCGAAGCCATGCGCACGAGTATCAAGCTCTCGGTCTACTTCATGCATCAGCGTTTGCCGGAGCGAAATCCAAATCAAGCCAGCGAATACGATCAACCCAGCCGCGAGCACAGAGGCGTACCAGAGAGTCAACCGAAAGCGAATTGAGGTCTCACGTTTCACCTTGTTGCTCCTTCAGGCAATAACCCACGCCTCGCACCGTATGGATCAGCTTTGGCGCGCGTGGGTCGATTTTCATGCGAAGCAGCCGGACAAATGCTTCCAGGGTGTTCTCGGTAACGTCCGTGTTAAAGCCCCAAACCGATTCCAGGATAGTTTGACGTGTGACGACGCGGCCGGTATTCCGCAACAGCAATTCGAGCAACGCATATTCGCGCGGCGTTAGATTGATCACCGCTCCGTTACGGGTCACCTCACGACTCGCAGGATCGAGCTTCAAGTCGGCGATCTCAAGACAGGGCGGCCGCTCCACTGGTCCACGCCGGCTCACCGAGCGAAGGCGGGCGAGCAACACCTCGAACGAGAAAGGTTTCGTGAGGTAATCGTCGCCGCCGCTATCTAAGCCTTTCACGATGTCGGCCGTGCTATCGCGAGCAGTCAGCATCAGGACGGGTGTGCGATTGCGCGATTCGCGGAGGCGGCGCGCTACAGTAAGTCCGTTCATCTCCGGCAACATAATGTCCAGCACGATCGCATCGAAGGTAAAGGACTGCGCCATCTCAAGGCCCTCGGCGCCATTTCGCGCAATCGACCACATGGTGGCCTTCCTCCGTCAAGCCACGCCTGAGCAGTTCAGCCATCCGCTGCTCGTCTTCGATGACTAATAGTTGCATCTGAATTTCATCGTAGCCGGAACTGCGAGAGTTTAGACTCGGAATGGCGGTTTCAGCCAATCTTCAGGAAAATCTGTTGAACTGTCTGTTGCCGATCTAGCTTCAATCTAGAGGACTCCGATGCACGCACCACAACCAGCGCACAGGGCATCCGGTGCCCGGCGTGCGCATTTAAGTTCGTTGGCGCTTTCATTTCTTGCGCTCAGTAGTCCGTTTCTTGTTCAATGCCAGACTGGTGTTCCGGCGCAGGCGCAGGAACCTTCACTCGTAATTAACCTAAAGGACGCTCTCGATCGCGCCCGTAAATACGGTTTGCAGCTTGATGCGGCCACACTTGCCGTCGCGCAAGCGAAAGAGGACCGCGTACAGGCCAAGGCAGCCACACTGCCCTCAGTCAACGCACTCAATCAGTTCATTTATACAGAAGGAAACGGCACGCCTTCAGGTGTATTCGTGGCGAATGACGGTGTGCACGTTTACAACGAGCAGGCGCTGGTACATGAGGACGTTCTGTCATTGGTTCGCCGGGGCGAGATTCGGCGCACCGAAGCCGCCGAAGCTGCGGCGAGAGCAAAACTCGACGTGGCCGCGCGCGGACTGAATGCGACGGTCGTACAGGACTATTACGCGATTGTTTCGGCTCAAAGAAAGCTCGCCAATGTGCAGACGAGTCTTCGCGAAGCCGGAAATTTTCTCGATATAACTCAAAAACAGGAGCGCGGCGGCGAAGCAGCGCATGCGGACGTAATCAAGGCACAGTTGCAAGTTCAGCAGCGCCAGCGTGATTTGCAGGATGCGGAACTCGCCCTCGATAAAGCGAAAATAGCTCTTGCCGTTTTGATATTTCCCGACTTCCGCCAGGATTTCTCAGTCCTCGACGACTTGCAGCAGGGATTAGTATTGCCGCCTTACCCGGAAGCGCAGAGTGAAGCGAAGGCGAGCAGCCCGGATGTCAAAGCAGCACAAGCAAGCTTGCTCGAAGCTGGATACGCATCCAACGTGGCCCGTTATGCGTACCTACCATCTTTCTCGCTTGACCTCTTCTATGGAATCGATGCTAATCAGTTCGCGGCTCGTACCAGACTACCCGACCCAGGCAACGGGCCGAAGCACATTGCCGCACTTCGAAGTTCCGTACCGCCAAAATCTGGGTTATGTTGCTCAGGCGACCTTGACTATTCCGATCTGGGACTGGGGTGGTATCAGGAGTAAAGTGAAGCAGGCAGATCTGAAGAGAAGGCAGGCTGAGACGGAGCTCACGCTTGCCCAGCGTCAGTTACAGGGGAATCTTGCGGCCTTCTATAAGGAGGCAGCAACAGCTCAATCGCAAGTGGAATCGCTCCGCTCTTCAGCCGATCTTGCGACTGAAAGTTTGCGTTTGACCGTACTACGCTATCAAGCGGGCGAAGCCACGGTGCTCGAGGTCGTGGACGCGCAAACTACCCTCACACAGGCACGGAACGCACGCGATGACGGCCTAGTTCGCTATCGTGTTGCTCTTGCCGAGCTCCAAACACTTACGGGAACTTTCTAACCCATGCCGGCTTCATCTATGAGAACTCGATTATTTCTGGTCATGACCGGAATCTTTCTTGCGGCCTGTTCTCATAAGCCGAAGGAAGAGGCGGCGGAAGCCGGCGACTCCCGTTCAAGTCGCCACAGCAACAAAGGGTCCTGTCCAACACACGATCACTGCGAACGCAATTTTGTTTCCGCTGAACCAATCCAACGTCACTTCAAAGATCAGCGCGCCAGTCCGGCGAATTTACGTGAACCGTGGAGATCACGTTCAGCAAGGGCAACTTCTGGCAGTGCTCGAGAGCCGGGATTTAGCGGCTGCGGCACAAGAGAGTGACCAACTCTATAAGCAGGCAGACGCCGCGTATCACACAGTGACGGGTGCGACCGTTCCGGAAGATAAAACTAAGGCGCTCGCGGATCTGCAATCAGCGCAACAGACTCTTGAAGCGGCTCGGAAGGTGTACGAAAGTCGGCTGGCTTTGTTTCGCCAAGGGCGCGCTTGCGCAGAAACTGGTGGACGACGCGAAAGTGGCGATGGTGCAGGCACAGGGCCAATACGACACCGCGGAACGGCACCTCGAGTCCGTTCAGAAAGTGAGTGAACGGCAACAGATCGCGAGTTCCCAAGCGCAACTGGACGCCGCGAAAGCTCACTACGCCAGTGCGGAGGCGCAATTGTCGTACGCAGAGATTCGCAGCCCGATCAAAGGCGTGATCTCTGATCGCCCGGTGTACGCAGGCGAGATGGCAAATAGCGGATCGGCGGTCATTTCTATTGTCGATATCTCGCAGGTGATCGCTCGCGCGAATATTCCCAGTCAAAGAAGCCGCCGCCATTCAAGTCGGAAGGCCAGCCACCATTTCCGGCTCGGGACGAGATCTTACGGGCAGAGTCACGGTGGTCAGTCCAGCCGTCGATCCAAGTACGACAACGGTGGAAGTGTGGGTTCAGGCGGCAAATGGCGGAGAACGTCTGAAGCTCGGCACCACCGTGCAGGTTTCCATCAATGCCGAAGTAATTAAGGATGCGATTCTTGTCCCGACGGCAGCGCTCTTGTCGTCGGAGGACGGAGGCGAAAAAGTAATGGTGGTGGGGCCTGACTCGCTTGCGCACGAGCGGAAGGTCGAGGTTGGCGTGCGGCAACCGGATCAGGTTCAGATCATCAGCGGCGTCAAACCGGGAGAACAGGTGATTACGTTCGGCGCTCTCGGCCTGGAAGATAAGGCTAAGGTCACGATCGAGAAGCCGGGCGAAGAAGGCGCTGCAACAGACGAAAAGGGCGCGGGCGAAAAGCAGTGAGCGAGATTAATACCCTCGAAGCAACCGAGCAGCGTCTTTCCGAGCACTGGACTGCCAGATTCGCTCGATCAATTATCTTCGTCATCCTTGTCCTCGTTGTGATCGGGGCTTATCTTGCCTTCACGATTCCCGTCGCGGTTTTCCCTTCTACAGACTTCCCGCGAATCGTAGTTGGCGTGGATAACGGCGTCGCGCCAATCGATCAGATGCAGGTAACGGTGACCCGCCCGATTGAGGAGGCCGTCAATACTGTTCCAGGTCTCGAACAAGTACGTTCGATAACCAGCCGCGGTTCCGCTGAAATCAATTTGTTCTTCAACTGGAAAGTCGACATGTTCCAAACCCTGGAATATGTGAACGCGGCTCTTGCCCGCATCCAGACTAGTTTGCCGCCCACGGTGAAACTTACAACCAATCGTCTGACTTTCGCCGCATTCCCCATCATCGGCTACAGCCTGACTTCGCCCACAGTGCCGCAGACGCAGCTTTGGGAGCTTGCGACGTACACCATCAAGCCCCGTTTAAACCGTGTAACCGGCGTTTCCACAATAGTTGTTCAAGGTGGGCAGCAACCCGAGTTTCAGATCGAGCCCGACCCCGGCAAACTGCTGCAGACGCAAGTCACAGTGCCCGCGCTGGTGGATGCACTTTCGAAAAGCAATTTAATTGATTCTCCCGGGCTATTTGAGAATAACCATCAACTCGTGCTGGCCCTGGTCAGCGGACAAGTTCGCACTCCGGCTGAGATCTCAAATATCGTCGTCAAGACGACACAGAGCAGCGTTCCCGTGCGTGTCGGTGATGTAGCGAGCGTTACGCCATCCGTAATGCCGGTTTATACCGCGGTAAGGGCAAATGGCAAACCCGCTGTTCTGCTGAACCTTTATCGCCAGCCAGACAGTAACACTGTTGCGGTTGCCGACGCTGTAACGGCTGAACTCGCTCAGATAAGAAAATCTCTGCCCCCGAACGTGAATCTTGTGCCGTTTTACGATCAGTCGGAGCTTGTAAGAGATTCGATCAAGAGTGTTCGCGACGCGATCCTAATTGGCCTTATCCTTGCTGCCATTATTTTGGTGCTGTTCTTGCGCGATTGGGGCAGTTCGCTGGTTGCCGGCCTGGTGATTCCCGCGACGATTGCGATCACTCTGATCGCCTTAAGGCTGCTTGGCGAAAGTTTCAATCTGATGACCCTGGGTGGATTGGCGGCCGCGGTTGGTTTGGTGATTGACGATGCAATTGTGGTGGTGGAGAACATTGTTCTTCACCGCGATTCGGGACAGAGCCGCGGCAGAAGCAATTCGTAGCGCGCTGCGGGAAATTCGCGTTCCACTAGTTGGCTCGACAGTAACGCCGATCGTGGTCTTTCTTCCGCTGATCAGCATCACCGGCGTAACCGGCACGTTTTTTCGCGCGCTTGCCATCACGGTTGGTACTGCACTGCTGACCTCGCTTGCTCTCGCGCTCACATGGACTCCCACGCTCAGCCATTTTCTGCTGCGCAGGCGCACCTCCGGTACGGCGCACACTTCAGCGGACGTGCATGGTCACGTTGCGACAAGTGGCTTTATGGGTAAGCTGACTCGCGCGTACGACCGAGCTTTGAAGTTCGTGCTCGCTCATCCTTTCGTGCTGGCGGGTTCGTGTGCGCTGATCATTGTGGCTTCGTTCTTCTGTTACCGCGCTCTCGGCACCGATTTGCTTCCGGCGATGGACGAGGGCGGCTTTATTCTCGACTACCTGATGCCGGCAGGATCGTCTCTTGCCGATACAGATCGAGTATTAACCGGCGTGGAAAAAATTCTTCATTCCACTCCGGAAGTCGAGAGCACCTCGCGTCGAACTGGCTTGCAGCTCGGACTCGCGGCGGTAACCGAAGCAAATAATGGCGACGTCTCGGTAAAGCTGAAGCGCGAACCGCGGCCGCGGCATCGACGAAATCATGGCCGATGTCCGGGAAAAAGTCAACAAACAATATCCGCAACTCGACATTGAATTGATTCAACTTCTCCAGGACATGATTGGCGATCTGACGAGTTCTCCCGAGCCTATTGAAATCAAATTGTTTTCTGAAAATCCCGATTTGCTTGCGCAGTGGGCGCCTAAAGTCGCGGACAAGATCAAAACGATTCCCGGTGTCACTGAAGTCAAGAACGGGATCGAGAACACTATTAGCGGTCCGGCTTTGACCATGAACGTGGATCCGATTGTCGCGGCTCGAGCCGGATTCACGCCACAAGAGGTTGAGCTTGATGCAAGCGCGATTCTGCAAGGCGAGCCGGCGCCGACTCCCGTCATCGTTAACGATCGCCCCTACACAATGCGCGTGCGATTCCCGCCTCAGACCAGGGCCTCCCTCGACCAAATCGAAAATACCCTTCTCACGAGTTCGACGGGAAAGACGGCTACGCTTGGCTCACTCGCCGAATTTCGAAACGAAGCCGGCCAGACAGAAATCCGCCGTGAAAACCTGCAACGCGATGTCGCCGTAACCGGCCGGTTCGAAGGCGTGAGTCTTAGGGAAGGGAATTGCGGCGGTGCAGCGCGCCGTAGACACGCTTAAGATTCCATCAGCTATTCGCGTGGTTTACGGCGGCACGTATGAGGAGCAACAACGGTCTTTTCGTGATCTCCTATTAGTGCTCGCTCTGGCTGTTGTTCTTGTCTTTACTGTCCTGCTTTTCGAGTTTGGTAGTTTTGCGGCGCCGGCCGCTATTCTCGCTTCGGCATTGCTCTCCACATCCGGCGTTCTTTTTGGGTTGTTGATCACTGGAAAGACATTCAACATCTCGTCATTTATGGGCCTGATCATGGTGGTTGGGATCGTTGCCAAGAACGGAATCCTGCTGCTGGATGCGGATCAGCGCTTCCGCGCCGAAGGCTCGTCCGCTCGCGATGCCATGCTGCAAGCCGGCGAGCGGCGGTTGCGTCCCATTCTCATGACAGCCCTCGCGACAGTCGCAGGCATGATCCCGCTATCTCTGGCTTTCGGCGCTGGATCCCAAATGTTGCAGCCGCTCGCGATCGCAGTGATTGGGGGAATACTCGCGTCGATGGTGCTTTCGTTGATTGTCACACCTGCGGTTCACTATTACATGAGCGACAAAAATGAAATCCGTGTTCCTGCTCACGCACGGCCGTGACGTAAGGCCTTAATGTGTTCAGGAGTCTGTTTCAAATTGCAGGCGTGAAATACTGCTATGCCCGCGTCAGCACCGAGGACCAGAATCCCGCGTTACAGGTTACCGCGTTGAAGGCTGGGCCATGTGGCAGATAATTGGCGCGTCTCCCTGTTTTGTCCTACTGTCACACCTGTCGCAGCAGCAGCTTCTTGAGAATAATGTCTTGCGTTCGCTACTTCAGCTCATCGGGTCGGCCCGGGGTTTTCTCTAGAAGCAGCCGCAGCCAGTCCCAGCGCTCGGCGTCGAGCAGCCGTTCGGCAACTACGTCGCAGTGGACTGTGGACGATTCGAGCAGGGCTGGCGGCACTTCGGATGCGGAATCGTTTCAATGCACATGACGCAAAATCACTTATCTCGGGGAGAATGAAAGATGGAGGACGGTCGGATGGTCTGTGGTCTTCTGCCGCTCGTGTGGGTCTCAGGTTCAAGAAGCGCGCCATTCGAGGTAAAAAAAAGAAGGAGCGACCTCGATCGGTCTTTTACATTATGTTCCAAATCAACGGGTGCGCTTCTTGCTTTTGCGTCGACCTGTTACTTTCTTTGCTGTTCGCTTGTGTACGAACTGAGCTACGAATTTCGATGCCATTCGACTCACCGATTGCGCAGCATCTATGCGCGCCTTGGCTGCATTTCTGACTGCGATAGCTTGAATAGATGTCTTGTTTTCCTTAATGGTTAGAACGAAATTCGGAAATGACGGGTCCCGAATCGCATCCTCAACGTACAGAACCAGATTGCTCGGAATACCGGAATCCAACAGTTGTTCTTTAATCTTCGAATCCATCCCTCTCATTTTCAATTGCAGCAAAGCAGCGTTCAAGCGCTCCTCATTCTTTACAATCAACGAATTTATTTCGCGGGCGGCCGCATCACCGGCTTGATCCAGCTGCTGGATGCCTGTTTCGAGATCCAAAAGAGCCTTCTGACAGTGGCTTAGCTGCGTCGCGAAGGCCGAATCATCGTTCACGATATGAGCACCAAGAATTCGAGGCAAAGTGCCGTAAACAACGTCTTCCGCTCCCCGCATTGCGAGGATTGTTCTTAACAGCCGTCTAGTTTGGGGATATCTTTTCTCGGTTTTCAGAGCCGTCCCAAACGGGATGGCAGGTGGTTTCGCATAGCTTCTTAAATTGAAATCTGGCTGGATGGGATCATTTGCGGCGCCCGAATCTCCCTGTGCGGCAGCATTAAATCCTGCAGCTGCGGCGCCTGCCACTGCGGCTCCTGCGGCAAGGGCAGCCGCGAGCCCAGCAGTATAAGGGTCCAATGCTGCAAAAGCGGCATCAATAGCTGAAACGGCGGCTAGTGCGGTGGAAAGAACGAAGGCCCAGAATTCGGTATTCGCAGAAGCCTGGTGGTTCTTCTTTTCATCGCTGACCGAGACAACTACGCTTAGGGGGTTGGACAGAAAAAATGGTATTTCGTCGTCGGGTAAGGGGAAGTTATTGCCGTATTGATCTTTAAAACGGAAATCAACCGTATAAACGAACTGTTTAGAGTATGGCCCGACTACAGAATAATCGAATGTACCTATCCATCGCCAATCTTGCGTAATGGTTGCAGCGACAATAGGCACAGAAATGCCAGGATCGATTTCGCCGGGCGAAGCGACCTGCATAAGTCTACTGGTGCCGTCTGCCACGTTCTCTTCTGTAAGTTCGAGTTTTGTAACGGAGACCATCGCGAACTTGCCAGCATTCACAAGTTGACCACCCACCGTATACGACGACTTCCAATCAGCTTGGCTGAGGGGGGTCCAGTTCCAGAACAGTCCTTCGTCTTTAACAACAATGTATCCCGCCCTCTGGATAAACGACAGATTGACCTGGCTTCCGTTGGCATCGACGCCTTGCAATGTGAGTTCAAGTTGAAGCAGCAGTCCACCATTCTTGTTGGAAGTCTCGATATCATAGAGTGCGCTTCCTACCGCATCGTCGATCGGAACAAGGCTCGGAGTGTCCGAGACAGACAGGAGGACACCATTTATTGCAACCCCGCCGCTTACCGGTAACGTGGTTGGGTTGTTTACGCGGAGCTTCCCGGCAGTTGGATGCAACACATAAAAACTAGCTTGTGCACTCCCCTCCCTTATTGACAGGGTTGACTGCAATCCCCAGAAGATATCGAGGGGTTGGCCCGGCACCACTGCTAGGGCCACTTGGAGATTTAAGTGAGAAAAGCCAAAAGGGTGCTTGTACGGTAGGGGAAAAGGCAAAGGGTTGCCGTGAGCCATATACCTCCTCTTGGACAATCCTGATATTAGACCAAATGTGATGCTTAGCTGACGAGAGTCTACCGACCGGAGGGCCTTGTCAAGCGAAAAAAGGCACAATGGTCGGGGAACGCACAGGGTCTTGCAGAGTTTGCACTTTCTATGGACGCCTTTTTGCCTCTAGTTCCAATTGGCTTTCGCGAATGTCCTGTATTCGAACATGCTACTATTTCCGGGCGAGCTGGGACGCGCGGCTGTGCACAGTGGCATCAACCACCTTCCTTTTTCCTTCCGGCGGCTTCTATCAGCATCTCCGGCCGTGGGTTAGTTTGAATTCTCAGGTAGACCGACCGTGGTTCATGAACAGTGGCATAGATTCGCGGAGAATGAAAGACGAGGGCGTTCGGATAACGGTTTGCTGTTGCTCAGGCGGGTCTGTGGCATCGGAGTGGGGTACTCCTTGCCAGTCTCCTCCTGATCGTCGTTCCATTTGCATCCAGCACGAGGGCAAATGGGTCATCACTAACAAAACGAAGCCCCAGGATATCGAAGCCCCAGGATATCTTGGTAGAAGGAGCGGGCACGCGCCGCATCTGTTGTCGGAACGAACGCAACTACTTTACTTGTCGAAAGCATACGCTACAGCCGAGCTTACAGCAGCGCGAATTCGGTGTCGTTTTTCCGGTGGCGTAGTCCCCTGAATCATTCCTATAATTTCCGCATGATGCAATTGCCACCACGAACTGAAATGCAGCGGGCCTTCTTCTTCAAAGACCCCTCTTATAACGGTGTGTTCTTTACCGCCGTCCGGACGACTAGGATCTTCTGTTTGCCATCATGCCCGGCGCGACGGCCCAACGCGGAAAACATCGAGTTCTTTCCCAGTGCTCGTGAAGCGCTCGCCGCCGGATATCGGCCCTGCAAGAGATGCTCTCCCATGCGGGCGAACGGCTCGCCGCCGGAGTGGGTTCAGCCATTACTGCGACTCGCCGAAAATTCGCCGAATCGCCGTGTTAGAGAGGCCGACGTGCGCGAGCTCGGGATTGACCCCGTGCGAGCACGTCGCTACTTCGTGCAGCAATATGGAATGACGTTTCACTCCTATTGCCGAGCGCACCGGATGGGCACCGCACTCGAATCGATTCGGAATGGCGTGACGCTCGATGACGTCGTCGGCGATAGCGGATACGAGTCACACAGCGGTTTCCGCGATGCCTTTCATCGCGTATTCGGAGACCCGCCCGCTCGCAGCTGCGCGAAGGGCTGCATTTTAGCTACTTGGCTGGAAACCCCACTTGGACCGATGGTCGCGGGCGCCAACCGCGACGGTGTATGCCTGCTCGAGTTTACGGATCGCCGCATGCTCGAAACACAATTTGTTAAAGTGCGCAGACGGTTTCGGTCCTCGGTAGTTCCCGGCACGAACGAGCATCTCGAGCAGCTAAAAGACGAGCTAGCACACTATTTCGCCGCGGAACTTCTCCGCTTCACAGTGCCGCTCGTGTATCCGGGCACTCCGTTCGAAGAACGCGTTTGGTTGGAGTTGCTGCGCATTCCGTATGGGGAGACTCGCTCATACGAAGAACTTGCAGCCGCTGTCGATGCACCAGGGGCAGCACGCGCGGTGGGAGCTGCAAATGGACGCAATCGCATTTGTATCGTAATTCCGTGCCACCGCGTGATAAACAAGAACGGCGAGCTAAGTGGATATGGCGGCGGAGTCTGGCGTAAGCGGTTGCTTCTGGAAAGCGAACGAACTCGTACGCCCATTCAAAACGGTGCCAGCGCCTGACCGCGTCCTTCCATTTCTGAGGTGAGCCTGCCACCTTTGTCTAAAATAAAGACGCACCGCCGGGAGGCTCGAGACGGCACGTTCGAAACGAGATACAGAAACATGGCCGTTGTTGCCGCTACTCACCATTGCCGCCGCAATCGCAACGCTGTATCTCGGCCAAGACCTCGTCATACCGTTTGCCTTAGCGGTATTGATCAGTTTTCTCCTCGCGCGACCCGTCACGTGGCTGGAAAAATTGAAGCTCGGGCGACCGCTCTCAGTGTTAATTGTTTTGACGGTTGCGTTCTCAGCCGCAGGGGGAATGCTGTGGGTGGGGGCCGTGCAATTGTCAAGCATCGTGAGCGAATTGCCGCAGTACCAGGAGAATATTCGCAAAAAGATAGAAGCTACACGGAACCCTGCGGGGTCCGGCTTGGCAAAGGCGGTTGCTAGCCTAAAACAAATTACAACGGAATTGTCGCCTGGTAGCCCGGCTGCCGAGAAACAGAAGACCGTCTCTCAGCAGACGCCGGATCGGAAGACTGCCGCGCGTCGGCCGCCTCAGCCTGCTACGCCGGTGCCGGTCGAAGTCGTCCCGCCTAAGACAACTACATTGCAATCGCTCGGCCTCGTCAGTACGTCGCTGGCGCGTTTTTTGGGAGAAGTGGCGCCGTAATCGTTCTTACGCTGTTCATGTTGATAAATCGTGGCGACCTCCGCAATCGGCTGATTCGATTGTTGGGCCGAGGACGCTTGGTGGCCGTTACAACGGCACTCGACGATGCTGCTGAGCGCGTCAGCCGCTACCTGTTGACCCAGACTCTTGTTAATGGAACCTTCGGAACCTTACTTGGGTTCGGGCTCTATTTCATTGGTATTCCTTATGCTCCGTTTTGGGGCGTGTTCGCAGCGCTGTTACGATTCATTCCATATGTTGGCACGCTCGTTGCGGGTGCCTGTCCTGTGCTCCTGGCCTTGGCAGTCTTTGAAGGTTGGACGAGACCCCTCCTTACGTTGGGGCTCTTCGCAAGTATAGAGGGGATAACGTCAAGCCTAGTCGAGCCGTGGCTGTACGGCACTCGGACGGGCATCTCTTCTCTGGCGATTCTTGTTTCGGCAGCGTTTTGGACACTGTTGTGGGGACCCATCGGCTTGGTGCTCTCAACGCCGTTGACTGTTTGTCTCACTGTTCTCGGTCGTCATGTTCCGCAGCTCGAATTTCTTTCCATTCTTCTCGGGGACGAGCCGGTCCTGTCGCCAGAAGCTCACTACTACCAGCGGCTGCTGGCGATGGACGAGGATGAGCCAATCGAAATTGTCGAAACATATTTGAAGGAAAAGAGCTTGGAAGAACTTTACGATTCAGTGCTCATTCCGGCACTGTCGTTAGCCGAGCAGGGCAGGCACAGGGACAGGCTGGACGAGGAGAGGGAACGATTTATTTATCAAAGTACGAGAGAACTGATTCAAGAGCTTGGTGAGCGTTCCGAATCGTCCTCCACTGCACCAGAAGCGATAAGCCCGCCTACATCCCCCGTGTCCATCCTTTCTTTACCCGCGAGGGACCAGGCGGATGAGTTGATCGGCCTGATGCTGGCACAGGTGTTGCGACGGTCAGGATATGACGCTGAGGCCATCTCTCTTGGGCCGGTCGACGATATGCTCGACAGGCTGAGGCAAGCCGATGCAGACGTGCTCGTTATCTCAGCATTACCTCCGTTTGCAGTCACTCACGCGCGTTCTGTTTGTCGCCGAGTGCGGCAAAGATTTCCTGACCTGAAAATCGCTGTGGGATTCTGGAACTCCGGCGCGGAACTCGAAAAAATGCAACAGCGTTTGGGATCAGATTGCTCTGATTGCGTGGTAACGAGTCTTGCGCAGGCGGAAGGTCAGGTGAGGCTATTCGCAGCAGCTATACCTGTGCAGAAACGCTGAACTTCGGCTCGCCTCGCGTCAGATTTTTGGTAGTGGGTCTGCGGCGGAAGAAGGGCTGCCTGCCAGGCGGCGTAAGGGAACGTCCTACTTCATCTCGGGATTGTGACCATCGGTATCCTGATCGCACTGGGTCTGGAAGCTGTTGTTGAATGGCGGCATCATGTCGCGCTTGCGAGCGAGGCGCGAGAAAACATCCTCAGTGAAATTCGTGATAATCGGCGCGAACTCGAGGATGTACTCAAAACAACGCCGAAGGTCATCGCCGATCAAAAGCTAATTGTCCAATTAGCAAACGACCTACTCACGAAGCACAACACCGCAATCCATAGCGTTTCGCTAAACTTCCGTCGGGCAGATCTTTCTAAGACGAGCTGGAGCACAGCGCAATCGGTAAGCGCCATCAGCTACATGCCTTACCAGGAAGTCAAAGCGTATGCTAACGTTTACGAACTGCAAGACGAATATGTCCGATTAGAGGAACGTACTATCGACGCGGGTATTGCAGCCATAGCATCGCTTGCGCAGAATGAGGACCCGGCTAAGCTGCAAGAGTCCCAGCTTCGGTTGATAAAGGAGACGGTGCTTACCAGTATGTCTGATTTAACAGCAGAGACTCAGATCGGCGAAGCGTTGCGCAAGCGTTACTCACAAGTTCTCAGCAAATCGCGGTGATTGCGTTCTGTGGCAATCGTAGATTGGACCTCGTCCTGAGGAATCCAGTGCGCAGGTTAACAGCCATCATGGCGACTACCAACGGCGAGCGGCTTTCTTTTTACCTGAGCGCATCTTTTGGTGCCGGAACCCTCAACGTGAAGGACCGACGAAAGCTCGGACTAATGCGGCAATCTCATCTGCTGCCGTGTCCAGTGCGAAATGACCGGCGTCGAGAGCGTGAACTTGCGCGTTCGGCACGTCCTTGCGGTAGCGTTCCGGTTCGCTGAGGTCGAACAGCGCGATCGGCCCAAAAGGCCCGCCGCGGCTTCCAATTCGCCCCGAGGCCTTCATTGTGCGCGACAGCGTCTTCGATGAGAGCCTCGATCCGGTCCGGATGAGCTGCGGCCATGCGAAAACCCACGGGGCCGCCGTAATCCTGCATGTAAAGCACGTGGTGCGAGAGCCCGAGCGCTTCAGTGAAGTGATTCATGATCTGGGCGTAGTGATCAAACGTACGCGAATTTTTTCGGGTCCGGCCAGTCGCTGTGCCCGAAACCCGGGTAATCGGGCGCGACAAGGTGATAGCGATCGGAAACCCGGGCAAAGAGAGGCTCGAACATGCGTGATGAAGAGGCAGTCCATGCAGCAGGAGAAGCGCGGGCGCATCTTTCGGGCCGGCCTCTCTGTAGAAGATGGAGAGCCCGTCTATCTGGATGGTGCGGTAAAAAGTCGGGTGTTCCATGAAGCGTTCCTTTCCTTGCCCTCGGGCCAGAAGCTGAAATGATGCGAGCATCAGACAAACGCCATTGCCATTCAGGAGACCTGCAACCGACTTCACATCGTCAGAACGACGCGGAACTCCGCCTTGCCGCTCATCATTCGCGCATAAGCCCCGACCGCTTTTTCGAGCGGATAGGTTTCAATCATCGGGCGCACGCCAGTTAGTTCGGCGAAGCGCAGTGTGTCCTCGGAATCGGCTGGTGTTCCCGAGGCCCAGCCTTGAATATTTCGACTTCCGCTAATGAGCTGTGCCGGTGTGACCTCAATGGGATCAAATGCCACACCAATCACCATGAGCTTGCCAGTGGCGCCAGACCATCTTATCAGCTCGGACATCGCTTTCGAGCTTGGGGCCGTCGCTAGAATTACCTGTGCGCCGCCCAGTTTTTGCAAGGCCTCCACTGCGTTCGTCGATTTGCTGTCGATGTACACGCTCGCTCCGAGTTTGTTTGCGAGCGCCGCGTTTTCGGAGCCGCGTCCGATAGCCGCGACCTTATAACCAAATTTGTTCGCGAATTGAATTCCGAGGTGACCCAAGCCGCCGATGCCCTGCACGGCAACAAGGTCGCCGGGGAAGGCACCGCTGTGCCGCAGCGCGTTGAAAGTCGTAATTCCGGCGCAGAGCAGCGGTGCTGCTTCGGCGTCACTTAGACTTTCCGGTATCGCTACCAGTGCCTCCACCGGAGCCACCATGTATTGCATGGTATCCGCCGTCGTAGACTGATGGCCCCGGAACTTTTTCAGATGTTTAGCGGCAATGTTTGATGCCCACCTGTCCTGCAGCGGGCTTAGGAATCTCGCGCTCGACGATCTGGAAATCTGCTCCCGGCTTGGGAATCTGCGCCGCCTTCATTGGTGCTAATGCGACTTTTGTCGTTGCCATAAATCCTCCTATCAATTCTCATCCATTTTTGGAAGCACTTACTGCTACTGGCGAGGTGACCGAACATTGCTCGCCGCGCCTTACCTCGCCACCTCGAAAATAATTTCCAGCTCGACCGGGGTGCCGAGCGGAAGGCTTGCCACGCCGTACACCAGGCAGCAAGGGCTCTTCTCTTTTCCGAAGACGTCTTGCAGCAACTCCGAAGCGGCGTCAGCGACTTTCGGCTGATCGCGGACATCTCCCGAAGTCGCCACGGATACGCCGAGCCGGACAATCCGCGTCACTTTGTCGAGCGATCCCAAATGCTGCCGTGCTACGGCGAGGACGTTGAGCGCCGCCAGGTGAGCCGCCTTGCGCCCCGCTTCCACATAGAGCTCGGCGCCGACGCGCCCAATGAATTTCGCCCCGCGGCCTTCCGTAGGAAGCATCCCGCTCAGAAAAAGCAGATTGCCCGTCTGCATCGCTTCCGCATAGGCGCCGAACGGTTCAGGCGGCGCCGGGAGCTTGAGTTCTTTCAACCGCTGCTCGGCGCTGGCCAGTCGGGAGCCTTCGCTGGTTACCGTTTGCTCTTGTGAATGCATATTCACTTATCTTTCTCTATTTGCCAATCTTCCGGGAGTCATGCTGTTCATCCATACGTGGCGGTGAAGCCGATCCACTCGACATGGGCTGAGCCGTGCGATCGGAGCCGACATTGATTTTAGATGCTTTGGACACCCGCCACGCGCCTCTTAGGGAGGATGCACGGCCGAGCTTGAACGATGCGGACGGTCCCGAAGCGGGATGCAGTCCCCGGAGCGGACTCTTGGTCGCGCGGCATTTCACCTCTACGACATGCGCGTTATACGTCAACTTGAAAATCTCGGTGCGATAGGTCTACCCTTGGCGACCAGGGCGGATCTATGATGTTCGGCGTCTCGTTTCCGAGTCGCCGACTATGCAGGATCAACTCGGAAACTAAACGCTAGGGCCGTAAGAACGAAGCGGACCGCGCGGCGGACGCTACGCGTGGGCGGTGACCGATAGTTAAGGATCGATAGAGTAGCGGGTCACAAGGAGCAAACTTGTGACCCATTTACGCAAACTGATGCTGGACGAACTCCAGCGCCGTAATTATTCACAGACTACCGTAACCAGCTACATCAAGACGGTCGCGGATTTTGCAAAGTATTTTCAACGACCACCAGACCAACTCGGGTCAGACGAGATCCGGCAGTATCAACTGTATCTGCTCAAGCAGCGGAAGCAGGGCGTGCGAACGGTTGGGAACCACACGGCTGCATTGCGCTTTTTCTTCTGCAAGACACTGAAGCGGAACTACCCAATCGAAGAAGTGCCCTATCCGCGAGCGCCTCGCAAGCTACCAATGATACTGACACAGGAAGAAGCAGTCCGGCTCATCGATTCGGCCAGCAATCTGTTCCATCGCGCCATGCTGATGACGCTGTATTCGACCGGCATGCGCCGGGCCGAACTGTGCCATCTCAAGGTCGAAGACATTGACAGCACACGCATGATCGTCCATATTCGGCATGGCAAGCGGAACCGTGATCGCGATGTGCCGCTCAGTCCGAAACTGCTGGAGACTTTGCGCGAGTACTGGCGGTGGATGCAGCCCAAGACGTATTTGTTTCCGGGCACGGTACACAACTGGCGAGCCGATAAACCGATTACGCCGAAAGTGCTTTGGGAGGCATGCCGGGAAGCAGCGCAAGCCGCGGGTATCACCAAAGACGTTCGTCCCCATTTACTGCGCCATAGCTTCGCGACGCACTTGCTGGAGAACGGAGCGGACTTGCCGACAGTGCAGTTGCTGCTGGGACACTCCGATCTGAAAGCGACCTCCATTTACCTGCATCTTTCGGAACGTCATCTGAAGGCGGCAGGCACGCCCATCGACAAGGCCGAGTTTTCCGAACCGAAACAAGTGAAGCGCTCCCGCAAACTGCACAAGAGATGAACGCGCCACCCTTCGAGGTGGCCGACATCGTTCGGGCAGCGGGCAGAAACTTTATCGAGAAGAATCGATCCCGATTGACCTGGCAGCATCTTCGCGTGCTGCGGGCTATCGAGCGTTGCCGCACCGCCGCTCTCGGCGGCCATCTGGATCAGTGCTCTCGCTGCGGCCAGCAGGCCATCTCCTACAACTCGTGTCGTAACCGCCATTGCGGAAAGTGCCAGACCAACGCTCGTGACAGGTGGCTCACAGATCGTGAAAAGGAACTATTGAATGTTCCCTATGTGCACGTGGTTTTCACGTTGCCGCATCGGCTTTCACAACTCGCACTTGCCAACAAGAGAACCCTCTATGACCTGCTGTTCCGTGCCAGTGCAGCAACACTCCTAGAGATCGCTGCCGATCCCAAGCATTTGGGCGCGGATATCGGCTTTATGAGCGTGCTGCATACGTGGGGTCAGAACGTCCTGCACCATCCACATGCCCATTGCGTGATTCCGGCCGGTGGTCTTTCGCTCGATCACCAACGGTGGATTCGCCCACGCTATGCATTCTTTTTACCTGTGAAGGTGCTCAGCCGTGTGTTCCGTGGCAAGTTCACGGCAGGACTGAAGAGAGCGTTTCGGAAAAGACAGTTGACCTTTCCAGGCAGTCTTCAGCCCCTGGCGCAAGAGCCGGCGTTCCGTTCCTTTCTTCGATCCCTATTCCGCCAAGACTGGGTCGTGTACGCCAAGCCGCCGTTCGGCGGCCCGCAGCACGTTCTTCATTATCTGGCCCGCTACACACATCGCGTTGCTATCTCCAACCACCGGATTGTCGCGTTCGCTGATGGCCAGGTCACTTTCCGCTGGAAGGATTATGCGCATGGCAGCAAGCAGAAACTGATGACCGTGACAGCGGAAGAGTTCCTGCGCCGCTTTCTTCTCCATATCCTTCCACATGGCTTCGTTCGTATTCGCTTCTTCGGCTTCCTTGCCACTCGCCGCCGTAAAACTCTCTTGCCGCTCTGCCATCAACTACTGCTGATGGCATCTCCGCGCAGTCTCACTTCCATCCAACCCAAAGCATGTTCTCGGGCTGTATGGCAATGCCCTCGTTGCGGTGCCTCCATGCTCCTGATGCAGCGCCTGAATGTTGCGGAACTCCAGTCACAATCGGCGCAACCAAGGATTCACATTGATAGCTCTTGACACCTCTCGAGTTGCGGCAAACCCAACAGATGCACCGGCACCTACGCTAGGCGTGTGTTCGGACCCTGATTTTTGCCGACCTCCCCACGTTTTAGGGCCCTTCGCCGTTGCCAAGAACCGGGCATTCAACCCGCCGCGAACGCCTACAGTTCATCAGAACGGATATGCCGCATGGCCCAAGCTTCATCGGAAGCTTTCAAATCCTATTGAAATCCCATAGCGGCGAGTTGCCAAACTGGCCGCGTCCGCCGCAAGCGCGCTCGCCTTCCTTCAAACGGCTCAATCCGAACTGATCCGGCGATCTGCCTCACATCGCGCCACAGCCTCCTCGCGCCGGATCACTCCAGATTGAATCCTAACGTTACAGGCGAGCGAGGCAGCGATCGTATCAGGCCATGCAGGCCAACTTCCGGATAGTCCGTGAGAACGAACTCGCTGAGGCGAGGGACGCTATGCGTGCGCGGTGATCGGCAAATCGGTTAGATCGGCGGTAGCGTGATTGGAGGATAATGATGCTTCGCCATGTCGTGCCTCATCGCCATCCAGGAGCAGCTAGCTCCGGCTCCGCGGACGAGCAAACGGCGAAAATCGATTGAATACCCATAGCGGTACGTTGCCAAAACCGGCCGCATCCCTCGCAAACGTCAGCGAATTCCTCCTTACGACTCGGTCCGAAGCGGCCCGGCCTGACGACTACGCCTTCGTTCAGCTCTTTTCTGCCGGGCCACTCCCGATAGAGATCTGTCGTCATCCGTCCAGGCCCTGTCGATGAGTGACTTAGCGATAATGCGCTTATTGACGACGCGCAGGAGATCGCAACACCGATGAATCGTGGGTAGAGAAAGCCCGAGGGCGGTTGTGTCTAGCGCCTTCGTTTGCTAGTTTGGCGGAGATGGGGCCGCCTGTGCCCGAACAACTCAGCAAGACCATTGAGACCCTTTACCGGTCTGAATCGGGCCGGGTTCTGGCGACGCTCGTGCGCCTGCTGGGAGACTTGGACCTGGCCGAAGAGTCGATGCACGAGGCGTTCGCTGCCGCTCTGGAGTCCTGGACGCTGGCTGGCATTCCGGACAAGCCACGCCCCTGGCTCATTTCAACGGCACGCTTCAAGGCCATAGACGCTATGCGCCGGCGCGCGCGCTTCGATGGAGCGCAGAGAGATCTTGTTGCCCATATGGAATCGCGCGTCAACGATCCTTCCTTTGAGGATGACGAGATCGAGGACGATCGCCTCCGGCTTATCTTCACCTGCTGCCATCCCGCTCTGCCTCCGGAAGGACAGGTTGCGCTCACTCTGCGCGAAATCTGCGGCCTGACCACGGAAGAGATCGCCCGCGCATTTCTCGTTACGCCAGCGACGCTCGCCCAACGCATCGTACGCGCCAAGGCAAAGATTCGAGAGACGCCGATTCCATACGAGGTGCCGGCGCCGCAGGAATTGCCGGAGCGGCTGGACGCGGTGCTTCAGGTCATCTATCTCGTCTTTAACGAGGGCTATTCGGCTGCGGCGGGAGCGGAGGTAACGCGGGCCGAGCTTACCGGCGAGGCGATTCGATTGGGACGGCTGCTGGCCGAACTCCAGCCCGAGCCGGAAGTCATTGGGCTGCTTTCTCTGATGTTGCTGCAGGAATCCCGCCGCGCCGCGAGAGCCTCTCCTACTGGAGAGCTGATTTTGCTGGAAAATCAAGACCGCTCGCTCTGGAACCGCGAACAGATCGCGGAGGGAGTGGCATTGGTGGAGAAAGCCCTGAGTTCCCGCCGCTTCGGTGCTTACACACTGCAGGCTGCGATTGCGGCCGTTCATGCGGAGGCGGAATCGGCCGCTGCGACCGACTGGCGGCAGATTGTTGCGCTTTACAACCAATTGGTACGGATTCAGCCTTCGCCGGTTGTACAGCTCAATCGCGCCGTGGCAATTGCCATGCGCGACGGTCCAGAGGCCGGTCTGGCGCATATCGACGCGCTGTTGGAACATGGCGAATTGGCAAATTACTACCTGGCGCATTCAGCCCGTGCAGAGATGTACCGCAGGCTTGGCAGGACAGCTGAGGCTCGGCCCTCTTATGAGAAAGCTCTTGCGCTGACCCAACAGGAACCAGAGCGGCAATTCCTGCAGGAGCGGATTCGGCAGTTGGAATAAAAAATTGGAGTGGCTGTCGATTTTCCGTCTCCCCAACGACTATAGAACAAAAGAACGATGAACTACGGTTCCTGAGTGAACAGGAAACGAGTCATCGGAAACAAGCCACAGGAAACAAGGAGAAAAAGTCATGCCACAGTATCTGGTTTGCAACTACCTTCCCGACGACTTCGACCCGTCCACCGTAACCGAAGCGATGATGGACGAGATCCACGCGCTCAACCGCGAAATGATTGCTGCCGGTGCCAGGAAGTTCGCCTGCGGAATTTCCCCGGCCGGCAACGCAAAGACGCGTGCAAAAGCAGCCTGACGTCACGGTGCTCGTCACCGACGGGCCATACACCGAGACCAAGGACCACATGGGCGGATTCTGGATACTGGAAGCCGCCGATCTGGACGAGGCACTTGCATGGGCGAAGAAGGCTGCCATCGCCTGCGATGTGCCTGGCGAAGTGCGCGAGCTTCTTTTCTACCCGGCTCCGGAACAAGGGCCCGGCGGAAGCAAGTAAACAACCTGGCAGCTGCGGCCTCGGAACACACGCCGTTTTGACGAGATGAACGAGCCGGCGCAACGCCCTTCTGCCGGCTCCGCCAATCCCCTATGAGGAGAAAAACAATGAAATACGTCTGTTTGGGATACTACGACAAAGGCAAATTTGATGGCATGACTGAGACCGAACGAAACGCCATGTTCGACACATGCTTTGAATACGACGACCACTTCGCGCCAACGGGCACTGGGGTGGTGGCGAAGCGCTTCAGGGCCCGGAAACCGCCTTGACCCTGTATTGGAAGAACGGCAAAGTGGCAACCACCGACGGTCCCTACGCTGAAACCAAGGAACAACTCGGCGGCATTCTCGTCCTTGAAGCGCGGGACATGAATCATGCTGTGCAGCTCATCGGCCAGCATCCGGCGCTGACGTACGGCAACATTTTCGAGATTCGGCCAGCGGCGGACATGAACGAAGTCATAAGGCAAGTGAGCAACGGCGGATTCAGAATACTGCGCGCTGAAGACCGTTCAACTTTGTCAACGACGGAGTTGATGAAGCGCCGCCAGGCTCCAAGAAAGCCGCGGGCAGTGCGCAGGGGGCAAAGCGCGAACTGTCAGCTGTTGCGAACAGGCCTTATCGCAAATCGGAGCTCCTCGAAAATAAGGATCCGAAACGGTCATTCACCGGCTCCTCCAGATTCTGCTTGCATCCGAGGTAGCGTTCGGTGGTCAGAACTGAGGCGTGCCCGAGGAGGAACTGGATTTGCTCCAGTTCGCCGTCGTTGACGTGGCACAGCTTGGCACAGGTCCGGCGAAGGTCGTGAGGGGCAAGATGCTCAAGTTGCACCCGGTTGGCACAGTTCCGAACGACATACCAGATGACGTTCTCAGAGATTCCCGTTCCCCACGGAGTTCCCTGTCGGCTCACCGCCCTGAAGATCTTACCGTCCGCGACCCTCGCTGCCGTTAGCCATCGATCAACCGCAGCCTTGACCCAGATCGGCATTGGAACGGTGCGGACGTGATTACCTTTGCCGACGAGATCCACAATTGCCCAGTGGCCCTGTCGAATCTGGATGTCGTCCTTGCGGAGCGACGCCAATTCGGCCCGCCGCAGGCCGCAGCCTAGCAGGATCGCGATCATGGCGAGGTCTCGCATGGTACGCAAGCTTTCCCGTCTGACTTCTCCAGAAGTAGTTCAGCTTGATTTCTGTTCAGCCAGTTTCCCATCGAGAGCCCAGCTGCTTCACACCTTTCACTCGTCTGATGCCAGCAGCTAGTTCCGGGCTCAACAGCCCTGAGTCAGCCGCCTCATAGGCAAGACGCCTGACTGCAGCCAGCCTCTGATTGATGGTTCCTGCTGCCAACCCGAGAGATTCCAGATGGAGCCGGAATCGAAGCACCACTGTGCGGTTCAGTGCCAGCCGTGGTTCCGAGCAATACCAGGTAATGAACTGCTCCATGGCGAATTTGTAGTTGCGCCTTGAGTTTGGCGAACTCAGGCTGTTGAGCACCGAAGTTTTTGCATGGTCAAGGTCTGGAAGACGTAGCACGACCTTCCGGCAAATAGGCCGCGTTTCTCTTTTACGCATACGAGCGGCCTCCATTGCCGTGGCATGCATTGACCCTATACGCCTTTCATCAACTCACCACATAATCTATGTCAGGGAGCGCGTAAGCGATTTGGCGTAAAACGAGAACTCTCCCGGCGACGTGCGCATTTAGCGGGAAATGCCGTGTTCCGCGCTGGGTTAGACTCGGCAAACCAGATATCGAGAAGCCTCGGGAGCCGTGACTCTTAGAGAGTGTTGGCTGAGGCAGTCCCGCCAGGCGCCGCCGCAAAGACCGCCATCATCGTCTACGGCAAGCGCGTAGGCACAACCCTAAACGTATGCACCGATATGGGACGCCAAGTTTGGGAACTTCTCGCGAAGAGCTCCAGTCATCATCACCGAGTGGATTTCCGGAGCGTATTTCTGTGACGCCGATACGCCGGAATCCACCGTGCAATTCCTTCAGTACCTGCAGGAACATGGAATTGGTCTTGAGGTGGGTGTTTGGGAATGGACTTCAGGAGGCTTCGGTAGCGCCCGCTGGGACTTTCCTTCGCCCAAAGTCTCCAGCTTTACTGGCCTCTCGTGCCACCAGAAGGGCTACGGCCTTGGAAAAGTGGTTGAGTCCTGGTATCCACGGGCATACCTCCAACAACTCCTAAGTAGACAGAAGCTGTTATTGCTTTGAGGCACTGGATCGGCCGGATCGCTTAGAGACCGCGCTCTTCGGCAATCGCGGAACAACCTGAACGCCCGCCCAAAGCGTGGCGATCGTTTGCTCGACCACGAGAGTCTGGTCAGGCAAGTCAGGCACAACCCCTTGGATGACCATGAGCGTGGCGAGGCCGAAGATCGTGTACCACCAGGTGTGGGCTACCACTATGTCATCCCTACTTGGCAATCCTTCATCCTTGGCAACATCGAAAAAGAGCTGTAGGAAACGTTGGAACAAAGGCGTGCCAATGTCGTTGATATATTGTCCAGCGCGGATGCCGTTGCGGTTCTCCGGCCCGAAGAAGACGTTGCGGAACTGTTGTGGATGGGCAGTGCAGAACTGAATCAAGCCACGTGAAGTCGCAAAAAGACGCTCTTTCGGTGCAGGATGTTTAGCGGCAATCGCGTCGAAGTTCTGAATCAGCAGCCCGATCGTCTCGCTGCTCAACTCGGCAAGAATATGCCATTTGTCAGGAAAATGCTGGTAGATCACGGCGTGCGTATAGCCGATCTCTTTAGCAATCGCACGAAGCGTCACGGCTTCGTAACCGCGATCGGCAAACATTTTGCTTGCAGCCGCAAGGATTTCGCCCCGCAGCCTTTCCTTGCGCTCTACGCGGCGACTTGGTGATGTGGATGTCACTTGAATAGCTTAGTCCCTTTTGACGATTTTTGCGACCGCTTGTTGACTTATAACCATTGGTTGCAAAAGCGCCACCCTCTCATGGCACAGCGGTTGTGTTCACAATATGCAACCACTGATTATTTTGCAACCAATGGTT
>CAVYUB010000024.1:0-40359 GCA_963771565.1 uncultured Acidobacteriaceae bacterium
AGAGCGACTTTGACGTGAAGGCAGTGAAAACGCAACCGCTGTACGTCTGGAGCGAGGCGCGCAGCCAGGATGAATCGCAATCGAATAGGTAGCTGTCGCTCAAAACGTTGCCGCCTACGGCGGATGGTCCGGTCCCCGGCTGGTATTGGGACCCGTACTGGAGCTTCTATTCTTATTTGCCAGGAAGACGGATTTCTGTATAGCCCATTCGGCTGGGGATTCTACTCGCCAGGCTTTTATTGGGTACTACGGCGTACCGTTTGGCTACTACGGCCACTTCGGTCATTACGGCGGCTTGCATGGACGCGTGGGCGGACTGAACGCGCGCGTTCGCGGATTCCACGGTGGCGGGTTCCATAGTGGCGTCGCTGGCGGATTCCACGGTGGCTTCGCTGCCGGAGTGCACGGCGGTTTCGGTGGCGGCGGACGACGGTAAATTCGTCGACTCCTTTAATCAAACGGCAGGGGTTGGGGCTTGGTTCCCGCCCTGCGTTTTTTTTGGTGCTCTGGGACGCGGAAAAACCGAGCGCGAGCCCGTTCACGGGATCTGGTACGATTGCCCTAGCGTACGGGACGCATCCGGTCCGCGGAAAGGGTAGAAGCCCACCTGTTTACCCGAATCTTGCGAACCTTCTTTCAGCCCATCGTGCGGACATCGGGCGACACGATGAAAGAAGGTCGCCATGTCGACCAATCTCCAGGGCGCGACACGCTCGCTTCCCGAACATCCCGACCTCCGGCACCTAAAGGACCAGGCCAAAGACCTTTTCAAGGCCGGCGGGGCGAAGTCAATCACCGACGCCCAGTTCCAAATCGCGCGGCAATACGGATTCGCGAGCTGGCCGAAGCTAAAGGCGCATGTCGAATCGTTCAATAGATCGGGCAGCTCAAACAAGCGATCGACGCCAACGACCTCGAGCGGGTCAAGCCATGATGACCGCGCAACCCGGAGCTGCACGGCGCCCGATCGGCTATGGCAAAAACGGGCCGCTGACGTGGGTGGCCGAGTGCCGAGTTCCGCGGGAGCCGCCCGGCGCGGCGAGGCTGGCGATGGCGCAAGTGGATGATCGAGAACGGGTCCGACGTGCACAGGGCGGCGACGGGCCGCTGATGCGGGCGGCGCTGTCGGCCATCGCATCCCGATGATGGAGCTGCTTTGCCAACGGCGCGGACGTGAACGCCGAATGGAACGGGCATTTCCCGATCATCTTCGCCCCGTGCGAGACGCTGGATCCGGGGCCCTGAAATGGCTGCTGGACCACGGCGCGAATCCGAATTGTTGCCAGGCCGGAGGGACGAGCCACAGCGCTCGACTATCTCATTGGAACGTACACGTGTTCCTCAGAACTGGCGACTCTGCATCGACCTCTTCTCGATGCTGACGGAGTACGAGGTACGACGTGCCCGGTGTGCTCGACATTCTCCGGTGGGCCTGGATACTTACGGAGCACCTTGACGCCGATCCGGCGCTAATGACCCAGCGATTCCGGAGCCGACTGCGGCAGTACGGGCGCCCGCCGGCTGCTGCTTCAAGGAGCGACGCTGCTGCATTTGGCGGCCGAGTACGGCAATCTCGAAGCGGCCATGCTGCTTCTGGATCGCGGCGCTGACGTCAATGCGCGCGCGACGGTGAACGAAGCTGGCGTGGGAGGACAGACGGCGATTTTCCATGCAGTGACGCAGTTCGGCGATTGGGGATTGGGGGTATCGCAATTGTTAGTGGAGCGCGGAGCGGACCTCTCAGTGCGTGTGAAACTTCCCGGTCACTACGAGCGCCCGGATGAGGTGGTTGAATGCACGCCGCTGGGATACGCACTGCGGTTTCCCGGAACTCACAATAGAGCCGTGATGCTGCTCCGAGAGCGAGGAGCGGTGGAGTGAAGGTGGTCCGCAAGCGACCGCTATCACTTGCTCCACGGCGGAATCTGCGGAATCGCTTCACCATCGGCCCGCGGATCCGAAGCGCCGTAGTTCACGTCGTGACCGTCGGTCATCACGGCGTTGCCTCGTCCCATTTCTGGCGAGTAGGCGGGCACCACGTCCAGCTCATGTCCTTGCGCGGTGAGCTGATCGCGAACGGGTTGTGGTATCCGCGATTCGATGATGAGATCACAGCCCTGAAATGTCGGCTTCGTAAATCGTGGTGCGCTGAGCGCTGCCTGGATGTTCATGCCGAAATCGGCCACGTTCGAGACAAACTGAGCGTGTGCCTGCGCCTGGTTGAAGCCTCCCATGATGCCGAATCCGATCACTTCGGCGTCCTTCTGCATGAATCCGGGAATGATGGTGTGGAGCGGACGTTTGCGCGGCGCGAGTGAATTGGGCTTGCCGGGCTCGAGCGTGAAGAGCTCACCACGATTCTGAAGAGCAAAGCCCGTTCCCGGCGCAACGAGACCCGTGCCGAATGAGTCATAGTTGCTCTGAATGAGCGAAACGATGTTGCCCTCCTGATCGATGGCCGTCAGATACGTGGTCTCCTTTCCCATGGCGTTGAGTCTCGCCGCCAAATCGGAAGGCAAAACGTTGCAATGAGCATGTGAGGGATCGATCGAATCGGCTCGTCTCTTTGCCAGATCCTTGGAGAGAAGCTGGTTGAACGGAATGTGTGAGAAGCGCGGGTCTCCGATGTATTCGAGCAGATCGGCGTAGGCTAGCTTCTTCGCCTCAATCATGACGTGGAGCGCTTTGGCGCTGTTGTGGCCATACTGAGCGAGCGGGAACTGTTCCATGATGTTGAGCATGGAGAGCGCGGCGATGCCTTGGCCATTCGGCGGCAGCTCGGAAATGGTCCAGCCGCGATAAGTAGTCGAGATGGGAGAAACCCATTCGGGTTTGAAATCTGCGAGATCTTGTTCGGTCATTGTGCCGCCTTGCTCGCGTGAGAACTGCAGGATTTTTTGCGCGAGCGGGCCTTGATAAAAGCCGTCCCGACCGTGAGCGGCGATGAGTTGCAGGGATGCGGCGAGATCCGGGTCACGAAAGATTTCGCCGGTTTGCAAGGCGTGACCTCCCGGCAGGAAGATTGCCGGAAGCCGGGTTGGTCCTGCAATGCGCGGCGCGGCGCTGGCCCAAACTTGGGACACCATTTCGGCGATCGGCACGCCTTCTTTCGCGTAATAGATTGCGGGCTCGAGCACACGTTCGAGCGGTAGTTTGCCAAAACGCTGATGCAATGCGTCCCAACCGGCAACCGTTCCAGGAACAGTTACGCATTGAATGCTTTTCCGCGCCAGTGACTTCGTGATGCCTCTGGATTTCAGAAAGTCGATGGTGAGGCCCTGCGGCGCCCAACCACTTGAATTGAGACCGTAGAGCTTTTTCGTTTTCGCCTCATAGACAATCGCGAACAGATCGCCACCGATACCGTTCATCATAGGTTCGGTGACGCCCAAGACGGCATTTGCAGCGATTGCGGCATCTGCTGCGGATCCGCCGTCGCGCAGCACGTCTGCACCGGCTGCAGAGGCGAGCGTCTGGCTGCTGGCGACGATGCCGAAGCGGCTAACGACCATAGAGCGCCCATAATCGCGGCCGCGGCGTTCGATCAAGTTCCTGGTTTGGGTAATCGACATTTGAGCAGAGAGCGCGGCGAGCAGGATCACGACGGCCCAGCGGACACGCATTCCCACATCGTACAGAATCGGTAACCGGGCGATATCATGGGGTCGTGAGCACGCAAACCGTGCCTTTAAGGCCTGTTGAGCGCACGGGTCAAGTCAGATCGTGGGCGATCGTCATCCTCACGAATCTGATTTCCCTCATTTGCATGGCCTGGGTCCTCAATGGAGCCGGGCTGACGCACCTTTGGGGTGAAATCCGGCACATGCATTGGGCTTGGGTAACGCTCGCGGTCTCGACCAATATTTTGGTTTATCTGCTGCAGGGCTGGCGATGGAAACTGCTGCTTCGGCCCGTCGAACCGGTGCCGTTTTTGCACACCGTTCGCTCCATCTACGTTGGCCTCTTTGCGAATGAAGTCCTGCCTTTGCGCGCCGGCGAGCTGATTCGTTGCTTTCTGCTCTCGCGAACCACGACCGTTCCGCTTTCCGTTACGTTCGCTTCGGCGCTGATCGAACGAATTTTCGACGGCATCTGGCTCATGGGCTGCTTCTTTTTCTGTCTACACGTGCACAGGATGCCGCCAGTGCTGGTAAAAGGCGGCTACATCCTGGGCGTGATCATTGTGATCTGCGCCGTCCTTATTGGTTACGCGATGTACGCCAAGAAGCAATCGCTCGATCTGTTCTTTGGGCTCTCTGTTCCGCGCTGGTTTCACACGCTAATCGAAGATCTTCATCTTGTTGGCCACTCACGCTATCTCTATTTCTCGTTCTTTGTAAGCGGCGCGTTTATGCTTTCCCAAATACTGCCCATCTACGCGCTTGTGAAGGCGACTGGGCTGGCGGTGCCGTGGACCGCGTCTTTAGTCATGATGGTCCTCCTTCGCCTCACGAGTATTGTTCCGCAGGCGCCAGGCAATTTGGGTTCATTCCAGTGGGTCACGGCACGCACCCTCATCATCTTTGGATTGGCCCCAGCACATGCGAAACGCTTCTCGCTGATTTTGTGGGGCGTGGTCACCATTCCGCTAATCATCATCGGGTTTTTGGCACTGGCGGTCACAGGCGTGAAGATGAGTCATTTGCATCGAGATGCCTCGGCGGCCGCGAAACAGAACCGAGAAGAGGCAGCGATAGACTCGATACAATAGTTCGATAGAGCTTCTGGCTGTGATCGCTGTGCTGTTCCTCGCCGCGTTCGCGTTCGCCGGCGGACAAACGAATCCGCAAGCGGAAGGCCTGCAGGCCCTCGATCAACACGACTATCAGCGTGCCGAGCAGATCTTCACGAAACTTGCCGCTGGCGATCCCAAAGACTATTCGGCACTCTTCAATCTGGCGCTTGCCGAAACCGCGCTGAACGAGGACGAGAAAGCTGCTGAGCACTATAAACAGACACTCGCACTGAAGCCCGATTTGTACGAGGCCGAGCTCAATTTGGGCATTCTGTATTTGCGCGACCAGCGGCCGGCAGATGCGCAGCCACTACTCCGGGAGGCAGTGAAGCAAAAACCAAATCAGGCACGACCTATGCGGTACCTGGGGGATAGCCTCTTCGCAAGCGGCGATCTCAACGGAGCGGCCGATGCATATGGCCAAGCGCTGGCTGTCGATCCCAAGTTGGCGGCGGCTCATCTAGGTCTGGGCCAAACTCTCGAGCGTCAAGGCAAATTGGATGATGCGTTACCGCATTACCGCCAAGCAGCGGAGCTCGATCCAAACCTCAAGTCGTATTTGTTGGAGTTGGCCGTGGCGTTTTCGAAAGCCAATCGCCCTGACGATGCAATTCCTCTGCTCAAACAATTTCCAAACGATCCCGGTGCGCGCGAGGAACTCGGCCGTTTAGATTTGGCGGCTAATCGCCCGGCGGATGCTGTTTCAGAGTTCCAGGCGGCCGCGGAGCTATCTCCGACGCCTGCAAACAAGCTTGCGCTTGCTACCGCATACCTTAAGAACAATCAGCCCGATTTAGCCGCGCCCATCCTCGAGGAAGCGTTAGCAACCAACCCCAACGATTATGATTTGCGCATGGCGGTGGGCCGTATTCATCGCGATCGGCACGATTACGCGCCGGCTGCGGACCAGTTTATTGCGGCTGCCAAACTAAAGCCCGATTCCGTAGAGGCTTGGAATGAGGCTGCGACGTCGTACGTACTGGCAGCACTATACCCTCAAGCGCTGGCCGCGCTAGACCAAGTGCATCACCTGAACGCGGAAAAAGCTGGTAACTTTTATTTACGGGCCATCGTGCTAGACAAACTCCGTCAATTGAAACCGGCGTTGGCGAGTTATCAGCGATTCCTCGCGCTGAGTCAAGGCCAGCATCCTGACCAGGAATTTATAGCGCGCCAGCGCAGCCGAATTCTCGAAAGAGAGATTAATCGATGACGAACTCTCTGAAAGTTTCAACCATGATCCAGGCGAGTGTGCTGCTTCTGGGATTCGCATCCTTTATCCAAGCGCAGCAATCGTTTCTTGCAGAGCTCGAAGCGGAACACGATCCGGCCAGGCGCTCGGACAAGGCTTTGACCTTTGCAGATGCTGCATTTGATAACGCGCGCGACTTTTACAGCAAAGGTGAAATCAAGAAGGGCGACGCAGAGCTTGAAAACATGACCTATGCGCTCAAGGAGTGTGTCGGATCATTGCAGGTGGCACATAAGGCCAGATTCTACAAGAAGGCCGAGTTGAAAGTGGCATACTTGCAACGACGCCTGAAAGGCCTTGTCGACGATCTAAGCATTCAACAGCGTGGGTGGGCCGAGTACACCGAACGCAAGCTGGATGACATTCACGACAAGCTTTTGGAAGGAGTTATGAGGAAATGAGGCTGGGTCCATACCTCTGCGCTGTGATCTGTTTGGCTACGCTCGGGCTAGCGCAGGACCGCGATTTCCTGACCCCGAACGAGGTGGATCAGGTTCGCGAAGCGCAGGAGCCAAACCAGCGCTTGTTACTCTACGTGCACTTCGCCCGGCAGCGGATGGACTTGCTCGATCAGTATCTTGCCAAGGAAAAGGCCGGCCGGAGCATCTTCATTCACAACACCCTCGAAGATTACAGCAAGATCATCGAAGCGATCGATTCTGTTTCGGATGATTCGCTACGGCATAATGCTCCGCTCGATAAGGGATTACTGGCTGTCACGGCGGCCGAGAAAGAGTTCCTGGATAAGCTTAATAAAATCCAGGAGAGTGCCCCGAAGGATTTCGAACGTTACAAGTTTGTTCTTGAAGCCGCTATCGACGCGACGAACGACAGCCGGGAACTGGCGCTCGAAGACACCAGAAAGCGCGGGTCTGAACTTTCAGCTGCAGACGCCAAAGAAAAGAAGGAACGGGAGGCCATGATGCCTTCCAAGGAAGCGGCTGACCGCAAGAAGGACACACAAAAGGAAGAAGATAAGCAGAAGAAGATTCCTTCGCTCTACCGGCCCGGCGAGAAGCCCCAAAACCCTCCACAGTAACAACGCTGAAATACAGCGAAATATTAATAAGCCCGATTTCTCAAGATAATGCTTGACACAAACGGATAATTCATAATTAGCTGGCAACCTCCACGATTAAGGAGTCAACTCCGTCGGTCAATCATGTCACACATCTAAGAACTTAACGTCTCCATATCACGCTAAAGGCCGGAAGAAAATAACTCAGAGCGCAAATATGGCTCAATATTTGCCGTGCTGAGTTACGGCGCGACGTACACTTGCGCAAATCTGTACTTCACGTCGGGCGCGTTCACAGCTAAATGCCTCTTTCTGCCCAAGACAGCAATCTACGCAGGCAATGGCTTCAGTTACAACACCGTCTCAAACTTTTCGTATGCCGGCACTACGCTCGACACGATCCAACCCGTTAACGTCTTTGAGCCTGGAGAGAAGCCAAGAGCGGAGTTCGCTGTAAATGCCTTGAACACCGGTGGAGGTGGGGCTTGCGGCGGACGTCCCTGCAATGGTCTAGTGTTTGGGCTTTTGCCTATACATTAGTTCAATCAGGTAGTCCTTGGGCGAAGGTCAGCGGTATTCACGCCTCGACTCCGAGCAGCTACTCGGAACCGGCGAACGGTGACAACGCTGGTTTTTGCAATGATTGCATCGACACGGGCGACAACCGGATCTCCGGGATTGTGCAATACTCGGCGGGGCACTCTTCCCAACGATCAACGTAGCGAACGGAGGTACCAGCGCGGTAATTGGCTGGGTGATTCGTCCGTTTCTGAACGATAACGGCGAGGGTTGCACAGGAAGCTTTACCAACGCCTGCCCGATCATCTCCGGCGCGACTGTCGAGCAGGAATTTTGCGATCACTGCGGCTCGGGTCACGGTGGGGCCGCTTATTACGGGGCCATAGCACCAACGGAAGAGAACAATTGGACGATGTTTGCTACGTATTCGAGCCAGAGCGTATCACCTGGCACGTTCTATACCTCAAATCGCATTACTTGGCCAAACCCGTTCCACGATGCTGGTATTTTTAGCTGCCAAAGGAACAATAATTACAATGGCCGATGGGGAGACTACAGCGCAGCCGCTCCTGATATTCCTGGAAATTCGAACGAACCAGCGATCTGGGGTAGCGGCATGTATGTAGCCTCCACTGGCTCCTTCGGTACGTGCATCGCGGCAAACAGGTTTGCCAAAGTCACTGACCCGTACTTCGAACTGCTTCGTAATGTGCCTTCGGGCAGGTCAGATGATCAGACCTGCCCGGTTCGTTCTCGTGCGCAGTCTGTCCGCTCCAGCATGGGGCTCGCTTCCTAGCGTAGATTAAAAGAAGGGGACCTCTACTGCGCTTGGGTCATCACCACCACCATCACGCAAATGGAACTGGCTGGATTCTCCGGTTATCTTTGATCGCTACGCTGGCGTTTACAGGGTTCGAAGTGTACGCGGGGTTCCGCTCCGGCAGTTTGGCTCTGCTTTCTGACGCCGGACATAACTTCACGGACGCTCTCGCTCTGCTTCTGGCGGCGGTAGGGCTGTACTTGCAAGAGAAGCCGGCCAATCAGGTCAAGACTTATGGTTACCAGCGCGCCGGCGTGATTGCTGCATTTCTCAATGCCTCGACCTTGATCGTCATCTCGATTTTTATCTTTTGGGAAGCGGTGGAGAGGATCATGCGCCCGCAGCCGGTTAACGAGCGCATTATGATTTTGGTTGCAGGGGCAGCGCTTATCCTCAATGGCGCCATCATGCTGGCGCTGCACCGCGGTCAAAAGGGCGATATCAATATCCGCGCTGCTTTCATTCACATGCTCGGCGACGCGCTGGGCGCGATGGCAATTATCGCTGGCGCTGTCACGATGGCCTTCACCGGTTGGACCTATATCGATCCGGTGCTTTCAATTGCTCTTGGATTGCTCATCATTTATACGGCTTGGGACATCATCCGCGAGTCGCTCAATATATTTTTGGAAGGACTGCCTCGAGGGCTCGAGCTAAACAACGTGACCGAAGCCATGGGCCGAATTGAAGGTGTTCTCGATGTTCATGATTTACACATTTGGAGTCTCGGTTCGAGTACGCATGCGCTCAGCTCGCATGTCTTGATTGAAGATATGCCGCCCTCCTCCAGTGAATGCATTCTCAAGCGCATCAACGAAGTTTTATGCGGTTTTAATATTCATCACACGACCATCCAGTTTGAGCACGTGCCATGCGTGTTATCCGACAATGGATGCAAGATGGTTGCCGATCATACTCACGATCACGGCCACCGCCAGCCATAGACTCAGTGCTTTTCTCCCATCAGTTCGTACACTTTGCCCGTGAGCAGATCGATTCGTCGATTGATCTCTCGAATGTCCTCGCGAATGCCCGAGATCTGCAACATGCTGACGATTAATGACGTCACGATGGTGAAGCAGGGCAGGCCGATAGCGAAGTAAAGTTGGGCGTTCGTCATTGTGCTTCTCCAACAGGATACCGCCGATTGAATGCCTAATTCACGCCGATATCAACTGAAGCATCCGCTCGCGGAAACTTACCGCAGTTTTGTTATCGGTCGCGATCACCAATACCGTATCGTCGCCGGCAATTGTGCCCACAACCTCCTCTAATTTTTCGCGATCGAGAGCTATGGCCAGAGAGTTCGCGTTACCAGGTGAGGTGCGAAGGACCACCAGGTTCTGCGCCACCCGAATGTCCAGGACATACTCGCTTACAACACTCGCAAATTCAGGTCCGGCGGTTTCGGATTGAAGCTGGCGGTAGCCTTCCACGGTCTTAACTAGTCCAAGCTCGCGAATGTCTCGCGAGAGAGTGACCTGCGTCGTTTGAATCCCGATCCGGCTCAGCTCGCGGCCCAATTCTTCCTGCGTGTAGATCTCTTTATTACGGATTACATTGAGGATTTGCCCTTGGCGAAAGCTCTTGTTCATGGATCAGTGAATCCGCAGCCGCAATGCCATCAAGCGCTCCTCCGCTTCATCGAGCGCCCGCGCTACTGCTTCTGGCGCCGTCCCACCAGGCAAGTCACGGGTCTTCATTCCTTCACGTGGTTCTAGCAATCGTGACATTTCCGGCTTAAACTCGGGAGCGAATGCTGCAAGATTGTCGCCCGTCCAGTCCGATGGTTTTCTCCCAAGCCTGACGCTCTCCAAAACCAGTCGGCCTACGATTTCATGCGCCCGGTGAAAAGCGACGCCGCTTCGCGCGAGTTCTTCTGCCAGGTCGGTCGCCACCACCCAGCTCTCTTCCGCCGCGGCCAGAGTTTTCGCACAGTCCAGAACCACGGATTCGGCCACTGCTTTGGCCATTACCAGCGATCCCGAGGTTTGATTAAAAGCATCAAAAACTGGTTCCTTGTCCTCCTGCATGTCGCGATTGTAAGCCATCGGCAGACCTTTGAGCGTGATAAACAGCGAAGTCAAGTCACCGAATACACGGCCTGATTTACCGCGAATCAGCTCGAGCGAATCCGGGTTCTTCTTTTGGGGCATCAGACTCGAGCCGCTGGTGACACCGTCGCCAAGCCTTATCCAATTAAATTCCTCGCTCGAATATAAGATCCAATCTTCGGCCAGTCGGCTTAAGTGCAGCATTATGGTACTGCAACTGTACAGGAAGTCCAATGCGAAATCGCGATCGCTTGCGGCATCCATGCTGTTACGAGTAATAGCAGCAAATTCAAGTTCTTTGGCGATCGCCTCGCGATCGTATGGAAACCCGCTGCCTGCCAACGCACCTGAGCCCAGCGGCATGACATTGATTCGCGCGCGCGTTTGCCCGAGCCGCTCAAAGTCGCGTAAAAACATTTCAAAGTATGCCAGCAGATAATGGGCCCACAACACTGCTTGCGCGCGTCGTACGTGCGTATATCCGGGAATCACGGCGTCTGGATACTTCTGCCCCAGAGCCAACAATTCACCCATTAATCCAGTGAGCTGTTCGGCCAGAGTGTCTGCCGCCGTCCGCAGATACAGGCGAATGTCAAGCGACACTTGCTCGTTACGACTGCGCCCCGTGTGGATTTTCTCCGAAAGCGCGCCGGCTTTCTCTTTCAGCTTGCGAATTACGAAGGTGTGGACGTCTTCATCCGTCGATCCGTCGAAGTACGCGGGCTCGCGCGCTTCATCAGCGATTTCGTCCAAAGCATCCACGATAAGTTGGCATTCATCGGCGGTCAAAACACCTGCTCTAGAAAGGGCTCGAGCATACGCTTGCGAACCCTCAATATCGGCGAAGATAAGTTTACGGTCGAAGTGCAGCGAACCCGAAAATTGCTGAAAAAGCTCGGATGGCCCGCTTTCGAATCTGCCGCCCCAGAGCTTCATGCGACTGGCCAGCTACGTTGAGTTTACTTCTTCAGCAACGCTCGCACTTTAATCGGCAAGCCAATTAAATTGTTAAAGCCGAGAGCGTCTTTCTGATCGTAGCTCTCGCCCATCGTGAAGCTTGCGATATCCAGGCTGTAAAGTGAATTCGGACTCTTGCGGCTCAACGGCTGAATCGTGCCCTTGTATAGCCGCAACGCAACTTCGCCCGTCACGGGCTCGGAAATCTTCGCAAAAAACGCGTCGAGCGATTCCCGCAACGGCGTAAACCAAAAACCGTTATAAACCATCTCGGCGTAGTCGAGGGCAACTTTCTGCTTATAGTGCAGAGTGCTGCGATCCAGTGTGAGCGCCTCGAGTTCGCGGGCAACTGCCATCAGGATGGTGCCGCCCGGGGTCTCGTAACAGCCTCGCGATTTCATTCCCACAAAACGGTTTTCGACCACATCGACGCGACCGATTGCATGCTCGCCTCCAATCCTGTTCAGTGTTTCGAGCAGTGCTACGCCGTTCAACTTCTGGCGTCCGTTTAATGAAGCAGGGACGCCCTTTTCAAACCTAACCGTAATGTCCACGGGCCTGGGCGGCGCGTCCTCCGGGCTATTTGTGAGCATCCAGATCTGGTTCGGCGCAGGGTTCGCTGGGTTCTCGAGTTCGCCACCTTCATGCGAGATATGCCAGATGTTGCGGTCACGGCTGTAAATCTTGGTCGTCGATTGAGCGATGGGGACGTTATGTAACTTCGCGTATTCGATAGCGTCCTCGCGCGAGACAATGTCCCACTCGCGCCACGGCGCTATGACTTTCAGATGAGGTGCGATGGCCTTGTACGTCAGTTCAAAGCGGACCTGGTCGTTGCCTTTGCCCGTGCATCCGTGAGCCAGTGCATCGCAACCAGTTTTCAAAGCAATCTCGGCCTGGCGTTTTGCTAATAACGGTCGCGCAATCGAGGTGCCCAATAGATATTTGTGCTCATAGACCGCGCCAGAACGAACCAGCTTCCAGAGGTACTCATTGACGAACTCCTCGCGCATGTCCTCGACATACACCTCGGACGCGCCAGTCGCGAGCGCTTTCTCGCGCAACCCGTCCAGTTCTTCACTGCCCTGTCCAATATCGCCGCACACGGCGACCACTTCGCACCGGTAATGTTCCTTCAGCCAGGGAATGATAATCGACGTATCCAGGCCGCCAGAATACGCCAGAGCTACTTTCTTCGCGGTTGTCATCACTGCAACAGCATCAAAAGCAGCGCTTTCTGGACGTGCAGCCGATTCTCGGCCTGATCGAAGGCTACCGACTGCTCCGATTCCATCACCGCATCGGTCACCTCCATGCCGCGTTTGGCCGGCAGGCAATGCATAAAGACGGCATCCTTCCGCGCTCTCGCAAGAAGCGTTTCATTTACCTGATAACCAGCGAATAATTTCTGCCGTTCGTCTGTTTCCTGCTCCTGTCCCATACTGGCCCAAACATCCGTATATACAGCATGGGCAGACTTCACGGCGGCTAACGGAGCATTTGTGATCTCAATTTCCGCTCCCGTATCGCTTGCGAATTGTTTCGCCTCGGCGACAATCTCCGCCTTCGGTTCATAACCTCGTGGCGTGGCTACCGCGCAGCTTATGCCTAGACGTGAGCAACACAATAAGAGCGAATGGGCCACATTATTCCCATCACCCACGTAGGCGAGCTTTAGCCCGCGCAATCGCACGAACCGCTCCTTCAACGTGAATATGTCGGCAAGCGCCTGACAGGGATGATAGAGATCGCTAAGCGCGTTCACAACGGGTATTCCGGACCATCGCGCCAGCTCATCTATCGTGTCTTGCGAATATGTTCGGGCAACGATTATATCTGTCCACCGCGCCAGGTTACGCGCAACATCCTTCAGCGGCTCGCGCTCTCCAATCATGCCGGTTTGAGTGACACAATCGCCGCCGAGCTGCTTAATAGCCAGCTCGAAGGTCAGCCGGGTGCGAAGCGACGGTTTTTCAAACAGAAGACTCAAGTAGCGGCCCTTAAGTGCCAAAGCGTATCGCTGCCGCGATCGTTTCACTTGCTCGGTCGAATCCAGGAGACGTCTCAACTCTCCGCCAGACAAATCGAGATCGTGGCGCAGGCTTTGAACCCCAACATGGGAGGCCGGTTGAATGGACCGCATCGGCATTAGAAGGCCCTCGCTGTATATATATTCACCAATATGAATAATAAACCATTCACGCGTGGGATGCAAGTGGCTCGGTTGAGTGCGTAGTGTCACGCGGTGCACCGCGTGACACTCCCATTTGATGGCCCGATCGCCTGCTTCGCCGTGATAAGGTTGTCCCTACATGCTTGGCTCATACCTGGAGCGTCGGGCCTTCCTGCTGGGAGGCATGCGCACGGCGGCGGCCTGCACTGCGGCTCCTTTCTGGGTTGCGGAAGGCGCTGCGCAGGAGCAGTCCCAAGATCCCGTATTTCGTGCTCTGGACGAATTCATTCGTCAGTACATGCGGGCAATGAACTCGCCTGGTCTCACGCTTGCGTTGGCAAACGCGAGCGGCAGTGTGCGAACCGCCGCTTTTGGATTTTCCGATCTTGAAGCGCGAACATCGCTCACGCCGGATCTGCTGTTTGAAATCGGCTCGATTAGCAAATCGTTTGTCGCGCTTACACTGCTTCAATTGCGTGAAGAAGGCAAACTCGATCTACACCGGCCTATTCTTGAATATCTGCCTTGGCTGCCTATCGAGGCGAGCTATGGAGTCATCACGGTCCATCACCTTTTGACTCACACTTCTGGGCTTCCCGACGCGCTCGTTCTGTTCCTCAGCGATCCACAAGCGCGCCACAGGCAGGCGTTCAAGCCTGGCGAGCACTTTCATTACTGTAATGCTGGGTTCACGATTCTCGGCTATCTGATCGAGAAGCTCGACTCGAGGCCCTGGCCGGAGGCGATACGAAGCCGTATTTTTGAGCCGCTGGGCATGACTTCCTCCGCTGCCATCATCACGGATGAGACCCGCAGACGCACCGCCAAGAGCTACGTTCCGCTTTACGACGATCTGACGTATGCGCGGCGGAGTCCGCTCGCTCCAGCCCCAAATCTGATCTTTGTCAATGCTGCGGGTAGCGTTGTCTCGACTCCAGGCGATATGACGCGGTATTTGCAGATGCTTGTGCGTAGGGGGCAAGCGCCGCATGGCCGGGTGGTATCCGAGGAAAGCTTCGCGTTGTTTTCTAAGCCGTACATAAAAGCAAGTGAGTTCAGCCCTACCGCGTCTTACGGCTATGGCATCGCTGTTGACCAGTTGGACGGTCATACGATCCTGCGCCATACCGGTGGAATGACTTCATTCATGTCGGCAATGCATATAGACCTTGACGGCGGTGTGGCGGCTTTCGCATCGATCAATGCCGGCCAGGGCTACCGGCCAAATCCAGTGACACAATTCGCAGTTCAATTGATGAACGCTCAGAGGCACGGAAAGCCGTTACCGAATTCTCCTGACCTGCAGGATCCGATGATCGTGAAGAATGCGAGCGATTACGCCGGTGCATATAGTCTCCGCGAGTGGTCGGAAAATTACTGTTGCCGCTGAAGGTGATCGGTTGACAATGCGCGTAGGTTCTCAATCAGTTCCCTTGCAATCGGCGGGAGACGACACGTTTTTCGCCACAGTTCAGGAATTTCAGCGGTTCCCGATTGTATTTGGCAGGGTAGAGCCGACCCCTCAGGAAGCGGCTGCAAAGAAGATAATGCCAGTAGTTGAGGTGGCACATGGGCGCCGATTGGTACACGAACGAGAAGTATTCGGGGCCGCGGGGCTTTCCGGTGCCGACCCGAGCTTCAACCCTTCCCCGGGCACTATCGCGCCGAGAGCGTGTGGCTGGGTAGCATGCGCGTTGTGCTTCGAAAAGGCCGATTGTGGCTGGATGGTGTCTCTCCACTTGCGCCTCTGGGCCAAGCTCTATTTCGGCTGGGAGACGATCCCTACAATCCGGTTACCGCCGAGTTCTTCTCCGTGGTCGAGGGCAAAGCGCAGTTGATGAAACTGAACGGAGCCGATTTCTGGCGTATCGAGGTGGTTTAGAGGCTCAAGTCTCGACTTGGGCCGAGTAAGTGGCTAAATGTGGTCGATTATGATCCAGGAAGAAATGCTCGAGGCAAAAACCAAGGTAGCTCAGCTGGTCGAAGCGGCTGAGCGCGGCGAAGAAGTTTTGATAGCACGGAATGGGGTTCCCGTCGCAAAGATCGTTCCTGTGAAAAAAGCAAAATTCAATTTCGGATTTCTGAAATATGAGATTCCAGAGATCTCGGATTCAATGCTCTTTGCAATGACGGACGAAGAGGCTGAACAGTTCATCGAAGGTCATTTCTAGAGTGAAGCTGGATTTGCTGCTTGACACTCAATAAGCGCCTCGTGAGTCACGTGACCGCTTTGGAAGTACAGCTGAAGCATTTGAAAAACGAAAAGCTCTTCCCGTTCAGCCTCGACCACCTGGAGAGAGTGATGAAAGAGTTCTCGTGCATGGAGTTGCCGATCACGTACAACGACATTAGGACGAACGGGCACATGAAAGCGCTGCATCAGACCCGTTCGACCCTCTCCTCATGGCTCAAGCCGCGAACAGGAACATTTACCTGGCGACCCTCGACCGCGACATTCTTCATTGCTTTCACAGGGACAAAGCCTTCTACGTGTTTGCTGATCGAGCGATGAAGCCGTAGTAGCACAGCGGCCAAATTTCGGCTGCTAAGCCGTAGCGCGAAGATCCATGTGGCCGGCGTCAAGTGATTCCGACGCCCAGTTCAGAATCTCTTGATGATGTTCCACACGCGGTAAATCGGCGTACGAAAGCACATGGCCCACGAGCGTGGTTGCCGCCCTGCGTTTGGTAATACCAGTAGGCCTCTTGCACGCGCGCCATGGCTTCTCCCGTCGTGAAAAATTCGTGGGCGCGATAAGAGAACGGAGCGGGCGCGCCCTCATTCGCACCATAAAATTGATCGGCGCGGAGGGTGGGAATCGAGCTCAAGCGGCCTGCCGCAAGAAGCAGCCGTAGCGATTCGATTGTCAACCAGGCAGCTGCAGCATGATCGCTATGACGTTCGTCGGGGTGACTCATGTACACGGTGTCCGGATCGACTTCGCTGAGCAGTCCCGTCAAGGCATCCACGATGCTTTGTTTCTCGAAGGGCAGATTTGGCTGGTGCAGGCCGCAATAAGGCGAATTCTCCGCACCTAAGAGAGGTGAGAAGACCGGATTCAAGCCTTCCTCCGCATTTCGGATGGATTCGAGGAAACCGTCGGGGAGACCTAAAAAGTGGAGATTGGTTTCCGGCACGCCGAGGTGCCGCGCCGCGGCTCGCGCTTCCGCCATGCGAATGTGACCGAATTCAATGCCTTCGGCGGGAGTGTAGCCGGGACCGAAGAACCGGTCGCTTCCGCCCGCATCTCCGTTGGTTAAGAAGATCAGGTGCACCGGAATCGAGTTCTCGACTGCAGCTCGAATGGCCGCCGGGTGAAGGAATTCGTCGTCAGGATGGGCGCAAATTACAGCAAGCGAGCGAGGCAGAACGTTTGCAGCAACCTCGAGACGTCCTACTTCGCGCAACCGGCCATTGCGTGTGGTGACCTGAGCCAGGACATGGTAGAGTCCTGGAGGCCCGAAGCGTAGTCCGGCGTGCAAATAGGCTCCGTCTTTTCGCGCTTCGGCCCGGTCCACGAGTTCGCCGTTCGAATTGCGCAGCTCTAGAACCGCTTCACGAACAGACTTTCGGGAAGCCACCTTGATTCGAACGGTAGCCCGCTTACCCGCGGCATAAGATGTGCGGTTCTGGTCGAAGGAAATGCTCTTGCGCTCCCGCGCGTAGAAGGTCCGATAGCCTTCCACCTGTACTTGCGAGAGATCGGAGTGCATATAAGCTGCCGGATATATGGGGCACCCTGACGCCCCGGGGAGCCGCAAAAACACAGCGGGCGTGGTTCGGAACGCAACCGTTTTCGAGACCTCCGAGCGGTTGCCGCGAAGGACATGCTGCTGCGTCGCGCGAACTGCCGCCGTGTAATGAACCGAGCCCGCGCTGGCGTCGTAAGCCGTCGCGCCGGCTAACGCCAGAATGCGAGATTCTCCAGGACCGAGAGACACAGGCTCCGGGTACGCGAAATTCCGCCCGGGTTGCGATCCTCGGGGCGCAAAAATCCACGGATATTGCGCCTCGCCCACTTCAATTCTAAGATCGTCCCACGTCTTGTCAGTTCGATTGACGAGCGTCAGGGTAAATGAGATGGGATCGCCCGGAGAATAGAATCTCCGGTCAGTATCGAAATGCTCGACGGAGATTTCAGAGCGCCATACTGCGAAGCTGGCTCCCGGACTCTTCCAGAGCAGTAAACCGGACTCGGAATCGTGTGCTTCGAATACTGCGGAATATCGACCAGTGGGTGCATCGTCCGGAACGCGCCATGCCCTCTGATATTCCGAAATAGCGGGTGATCCGTTCTTCGCAAGAAGCGTGCTGGGAGAGATCGGTTCCGTCCGCCCGGTGGGGAAGACAGTCACCGAATAAATCAATCGAGCGGGAGGCCTCTATAGCGCTCAATCCAGCCCCGTCCTTGCTCAGACGAAACCGGACCAGTGAGCCGGGATTATAACTCGCATCATCCAGGACGACCTTTAAGGCCTTCCGGCCAAGTAGCAGATTTAGGAGGTCTTTCTTCGCAATATGGAGTTGGCCGACATATCTCCCTAATTTCGATCTACATTACCATGATACCCCAACATTACGGAAGTCCTGGGAGTACGTAGGCCCATTGCAGCTTTTGGTTAATCAGCTATCCGCTTTGTACAAAGTGCGCGGAGTTCGAGGGTTTCGCCCGATAAGGAGTTTTAGAGTTTTTGGGCCTTTTGAAAGTGGTTACTTGATTGCCTTGAACTTTGCGAAGCAACTCATCTTGCGGGAAAGGAATGGCCGTATGAAAGAGACACTGATGACATCAAAGTTATGGGTACACGGACTAACTTTCCCGCTGCTGCGCGCCTGGACTTATTGTTGGCCACTGGTCATCCGCACTGTCCTGAGCTGATGCCCCTCGCCAATTAGCATCGCGCTTTACGCTTACTCACCTGAGGACCAGGCGACACGGAATTCGGGATATAGCGTCAAGCCGCCGCATGCGAAAATCGTCTGCCCCGTGATGTATGAGGACTCGTCGGACGCGAGAAAGGCGAACACCGAGGCAATCTCCTCGGCCGTGCCAGCGCGTCCCATTGGAATGTGACTTTCCACCTCGCCGCGCGCCTTGGGGTCGTTGATCCAGGCATTATTTATTGGGGTGACAATCGCACCGGGCCCAACCGAGTTCACGCGAATGCCCCGGTCAGCGTATTCGAGCGCAAGCGATTTCGTGAGATTCTCAAGACCACCCTTGCTAATCGAGTACGGCAGATATTTTGGCTTGGGAATCATCTCATGCACACTCGAATTGTTGACGATCACTCCGCCGCCGCGCTCCAGAAAATGCCGGATTGCCTCTCGCGAGCACATGAATGCGCCGCGAAGGTTAATGCCCAGGACTTTATCGTAATCGGCCATTTCCACCTCATGGCTGGGCGCCGGTTTCTGGATGCCGGAGTTGTTCACCAGGATGTCGATCGAGCCTAGCGCGTTGAGGACCTCTGCGAACATCCGTTTCACGTGTTCTTCCTTTGAGACGTCGGCCTGAACCGTTACAGCTTTATACGAACGGCTGACCGCCACGCCCGCCTTGTGCACCTTTTCCTTTACGAGCTCAGCGCGATCGGCCCCGCTGTTGTAGTTAATCGCCACATTCGCGCCTTCTTCCGCGAATCGTATTGCTACCGCTTCTCCAATTCCTGACGAGGCCCCAGTGATGACAGCGTTCTTTCCTAGTAATTTGGCCATAATGCTCTTCACGATACACGAACCGATGTTGACATCACACTCAGCAATAGCACGGGCACAGTCGATACTACTGCCTTCGGCTGTCGGGCTGATTCAGCGCGGTGCGTCCTGCCGGGATAAAAAGGATTACGAGCGACGGAACCGCGAGAGCCAGCATGATCCTGTGGTAAAGGTCGTTGCTGGCAGTTCGAGGGCCGGCGCCTACAGCGAGGGCAACTATGCCGATCGCCACGCCGATTATTGCGACGACGTTCCCGATCAGCGCAGCTCGCCATGCTTTCGGCGACGCTCTTAACATCCCAGAAGCGCCCCAGATCAGGGCCACCGCACAGATCAGTTCCACAATACTGGCGGGAATAATTACCGGTTCGTGTAGCGGGCCCATGGCGACACCCGCGTGCTGCAACGCTCCGAACACAAACAGGGCCGCATTGACTAGCATCAAGGTTGTAAGTAGCTGTTTCATAGCAAAACTACCTTCCAATCTGTTAGGCGCGCCAGCCTTGGAGCTGCAAGCTCAACGGCCACGCCCAACGTCGATTACTACTATTGTGATGTCGTCGGCTTGTGGATGCGAATTGCCGCCTCCAGGCCATGCAAGCGCCTCTTCGAGCAAACGCTCAGCCAGCTGCTCAGCGGAAATGTTCTCGTGCGCGTTGATGAAGGCGCTCAATCGTACCTCTCCGAATTCTTCGCCATGCACATTTGTAGCCTCCACGAGGCCATCCGTATACGCCAAGAGGCGATCACCTGCTTCGAACGAAAATTCTGATTGCCGGTAAGTTTCGTCAGGTCGCACGCCGAGCAAGAGTCCACCCGCATTCAATCGCTTCAAGGTTCGTGTCGCGCGATGCCAGAGCAGCAGGGGTGGATGTCCCGCCGCCGAGTAGCGCCCTACTTGGTTCGCCTCATCAAGAAATACATACACAGCGGTCGCGTACTGGCCCCGCGCTTCGCGGCACAGTATGGAGTTCAATCCCGCGATAACCTTTCCCGGATCTGCGCCATCACTCACTTGCGAGGAGACTGCCACTTTCACCATGGCTGCAACCAGAGCAGCGGGAACTCCGTGCCCTGCCACATCGGCCACTACGATTCCTAAGCAGCCGGGCCGAACCAATTGGAAATCATAGAAATCGCCTGCCACGGCGGTCATCGGAGCGTATCGGACAGCGATGTCTAAACTCCCAAACTTAGGCGCCGTCAGCGGCAGGATGGAAGCTTGAATTTGCGATGCCGCTCGCATCTCCTCATCCAAGGAAATGAGCTGTTTTTCATTCGCCAGAACGCGCCGGGCTGCCACGTAGCCGAGACAGCAGATCAGCACAAACAGCCCGTAGGGCTCAAACTGCGTGTGCCAATCAAGTAAACCGGCGTTTGCTATGCGATCGTGCGCAAACGTCAAAAACAAGATGAGCAATCCCGACGACAGGACACTTTGATCTTCGACGCGCGGAGGCTTATATCCCGCGAGCCGCCCTAGCAGAAGAATCAACGGTAATAGGAAGACAGTTCCGACTCCAGCCGCTGGGAGAAAATCGGGCCGGTTCTGAATCACGATACTGGTGAATGCCACCGTGGCGAATACTACGTAGCCTCCGATCAGCCAGCGAACGGACGATCGCCAGCCTTTACCGTAGAACTCTTTGAATAGCAGCAAGGCTGGAACGATGGTCGCAAGCTCGACAAACCTCCAAACGAATGGCCAAACCCTTTGCTGCTGGCCAAAAGCCAACTGGACTGTGAAGCTGCTGCCAATCAGCCGAACCCCGTATGGACCAGCAAATAAACCGAACCACAGCAAAACTCGTTCGCGTGATCGCCATCGTAATGCCGCAATAACAAGAGCTGCGAGTCCAATCGCCGCGATAATCGAACCAAGAACTACCGAGGGAAGATCCGCCTGCAGACGGGGAGTTATCTGGTCCTCAAAAACTGCAAGGGCGAGCGTGCCGATCACGAAAGGAGGCAAGATGACCTGTTGCCGACGTTAACACTGTGGTGTGCGTGAACTGTTCCTGCGATCGTTCGCCAAGTGCAGAGCACGCCTCAGACTGATGCGGCTACGCCAAATCGAATTTTTCGTGATGCAAATTTGCATCGCTGGACACCAGCACGGGCCTCCGGAGGATACCTTCTATCTCTTCCAAGTACCGGTTGTTGCTGGCCTTCAGCACCTTGGCGACCGCTGGATTCACCCGTAGCATGACATCTTTCCCTTCGATCGCCTTCGCGATCTTCTGCGCCTCTGCCAGGATCTCGCCAATAACAGTTTGAACGCTCTTTATGTACCCAGCGGCATCGCAATACGGGCACGGTGAGCACAGCGTTCGCTCTAAACTCTGCTTGACACGTTTCCGTGTAATCGCAACCAGCCCGAAATCGTTAAATTGCAGAATCTTGTACGGCGCCCGGTCGGAGCGCATTGCCTCTTCCAACGCCTGCATCACTTTCTGGCGATTCTTGCGTTCATCCATGTCGATGAAATCCACCACGATGATGCCACCAAGATCGCGCAACCGGATCTGCCGGACTATTTCCTTGACAGCTTCGGTGTTGGTCTTTACGATCGTGTCTTCCAGCCGGTTAGACTTACCCACGAACTTGCCGGTGTTGATGTCAATGGCGACCAGCGCCTCGGTCTGGTTGATCACAATATAACCGCCCGATTTGAGCCAGACCTTTGGTCGAAGAGCTTTTTCCAATTCTTGCGTAACGTTAAAAGCGTCAAAAATCGGAACAGAGCGAGTGTACATCTTTACGCGGCTGACCAGAGCCGGCTGAAAGCGCTGCATAAAACTCAGCACGTTCTCGTACATCTCCTCGTTGTCGATCCAGATTGCTTTGAAGTCTTCAGTCAAGCGATCGCGTAGTATACGTTCCACAACATCGAGATCGTAGTGCAACAACGCCGGCGCGGGCTTCTTCTCGGCTTTCTCGCGAATCTCCATCCATAGGTTAAAGAGGAAGCTCATATCCGCGGCGATTTCCTCTTCCGATACGCCTTCCCCGGCGGTACGGACGATAAACCCGCCTGTCGTTCCAACGCGGTGTTTTTGGAGGATCCGCTTCAGCCTGTGACGCTCCTCCTCACTCGCGATTTTGCGGGACACTCCCGCATGAGTCACGCTAGGCATGAAGACAACGTAGCGGCCCGGCAGAGCTACATGTGACGTGATGCGGGCACCCTTTTGACCCAGTGGCTCCTTTGCGATTTGAACAATAATTTCCTGACCCGGCTTTAACAGATCCGAGATCAACGGCATGACGCGCTCAGCTCGGGCAGGGCGTTCTTCTTGATTCTCCGGCCGTGCGACTGTCCGAGTCTCCGGCTCCATTCCGGCTGTAGCGCCCGTGCCTGCAGTGCTCGACCCAGGGGTGCTGACTATTTCCTGGACCGGGTTATTGAAGCGATTCCCTCCTCGCCTCCGTCGCATACGCCGCGACGCGCGATGCATGTAGCGTCCGCCTTGCTCACGCAGCGCCGCACTTTGCGGTCCAGATAATGCTGCAGCCTGCCTTGGTTCATCACTCCGTTCACGATCCTGCGGAGGTAATGTGCTCGCAGAGAGCGGGGGAAGATCATCTAAGTCTTGCTCCACCTCGGAGGTATCAACTTCGTCGAGATCGGAAGATTCACTCTCCCCAGCTTCATCAATTGGCACGACCTTCGGCGCGAGAGGTGCGGCTTCGATGTCGTTTGCCTCCAAATCAGAAGTGGGCTGATCTTGTTTAACTTCCTCGATCTTTTCTTCCTCGGCGACGGGAGACGGGTCGTCGTGGTGGGCGAGGACCTTGTCAGTCAGTTCGATCTCTTCCGCCTCAGCATCCAGCTCTTCTCGTTTATCCGAATCGGATTCGGCCATGGAATCGGAGCTGGCTACTGAAGTCTCTGAGGTCTCGCCACGATCTGAGCGAAGGGCGGGCCGCTCTGGTGGTGCTGCGCCTCCCGAGGTCGTTGCCGCAATGTTGCGATACTTGGCAAGCGATTCGCCGGGAAGAAGAATAACGTCCGAATCCGGCTGTGGCTCGGCGTTCGGGGGGGCAGCAGTTTGTGGCTCAGGCCTCGGCTGAAAACCCGTGGGCGCAGCGTATTTGTTCTCTGGAAAGCCTTGACCTCTCGGGCGCCGTCGGCGGGACCTTCTGCCACGCCGGTCTCCCCGAAATCCCCGATCATCTTCCGATCTTTCAGGTGGTTTGGTGCCGGGTGCTTCAGAGCTGGTTGTCAGATCCTGGGACCCGACTTTTTCAGGCTCGAGATCACCGGCTTCAGCAGCCTCCGGAGATGACAACTGCTGAGAAGCCAAAGGCCGCTCGCGAGATTCCCGCGTACGTTCGTCACGCACACGCTCCGGGCCCCGTGCTTGTCCGGAATCCCGGCGATCGCCCCGAATCGGGTTTTCCTCTCCTACGGCATCAATGTCGTCGTGCTCTTCAAAGAAATCGGAGACGTAGAGAAACGTATCGCGTTCCAGGCCCAGATCGACGAACGCCGATTGCATCCCTGGAAGGACACGAGTTACCCGGCCTTTGTGGATGCTGCCCGCGAGCGAATATTCATTTCCTCTCTGAAAATACACCTCGACCAGCTGATCGTCTTCAAGAACTGCTACTTTTGTTTCGTGGCGATTGGTTCCAATCACCAACTCCTTACTCATTTATCACCGCCTTTGGGCCGATGATGAGAGTACAGGGAACTCCGGACTTGCGGCGCGCTCAAGGCCTCAAAACGCCGTGGCTGAACGCGAAATTTGTTGCCAGAGATACGGGCGGAGACATGCTCAATAACACCCTTTCCCTGAGTATGTTCACATCATTTGAGTAAACAATAAAATCTTGTTGCCAATCCGAAACTCTTTTGTACTACTCAGCTCCAACCCTTCAATCATCTATCGGCCTAGCTAGGCCGCCGTACTTTAATTCACAAACCGTCGCAACCGGACACTGTTCACCAGGCCCAGCATCAGAAACACTGACCAAGTATTTGAACCTCCCGAACTCATCAGCGGAAGCGGAATCCCGGTAATCGGCATACGGCCAACCACCATTCCGACGTTTACTAATACATGAAATAGCAGAAGCGCGGCAACGCCCATGGAGATATAAAGCCCCGCTTTATCCGTTGCAGTCTGCGCGTTTTGCACAACCTGCATAATCAGAAGAAAATACAAAGCGAGCGCAATAATCACCCCGACAAATCCGTGCTCTTCCGCGAATGAGGAAAAGATGAAATCCGTATGCGGCACCGGCAGAAAGCCCAAATGAGTCTGGGAACTCTCTTTTGCGCCGCGCCCCCACATCCCGCCATTCCCAACTGCAATTCTCGACTGGATAACCTGGAAGCCCGTTCCCTTTGGGTCACGGTCAGGATAGATGAAACTTACCAATCGATCCTTTTGGTATGGCTTAAGAAAATGATACCCAATCGGCAAGGTAATTACCAGTAAGCCGGCGACGACCAGAAGATACTTCCACCGCAGCCCGGCCATCAAGATGCCACAAACAAGAATGGGCAAGTAAGTCAAAGCCGTACCCAAATCCGGTTCTTTCATCACAAGCACCATAGGGACGGCGACCAGACCCGAGAGCTTCAAGATGTCTTTCCACTCGAGCCCATCCGTCTTCAGGCTAGTTAAGTAACTAGCAATCAGCAGTATCAAAACGATCTTCACAAACTCGGAGGTTTGCAGCGTGAAAACACCTAACTTTATCCAGCGCGTAGAACCAAAAACCTTGTTCCCGACGAACGCCGTTGCAATCAGCAGCAGAACCGACGCTGTGTACAAATAAAAAACCCGGTGCCCGAGTAACGAGTGGTAATCGAGTAGCGAGACCACCCACATCATCGCCAGTCCTGTGGCGACCCAAACAATCTGCTTCCACCAGGCATCCTGCCATCGGGTGCCCGACGTGGCGCTGTAGATTTGCAAGATGCCCAGCCCGCACAATGCCAGAGTGATGAAAAGCAGAGGCCAGTCTAAATCGCGAATCGACCGGTAAATCGGCATTACTGGACGAATCCTTCCGGGAACGTAAGCTTTAGCGTCGCGATTGCCTGCGGAGTAGCGAAGATACTCGGTTGAACGAAGGGCGTAAGCTTCGCGACCTGCGACTCAGACTGGCGCGTCTTCTTATCGAAATAGGCCTTCAGTACGTCGCGCACGATGGGTACTGCGTTGTAGCTTTCTTCGCCATTCTCATAGAGAGCTGCAACTACGATTTCCGGTGAATCCTCCGGTGCAAAGCCCACGAACCAAGCGTGGTTTGCAAGAGCTTGCTTGAGCTTTGCACCCTTTGTCAATTCAGTCGAAGCAACCTGTGCTGTGCCGGTCTTTCCACAAACTTTAATGTTCGGCAACTGCCCCGCCCGCCCAGTGCCGCCCTCATTTACTACGCCATACATGCCTGAGATCACTTGCTCCAAGTTTTCGGGGTTGAAATTAGCGCGCCTCAGGAGGACGGGTTTCTCCGTTCTCACAAGATGCGGTTTAAACCACTCCCCGCCCGCTCCGAGCCCTCCGATTGCTGACGCAATCTGAAGCGGCGAAACCGTAACGGCGCCTTGCCCAATCGCGACCGAAATCGTTTCTCCCGCGTACCACTTCTGCCGGGACATTCGCAGCTTCCATTTAGTGGATGGCATGGTTCCTTGCGTTTCATTGGGCAGGTCGATACCGGTTCTGTGACCGACTCCAGCCAATTCCGCATAATGTGCAATGCGGTCAATTCCAAGGCGATTGCCCACATTGTAAAAGAACACGTCACATGAATCGGCGATGGCACGATGCAGCGAGATATCGCCATGGCCGCGCTTCAGGTGACACGCAAAGTAGTGACCGTAAAACGATGCGCCGCCTGGGCAATGGAAGTGCGTCTTATCGTCTATTACGCCCGTTTCCAGTCCGGCGATCGCCATAATCGGTTTGAATGTTGAACCGGGAGCAAGCTGCGCCTGTATGGAACGATTGAGCAGAGGTTTATGTGGATCGTTCGCGATAACATCCCAATCGGCACGGCTAATTCGTCCAGTAAACTTGTTGGCGTCATACGCCGGACGGCTGACCATGGCGAGCACTTCTCCGTTGCGCGGATCGAGTGCCACCACTGCTCCCCGTTTGTCTGTCATGGCGAGTTCCGCCACAGCTTGCAAATCCAGATCGATGGTCAGTCGTAAATCTTTGCCGGGAACTGCTTCCTGCGGATTTTCGATTTGACGTTCGCGGCCCATATTGTCGACCATCATCCGCTGCTGACCGTCAACGCCGCGCAGCACCTGATCGTATTGCCGCTCAATGCCGTCTTTTCCGATAACATCGCCTTGGTGATAATCGATAAATGCTGGTGAATCGAGCTCCGATTCGCTAATCTCGCCGACATAGCCGGTCACGTGGGCCGCAAAGCCATCCTGCGGATATTGCCTGCGCCAAGCCTGTATGAGTTCCATCTCGGGAAACGAGCTGATATCCCGGTGCGATTCTACAAACGCAATTTCATCTCGCGTCAGTTGATCCTTGATGATGATCTGAGGGCTCGAGCCCATGCGGCGAATCTTGTTGGTCAGCTCGCTGTAATCCAGCTGCAGCCCTTCTGCGATTGCCGGCAGATGTTCCCATTTGATTTCATCGCGATTCAGGAGCAGAGAGTAGGACGCCTTGTTGTCTACGATCACCCGGCCGTCACGATCGAGGATCTTTCCTCGAGGCGCGAGTATCGGCGTGCTTTTTATGCGATTGCGCTCGGCCGCCTCGCTGTAAACGTCGGGGTTCTGTACTTGCAGTTTCCAAAATCCGGATACGAGGAAAATAAAGACCGCCACAGCCAAGTACTGAAAAATCGCGACCTTTCCGGCCGCTGTCTTCGGATCGTCTCGTCCAAGGCGCTCTGAGGGTAACTCCTCTACGCGATGCCGCTCACTTTCAAGTAATGCCACGGAGTCGAAAAGGCTAGGAAGGACCAGCCATCTTCATTCTATCGAGAATCATGAACAAAGGTATGGCGACTGCCGCGTTCAGAGCCCCGTGAACGAAGGTTTCCTGGGGGTCGAAAGGCACGATTTGCGCGAGCAACGCTCGGCGCATTATCCAGTAAAAGAAGGCGTGAAAGAAGTAAAAGAAGAAGCTAAGCACCACGCGAATCGTGGTGTTTTCTACATCGAAGCGTAGACTTACGGCGGCGGCAAAATAACCGACGAGTGTCTTTGTTATGCCGTACATTCCAATCGGAATGTTGGCCGGTGAAAGGGAATCTTCGGCTAAGCCAACGAAGGCGCCGAAAAGCAACGAAGCGAGCTGGTTGCGCCGCATTAACCCGAAATAAACGGTTAATAAAAGGGGCAATTCCAGCCATTCAGTGTTGGGAATCAGCCGCGGCAAATAGACTTTACCGATAATTGCGACCAATGTGATGGCTGCAAGCGCGAGGACTTGAAAACGGCTAAACCAGCTTTCCCGCGTGGGGCGCGCCAGTATCTGATCGCTTGTTTCGTTCATTGCTGAGCTGGCGGCTGCGGCTGAGGCTTTTCCGAATCGGGCGAGGCGGGCGGAGGGACAGGCTTGTGGCGGGGCGCGCCGAGAGGAAGAACTGGCGCCGGTTTCGCAGCCGGTTGTTGTGCAGGGGCGGGAGTCTTAACGGCCGGCGCTTTAGGCGAGGGACGGGCTCCCAGAATTGTGGGAGGTGCACTAGCTGCTGGCGTGGGCGCGCCTTCGATTTTCGGGTGGTTCTGAGTTGCGGTATTCGAGGATGCTGGTTGCTGCGGAGCCGCACCTTCCGGCTGCTTCGGGTCGCTGCCTGCCTTGATGTTGAAATTTGGAATACCCGAGCCCACCGCGCCGTAGACATGGCCCTGTTCCTTTCCAAGGGCATCGTATTTCTCCACGATCTTGTCGGCTTCGGTCTGCGGCTTCGAGGCTGGCGCAGTCTTCGCGCCGGAATCCACGGGCGGAGGCGGAAGCATTTTCACGGCGGCTTCTTGCAGCACCGGGACGTCCGGAATCTGCTGATGCACGCCTTTCAGTACAACTAAGACCTCGTCGACGCCGCCCGGAGCTCCGCTGAGATTCAACTTGATATCTTTCATACCTTGGCCGGGCTGAGATGAGACGATCTTGCCGACCGGGAAGCCCTTCGGGAAGATGCGGTCCTCGCCCGACGTATAGAACCACTCTCCAATGTCGATTTTGTCCTCGTTCTGAATCTGCTCAACAGCGCATTTTCCGACGCCGCAGTTGAGGACTCCATGAACGTGGCCTTTCTGTGATTCGACCCCCACTTTGAAGGTGGGATCAGTCACCAGCAGGACTTGTGAGACGAGCGGGTAAACGGCGGTAACTTTGCCGACAATGCCATCTGGCGTGACGACAGCCATTCCTTTGTCTATTCCGCTGGTAGAGCCGCGATCAATGAATACGGCCTTGGCCGTGACGACCGTGCTGTTGCCTATGACTCGCGCGGCGACGGTTTTGGATGGACTTTGAGCTTGAAAGACGCTGAGCGCGCGCGCATGTTCTGCAGTCGTAAGCTGATTGTGGTAATAAATGTTCTCCAATCGCAGATGATCGTTGTCCGCCCGAAGTTTCCGGTTCTGCTCGCGAACATCGAGAAGAATGAAATAATCCTCCAGAAATCCGATGGTATTGCGGCGAACCGCTTCGACAATGCCGGCCATTGGGGTCACAGCCGTAACGGCCCAGACACGGATCAAACGCTCGTCGCGGTCGGTTTTTACCTGATAAGCCAAGCACAACAGTTGCGCCACGATGACGATTAGCAGAACGGTGAGATTCCTGAAGCGGCTCAGCAGTGCTTCCATGGGTTACTTCTTTTACTGTAAAGGTGTGCTGACGAGGCCACCAAGAGTCTCATCACCGTTCTAAAGCCGAGGGGGGTTCTATTCGATAGCGATGCGGCGCAACAGCTTGAAATCAGTCAGCATTCTGCCAGTACCCAAAACGACGGACGCGAGCGGGTCATCAGCAATGGACACGGGGAGGCCGGTTTCCTCACGAATGCGGCGATCTAAGTTCTTGAGCAAGGCACCGCCACCCGTCAAAACGATACCGTGGTCGCTGATATCGGCGCTTAGTTCGGGTGGGGTGCGTTCGAGTGCCACCCGGATCGCGTTCATGATCGTGCCTACGCATTCGGCGAGCGCTTCGCGGATTTCACTGTCCTCGACCGTGATTGTCTTGGGCACACCCTCGATCAAGTTGCGGCCCTTGATTTCCATCGTGAGCGGCAGGTCAAGCGGGTAAGCGGAGCCGATCTGTATTTTGATCTGCTCGGCCGTGCGCTCTCCTATTAATAGGTTGTATTTCCGCTTCAGGTAATTCATGATTGCGTCGTCCATCTCGTTGCCGGCGACGCGAACGGAACGAGAGTAGACGATTCCCGATAAAGAAATGACGGCGACGTCCGTCGTGCCTCCGCCAATATCGACGATCATGTTTCCCTGCGGCTCGGTAATTGGTAAACCCGCGCCCATCGCGGCGACCATGGCTTGTTCCACCAGGTGCACTTCGCTTGCCTTGGCGCGATACGCCGATTCACTGACGGCGCGCTTTTCTACCTGGGTAATTTCGCTGGGTACGCCAATCACGATGCGCGGGTGCACCAGCATTTTGCGGCCGTGCGCCTTTTGAATGAAGTAATTCAGCATGCGCTCAGTGACTTTGAAATCGGCGATGACGCCATCCTTCATGGGCCGAATTGCAACAATATTGCCTGGCGTCCGGCCCACCATCTCCTTGGCTTCCTTTCCAACCGCCTCTATTTCGGCGTTGTTTTTGTTGATAGCAACAATGGAAGGTTCATTGACGACAATGCCTTTCCCCTTCGCGAAAACCAGAGTGTTGGCCGTGCCGAGATCTATGGCAAGATCGGACGAGATAAGGCTAAAAACAGACCTGAAATTCATGAACGACTGTTCTGACTTGAGGGGCTCCCTCAGAGCGTAACATAAAGAGTAGTAGTATCTCGGCGGGAGAAAGCTCTTCTTTTCAGATGGTTGCCCTTCGGTGAAAATGACGCGGCGGCAATGGATGGCGGTCAGCGGAGCAATGCTTGCCGGCGGGTGCAGCCGAAAAAAAGGAACCGGATTCGACGGTTATGCGCTAATCGCGACCTCGGGGGATGACAGCCTGGCGGTCGTCGATCTGACGTCTTTTAGACTGCTCAAACCGATTGTTCTGGGCGCACCACCTACGGCTGTAGTCGCGGGGCCTTTTGATGGCCACAGCTATGTACTTACCGGGTCAACAGGTGCTGTTCACATCGTCGATAGCGACTTGAAGAAGGTGTCTTCGAAGAAGATCTCGGATGAGTTCGTCGATCTTCGGATCATGCCCGATGGAAAGCGTGTAGTAGCGGTCGCAGCCAGGAGCCGCGAGCTGATCGAGATCGACGCGGTTTCTCTGAAGACGATTCGACGGCATAAACTCGGGGCGCAACCAATCGGGTTTGACGTGGCTTCTACTCAATACGCCGCAGTTTCAACTGGCGAACACGGGACAGTCGAGCTCTTCAATCTGGCGACAGGGCAACACTCGCGAACGCGGTTGACCGGGGCGATCGGCGCAGTGCGTTTTAGGAGGGATGGGGCTGCCTTGCTCGTCGCAAACCTCCACGACCGTTCGTTGACTGCGCTCGATGTTCCAACTTTGCAACCGGTGGCGGACTTGCCGCTGGCGATGCGGCCCGACAACTTATGCTTCAACTCCGATGGGGGCCAACTGTTCGTATCGGGCGCGGGTATGGATGGAGTTGCCATTGTGTTTCCCTACAATACGCTCGAGGTGGAACAGACCGTGCTTGCCGGTCGAGCTCCCAAAGTAATGGCGTGCTCGGAGCTTCCAGCCTATCTGTTTGTGGCGAGCCGGGATGCATCGGACGTATGCATTCTCGACATCACGACGCGCAAGATGATTGGAATCGTGGACGTCGGCAGCTTACCAGTACGCATGGCCATCACGCCAGATAGCCAGTACGCGCTTCTGCTCAACGAGCGATCGGGAGATATGGCAGTGATTCACATCCCGGGGATTCGGGGCAACCGCTTGAAATCGGGCGCATCGCTATTTACGATGATTCCGGTGGGCGACAAACCGCTAGATGCTGCGATCATGGCCCGGCCGGTCTGAGTTAGCTTAGTCGACTCGGCTTCGCGGCCAAGCGGCCTGAATGATCGCCAATCCGGCTATTCCTGCAGTTTCGGCGCGCAGGATCGTCGTGCCAAGCGAGCAGGACAGCCAACCCGCGTCAATCGCCTGTCGGCGTTCGTCCTCTGTCCAACCGCCTTCGGGACCTGAGAGCAAGGCAACACGATCAGTCGAGCTTCGCTGGCTGGGGAGAGACTCCAAGATGGGAGGAGCGCCGGGGTCCTCGTTCAGCAGCAATCTGAGACTCGCATCGACCCGCAGTGCTTCTGGGAAACGAACTGCCGGTCCGATCTTCGGGAGATGGACACGGCGGGACTGCTGGCTCGCTTCTAGAGCGATCTTCTCCCAACGAGCACGCCGCTTCTGGGCGGCGAGGAAAAGCCCTGGCTCAACGCGGCGTAGACTCAAACGCCTGGATGAGAGAGGCGCCCAGTTCCGTCGCCTTTTCGATGAGCCACTCGAAGCGGTCGAACTTGATCAGGGCGGGGATGAGAGAGACGTCCAGCGCGGGCGGAGGAGAAGGCAGTTTTTCGAGGATGCGGAAAGAGACGGCGGACTTGCGGGCGACTTCGATGCGGGCGAGATAGAGGTCGTGGTTGTCGGAGAGTTCGTAGAGCTGGCCGACTTCAGCGCGAAGGACGCGGACGAGGTGCTCGGCATCGGGGCCGGTGAGCTCGGCGGTACCCCGGCGGATCTCTGGGACGAAGAAGCGGCGGCGCGCCATGGATAGCGCTATTTTACGGAACGAAGCCAGTTTTACCGAACGAACTGGGGTTTGCGAGACGAACCCAATTGGGTGGATGTAGGTCTGTTTTCAGCAGCTTAGGGCTATTTTACGAAACGAAGTGGGCGGATTGGGTTCGTTTTTTCAAATTGAGTAGATACGGGGAGAATGGGTTTGTTTTTGCGATTTGAGCAAGATATCAGCGCAGGCTCTCCGGCGGAATGCGATTGATCAGCTCGCGTAACCCGCCTAGAAGCTTATCCAGATTGTGGCTCTGCGTATTTATGCTGGCGTGCAGACCCTCGATGTTCCGGTTGATGCGGTCTTGGTCCGCCCAGTTCCGCTCCATGGAGTCTTCAATGCGGCGCATCCGCTCGCGCCAGTCGTAATTGCGGTTGGGTTCATCGGGCATAGCTTGAGTGGAGCTGAGAGACCATTATCGTTCAATGGGGCCGCGATCAGATGATCGCGGAAAGGTTTTGCACAGGTTAATTCGATGAAACGAGGAGAAAGCTTCAATGGGGCCGCGATCGGATGGCAAGGACGTATATGGGCTACGAAACTCGCACGGCGCTGGCGGTTTTTTCGTCGGTTCGCCAATAGAATGTCGCTTTGATCCGGGCAGTTACACCCCAGGCTCTGTCGAAACCGGTTACACATCCCGAGCGCGGAGAAATGACGTTTCAGACGATCATTGAAACTATGTCGGGTTACGATCTCAATCATTTACGACCGCTGCAAGCGTTCGCGGGAAGCAGTAGATCGCCATGTAAGTAGGGATACGCATAATGAGTGGATTTGAAGAGTACCTGTCAATGTAGGTTGTTACACTGCCGTCAGGGGTCAACGGTGCACAGCCGGTCGTAAACAGCCTCATTTCAGCGGTGAACTATCAGAACGGTCAAGCAGATGTTCTGTTGGCGGCAGTGTTTGGCGCCATGCTTCTGCTACGCAAAGAGCAAAGCAAGGCCTCATGGCAGCGTGCAGGAGTTCATTCACGACGTGCTCCTGCGTTTGCCTCCGATTACGAGCTGGTTGGAGGGGGCGTCCACGCTGGGCGTGGACCCTGGGCGATCGCTGAGGTTGACGCGTGAGCTAAGTGAACGTGGACGCTTTATGCTCAAATCCGAGCCCGAGCTTTTCCCACCGCAGCCGTCTCGCCAAGACGCATTCGAATTCGATGTGTGCATCTCCTTTACGGGACAAAACCGCGCGATAGCGGAAGAGATCGCAAAGGCTCTATTGAGATCGCGGACAGGGTTCAAGCTGAAAGTTTTCTATGATGAGTTCGAAAAACTGCGCCTGGGGGGAAGGAGCTTTTTGACGAGCTTCATACGATATACGCAAAGAAATGCAGGTATTGCATTCTGCTGTTGTCGTCCGATTACTACGAAAAGGCTTGGACAGTCCACGAGCTGCGGGCCGCGCAATCCAGGGTTCTCAAGCAACGCGAGGGCTATTTGCTCCCGATCCTTTTGGACGACTCAGAGCCTCCCGAGCCGCTCAATACCGTAGCCTATCTCAGGTGGAGCACCACGAGCCCAAGAGAGATCGCAAGAACGATCAAAGAACGCCGTCGATTGGAAATAGAGAACAGTTGGCTAACTGTTGAGGAAGTGACCGAGGTTCTTTCAGACGCGCTAATCGTGGGAACTGTGCTCGAACACACCTTGACCGAGGTTATCGGCTGTACGGATGAAATCCAGTCGCTCCGTTTGTGCGCTTTGGGACTTACAATGGCGGCGACGCATGTTACTGAGGCGGTCCGTTCCTACTTCGAATTTCTTATATTTTTCGCGTAAGGAGATTGAAGCGCTCTTCAATTCGGATGACATTTTTAAGTTTGCATTCGGAGGAGGAGTAAAGCGATTCCGCCATCCTGATGGTCCAATACTCCTTGAAGCGAGCAGTTGGGCACCTTTGATTGAAGAAGCTAAGAGACGCAATCAGCTATTCAACTCTCGCCGCTCGAAGCGGCGTGACTCACATAGATAACCGCCGGTGTCAGATTCAGCCCTAGTACGGGCATGCTGTCTCAAAATCCACTTTTCTGAATAGTCGGCATTCCGGACTTGGCGCACGGCGGAGGACGGCGGTCTGGGAAATGATGAATTCCCTGCGGCCTCAAACTGACCCACTACCCGGATGCGAGCTGCTTCCGCTATGATAAGAAGGTTCGAGTTGTGTTCCAGCAGATGCTGGCACCGTGCGCTCGCCAATAGCTCGAATTCAAACGAAAAGGTTTATTCATGTACGCAGTCATTGAAACCGGCGGTAAGCAGTATCGTGTAAGCCCGGGACAAACCATAGAAGTTGACACCATCGCCGGCGATATCGGCGCGGCCGTAGAATTCGACCGTATTCTGGCCCTTTCAAACGATTCTAATGAGCTGGTCCTGGGCGATGCTCTGAAGAATGCTCGCGTGCGCGCCAGAATTGCCGCACATGGGCGCGGCGATAAGATTCTTGTTTTTAAATTCAAGCGCAAAAAGCAGTACAAGCGCACTATTGGCCACCGTCAGAATTTCACACGTGTGGAAGTGCAGGAAATCCTGCCCTAGCGCGGTCGGGGCCTGTTGAAAGGTATTTGTAATGGCACATAAAAAAGGATTAGGCAGTTCAAAGAATGGCCGCGATTCGAATTCACAGCGGCTCGGCATCAAGGTGTTCGCGGGCGAGTTCGTAACCGGTGGGTCGATCATCGTGCGGCAACGTGGAACGCGGTACAAGCCCGGCAAGAACGTCGGGCTCGGCAAAGACGATACGCTCTTTGCGACTGTTCAGGGAACAGTTGAGTTTCGCGATCGAGGCCGGCTCGGCAAGTTCGTCAACATCGTCGCCCAAAGCTAGATTCCGGAGTAGCAAGGTAAACGGCGGGCTGGTTCCTCTCCTGATGTGTTCATCGATCAAGTCATAATCTCAGTAAAAGCGGGGGATGGAGGAAATGGGTGTCTCGCATTTCGTCGCGAAAAGTACGTGCCGCGGGGAGGTCCTAGCGGCGGTGACGGTGGCCGAGGCGGCGACGTTGTCTTGGTTTCGAGCGAGCACTACAATACCCTCCTGCACTTCCGCTTCAACCCGGAGCACACGGCTGAGCGCGGCCGCCATGGTGAAGGTAGCAACCGAACGGGACACGACGGAGCGGCGATCGAAGTGGCCGTTCCGGTAGGCACGATTGTTCAAAATGCCGAGACCGGCGAGCAGCTCTTCGACTTTACGGCTCCGGGACAGCGATACACCGTGGCGCGAGGTGGCCGGGGAGGTCGCGGTAACGCGCGCTTCGCAACCTCAACGCACCAGGCCCCGACTGAACACGAGGAAGGCCACCCTGGTGAGTTTTTCAAGCTTCGGCTCGAGTTGAAACTGCTCGCGGATGCCGGACTAGTCGGATTTCCTAATGCTGGGAAATCCACACTGATCTCGCGCCTTTCTGCCGCTCGACCGAAGATCGCGGATTATCCATTCACCACGCTTGAACCTAATCTTGGAGTAGTTCAAGCGGGCGATCACACGTTTGTGCTTGCGGACATACCGGGCCTGATTGCAGGCGCGCACGAGGGTCACGGGCTCGGCATTCAGTTTCTGCGTCATGTGGAGCGCACGCGTTTGCTGGTGCACCTTGTGGACGTTTCAGATTTTACCGGGCGTGAACCGGCTGAGGACTTCGATGTCATCCTCGAGGAGCTCGGGCAATTTAGCGTAGAACTCGTAAAGAAGCCGATGATTATCGTGGCTAGCAAGATCGACGCGTGTCAAGATAGATCGCGGGTCCAAGCCGTTCGCGCAAAAGCTGCCGAACACGGCTTGCCCTTATACGAGATCTCGAGCGTAACGGGGGCCGGTATCGAAGAGCTCCGATATGCGATTAGCTCTCAACTGTTCAGTAACGCAAAACACGATCAAATTTCTGTGGGAAGCTAAACCCTAACGGCGCAGGCGAATCTTTCAAAGCCATGCTGTTCAATGCGTCATCGCGTAGACGATGTAGTTGATCCCAATGCGGAATCCCAGCGCGGAGTACTCCTCCGGGTAGAGAGGATTGTCGGCATGCTCCCAAGAATCGCCAAGATCCATGTTGTGGCAGATAACAACCATTAGTCTGCCCTTATCGTCATAAATGCCGCGCCATCTGGGTTCGAAACCATCCTTCTCATAAGTGCGGTGGGAACGAACAAACTGTTCGCCAGGTACTTGGTACCGATGGTCAAGGTCATAGACCGTGTGAAAGATAGGATCGCTGTTCGGAATGTCAACGATGGGGCTATCAGGCAAGACTTTCTTCATGCTCGCGACGAAGGTGTTCCATTCCCAAGTGCCGTGAAAATCGTCGCACATGAAAAAGCCGCCTCGCTTCAGGAAATCACGCAGTTTAGCGGCCTGCAGGTCCGTCAAATCCCAATGACCGACTTCAACTGCATACAGCCAGGGCCAATTGTAGATATCGTCCCCATCTTCTGCCGCAACCGGCTCCTCTACCGAACGGGCCTGGATGCGTGTGAGACGCCTGACGGCGGCCGACAAATGCCGATCAGAGCGTGGATAATCGATGGTCCAGTTGCCCATGCGTCCGTACCTGGTCGTTACAGCGCGATACATGAACCGCGCGAACACCCACTCGGAGGGCACGTTATAGTCGGGAGGAACCGGGAAATTCTCGTATTCCATCCCAGGGTATTCTCGGAAACTGCGCGGCTGTTGTACTTTCCGGGACGTGCGCTGCCCTACGCCTTTGGGATCGGTCGGAAGCGACTCCTGGTCCGGTAATGGGACAGTCTCGCACACTGCCGTCAGAAGCGCTAGGCTCGCGAGAGTAACGAAAAGCACACCGCCGAAACGCATAAAGCGGCCCTAACTTGGCGTAAGAATAGCACGCCGAACACATGTGTGGTCATTTCACCTCGAAATCATAAGATCCTGAACCGATGTTGACAACATAACTGCCGGACTCTTCACGGACACGCACGATTTTCGTATTTTTCGTGACTTTCGCATTTGGAATTGCCGGAAGGAAAACCTCGGCTGTGGTATTCGCAGGAATTGACACTTTCAACGAGAACGGGCCGCTCGGCGATCCGGCCCAGTCGGTCGTGATTCTGCCGTATACCGAGTCGTACCTCCCGTGAGCCTCGTTAATACGAGGATCCAGCCGCGGATGAATCGTGATTTCGTGAAACCCGGGGCCGCTCGAAGTTGTATCGATCCCCGCTACACATTGATATACCCAGCCCACCACCGAACCGAATGCGTAGTGATTATAAGAGTTCATCGCCGGATCGCCCGTGTCGCCGTTCCAGCGTTCCCACCACGTGGTTGCACCTTTTTTGAGCATGTAGCCCCACGATGGATACGTATCCGTCAGCAGCAATTGATACGCGATATCCGTGCGGCCATGATCGGCGAGTGCAAACAACAGAAACGGAGTCCCAAGAAAGCCCGTTGTGAGATGCCCATTGTGGGCCTGGATGTCCTTGACCAGCTTGTCCACTGCTGCAGATTCCAGTGATTCTGGAATTAGCTTCATCTGTAGCGCCACGGCATAGGACGTTTGTGAGCCAGTCCCGACAGTCCCGTCATCCTTTACGTACGCCTTCTGAAAGGCTGTGCGGATGTCTGCGTACACATCGGAATAATGCTTCGCATTATCATCGTTACCGCTCGCCCGAGCCATTTGGGACATCATCTCTGCAATCAGTGCCCAATACGCGGTGTCAACCAGGTCTTTGGAAGTGCTCCTATCCGGAGCTAACCAGTCCGCAAAATTGGGCCCGACTTTATTTTTCCGGATTAAATCGGGATTAGCATCCTGGATGAACTTCATCCAGCGCTCCATCGCTTCCCAATTACGTTCGATCACCGTTCGATCACCGTATTGGAGCCAAGTGGTCCATGGCACGATGACACCCGCATCGCCCCAGCCAGGCGCGCCTTCGATATCGCCGACGCCAATGTTGGGCGAGACATTAGTAAACGCTCCATTCGGCAACTGAGCATCGTCGATATCGCGTAGCCATTTGTGCGCGAACGCCGCGATATCGAAGTTGTAACTTCCGGTACGCCAGAAAACGGCAGCATCGGCCATCCAACCGAGGCGCTCATCGCGCTGTGGGCAATCCGTCGGAACAGTTAGGAAATTGCCGCGCTGCCCCCAGATCCCGAGCCTCCACATCTTGTTCACCATTTCGCTCGACGTCGTGACCGTCGCTGTGGGCTCTCCGCTCAAGCTGCTGACCACTTCTCCTGCGATATCAGCAAGCGTCGGCTTTCCTGGATAGCCACTGACTTCTACGTAGCGAAAGCCGTGAAACGTGAATCTAGGTGTGAACGTTTCCTCCGGCCCTCCGCGGAGTGTGTAGGTGTCCGTCGCATCAGCGTTCCGCAAATTTGTCGTGTAAATGGTGCTGTCCGGATTAAGAATTTCAGCGAAGCGCAGACGAACTGTCGTTCCCGCGTTTCCGCTTACTTTCATAGCCACCCAGCCGACCATGTTCTGACCCATATCGAACAGGTACGAGCCATCGGGCAACGGATTAATTCGCTCCGGCTTGAGCGTGGCCACCACTCGCGGCGGAACATCTATTTGGCCGGACAGGGTACCTTCATACGGTCCGCACAAAACAGAAGATGCCCATTTGTCATCATCGAAGCCCGGCTTATTCCAGCCAGGGCGTTCGAGCCGCGCATCATAAGTTTCACCGGCATAAATTTCGGCATGAAGAATGGGCGACTCTGTTACTTTCCAAGACTCGTCTGTCGTCAACGTGTCGTGTGTGCCGTCACTGTACTTGATTTCAATCTGTGCAAGGAAACGTGTCGGCCAAGGCAGCTTGAAATGTCGCGCTGTCCAGGACATACCACTGCCGAACCAGCCGGCTCCGACGACGCGCCTATCACGTTCTGACCATCATGAAGTAAAGCAGCTACGTCATACGTTTGGTACTGCACGCGCTTCGTGAAATCTGTGAAGCCCGGCGTCAGAAGATCGTGTCCGATTCGCTGGCCGTTGATGGACATCTCATAAGCACCGAGCGCAGTAACGTAGATCCGTGCCCGCTCTACTCGCTTTTGCACGATGAAGGGTCGGCGGAACAGAGCCGCGGGCTGGGGTAACGGTCCAGGAACACCTCCAAGAGATTCGGCCCCAAGGCGCGCGTCACTGAGATTGCCGATGACGCTCGCGGGCGCCAATTGCGTGTCAGATTGCAATCGGGCTTGCCAGCGGTCGTTGGTGGGAATACGTTCAATAGTCCCGTCCTGGTGGGTTATTTTAAGCAGAGCGGCGAGTGCAGCCGGCCGCGGAGTATTCAGCGGTGCCGCACCTGGGCCGAATTGCGGTGGTAGCGGAACCTTCACGGTTACATCGATCGAGTTCTTCCCCTGAGCGAGATATCCATCGATCTCGCGTCGATCAAATTCGTTCCAGTGCGGCTTTGCACCCGCATCATGACCATTAACTGTTACCTTCCAATCACCGCGCGCGATTAGGAAGAAAGCGGTTCGCCTCGGTATTTCCGAAAGATCAAAATCCAGATGGAAAACTGCTTCGGTTCCCGGAGCGGCGTTCAAAAATTCTTTCCCTTGGACCCAGACCCATCGAATACCGGACTGATCTGCAAGTTCCTCCGGGTTCTGCCATCGGATCCACTTAGCGATCCAGTCTGACTTGTGAAGTAAGCCCATCTCCCACCAGGCAGGCTGGGCCGCTTCGGAAAGTTGAGGTTTCGCATCCCACACGCGCACCGTCCAGTAGTAACGTTTACGTGATTCGAGCGTTGGCCCACCATATCGAATGCCCGTCGATTCTCCGGAGCGCTGTTTTCCGCTATCCCACACGTCGGCTTTGGTCGAACTGAGCAGATCCGCTCGGCTGGCCACGAGAATTTCGTATGCGCTCTGACGCCAGTTCCGCTGGTTGTTCTCGCTCTGCCATGACAGGGTCGGCCTGTCGATATCGATCCCAAGTGGATTGACCAAAGACTCGCAACGGAGGTGAACGGGATTTGCTTGTAGCAACGAGAACCCGGACAAGAGCAGTATGACCGATCTAGCAAGTGATGTTTTCGACATGTCTGTTGATTCGCCGCCTTTCGAAGTCTGGCAAATGATACTTCGGATCAGTTTATCGACAACGTCTCGGCTCTAAACTGTTCGGCGGCGCGGGGCAGGTTACAATCGCGGTCGGAAGCTAAACTCTGCCGGTGCAGGGCCTGGTCTTCAAAACCAGAGTGCGGCACTTTTGT